>CABUHS010000001.1 GCA_902491535.1 uncultured Eubacteriales bacterium
ATTCCTTTCAATTTATTTCTTGACAAGTTGCACGACAAGCGGTATAATGATTTTGCGAGAATCAATTAATTTACCTATACACGATATTGTTTTTTATGTGTTGTGTAACTTGTTATTTACATTATAATTCAGAATGTTCTGAATGTCAATAGATAAATTCAAAATATTCCGAATTTGTCTATTCTTACAAAAAGGGGTTTACTATATTGGATACATTGCATAAAATATTAGATTTAATGTGGGAAAAGAAAATAAGCGATGCGGAACTCTGTAGTAAAGCTCATATTAACAAGTCAGCTGTTACAGATTGGAAAAAAGGTAAAACGAAATCATACATGCGTCACTTACCTGACATAGCTAACGCATTAGATACTACAGTTGATTATCTTCTCGGAAAGACAGATCAAAATGATCTTCAAGCTTTTTCAGATTCTACTAATAACTTTTTTGTTTCTGAACCGGAAAAAAATTTAATTCTCGCATATCGTGCGCGTCCGGATATGCAAAACGCCGTCAACACACTTTTGGGAATAAAGAATGTTAATAGTGCAGACAAAAAAATTCCTGTATACCGTGCAGCGCGTAGCTCTGACGATCATGAAGATGAAATGACATATATGTCAGAGGAACGAGTTCAGAGAATTATAAACGCTCCGGAAACTGACGAAAAATTATAAAACACATAAAAACCACCCGTTGGGTAAAAACTACCCAGCGGGTGATAAAAATGAATGTTTACGGTGTTTATAAAAATATACGTGATGCATCGTGGCGGTGTCTTGTTGACTATAAAGTAGATAGATTGCCGGTTAATCTTAATTCTATCGCTCGTACCGCCGATATAAGGATTTTAAAGAATAGTACAGTCGGAGAGTTGTCTCCCAACGAAAGCGGAATTAGTTTATATATCAACGGTAAATGGTATATTATATATGACGATGAAAATTTACCGGCAAGATCTCGATTCACTATTGCTCACGAACTCGGTCATATTTTCCTCGGTCATAAATTGAAAAGAGGATATCACGCGCGAACTTTTGATACAAGACGTCCTCCGGTAGAACGCGAAGCGGACTCGTTTGCTGCGCGCCTTCTTGCACCGGCATGTGTATTATGGGGATTAAATCTCCATACGCCGGAGGAAATTTCGGCTGTGTGCGGTATTTCGCTTGCCGCAGCTAAGATTCGGTCAGAACGTATGTCTGTACTTTACGACCGAAATAAATTCCTGACAAACCCTCTCGAAAGAGCGGTCTATGACAGTTTTAGCGAATATATAAAATCAATCCGGGCGTAAAATCGCCCGTACATAAAAATAACATTTTAAGTGAAAGGTAAAGGACAACCAATATGGTTTACGCAATTTTTCAAATTATAATCGGATCAATACTTTTACTCTTTGAATTTATGGCTTTTCTTGGCTCATCCGGTTCAAATTCAATTACATCCGGTTCTTTCGGATTCGGTGTACTTTTAGGAATGTTAACTCCGGGAATTATCGGTGCAATAATTCTTACTTCAGGTATAAGAAGAATATTAAAAAGAAAAAAAGAAAAACAAGAGCAATCTAAGGCAAAAGTAATTAATAATGAAAACAAACAATTCGATATATCACTTCAAATAAAAGAAGAGCAAAAAGACAAGATAAAATTAACAATATCGGAAAACGAAGAAAAAGAACACGAACCTCATAATCAAGAAAAAGACACAGAAGAATTAAACACTTCGGAAAATCCTCAAAATAATAACAAAAGTCTAAGTTTATTTACATTTGTTTTTGTTTTAGCATTAGTATTAGTAGTAATTATTTCTTTTTCTATTTCAGGGAACAAATAAAAAAACAGACACGCCCTGCCGTATGGCAGGGCGTGTACGAAGATATGTAGTTCAGATACTGTCCTCTATAACATCGAGCAGATGCACCGGATCAAGCTTGCAGCGGTTAAACCGTCTGCACAGCTCGGATACAAACTTTTTACTTACAGAAATATCCGAGACAGCATAGTCCGATCCGGAGAATCTTAATCCGAAAGCTACATAGCAGCCTGATTCATTGTTTTCTTTTTTTATTTTTGTGAGTAGATAACGTAGGTAATGAATCCCCGACAAATTCTGACAGAATATATGCGTTAATGAAAGGAGCTTAAAAACAATGGCATATAAAGATAATGCAGTAATCTATGCTCGTTTTTCTTCAAGTGGACAACGTGAGGAAAGCATCGAAGGTCAGCTCCGCGAATGCCGAGAATATGCAACTCGGCTCGGTCTGAATGTAATCGGCGAATATGCAGATCACGCACTCACAGGCACAAATGACAAGCGACCGGATTTTCAACGTATGATTCGCGACAGCTCCAAAGGACAGTTTCAAATTCTGATTGTATGGAAAAGTGACCGTTTTGCCCGCAATAGGTATGACTCGGCTATATACAAAGCAAAGTTAAAGCAGAATGGAGTACGTGTCATTTATGCTAAAGAAAGCATCCCGGACGGTCCTGAAGGAATCATACTTGAATCAGTTATGGAAGGATATGCCGAATATTATTCTGCAAACCTCAGTCAAAATGTAAAAAGGGGATTGTATGACTCTGCACTGAAACTCGGCTGGCTCGGTCAAAGAACATATGGTTTGCGCCCCGGTCATGATGGTCGATACGAGCAAGATCCTGCAACCGCTCCTGTAGTTAAACGCATCTTCGAAGAGTATGCATCAGGCAAACCGGCGACAGATATTTATCGCAAGCTCAATGAAGAAGGTTTCAGAACTATAACAGGAAAACCCTTTAATAAAAATTCGCTCAGACAAATATTGAAAAATGAAAAATATTGCGGTGTGTATAAATATGCTGACATAAGAGTGGAAGACGGAATACCTGCAATCGTATCAAAAGAGTTATTTGAACAGGTTCAAAAGATGGTAGCAAAACATCATGAAAAACCTGCAGCAAAAAAAATCGAGGGCGGTTTCCTATTGACGGGAAAGCTGTTCTGCGGTCATTGCGGTGAACTAATGACCGGAGATGGCGGCACAAGCAGGTCGGGCAAAGTATATCAATATTATACCTGCAATAATCGCAGACTAAAAAAATGCGATAAAAAAAGAGCTTCCAAGCAATGGGCAGAAGACCTCATTGTTCAGAAGCTTGCAGAAATCGCAAACGATGACGATGTTATCAACGCCTTTGCCGATCGTTACATGGAATGGCAGGAAAAGGATCGCGTGCAAACAGAATTGCAAGGGCTCGAGGATAAGCTGCACAAAGTAGAATCATCAATAAAAAACATGATGGATGTCATTGAGAGCGGTTTTGTTACCGACAGCGTAAAAAGTAGAATAGTTGAACTTGAAGCAGAAAAAGCATCCCTTGAAAAAGGCATAGTGCAAGCAAAGATTTCTGCCCCTATTCTCAAACGCACAGAAGTCATTTATTTTTTGAGCCGTTTCCGCAACGGTGACACTCAAGATGTGTCATGGAGAATATTTCTTGTAGAAACATTCTTGAAAGCCGCATACCTTTACGACGACGGCAGATTATTGCTGTGCCTTAATTTCAGTGGAGAGAACAATAAAATATCGCTCAAAATAGCTGAGGACGCAGTTGAGCAGGGGGA
This sequence comes from uncultured Eubacteriales bacterium, assembly GCA_902491535.1. GTDB lineage: Bacteria > Bacillota > Clostridia > Oscillospirales > CAG-272 > UMGS911. The sequence continues at coordinate 3,613 of CABUHS010000001.1, forward strand.
GGAATTGTGTTCAAATTTCGCGCAGTCCTGCCCGCCAGAGGGAAATCCGATATCGGATTTCCCTTTATTTAATTGCTTCTGGAGTGATTACGATGGAAACTCTATTCACAAGTAACATTAATATTATCTACATAAATAATGTATGTAAAAAGAATCTCGGTATAATTGAATACCGACAATCATTTAATGATGAGTTTTGGAGCTCATTTTTTAATGTCCTTGAAGATTGCGGTCACAATTTTAATGAATCATATGGAAGACTGTATTTTATTAGCAGTCAAGGCATAATTCCAATTGAGAAAGGCAAAGAGATTTCTCGTGATATATCTTCGGTTATTTATTCTGAAGTTACAGCAATAAACAATGCATACCGATATGATGAAAAAGACGGTGTTATATTTTATTTTCATACGGATGAAAATAATCATCTATTTTTCCCTCATATACATGTATCGTATAGTGGGAAGGATATGCTAATTTCCTTAGAATCTTTAGAAACTACTGGTTCTTTAAATAATCGCAGCAAAAATAAACTCGCAATAAAATATGTATCCCAAAATAAAGCGAAATTATTAAAAGAATGGAATCGATTGATAAAAAATAGGTAAAGAAGGATACAAGAATAAACATCTGCAATATATAATTTATTTTGAGTTTGCAATATTAGTTTTTCTACATCGCTTCTCATTTTCTCTGCACTGCCGTTTCTTAAACTTCCCTATCAACTCCCGGTACGCATCGCTTGCGGGTTTTGATAACTTCCCCGGCGAAGCGGCATAGGAGATAAACTCCGTTTTCGGTATGTACTGTACTGCACCGATTTTAATTCCGTGCAGTACATTTTCTTTTATCAGTTCATATATCCTTTGCGGCTGACATCCTATCAGAGTGACAGCTGTTTTTGCAGGCAAAGCATCGGGAAACTCTGCCCATTCTTTTTCAAGCCATGCTCGGAATGCGTTGCAGTTTTCTTCCGTTACCTCGATCAGCGGTCGCGGATACCGCTCGGTACGGTTAGAAAACATGCCGTTCAGTTCGGCAAGAAAGCCTATCTCGTTATCCATACGGTATTTGAACTTCTCCGCATCCTCCACAAGCACCCGATACTTATGCGTTGCGTGTCCCATGTTCTCATGCGGTATATAATTATGATCCATCAAATATTTCATCTTCCGTGTGGAAATGTGCAGGTATTGTCTCAATTGACTTCCGCTCATATATTTTTTCTCATCCATATATAAAATCATCCTTTCTCTTAGCAAAATGCACCCGTTTTCACGAGGTGCATTAATCTTTTGATTTATTCAATATCCCCGTTATGATATCCGCACTGCCCTGCTTACTTGCTTTATCAAGGTGAGCATATATATTCGCCGTGGTTGACAAATCGCTGTGCCCGAGGAAGTTTGACACATTGATCAGCGGCACATCCTGCCCGATAAGAATACTCGCGAATGTGTGTCTGAGATCATGGAAGCGTATGTGCCGCAGTCCGTATTTCTTCAGCAGATCGCTGAAATGCTGTGTCACATAGGACGGTTTTATCAGCTCGCCCAGCTCGTTTACGCAGACATAATCGTCATACTTGCGGTTATAGCTACCCTTGAACATTTTGCGGTACAGCGTTTGCTTTTCTCTTTCTTCCGACAGCATTTCGAGTACAGGTTCGGGCAGCGGGAGAGTCCGTCGGCTCGATTTATTTTTCATTTCTTCAACAGGCTCTACCACCTTTTCACCGTTCACCTTGTATTCAACGATTTTTGTATCGAGCAGAACCGTTTTCTTTTCCCAATCAATTCTCGACCATCGTACTCCAAGCGCTTCACTGCGCCTCAGTCCGAGACCGCCGCCGAGCATGATCGCAGGATAGATACAGTCTGATCGCGTCAGTTCCAGAAGTGCGACAAGCTCTTCTTCGGAATAATTCTCGCCGTGGAATTTGTTTTTCTTCGGGCGCTCGATTCGGTCGAATGGATTTGCGTCGATCAGTTCATCCTTGAACGCTTGCTGAAAAGCTCTCCGCAGAATCGCGTGGTAGTGTATTACCGTGTTGGCAACCACATTTTGCGAGAACAGATGCTCATAAAATTTTTCAATATCCCTCGCCGTGATCGAGCCGACTGTCAGGTGCGGTTTCGGCTCAAAATACCGCCTGATCTTTCCGTAGATCATCATGTGGTAGCTTTGAATTGTATTCTTTTGAAGAGTTGATTCAGCCTTTTTAAGGTAGGCACACATATAATCGAACACGGGGATGTCCGACGCAGGTCTGCCGCTTCTGGCAATCTGCTCAGCGTACTCGTTTTCAAACTTTTTAACTACCTCCCTAAACGCTTTGTTGATTTTTGATTTTCCGGTGTCCTCGGGCAGTCCCAGGGATCGCCATACCGATTTTGCCTTGCCGTTTTCCTTCACCTGTATCACGGCGTACAGTCTGCCTTTTTTAGTTTGCACGCTTGCCGCAAGGGTGTTTCGTGTTTCCATTTATCATCGCTCCTTTTTTGATTTTCGTTTTTTCGCCGACACAGACAATATCACAAGTCTGTCTGCAAGTCCAGAGATTATCCCGAGTTTTTTCAAAAAAGTATACTTTGGGGTGCGAATCGCTCTTATCCATTTGCCGCAGATAATTTATCAGGTGCGATTTTGCAATTCGGTTTTCTCTGCCGACCTTAACCGACGGCAGAGATTTTTCTTTGATGAGCTTGTACACGGTTTTGATACTGACTCTCAGTATCTCAGACACTTCGGCGGCAGTCAGCGCCGCAGGATATTTGCAAAGCGATCTTTCGTATTCTTTTTTGTTCATAGGCTCTCCTTTACATTTTCAAATCAAATTCATTTTCATCGGACTGTTCTTCATCAGCTCCGCTGTATTCAGCCATTGCCGATACCGCGCCGATTGCAAGACCGAGCGCTGCGCCGATATTTGACGCAGTTTCCTGTGCTTCGATCCGTTTTCGGCGTTCCTCGGAATCTTCCGCTGTATCTTCAATTACTGAACCAGTTTCCAAAATACCGCGGACACCAAGACCGACAGCAGAACCGACGCTGCCGACGTGCCGATAACGATTTGCAATATCCGACGGCGCATACGGGAAATTACCTGTTCCAGCTTCTCGGTTTTGCTGTCCGTTATTTTCGATAGCTGTGAAATAAATTCTTCTTGAATCTTCCCAGCCTGTTGCATGTTCTCCTGCAAAAGACGAACCGTATCCCTGTTCTCCGAAATCAGCTTTGCTGTCGTCTTTTGATTTTCCTCTTTCAAATTTGAAACTGTCTCGTCCATATACTCCGCTTCGATATTCTGTATCTCCTGAAAGCGGTTGTCTACTTCCTTCCATGTCGCTAATTTCTCGATCATACTGTAAAGCGTCGGTTGAAACTGCGCCGCCTGCTTCAAGAGATTCATTTCCTCGCTCCGCTGTTCTACGGGTATAGCGTATACGATCGGCTGATACGGTTTCATTTCCAACTTTTCTATAGAGTCGGAATTCTTCTGTATCAGGGAATTCAGCACGCTGTTTTTCTGCGATGCGTTCTCTGAGTTGTAGTTCATATTCGATATTCTCCTTTAAATATTTTTCATCGTGCAGTTTAATATCTCTGCACTTCATTTTGTTGGGACATGTAAATGTGATATACTTACGCTCATCCGTCCATGTGATTTCATATCCGCGCTGTTTCATTTCACGGATAAAATCCGCACGGCAACCGCTTTTATCCATCGACCTATTGATATCAGCCATCAGTCTGAATTTCCAGCTCTGACCTTTTTCAGCCGCACGATATTCTCTTGACGAAAGCTTTGTGCTGTCACTTCCGTAAGGTTTCAGAACAGAAAGACCGTTGCACTCGCAGATATCGTCACTCATTTTTCTCAGTTTTTTCAAAGTCTGACGATCCTGTCTCAGCTTATATCCGTCCCGATAACTGACAGAATTGATTACAAAATGATTGTGAATATGCTCCGCGTCACAGTGCGTTGCAACAAGAACCTCATATCCTTTCCAAGCCTCGGCGGCAAATTCCAATCCGATCTGATGAACTTTTTCGGGTGAAACATTTTCGCTTGGCGAAAAAGACTGAACATACTGATAAAAATTAATTCCGTTTGTTTTGCCGTATGCCTTTTTCGTTGCCGTAAATTCCGTAAAAGAATTTTCACCGTTACAGTTGATACCGCTGACAAGCCTGCGCCCGATACTCGGATCATAAACCTTTTTATTTTGCAGGCAGTAGTCAATAAGACCTTTCATCGCACTGATGCTTTGCCTGGACTCTTTAATATAGGTGACAGTAGCCATCAGTGTTTCTGCACCGCCTCGATAAGTTTTTGATAAAACTCTTTCTGCATATCGATCACATCCTGAAAGTTGTAGGATTGAAAGACACCCGAATTGATCTTTGCCGTGATTTGATTTATGTTGTTACCTATGCGTTTTAGCTCAATAAGCAGCGGCTTTAGATCTTCAGCTACATTGATAGGCGTTTCAAGCGCCAGTGCAACAATATAGTCGGTGAGACTGCGTTTTGCACGCGCTGCTTTTCGGTGAATCATTTGTTTTTCTTTTTCAGTCAGACGGATCGTCAGCGTCTGATTTCTTTTTCGTTTTTCAGCCATTAATATTATCTCCTTAAAAAAGTGGGTTTGGGCTTCTGCCCGATGATTGCGACGACGGCGGACAGCCGGGCGCTCTGCTTGCCCCGGTCAAAGACCGGGAATAAGTCGGTAATGCCTCCGTGCTTTATCACCTGATTTGAATAATCGGTGCGGTTGGAAGATTCGCGTTTCACGGGCGAAACACGCCGATTTATCCTGCGCTCGGGTACTTTTCCGTTTCATCCGCTAATCTCGCTGAAAACGGCTCACGTTCGCTCACAGGGGCGCAAGGGACGGAAGGAACGCAGGATTTACCACCCCATGTTCTTCCGTCACTTACGGCACTTTCGTCACTGACAGAGGAATAGAAAATATCAACAAGCCGCTGACCATTGCTCCTGTGGTTTGTATACTGCACGCCGTATTCCTCAAGCGAATACCGCCAGCGGTTCATCATCTGCTTAAGGCTTTTTGCAGATAGTTGTTTTCCGCAGCACGAGTGGAATAATTCTGCAAACTCACTGTTTGTTCCACTGAATGTTTTTATCTCTTTCATAAACCGGGCAAGCGATACCATTTCATCAGGCAGTCTCATCTGCGGATTTTCAAGACTGTCGGAGACAAGATTCCAGATGCAGTTTTCTTTTGACAGCCTCATCTCCATTTCACGGTATTCAATATCTCTGCCCGTACAAACGAGCGTTGCCATCTCTGCGTTCCGCTTGCTTTTATCAAGCACGAATATCGCATCCATCGCTCCGCTGATTCCTGTTGTGCCGGAGAGTTTGTTCAGCGGATCGCTGTCACCTTGCTTTCGCAAATGATGCACAAGCAGAATAGAAATGCTCAGCTCGTCCGCAAGATGTTTCATCTGTCTGACCTCATCGTAATCGTTTGCGTAGGATGTGTCGGTGTTGTTTGCGCGGACAATCTGAAAGGTATCGATAGCAACCAGTACCGTATCGGGATGTTCCGATACAAAACTCCGTATCTGCTCACACAGCCCGTCCGCCAGCGTTCCGGCGGCTGTAGCAAAATATGCGTTTTCGGGAACATCATCAGTGAGGACGCACAGCCGCTGCTGCACTCTGCTTAGCGGATCTTCCAGACAGAGATACAGCGTTGTGCCTTTGTACGTCGGTAGATTCCAAATCGTCTCGCCCTTTGCAATGCGGACGCAGAGATCAAGCACCATCCACGATTTGCCGATTTTCGGCGCTCCGCCGAGCATGGAAATCCCCTGAGGCAAAAGTGTGTCGACACAAAACTTCGTCGGCGGAAGCTTCATGTCCATCAATGTTTCACCATCGACGACGGTGAGTTTGGTTTTGGTTTCGTTCATTTTGAAAACCTCCTTCTGAATTTTTGCAACACAAAAGCTCCCGCCTTTTTTAGACGGGAGCCTTTGTTATTGCGTAGATTTTTATCTCTCCATAAGTACCATACAGAAAATCACAAAAATGTTCCTGCAAAACAAAAAATCCTCCGAAAAATTCTTTCAGAGGATAAAAAATCGTGCTTATTCCATTTTCGACTTCATTTCATAAAACTTTTCAAGCATCTTTTTCATTTGCTTTGAAACGGCGCTGTGCGTTTTATATCCAAGCGCCTGTGCGATCTCTTTCTGTGTCATATTGCTTTTTCGATAACGATAGATTTCACGCTGTGTGCTGTCGAGCGTTTGCAGATAGAGGTCTTCAAGCTGCTCGTCCGACATGCTTTCTGATTCTTTGAAAGTATCAGGAATCTCAACACCATCTTCTTTCAACTGCTCTAACGAAAGCAATTCTTCTACATGCAATCTGAATTGATTCCACTTTCGGTCAAATGCAGTGCGGTCAAAATTATTTCGGATTTTCTTATTGAAATCTTCCTCCGCGCCGATTTCTTTTGAGAGATTCATGATTTCCGGAACACTTTGTGTTTTCATAAACAGATTCATCATTTTGGAAAGGAAGATGTCCGAAAACTTGTCCGTTGCATATTCGATTTCTTCGTCGGTCAGCTCACATACAGATTTATGAAGCTCATCAGCATAGGATTCCATTTCCTTTGTCAACGGTTCTTCCATTTCAGTCAGTACAGAGTCTATGATTTCAGATGATAACTCATCGTTTGCCATAAGCCCCATGACTGTTCCGGCTACCAGCTTTTCCTCCGCAGATTCCAAGCAGCCTATCGGTGAAAATTCAGTGAAGTTGAGCATCGAGCCGCGATTGGCAAGTATTTTTAACTGCTCCTCCCATGCTTTTAGAAAAAACTTCTTCGTGCGCATATACAATTTGCTTTGCTCACCTGACGCATGATCAAAGTCATATCCGGACACCTGTGCTGAAAAATCGTGCTTATGAAAATGCTCTTTCAGTTCATCTAACGTGGGTGTGCCGTTTTTTTCAAGCAAAGCCGTTCGGTCTGTCATATGTATATCTTTCCTTTTAAGTCGTTTTTACTATTATACCATGAAACTTAGGAAAAATCACCGATTTTGTCTGATTTGCCAGACAAAACGGAGGCGCAAGCCTGCGAGGTGAATTTTCGGGAAGACACCAAGCGCTGTTCACACTCGCCTCACGGTGTCTTCATTATACCACATTATTCAACAGAATTATGTCGAGATGTAAAAATAAGGTGATTAAATTTTCATATGCAAAAGACAAGCGGTACAGATTACTTATACATTCACTGCACCGCTTATCTGATTGTCAGTTGTCGTTTGCTTCTGTGTCCTGCATCACTTCGATGAGCAGTCTTGCTGCAAGTTTAAATCCATCAGTGAATGCTTGCAGCTCATTCATGCTGTGCAGCTCTGATTCGCAGTCTTTGAGTTTTTCGAATATTTCTTTCTGCTGATCTGTAAGCGTTGCCAGCAAATCATTCTGATGTCGGATGATATATCCTAACACCTCACTGTATGCGCTCCCTCGCTTAAAACTGTGTTCCCCAGGGATAATGTTGCCGTAATATAAATCTTCAAGTGTTGTCATCGTCCCACCTCACATAAGAAGAGGACGACACAGTATCGGTTATCCCCGATACTGTGTCGTCCTCAATTTTCATTTTGTCTGCCGCAATTAACGAATGCTTCACAAGCAACATGTCAACCCAAGTCCGATTATCGTACTCCGACGATCGACCGCTTGTCATGTAATCTGTAATTGCCGCACTTATAACTCCGTACTTTTCACCGCTGTAAATTTCAGCAATGCTTATCTGTGCCATATCCGCACCTCCTTGCAGTACAACACAATACCACAGAAAGGTGCGGAAGTCCAGAGATTTTATGCCTTAGAATCAAATTCATTCCATAATGCATATTGTTGTTTTAGTTTTGCAATATTAGAATCAAAATTCGGAGGGGTTTGTTTATAATACTTCGAATCGGGAGATTTTGCCTGTAGCATATTACCTTTGATTTGAAATTCTCTTAATCCGGAAATATCAATAGTGTCAATTAACACAGCAGAATTTTTTCCGCCCTTTACTTTGAGTATATCCCGTTCCTCAGTTTTAGACGGCCTTGTAATTCTACTGTCGCCAAATTCAGAGGTATTAACCTGTATACAAAAACAATGTAAATCCCGCGATAGCGATTCAACGATGTTGCTATAGTAATTGGTATCTTTATTCCATTCTACAGCAATCAGTGCATCGATATATGACTGAAATATTGATCTATCAGAGATAGATGATAACTCGTAGCAACAATAAACAGAAAACCAAAAGTTATTCCAATCATATAACTCGTAACCTTCTCCTTCTCTGACTTTGCAGCCATAACTCTCAATTTTTTCTTTTTCATGAGGAGCAATATGCACTTTTTTGTGAAAATGAATATAACTGAATTTATAATCATCCTCAACGAAAGGTAAAACAACTGCTGTTAGATTATTTATTGATGGGTTTGTAGTATCATCATTTGATTTAAATTTCAAATGTTCAATTCCAGTAATAATTGCTATTTGGTTCTTTGCACATGTCCTTGCCAAAATTGGAAGCCATTCAAACGGCAGATACCCCTCTGGCAAAACCAACATATCAGCTTTACACCGGATTGCCTCGTTAACAGTTTCTGCAAGCTGCTTATATCTTTGATAATTTCGATTCGGACAATCTTTCAACACTTTTTCAAAATCCGATTCACGCAAAATAGTATTTGCTATGGCAATTTTTATATTGTCGAACTTTTTATTTTCGACTTTAATCGCCACAGTCTGCTTTCCCGCCATAGGAATTGACTTAGCCCTTACAATTTTATTGATGCTGCTATCATCCGAATGATTGCAGTAGTTTAATTCGAGATAGCGTTTTTTATAACCGTTTATATCTTCGTCGTTAAGATCTCCATTCTGATATTTAAGCTTTTTCAGAATACCATAAATCGTCAAGTCATTCATTGTAATCAGATATGGATAGAACATATAATCCTTCTCACAATTATCAAAATAATCAAAAATATAGTTTGAATTTTTAACGGTTTCAAAATTTGTACAGTTTATAGATTGGTCATCAAATATAGTATCATTATTACCATCAAGGAATCCATCGATTAGTACCGGCATTGCATATTTATCACACATACGTGTTTTGCAATATGATTTATTCATCTGTTCTATCTTCATTTCACTAAATTCAAAACTAGATATATCCGGCGCTATTTTTTCTATTTCTTGCTTTAATTTTTTTGACTCTTTGCCCCAGGAAAGAGATAAAGTTCTGTAAATAGCGGAAGCAAGTATTCCGTATAGAGTAATCCGCAATTTGCTTATATCTCCATCAGTATCAACAATGCATATTTTATTAATTGCCTGTACTATGCGATTAACAAATTTTAGATATGTTTCAAATTTATCGTTAATTATTAAAATCTCTAAAACCTTTTCCCAAACCAAATAGTTTTCAACCGTTACCTGATTGGTAAATATTTTTTCAATATCTGCATCAAATTGCTTTTCTAGTTTATCGTGTATCAATCCACTAACTCGCATATATTTGCCTAAATATTTAGAAAGCATGAATTTATCAACAGCAATATTGTCAACACCTCTGAGTTTGTTTGGACCATCTTTTTCGCTCAAGCTAAAAATTTCCGTATAATCATCATTTTGAAATACAGCTTCATCTTCGGGCAAAAAGCGAAACTCACTCTTATTTTTATAAAGCTTTTCTTTAAAACATGAAAGAAGGGCATCTGATTGTGCCGAATTGAAATAGAAAATTTTAACTTTTTCTTGCTGTACAAGAATTTTTGACCTCATAAACTGATTATATGTTGGATTCACTGTATAAATAATTTCGTTATTATCATCCGAATTTGATCGTTCCTCATTTGTTTCATCAGTAGACTTTTCAGGTATTAATAATAAGCCGTTATTCTTGTTATCTTTACAACAGCAATCCCTTTTCTGCCATGCATTACAGTTGGTTAGATAATGCTGTATAACCTCATCAGCAGTCAAATTTCCGGTCTTGGCTTCTTTGTATATATAACTGTTTTTCTCTACCTTTTCGACGATAATTATGTCATCAACATATCGACCATAATATATTGGATTCCAACCATTGATTAAAGCATCATCAAACTTACTCAACGCAAAGTTTGACAATACATTGGATGGATAAAACCCTATCGGCAAAACATTACGGTTCTCAATAAGATTTGGGCATTCCATCCGAAGTGTGTTACTATATCTTTCTATTACATTCCAAATAAACCGCGTCAAACCGGAAGCAAGTTTTTTATATTCATCATCGAGTTGACAGTCTTCATCATTTATAATGGTATCGACAAAACTAGTCAATTCATCTTGACTAATATCGACTTGATAAAAAAATCTTTGAAAATCAAGCATAAGTATAACGACATCTTGATTTTTATTTAAAGACTTCTGCGCATAGTTTAATGCTGTATCTCTCCAACTTTCATACTGTTGAAAATATGGTTCAAATAAATAAGGAGAATATGTAGGCTGCCCATTATCGTCAAGCAGATTTTTACGCATACGATTACCATATGAATGTTCGTAAATTTTGTTATCTATCTTATTGCCTATAATGAGTAACCATACTATCCCTAAAATATATCCCTCAACATTCATATCCATAAAATACTGTAGTTTATCCACTTCAGTAATATTGTTATTCCAGTTTGAGATAAATCCTTTTTTCGACGAATTTTTAATAGCTTTGGGATATGATATAAAACCAATAGAGTTTATGATATCCTCCCATTCTTCCGTCTCGATTTTTTGCGATAGTCTTTTAAATTGAGAATCAAATTTAGGAGAAACTTCGTATTCTACAATTTTGTCACGAAGAATCAATTGTGTTTTATCAAAGAAAACACTGGATTTTAACTTTTTATATGCTTGTTGAAGAAGCGAACAATATTTAAATTCCGTCATAATTTTTAATTACTCCCTGCATATATTTTCGTTCTGTATTTAGAATGTTAACTGTCATTTTCACCATCAAACTCGACAATGATATCTATAAATTCTTTGCCATATTTATCAAGCTTCGCTTTTCCGACACCTGAGACCTCTAAAAATTCATCCGGAGTATGAGGACATTTTTTGCACATGTCTACAAGTGTAGCATCCGAAAAAACGACATATGCAGGTACATTTTGCTTTGATGCAATCTTTTTTCGTAGTTGTTTAAGTTCGTCTAACATAGTTGCCTTAACTTCACTACCTGTATTTACTATTTTTTTCTGCTGTTGCTTCACAATCTTCATCATCAAAGAAATATTCCCATGCAAAACATCATAACTTGTTGAAGTCAATTTCAAAACCGGATACTCCGAGTTGTCAACAATGATATATCCTTTTTCATCAAGGTAATCAATTATATCTCGAACTCTCTTTTCAGTTTGAACCGACATGAGACCGTATGTTGACTGTTTATCCAAACCTAACGATAACAACCGCGCATTTTTACTTCCACGCAATATATCAATTATCATTTTTTTGCCGAAACGCTGTCCGGTCTTTGCTATACAGGATAATATCTTTTGAGCATCTATAGTAATGTCCACAGTCTCAAAATTAGATAAACAATGAGAACAATTCCCGCAGTATGTGCTGCTTTTTTCTCCGAAATATTTAAGAATATAATGGCGCAAGCAATCACTTGTTGTACTGTAAAATGTCATGTATTTCAGTCGTTCCAAATCGCGTTTGCGAACGATAAGCTGTTCGTCTTCGGTCAGATTTGGATTTGGCTCAGTATTTTCAATTAAAAATTGATTTGTCCGAACATCCTGCGGAGCATATAGCAATATACAATCGGCATTTTCTCCGTCACGTCCGGCTCTCCCGGCTTCCTGATAATAGCTCTCAATATTTTTCGGCATATTATAATGAATGACGAAAGCCACATTAGATTTATCTATACCCATACCGAAAGCATTAGTAGCTACCATAATCGGTTTGCGGTCATAGACAAAATCATCCTGATTGATTCTGCGTTCATCTTCTGATAATCCGGCATGGTATTTTGTTGCAGAAAATCCGTTTTCCAGAAGCAACAAGCACACATCTTCAACCGTTTTTCTTGTAGCGCAATATATGATTCCGGATTTTCCTGTTCGTTCTTTCACTAATTCGAGGAGTTTGAGCGGTTTGGAATTTTGCTTTTCAACACCGAAGAATAAATTAGGACGGTCAAAGCCGGTAGTGATCATAAACGGACTATGAAGCTGTAAGATTCTTGCTATATCCGCCTTTACTTCATCGGTAGCAGTTGCCGTAAACGCTCCGACTATCGGGCGATGTGAAAGAGAGGAAATAAATTCAGTGATTTTCAGATAGCTTGGTCTGAAGTCCTGTCCCCATTGTGATACACAGTGAGCCTCATCGACTGCAATCAAGGAAATATTAACTTTTTCGCATACATTTAAAAATTCCCGTGTTGCAAGCCGCTCAGGGGCTACATATATGATTTTATATTTTTCGGCAACTGCGTTTTGCAAAACCTTTGCGTATTGGTTGGGTGACAAAGAACTGTTGATATAAGCGGCCGCAACACCGGACTGTACAAGAGAACTGACCTGATCCTTCATCAGAGATATCAGAGGTGAAACAACAATAGTTATCCCCTCAAATATCAATGCTGGAACTTGGTAACAAATAGATTTTCCTGCACCTGTTGGCATAATACAAAGAACATCTCTGCCGGAAAGAAGAGAATCTACTATTTGCTCCTGTCCCACACGGTAAAAATCGTGTCCAAAGTATTCTTTTAACACACTAAATTTATTTTTCATTAATAATCCTCATTTATCACAGTGTAGACTTTAATTCATTCCATCCCGTAGCTACCTGCAATTCAATTCCATTATCCAATGCTTCAAAGTGCTTTTTACCGCAGTGTATTTTAAGCTGTTCGCGTGTTCGCAGATCCATAAAGTTGGTGCTGCCTTTGGTTTCCAAAACAAAGTACAGTTTTTCCACGCCGTTTTTTGTCAGATACACCGCCCAGTCGGGGTTATAGGTTCCGATCGGAGTTTCGATTTTAAAACGGTCCGGGATTTTGAAAAACATCTTTACATCAGGATCGTTATCAAGCGCCACAGCAAATGGACGCTCGATTGAACTGCTGTCATAGACGATATAGTCATATACACTGTGATCGACCTTTACTGCATTGCGATCAAGATTTGCGATAAATTCCTCGGTATCAAAAATCTCCTGCGCGTAATATTCCTGTCCGTCCAGCTTGATATAGCTGATACCGTCGATTGCCAACGCATGACGGTTATTCTTTATAATTTCCGTAGCTCTCTCCAAAAATGTTTCGGGGTTATTCAGAAAATCGCCCAGCCGTCCGCTGCGGATCAAAATTTCATTCACAGTTGCAGGCGTGAGCAGCGTTTCGTCACTAATCGCTGTAATCAGATCCGGCAATGACTGATATGAATTTTCAATATCCACTGTCCGCATTTCCCGTTCAGTATGGGAGATGCCCGCATTCTCAATATGAATATCGGCTGTTTGAGAGATAAGCCGTGTCTTGGGAATAGCGGGCATCTCCTTCAGCGCTTTGACAGCATTTTCAATCAGTGCATCGGTATCGATAGAAACACGATAGGCTGTTTTTTGTTTGATTTTACTCCACAACTCCAAAAATTCCGGAGATATCATAACCTGCTTGTTAATGCATACCACTACATCCTTCGAGGCATCACGCACAGGCGGTTTGCGGTCAGCATTTGTGATAATGCTCTCAAAACGCTGTCTTGCTGTTTCGTACTTTTCAGGCAAGTCCAGTGTCCCGTTTTTTAGAGCGTTTTTCATCGTGTCTTTCATTTTACCGGAACTCGTAATATAACCCTTTTGCTCAAAATGCATCATCAGTTCCTGCGCATCTTCATAGGTAACCTCTTTTTCTTCGGTCACGGTTTCGATATAAGTAATATTCGACAGAGATTCAGCACTCACAAGCTCTTCCGGTTCGCTTTTCTCTAATATCTCCTGTACTTTTGGTAATACAGGCGCGAGCTCTGCAGCAAATTCTACTTGATTTTCCGCAAGCGCCCGGCGCAAGTCGGCAACAGAAGGCTTATTTTCCGCACTCGGCATAACCGTTTCAACCGTAGATATAATCTGCTGCACCTGTTCCGGCGTTACCGTTCGTTCAACCTCGCGTTTGTCTTCATAAACCATTCCGGCAAACAAATCAAGCTGCAATACGCCGAATTTCACACCCGTTTCGTCCTCAATTTCCTTTTGCAGCGTATCGGCAAACTCCGCAAAGCTCTCATTTGCCATTACGTGAAGGATATTGATATTCTTATCCTCAATCCGTTCACCATCCTGATTGACGCACAAGCGCAACCCCCGCCCGACCTTTTGACGGCAGGTAAAAGTGGATTTTTGATCGATCAATGTGCATACCTGAAATACATTGGGATTATCCCAGCCTTCTTTTAATGCGGAATGAGAAAAGATAAACCGCAGCGGACATTCAAAGCTGAGCAGCCATTCTTTATCACGCATAATGGTGTTGTAGGTATCATCGTCTGCCAATGTGTCACCCTTTGTATCTTTCAAACGGCCTTTTTTATCTTGAGAAAAATAGCCGTTGTGTATTTTGGAAACATCCGCTGCAAACCGCTCTCGAATCGGTGCATATTTCGGCTTTGCAAGTAACTCCAAATAACATTCCTCAAACATCTGCGCATAGATGCCGGGCATACCGTCCTCATGGCGGTACTTGTCAACTTTATCAATAAAGAACAGCGACAGCACTTTAATGCCCTTGTCAGTGTATCGCAACTCCTTATCCAAATGCGCTTCAATGGTGCGGCGAATCTGCGCTCGTTTGACGATATTCTCATCGATATCTCCGATAGCTTTGCCCAGCGCGACTTCTTCGGTGTTACCGAACTCAATATGTTCGTATTCCGGTGTGCAGTCAATTCCGGCAATAGAATACCCCTCGTAAAGCTCACGCTCGCCGGAAAGCAGGAACAAGTCGTCTCCCGGTTTGACTGTGACCGTTTTACGAGACACTGCACCGTTCTTACCTCTAACGTCCATTTCTACTTTCGCCCGGAAACCTTTATCGTTTGATACAGACACTAACCGCACATACGGCTGATTAAATCCGCCGGACACCTGATTAGAAGAAACGGAAATCTGCTTGACAAGTCCCATTTGATAAGCGTCCACAGGCGTCAAACGGTAAAGCAGATTGATTTTTTCTCTGTGCGTTGCAGAATATCGCAATACGCACAAAGGATTCAGTGAAGCAATCGCTTCTTTTGCTTTAACCGTATTGTCAACGCTTTGCGGCTCGTCAATAATAACGATAGGATTTGTGTCCTGTATATACCGCATGGCGGTTTCTCCATTCAGCTTGTCCTGCGCCTGATTGATGATATTCTCAGACTTTTTGAATGCGTCAATATTGATAATCATTATCTCGATGTTTGCGCTTGTGGCAAATTGCCGTACATCGGATAGCTTTGCGGAATTATAGATAAAATAGCGGCAGGGGATATTATCATATTGCAGCCCGAAATGCTCCTTTGTGATCTCAAAGGATTTGTATATGCCCTCTCGAATGGCAACAGACGGCACAACGATGATGAATTTTGTAAATCCGTACTTGCGGTTCAATTCAAAAATGGTTTTCGTGTACACATATGTCTTACCCGTACCGGTCTCCATTTCAATACAGAATTGCATATCAGTCGCATCCGGTGTCATGGACAGCTTATTCCGCTTCTGAACAACGTGCATATTATCGGATATTGCCTTCCCGTCTATGTACAGTGCGTTGCCAATCCCTAAATCATTCATCAACGAAAGCTGTTTTTCTTCCACCACCGAAAAGGTGCTACGCGTCTTTTCCTGCCCGGCAAACAGATCCACAACAGCGTTTACCGCGTCTGTTTGGAAGTCTTGATTTTTAAATTTGAGTTTCATAAATCAGCCACCTATCTTCATAATTAACGGTAGCAATGCAACTCCCACATCTACGCTTTTATCTGCAAGCCATGTGAGTATTGGTTTAATTTTTTGCCATTTAGTTTTTTTAGGCTCTTTTAACTCAACTATTGCTTTAATCTCATCGATTTTAGTCAACGTCTCTTGTGTTTCGGCATCTGATAAGCCTGTCATTTCCTCAATCTGCCGTCTAATATCCTCAAATGTGATATTTATTGTCTGTGTTTGTGTGGCAGTCAAATTGTTTTGAATTTCAATACCATTTCCGCTTGTAGTATGTATTCTACTTCTATACCCAAAATTTTTAAATGCAGTTAGCTTATTTTTCAATACAAAAAGATTATGACGCAAAGCATTTTCGCCCATTGAATCCACATCAAAAAAGTTTCCTTGAGCAAAAAAATCATACATATCCGACCCAATATCCGCAAGGTGCGAAGTATATTTTGCCGTAAGTTCAACATGTAAGTCTTTCCATTCTGCTTCATCGTAAGAATCGTTAAGTAAGATTTCACATTTTTGAATGTCCTCATCAACCATTTTTGTAAAAGGTGTTGACATATCTATATTACTAATATCCATTCTTGCAGCTTTCATTTATATACTCTCCCTCACACCAACTTCAATTCAATGCCCTTATCCCGCAGGATATAGTGGGCGTTTGCCATGGCGGTATCATCTTTGAAGCTATCGCGGGCGATGATGAGCTTTGCCGGGGCGTATTCTGCCATTGCTTCTACATCTTCCGGGCGAACATCTTCCGCAAGGCAGACGAGCAAAAGGCAATCTTCGCCGACAGCGTAAACAGCTTTTCCGTTCACCTCAATTTGATTTACACTGTATGTCAGCGGCACGCCCAATTTCAGCATGATTTCATAAATCATATCCATGTCGGTTCGGTCGGATTTAACGTGGTGGATCATACCGTTCATGCGGTCGAACAGTATCTGCATCTCCTCTTCTGTAACAGGAGTGCTGTCCCATGTTTTCAGGTTGGAGGTGTCCAGCCTAAAAACCTTGAATCCTATATCGGGCAAAGGCTTTTCTTCCTCACCGATTTGAATTTGTTTATTCTTTTCCTCTGCTTCAGCAAGAATTTTTGAACCTGCGCGGCGAATGCGCTCCTTGCCGATTTCGCAGATGTTTTTGTATCCGGCTTTATAGGCTTCTGATTTTTCGTCGCATACTTCGGGAAGCTGAACACAGATAAATTTGCGGTTGCCGCCGTCCTCCGCATTCAGCTGCATAACAGCGTGGGCGGTTGTGGCGGAGCCGGAAAAGAAGTCAAAGATTATGTCGTCCATTTCAGCTCCAGATAATTTTATTAACTCAGAAATCACATCAATGTTTTTAGGACTATCAAAGGGAATATCTACTCCTGTAGGCTTTGAGGCAAGTAAATCAGACCAATTACTATTACGAAGAATACCATCAGTAGGAGCAACCCAATGCTCAACACCCATGTTCATCCCTTTTCCATTTTCATTTCTGCGTAAAAACTTTTTTACTTTACCTGTTTTCTCCCAATATTGCTCTATAGTCATTTCTTGTGAATAGTTTTCTACATAATCTATGTAATTGTTTATTGCTTCATCCGCCAATTCCTTTTTCCACTTCCACTGACCTATTTCTGGCGTATACCCTAAAATCTCATATCTCATGGTTGGACGATCAGCATTATTCCAAAAACCTTTCCAATATCCATTAGAACTTCTTTCGTCTGAAGAAGCCTTAAATACAGGCGTTAATTTTACGTCTAAGCTTTTGGCATATACTAAGACAAACTCAAGTCCAACATTCATAGTCATCAACCCATTGTCCATAAATTGCCTATTAAGATTTTTGTCATATCTCCGAGTCGCAATTATATTCCTAAAATTTTCCTCACCAAACACCTCATCACAAACCTTACGTAGATTTGTGACCTCATTATCATCAATACTAATGAAAATCACACCGTCATCCCGCAAAAGATTTGCCGCCAGTCGGAGCCGGGGATACATCATATTGAGCCAGTTGGTATGGTATCTGCCCATGGTTTCGGGATTGGATTTTGTAGTCTGCTGGGTCACTTCCTTATACCGCGCCATAGGATCGGCAAAGTCGTCCTCATACACAAAGTCGTTGCCTGTGTTGTAGGGCGGATCAATATAGATCATCTTCACTCGGCGGTAATAGGCGGTTTGCAGAAGTTTGAGAACTTCCAGATTATCGCCCTCTATGTACAAATTTTGCGTTGTATCAAAATTAACGCTTTCCTCCGGGCAGGGTCTAAGCGTACCGGTTGAACGCTTCTGCGCAAGTTTCAAGCATTCCGCTTTGCCCTTCCACTCAAATTTGTATTTTTCAAAATCATTGTCAATGTACTCCCCACAGAGACTGAGCAGCTTGTCTATATCCAGTTTTCCCTCCGCAAAGCATTCGGGAAACACCGCCTTCAGCTTGTCCATGTTGGTTTGCTCTATATTCATCGAAAATCCGTCTATTGTGTTGTTTTCCATTGTTTATTCTCCTCTTACCCAATGTATATTTGACAAACCCACACTGTACTCTTTTAGATTCAGTCTAATTTCTCCGCATTCAAGTTTTTCAAATGTTTCTTTTATTGATTCAATTTCATAATGATAATTGCCGCTATATTCGAATTCTTTATAATCATCTTTGAAAGTCGGACTTTTAGATAATACTCTGCCGACTACATTTCCCGATTGATCAAACAATACATTCTCTTGATCCAACTTAGCTTTCGTATTAAGTGTAAACACAAATATATCATTCACGGCTCATCGATCCCTTTCCACACTGATTTTGGATACCCATCCTGTATATTCCTCCCCCGATTCATCGGTATATTTTACTTCTAACCAACGCGGCATCTCGGATACAACTTCCAATTCTGTATCGTACGAAAGAGTGCATATTATAGTTGCTTTTGAATTTGCTGCTTCTCTTAAATAGGCATGTTCTTTTATAATCCAACAATATTCCGTTTCATTAAAGAACAATGCTTTTGTCTGAGCGACCACGTCTGTATAAAACTCGCAGGTTTCAGGGATTTGTGGGATAAACATAATCAGATTTAATATAAGCAACACCAGCCAAAACTTTTTCTTTACATCCTCGAATTTATCATACAACGATTTTGGCTTTTGTTTAAGCTCTTCAATTTGCAGTTCAAATTCTTGAGCCACTTCTTCCTTACTGAGAACGGTTTCGCCATACTTTATAGACATATCGGAAAATATTTCTACCTCCGAGAAATCTATAGCATTAAATGCCAGCGATGACAAGGATGTTGTGGATATAGATCGAATCACTTCACCAATTTGATATTGATATTGTTCTATGGCTCGTTGCAAAGAATCAGTAAAAAAATATGGAGAATATAATTCAGATAATTGCTGAGCTACAGAAACTAATGGCTGAAATTCAATTCGAGGTATTTTCAATGCAACATCAGACATTATTTGCATAATTGGCTGTAAAGTATTTGCAATAGAAATAGAATTGGCAGCGACTGAAAATTGGGATAGAGCGTTGCCAATCGTGTTCAAAATAGGAGGATGACAGCACTGTTCAATTCTATCATATATTCGTTGCTGTCTCTCCAAAGCTTCTTCAAAAGGGGATTTTTCATTAAATATATTATGCATTATTTCCCTCCACTTTCAATACAAACTCTCTCGTGACCCTTGCGGTCAGCTTTTCTTTTTCGGTAAATTCTTTAATCTGTTCCTCTAACTCCAAATCCAACCGCATGGCGTCAAAGAACTGGTTTTCCTGTTTTCTCATATATTCCTGTCGAAGAAGATTTATTTTTTTATCTACTGCAAGCAGTTTTAACCGGTCATTTGTGATGCTGTCTCGCTCAGATTCCAGTGTTTTTACCTGTCTGTCAAGCGCATCTAAATCATAGGTAAGAGCAATTTTCTTTGCCTTTGTCATAAGTTTTATTTTATCTATTTCCTCCGCCTGTGCAGGGGAAAGTTTTTCTGACTGCAAGGTGAGCAAATCATCAATTGGCACAAGCCGATCAAGTTCGTGCGGTTTGTTGCTGATTTTCAGCCAGTGCGGACTTTTATGTCCTTCCTCGCTATAGCTCTTTGCCGAAAGTTTCAGAATGGCTTGACATTGTTCTTCTGTCAGCAGTTTGCCGGACAGCGTTTTGCCAACAAGCACAGGGATATCAGTAGATGTTCTGTTTGCGGCAGATGAAAAATTGACGCTGTACAAACCGATTTGGCAAGGTTCACAGGTTCCTCTTTCTATCGTTAGTGCGCCGCAATCTCCGCACGTTATCTGATGGATAACTCCACGTCCGATTACACTGGTTAAGGTAATCCTGCCATAGTGCGGTTTGAAATCCTTTGCCATGCCGTAGGATTTCAGGCTTTGATAAGGTTTGTTACGACTGCCTGTCCAATAATAGAACAGTACCGGCAGTTTCTCATAACCTGTTGCAGTTATCGTTTTTTGATCATCGTCGATAACATATGTACAATCATCGTGAGACTCGTTGTATTGCTCAAAGAAAAATTTTACGATACTCCACAGCGCGGTGGTGATTTGCTCCGCCTTTTCGTTGATATAGCGGGGCAATATTTTGATTTTATCCGCAAGTTCCTTTGTGAACGTGGTAAACAGAACATTCTCGGCAGAAGAAACAAGCTGCTTATTTTCCGCTTTATTCTGAGCCAATACTTGCTGATAATCGGCTTCAACCTGTGCCCTCGTACGAATACGCTCTGACACTGTTTCAAACGCAGTGTTTAAATTATCAGTAAAACCGCCGAGCACCTCATCGGTGATTCCAAACACACCGTCAGCTACCAACATTCGCTTATTGACAAGCTCTAATTTGCGCACATCGGCAAAATTGTTTTTATCGATGAAGGCTAAGGAAATGACGTCGTTTTCCTGTCCCAGTCGATGACAGCGGTCGATGCGCTGTTCCATTTTCAAGGTGTTATAGAGCAAATCGTAATGGATAACAAAAGATGCATCCTCAAGGTTAAAACCTTTTGCGCCGTTATCGGTAGAAATCAGTATCTCTCCGCTTGTTTTGAAATTCTGAATTGCGCTGTAATCCGTGCTACCATTGTAAACAAAAGTTTTATATTTATCGGAAAGCACAGCCATCAGCATTTTCTGCGTTTCAACGCTTTCAGTAAAAATGACAGCCTTTTTCTTTGCACCGGATTTTTTAATCAACACAAATCCGCTTTTCAGCGCAATAAGCAATTGCTTTACTTTTGCATCCTCGGTAATACTTTCGGCAACGGTCTGCATCTGCCGCCACTCGGCAAGCTCATCCTGTGTATTTGACATGGTTTCCAACCGTTTAATGACACCTTTAATCGTCTGCAAGATTGCCGCGGTTGAAGAACTTTGCAGACTCAAAAGCCGCAGCGCGAGATCGTATTTATCCATTTCCGGAAAAGCAATTTTGTTTGGTTTGTTTATGTAGGCATAAAGTATGTCATACAATTCTCGCTCTTTTGGTGATGCTGTATATTCATTTGTGATCAGAATTCGTTCCGGTACTTTGGCATAATCCTTTGCTTGTGAACGGAGCGTTCGGAAGCAGTATTTACTTACTTTTTCTGCAAGTTCGGGATAATTCTCCGGTTTTCGCAGGTAGCGCGATAGAAATTCCTTCTCATCGGGTAATATAGTATCATCAATAAACCAAATAAGCCCGTACAGATCCATGATATTCTTTTCTATCGGTGTTCCTGTTAAGAGTAATTTGAAAGAACCATCGGCGATGCGCTTTAATATTTTTGCTTGCTTATTTTCTTCGCGGTAAACGGAGGATAGTGCATTTGCTTCTTCAAATACCGTCAAATCCCAATGAATGTCTTTCACTGCCGACTCATTATCTGCGACGAAATCATAAGTAGAAATTATAATAGCATCCTGTAAAAATGTATTTGGATTATCGTCGGAAATATTAGCATTCCAATCTTCACGGTTTGTTAGTGCTATATAGGGAATTGTATAGCAGCGATCGATCATCTCCGTCCACTGCCTGAGCAAATCCGCATTTGGAATTAATAACAGTATACGTGACTGCCCCTCCAACCATTTTTGTATGATAATAAGCATAGCTTCATGGCTTTTTCCCATTCCGGATTCATCACAGAGTACCACGCCTTTTTGATAAGGGGAACGCAAGGCAAAGCTTGCTGCCGCAATTTGAAACGGATAGATTTTTATATCGGAGGATGCAAACGCAGGAACAAACCCATCCTCACCGGACAGGCTATCCAGTATCCTTGCTGTATAATAAGCATGAAACGGTGTTTGCTGCATTTTGTACTTCCTTCCATTTTATTAAATCTTATAGTTCCTCTACTTTATAAGTTGTATATCCCTCGTAATAATAGCTGTGGTCGATGCCTTTCATATAAACCTCACGGCTATTGATATCATCTGTCAAGGCATTTCTGAGAATATGCTTAATCTCAATATCTTTAATCGGACTGCGCTCCATCGCGAGGAGGTAATCCTCTTTATCAACCTGACTCCAATCGACCACCATACTGAGTTCTTTCTTCAGAATACAGTCAAGCCATATGCGTATGCTTCTGCCGTTGCCCTCGCGGAAGGGATGAGCGATATTCATTTCCACATACTTTTCAATTATTTCATCAAAGTTGGACTGAGGCATTTTATCAATGTTCGCAAGTGCCGCTTCCAGATACATCAGCGGAGCAAAACGAAAGTTGCCCTTTGAAATATTTACGGTTCGTATCTCTCCTGCGAAAAAATAAATATCATCGAATAAATACTTATGGATTGCTTTTAATGATTCAAATTTGCCTGATTCTAATTTATCGAGCATACCGTTTTCAAAAAGTTCGAGTGCCTTCTTTTTGCTGATTCTTTCTTCCGCTTCGGCAAGCTCCGGTGAATTTGTAATTCCTAATTTATTTTCAAGTGCCATAATGCCCTCCCAAATACATTAAATAGTGGTTATAATCAAGACCGCCACAGTAACGACAAGCAAAACACCAACTAAGTAGGTTAAGCACCCGGCAGATTTTGACGATGCCTTTTTCGGTTTTGGGTATGTATAATTCGTTGGTTCGGATGAATAAGTTTGCTTTGGTTTTGGTGTAGTCTGTAAATTCCTTGCTTTACGATATAAAGCAAGCGGATCGTTGGTCGACATGATACGAGAATAGAAATGATCAAGCCACTGAGCATCACCCGGTTCGCACATATTTTCCTCGGTACACCCCGGTTCATGTACGATTTGATTTCTTATCCAACGATAATTTCTCAGCCGTTTTAAATCTTCATTCCAACTCTGTACATAATAAGAACCATTGGGTTTGTTAATCATTTCATCAATATAAGTCGTCAAACCATGATTATCGCCGTACATATCCCCGCATAGCTTTTCAAGCTCCTTATATGAGTTAAGAAATCCCATTTTCATATCTCACTTCGTTTCATCTGGTATGAATTCCATAATGTCATCCACACCGCAGTTAAGGGCGGCGCAAATCTTGCCGAGCGTCTCGACAGTAACATTCTCGCCCTTACTCATCTTAGTGATAGTATAATTGCTGATATCTGCAACCTTAGCAAGGTCTTTTTTCTTCATATCGTGGTCAATCAACAGTTTCCACAGTTTCTTATAACTAACAGCCATTGGTAGCACCTCTAAAAAGGATATATTTCAACAAATATATTATACCACATTCCAATTCGTTTTTCAACATTTAATAGAGCGATATCAACATTAAATTTCAATAAATCTGTAAATTCTGTTGTGTACCCATTCTTTGAGCAAAAAAATCGGCTGATCTAACATTGGATGTTAAATCAGCCCATTTATTACTTGTTACAATATTTTCGGATTGCTTTAAACACAAATTCTGCCGTACCGTCGCCGCCGGCCTTATTGATGTTTTCGGTAAACTCACCACCTGCCGCGTACATTGCGCCGAGTCCGCTCAGAACTTCGTCGGAACAGGTATAAAAATGCTCGGTTATAAAGCTTTGTAATTTCTTAACTTGCACCTGTACTTCTTCTGAATCGGGCGGCAGCTCACGCATCGTGCCGAATTCAGTGAATATCCACATCATTTTGCTGTTTAGATTTTGTGTTTCTCCTTCTGTACGATTTTTTGATTTTTCTTCAAATTCCTTATACTCCGCCGTGTGCCCATAAGCGGCTTTTGCTTTAGCGGCGTACTCGTCTATTTTGCTTGTGTCAAATGCTTTAAAATCCATTTTAGCCTCTCCAATCGTTTGAATTTCACGGGCAAGGTCAATCAGATTCTCCAAATGCTCTTTTTTGAGCATCAGCAAGGTGATTTGTTGTTCCAATGCCTTAGTGCGGTCAAAATTCGGGCTTTCCAGAATCGCTTTAATCTCCTTTAGAGGAAACTCCAGCTCCCGGAACAATAAAATTTGCTGCAATCGTTCCAGTGCTGTATCGTCATACAGCCGATATCCTGCGTCTGTGACCGTTGTCGGCTTCAGCAGTCCGATTGCGTCATAATGGTGCAATGTGCGCACACTGACACCTGTTAACTTGCTCACTTCATTTACTGTTCTCATAACATTTCCCTCCCGTGCAAGTATAGTATAAACTATAACATAACGTTAGAGTCAATAGGTTTTGCGAAAAAAATATATTTTAACATGACTTTATGTGTACTTCGCTGTAACCGGGGCGTTGATTTGCACTGCCAAACGGGTATAATTATGGTAAAATACATCCTTGTTCTATGAGGAATTCTAAGAACCCGCTTTAGAATTTTCTTAGAACCGGGTCAAAAGCATAGTTCCTTTGCGACATTGATTTTGGCGTGGTTTTCGAGTCGGAATATTCAAAGAAGCCTGAAACACGGTTGTTTTCAGGCTTCCTATAGCTTCTTTTATCTTCCGTCAGATTCTGTTAACTTCTGTTATGCGTGAATGACTCGAAATCAGTTTGAGAGCAATCTCACGAGGGTTCGAATCCCTCCCTCTCCGCCAAACGCGGCATATGTCCGCGCAAAAAATAAGCCGCAAGGAGTTCCTTGCGGCTTTCTTCTATTTCATTTTTATTGTATCCTCTCAAAATTCTATTACAATAATTTAGAGAGGAATTCAGACATGAGCAAATTATCTTTTAAATCATTTTGTATCGAATTATATGCAGAGCACATCGGAAAAGATAGTACCGATGTCTATGCTCTATTTAACAAAAGCAGACTTCTCGATTTGCTTGAAAAAGATTATGATGATCTGCATGGCATGTCTATGGAATATTTAATGCAGTATTTTGATGAATATTTAGAAGGAGATAAAGAATGATCCTGTATCACGGCTCAAATGTAATCGTTGAAACACCCAAAATTATAAAAACAGAATACGATCGTGATTTCGGATTCGGATTTTATACTACCGACATCAAAGAGCAGGCTGTTCGTTGGGCGATTCGTAAAGCAAAACTTGCACAGCGAAAAGGGTTAACATACACACCGTATATTTCGATTTATGAATTTAGCAAAGATAATTATGCAAAGCTAACCTGTATGAAATTTGATACACCTTCAATTGAGTGTCTTGATATGGTGTGTGCCTGCCGGAGTGATATAGCTTTTTCTCATGGATATGATATTGTTACCGGAAAGATTGCTGATGATAATGTAGGCGAAACCGTTACCTATGTTCTGCAAGGTATCATGCGGAAATAGGATGCCGTAGATCGGCTGAAGTTCGAAAAAATCAATAACCAAATTTGCTTTAACACAGAAGCAGCATTGCAATGTTTGAAGTATATCGGTTATGAGGATTGCAGGTGATTTTATGTCTAAGGCACTGTATAACGCAACAATTATTCCCGAAATCGTAAAACTGATTTCAGATAAATTACAAGTTGTCAGAGCAAGAGGCTCTGGACACTTTTTATAAATCCGATACGGCAAAAGCTCTGAATGATCCCGATACAGGACTTTACGGACAAAGCGCTTTGTTTATATTCTCGCAGTTTGTCATGGAAAATAACTAATCTATGTGAATGTAATTTATGAAATAAAATTGTGATAAAAACGAAAGGAGAATTTTTATGATCGGGCTAAAAAGAGGTTTGGTAATGCTGAAAGATCATTGTACATCGTGGGCGCCTGAAGCCGAAAAAGTTATTGACTGTTTGCGTGATATTTTCGGAAACTATGCAATAGATATTCAGCACATCGGCAGCACTTCCATAATCGGAATAAAAGCAAAGCCCATCATTGATATTGCCGTAGGAGTTGCAACATTTGAAAAACTGGATGTGTTCCTGCCAGCACTTGAACAGCACGGAGTATACAAATCAAGCGGACAGCCCTTTGACAACATTGTTTTGTTTTCAAGAGATAATCCCGAAACAGGCTCCAGAGTAAACAACATACAGATGGTAATTCATGGATCTGACGAGTGGAACTCTCATATTCTTTTCAGGGATTATATGAATTCGCATCCCGATAAGGCTCACGAATATGAAAAAATCAAATCCGAAGCGGCTGAAAGGTTTCCCAAAGATGTTTTGGCGTACTCTGCATATAAAAATATTTTTATTCAAAAATGTATTTCTGAAGCAAAAAACAATAGTTGAAGGTAATAAATTATTATAATACTACCGTTTTATTTTTGCTTTTTAAACTCCCGAATCAACGCCCGATACGCATCGCTTGTCGGTTTTGATAACTTCTTAGGCGAAGTTGCATGTGAGATAAACTCCGATTTCGGTATGTACTGCACCGATTTTAATTCCGTGCAGTACATTTTCTTTTATAAGTTCATAGATTCGCTGCGGCTGGCATCCTATCAGCGATGCCGCTGTCTTTGTAGGCAGAGCATCGGGAAGCTCTGCCCATTCTTTTTCAAGCCACAGTCGGATTTTCCTCTGTCACTTCGATCAACGGTTTCGGATGCCATTCGGTACGATTTGAGAACATACCGTTCAGCTCAGCAAGAAAGCCTGTCTCATTCTCCATTCTATATTTGAACACCTCTGCATCTTCCACAAGCACCCGATACTTATGCGTTGCATGTCCCCGTATTTTCATGCGGTATATAATCATGATCCATCAGATATTTCATCTTGCGTGTGGAGATGTGCAGATACTGTCTCAACTTACATCCGCTCATATATTTTTTCTCATCCATATTAACAGCAATAAAATACACCTCGGACAATGATATAATTCAACAATTATAGTATATAATATTTCAAGTTATATTTCAATATTAAATAGAGTTATAGCAGCATTTAACTTCAATAAATCTGCAAATTCTATTGTGTACATTTTTTTGAGAAAAAAATAATCGGCCGATCTAACATCAAATGTTAAATCAGCCGATTCGTTACTTATTACAATATTTCCGGATTGCTTTAAACACAAATTCTGCCGTACCATCACCGCCGGACTTATTGATGTTTTCCGTAAACTCTCCGCCTCCGGCATACATCGAACCGAGTCCGTACAGAACTTCATCGGAACAGGTATAAAAATGCTCGGTTATAAAATTTTGCAATTTCTTAACCTGTGCCTGCACTTCTTTTGAATCTGGCAGCAATTCACGCATCGTGCCGAATTCGGTAAACATCGCCATCATTTGCACATTTAATTTTTTTGTTTTTTCTTTTGTCCGTCCCTTTGATTTTTCTTCAAACTCCTTATACTCCGCCGTTTGCCCGTAAGTGGCTTTTGCTTCGGCGGCATACCCGTCAATTTTGCTTGTATCAAACGCTGTGAAATCCATTTTGTTTACTCCAATCGATTTTATTCCACGGGCAAGGCCGATCAAATTCTCCAAATGCTCTTTTTTGAGCGTCAGCAAGGTGATTTGCTGTTCCAATGCCTTGCCACGGTCAAAATTCGGACTTTCCAGAATCTCCTTGATCTCCTTTAACGGAAACTCCAACTCTCGGAACAATAAAATATGCTGCAACCGTTCCAGCGCTGTATCGTCATACAGCCTGTACCTTGCTTCTGTTACCGTTGTCGGCTTAAGCAGTCCAATTGCGTCATAATGGTGCAGTGTGCGCACACTAACACCTGTTAACTTGCTCACTTCATTTACTGTCCTCATAGCATTTCCCTCCCATGCAAGTATAGTATAAACTATTACACAGCGTCAGTGTCAATAGGTTTTGCAAAAAATTATATATTTCCACATGACTTTGTGTGTTCCTTACCGTAACCGGAACCCCGATTTACACTGTCAAACGGATATAATTATATTAAAAAACAGCACTGTTCTATTAAAAATTCTAAGAATTGCTTTTAGAAATTTCTCAGAATTCGGGCAAAAGAATAGATACTTTGCGACATGGGTTGAGGTAGCATTGCGCATCTATTATATACTACCTTTTAAGAAGATGATGAAAATCGAAAGCTCTGTCCGAGAAGAATAGCTAAAGCGCCATCTTCGGCAAAGTCTCTACCTCGCAGCACCTAATAAGCCAACCCCGTAAAGTAGTTGACTTTTTTCGTTTTACAGTAACATAAATAAAAATGTTAAGATGTTGAATTATGATCCGAACCACATTATGGTGCTTTAAAAAAATACCCTGAAAAACAGTCTTTAAGTATAAGTTGACAGCGAGACCTTTTTATCAAGCCTGTATTCCCTGCCGCCGAGCTGTATTATGCCGCCCTCGCGATTCGTCTCTACAGTAACCTTTTCTTCAACGATCTGCACCCTTACATACCCTCCTTCGCCGTCAATCGGCAGCGTGCAGTCAAGTCTTTTGAAGAACTCCGTCCTCGGAGACAAAACAAACCTGCCGCTGCACACCTTGAGTCCGACGAAATGTTTTGCTATGATATATATGGGGATTGCACCCCATGCATGGCAAAGGCTTTTTCCGAACCTATCCCCGTACATATCATACCGCCCTGCCGTAGTATCCTCAGGATCAAATGCCTCCCAAAAAGTTGTCGCGCCGCAGGAGAGCATTCCTCCCCAATATGAAAGAACGGTGTTCATCACTCTGTCAAGCTGTCCCGATGCTGCTAAAACATCCAGCTCAAAAAATTTGAAATACGGAGTAGTGATCATCGGCACATTGCCGTTATTTATGACCGAAGAGAGTATCAGCGAGCTTTGTCGGCTGTCTGCAATATTGAAATACAGTGCAAAAATATTCGTCTGTCTTGAAACGTGGCACTTACCCGTCGTGTACGAGTCTATAAAAGCCCCTTTTTCTTCACACCAGTAGTATTTATTGATATTTTCAAGAAGTCCGAGCCGCCGGCGGCAGTAAGCATCGCCGTCAGACCCCAGTTTTTTCGCCATTTGCTCCGCAGCCTCCAGCGCGGCTGCAAACAGTATCTGCTCAGCCGCCGCTGGGCCGTCCTTTTCAATGTCCGCCCAGTCAATAAACACCCAATCGCCGTCCGTCGACGTAATAAAGCCGCTGTCATCCGTGCGCGTGATGCAAAAATCTATAAGCGTGCGCACTTTAGGGTATATCTGCCGCAGGAAGTCAGTATCACCGTAAAAATCAAAATGATCACGAACGCTAAGTACCCACAAAAACGAATAATCGATAATTGTGTTTATATGCCCTGTCATGGGATCGTTACCGCGAAGCGCCAGCATAGTACGCCTGTCAATATCGGAGTCTGCCATAAGATATCTGTTCAAAAGAAAGCTCTGATATGCGTCACCGGCCCATATCCATTTATCCCTTTTCACTCCGTCGATAAAAAATATGCCGCTGCAAAGCTTAAAGGTATGAACGGATACCTGCCATATTCTGTCAATCAGCTCTCTGTCGCTGAAAAAGGACGCCCTGACGGGTATATCCACATATAAATGACGCGCCGTCAGCTTCACCTCGTCCCCAGGAATGTAGACATACCGAAACGCACATCGCTCTGTTCTACCGCCTGTCGGCATATCGGGCTGCACCTTGTAGCTGTAATAGCAGTGTTCGCAGTCAAGCGCTTCGTCCCGCGATTCGCCAAAATAAGCCGTCATGCTTCTCATGCGCTCTTCATCACAGCTTATTTGCAGCTCTGCCGTAAGCTCCGTTTCAAATTCGTAAAGAAAGCCGACACCGACGCGTTCGGTTTTTTGGGGATAATAAAGCTTTTCATCATATTCCCAAACGCAGGGATCCTGCTCCTTACGTGTAAAGTAACGGCTTATTCCCACAGGGACGAGGGGCGACGAATAGTCATCGGCGTACCAGTCACCGTCGGAAAAGATATCGTCACCCTCAACATAAACACACGGAAGCTTTTCAATGCACGCAACGTGTATGGAAATGCTTACCTCTCCCGCAGGACATCTGACACGCGCCCCGATGGTGTATTTCTTATCCCCTGCAAGCACATACCCCGAAGCGCAGCTGTATACGGTAAAATCAGTCTCATTTTCAAGCCTGTAACTGCGGCGAAAGGTTACTCTGTTTCTGAACCCTTCGCTTTTCCAAAACGCAGGCCAGGAGTATCCGCGTTCCACCCTGCTGAAATTCTGCTTCATCCCGTGATACAGCTCAAAATCTCCGGGATACCACATCCAATAACCTGACATTATTCTTTCCCCTGTTTTTCCAAAGGTATCAATGCGCTGCAGACGCCGCACTCATCTTCAACTGTAACTTCTACATCACCGCCGCCGTCGGCGCGGACTATCGCCATTGCCTCGCCATAGTAGGTCTTTGTTACGTCATCAGAATAGTTACCCTCTACATAAGCGTTGGCACTGCCAAGTCCCTCAAGCACGCCGTTTTTCACCGATACGTGAAGCGTATGCTTCTCCATCGGATTTAAAACACCGTTTTTATCGGCATATCTGAGCCACACGAAGGCAAACTCATCGGGGCGTACCGCAGACTCCTCCGGCTCAATATGCAGAAACGTTTCACGTTCGGCAGTTACGAGAGTACACCGCCCTATTTCACGTCCTGTCTTATCATAAGACACCGCTGTTATCTCGCCGTCCTCATAGGCAGTTTTGAACACCGCTCTGCATCCCCTCTTCATTTTCTGACCACCGACGGAGGTACCGTTTATGAAAAGCTCTACAAAGGCCGCCCTTGCATATACTTCAATGGCAGCATTCATTCCCGCGCAGCCGCGCCACGACCAGCTTTCAAGCGCCTTTGTAAGCTGCCAGCCCGTCAGCTGTATTTTTTCCGTCTGATAAACAGGCGTAACCGCTATAAACGGTCCCGCGTCCCTCTCAAAGGCAACACGCGTAAACGCCGCCTCGGCGCGCGGCTTACCAAGCAGATCTATACGTCCGTTGCCGCCTGTCATACGGGTATACTCTTCATCGAATTTATAATCGGAGTATTCTGCGCAGCCTTCTCCCGTTTCGCCTATATAATCCATGCCCGCCCATACAAAATCACCGATAATCCGCGGATGCTCTTTTGCAAGCTCCCAAAAGTCATACGCGTCCTTGCAGAAGGTTTCACTGCCTAGAATAAGCCTGTCTGAATACTTTTTCAAATCGTGCCGATATCTGAAAATACCGTAATTATAGCCCGCTATGTCCATATTTGCAAAAGCGTCCCTTGTTTTCAGGTCGCACGGCGGCAGGGTAGCTCCGAACTTCATAAACCAGTCGCCTACTTTGCATGCAAGAGTATTGTAAAACTCGCTGCCCACCGATTTCTTTTTCGGCTTTTTATCCGTCTGTATATCAGCGGCGGTCTTTTCCGCCTTTTCGTCGCTGTATACGCCCAGTCCGACAGAGCTTAAAAAGTTGAAAAATATATTGATGCCGCAGGTAACTGGACGTGTTCCGTCCGCCTCATGAAGAAATCTGGTCATCTGACCCGTCAGCTCAATTCCCTTTTCCTGCGCGGTTTCCGCAACCTCGTTTCCCGTTGAGTACATTATAACCGACGGGTGATTGAAGTCCTTATCCACCATGTCTCTGAGATCCTGCCGCCACCAATCGGCGAGCTGCGCAGCGTAATCATATTTTGTTTTATGAATATACCATACGTCAACATATTCGTCCATCATCAGCATTCCCTCGCGGTCACAGGCATCAAGCAGCGCCTTTGACGCGGGATAATGAGAGGATCGTACCGCGTTATACCCGTTCTCCTTTAAGATTTTTATACGTCTGCGCTCTACCTTCGGATATGTACACGCACCCAGCAAGCCGTTGTCATGGTGAATACAGGCTCCTCGGATAATAACGCGCTCTCCGTTTAAAGTCAAGCCGTTTTTCGGTCCCCAGTAAAGAGACCGCACGCCGAAGCTCTCCTCCGCGGTATCCTCTCCGAAGCTGACACGGCAGCTGTAAAGATACGGCGTATCACAGCTCCACAGATGAACATTCGGAACAGATATTTTAAAGACTGCCAAGCCGCCTGCCGACGACGCTGTTGCCGATACGACAGACATGCCGTCAGCGTCAATAATTTTGAGAAAAACTTCTCCGTCCCCCGACGTTTTTACGCATACCTCTATCTCACCCTCTTTATAGTTAACGGTGCTGATGCGAACACCGTTTACCGGTATATGACACGTTCCGCCGGTGTACATCCAGACAGGACGGTAAATACCTGTTCCCGAATACCATCTGCTGTTGGGCTGATCGGAGTTTTTTGCCGTTACGCGTATCTCATTTTCAGCGTCATAGTTTAAAAAATCAGTAGCGTCTACATAAAAATTAGTATACCCGTATGGTCTGTATGCGGCGCGTCTGCCGTTTATATATACCTCTGCATTACGGTACACGCCCTCAAATTCAAATACAGTCACCTTGCCGCGCTGCTCATCCGGTACAAAAAAGCTTTTTATATATTCGTAGTTGCCGCCCTCGTACCAACCGATATTGTTGCCGCCCACACTGTCGGCACTTCTCTTTTCGCTTCGCATAGCGTCGTGCGGCAGCGTGACGGGGTATGCCGCCCCGTCTCTTGTCAGGCATCTGCAAAACCAGCCTTTGTTAAAATCTGTTTTCTTCATTGTTACCTCCTATACAGCCTAATTTTCACACCCGAGCCACTTGCCGAGATCGGAAATAACCCTTTCAGTTCTTATTTCAGCACCCTCGCTGCTGAGATGACTGTCTATCAAATAAAAATATATTCCTGAATACAGTGAATCCTCAATTTCGGAAATAATCGGAACGGAAATGTTTTCTCTCAGATACGCGTCAAGCTGACGGATCGCCTCGGCAGTACTCTCCTCCGTAAGTGAAGCGTGATTTCGCGGAGTGTATGTGAAATATACGCTGACGCCTTTATCAGCAAAGCGTCTGTAGACACCGTTCAGAGATTCCGTTGTTCCTTCGGGAAAGCTCTGCACCGTATAATCCGCAATATTATGGCGCAGGCACTCGTCCCTGTTTCCGTTGGGACGCGGCAGTATCAGATCGCCGTACTTGTTATATGTATCGAATGTATAATAATTGCCATCGTCGTCAAAGCGTGCGGGACTTATGCCGTAATTCTTACCTGCCATTCCGCTTCGTGCGCCGAGATACTCGCCGAAGCTTGCAAATACGTCGGAATACTCTCTCAGATCCAGATTTGCCGCAGCGTCATAGTTTGACTCCATCATCGCCCAAAACTGCGCGTCCAATCTGTCATCGGTGCAAAACTGATCGCTTACCGCGTCAAATTCAGGCGCGGACAGCAAAACGTCGCCCTTGCCCGAAAGCTGTAATATCAGATCATACTGCGGCAGCGCGGTTGTATACGCATACACACCCATATTTACTACCTCATATTCGGGAAAGGCAGTCTGAAGCGCAGGAC
Source organism: uncultured Eubacteriales bacterium (assembly GCA_902491535.1). Lineage (GTDB taxonomy): Bacteria > Bacillota > Clostridia > Oscillospirales > CAG-272 > UMGS911. The sequence continues at coordinate 37,400 of CABUHS010000001.1, forward strand.
TGTCATATCCGTACCGTCCTGACGAGCCTGAAAACAGTATCAGCTTCTTTTTTCCTGTCAAAGACAAAAGCCTGTCGTATTTGTCGGCAAAGGTGTCAAAATAGCTGCCGCTGTATACAGGGCTGACGGCGGCGTTTACGTGAAGCGTTTGCAGTGCGTCGCAGTCAACAAAAGAATCGGAATGCACGCTTTCAAGCGCATCGAACAGTATTACCTCTTTTACGGTACACCCCTGAAATGCACGATCCTCTATCACCCTAACGGACGGCGGCAGAACAAGCCGCTTTATTACTGCGCCGGCAAACGCTCCCGTGCAAATTCTTGTGACTTTCGCACCGTCCGCTTTTTCGGGTACGGAGCAAACCTCCCCGCTTCCGATATAGCCTACGATCCATGCTTCGCTTCCGTGACGCTCAAAAACAAAGCTGTCCTGTTCAAGAGTCTTTTCCCACTGCGCATACAGCACCGTGTTCTCACCGCGCTCTATCCTGCTGCCCAGCCCCACTCTTTTGCCGCTGCCGTCGGGACTTGTATTCCAACATGTCAGAATATATCCATCCCGCTCAAAATACCTTGTTCCTATAGCAGTATTCTGACGAAGATGAGAATTGTTTCCGGGCAGTGTAACGCTATCTCCCCATGAATTCTTACCGCGCCCTCCGTTAGCCATGTAGATGACAGATCTGCCGCCTAAATTAACATCGCTGCCCTCCGGATTCTCATCATCTGCTCCGTCGGCGCGTATACGTGCGGCGTGCGGTGCCCAGAAATAGTTTGTTTTATAAACACTGAGCCTTTCTGCAGGAACATATATAAGCGCCTTTGTTCCGTCAAGAAGTCCTGCGCCGACAGTACAGTTCTCAGGCCTTGTGTTTTTAATATACAGCTTTTCAAGGCTGTCGCAGCCGCTGAATGAATTATCCTCTACAGCGCTTATATTTTTTTGCAAAACTATCTCTTTAATATTCTTATTATCTACAAATACCGTATGTGACATGCCCGTCACAGGCTTATCACCGTATGCGGTAGGCACAGTAAGCTTTTCTTTTTTCATCCCCGCATCTGTCAGTCCTACGATGCAGAGCGCTCCTCCAACGTCCTCGTAAATAAAGCAGTCCGCATCGCTGCAATCTCCCAAAATCGACTCGGCCGACTCGGCATCGGGCATTTCGGGTAATTGAATGTTGACGGGAGAGTCGTCTCCCAAGGCTTCTTTCAATTCTGCGGCAAGTCTTGCCGTGTTTACAACGGCACCCGCGCTGTTAAGATGAAAATTTGTATCAAAAAACCAACCCGACTCCATTATCGCGTCGGAAGCATCACCTATTACGGGGCAATCCAACCTACCCTTAAGATACTCGGTATACATGCCTGCCCGAGACGCCTCCCTTTCGGCTACGGCGGCGTTCATCGGGCAAAAACTGTAGAATACCTTTATACCGTCCCGCTTACAGGACGCAGTGAATTTATTGACCTTTTCAAAAAATTCTTCAGTCGGAAGTGTCTTATCAAATACAATATTCATATTGACATCGACTCCGTCTGCCATTATGTTTCTGTCGCGTGCCTGATCTTCAATATCTCCGTAACCGTTAAAAACCGATCTTCTGTAAACGCCCTCGCCGACCGGAGCATCGCCGTCAAAAAACATACGCGCCCTCTCGCCCGCAAACTGCGGAAGGCGACCTATCATCCGGCCGTACCTTCCGCTCTCAAGCGATGATAAAAGTTTCGGCATACCGTCAGCTGCCTGCCACATCGACTCGGCGCTGAAAAAATCAGATAAAGTCTGTCCGCTTTGCTCAGGTGAGAAAACGACGATATCGCCCTCTCGAAGCAGCGGACGCACCAATTCAAGCATAACGGTAGTTCCGAGCCCCGCGTACAAGCCAAAATTTCGGGCGCTGTAGCCTTCCATCTCAGCTTCGAGCAGATCACATCTCACACCGAAAGCGGCGCCGCTGCCGCCCACTATAACGATGCGCTTTCCCTCTGCCGCCTCAAGCGCCGTCCATTTATCCTGCAAGGCACATAGATATGTCTCGCCATACTGCGTGGGAAGCACGAAAAGGGAAGCAATAAGTGCCGCAGGCACCGCGAAAATAATTATAAGACACGCCGCAATTCGCCCTGCCATCCTTCTTGAACGCATACTTTCCTTTCCTCCTTTGAGCTTCCCTTTTCTGTCTGTAAGTACTAAAATCTGAAATATATGAACGCACTCGCTCCGTCGCCCTCAAGCCTCAGCAGTCATGCGACGGCAACAGCGAGCATGGTATAAACAAAGGTCATGTCCCGATGCGTCTTTCCTTCCTCCTCGCTGCTGAGGCTGTACAGGATCGGGAAAGAAAGGACTGCAAGCACGATTATTGCAAGCTCCGTGACGCCGATACCGAGACACTCAAGCCCTGCGGCAATGTTCCAGCGAGAGAACAGGCATTTGATAAGCGCCGCAGCATGAGTCAGACTGTCTGCCCTGAAAAAAATCCATGAAAACGAAACTGCGGAAAATGTCAGAAGCCGTCCCGGAAAAAGAAAGCGCGGTTCTCTCTCAAAAAATCGGGATATCAGAACCTCCGAGATAACAAAAGCTCCGTGAAGAAGTCCCCACACGACAAACGTCATATTCGCACCGTGCCACAGTCCGCTTACAGTAAAAACGACCGCCGTTGCAAGTATCTGACGCGCTGTGCCGTGTCGGCTGCCGCCCAGCGGAATGTAAACATAATCGGCAAGCCAGCGGCTGAGGCTTATATGCCACCTCCGCCAAAATTCTCGTATGCTCGCCGACAGGTACGGTCTGTCAAAGTTTCTCATAAGCCGCACGCCGACAAGCCGTGCGCTGCCCGCCGCGATCTCCGAATATCCTGCAAAATCACAGTATATCTGTATCCCGAACAGCAGGGCGGCGGCAAAAACCGCGCTTCCGTCCGGATCCATTGCGGAGAAAACAGATGTTACAAATACGCCGCAAAAATCTGCGACAACTATTTTTCTGAAAGATCCGCTCAGGAGAAGCCGCACTCCGGCGCGAAGGTCGTCAAAATCAACGTCCTTCCCTGCCCCTATCTGCGGAAGCAGCGACCCCGCGCGTTCAATCGGTCCTGCAACAAGCTGCGGAAAAAACGAAATATACAGTGCAAAGTATCCGAAATGACACTCGGCGCAAATATCACGCCTGTAAACATCAATCGTATACGACAGTGCCTGAAAGATATAAAACGAGCATCCCACGGGCAAAACAATATTCCACGGCTCCCATTTCTCCGAAAAAATGTGCGCTGCACACTCTGCAAAAAAATTGAAGTACTTGAAATACAATAATACGCCGACGCATAACGTCAGTGCAGCAATCAGCACCGCCCGCCGCACATTCTGCCCGACGGCTCTTTCCAAAAGAATACCCGAGACATATGAAACAGCTACTACTGCGGCAAGCAGAAATGTCAGCGGTATACTGCTGCTTGCGTAAAAGAATATGCTTGCCGCAAGAAGAACGATCCACCTTTTATTTGACGGACAAAGGCGGTACAGTACGGCAACTGTCGGCAGAAAGACAAGATAAGCTATGGAGTCAAAGCTCATTTATTCTTTTCTCCTCTCCGACGAAAAATATTCTCCGCAAGCAGCAGTATTAACAGCACAATAAGCATTTCCTCAAGCCCTGCTCCCAGTATAAGCGCTCTGAGAACCCCCACGACCCAAAAAGCGCCGCCGAGATATCCCACCGCAGAGCTTTTTTTCAGAGCGCCGTCCAAAACGCTTAAAAGAAAAGCCGCAAGCATTAAAACAAGTGTCAGGGGATCAGCTAAAACAGTCATTTTAATCTCCGTTCCGCGGCATTTAATTGCGAAGCAATTTAGTACCGGCACTAAAAAAGTAATGAAATTCGACTGTGTCTCCGTAGGAAAAAATTGGACAGTGCCTTATTTTTAAGGAGAATTCAGGCGTGAAATAATTGTACATAAAGCCTGATTTAATGTAATTTTCACGCTGTCATTTACGCCTGCTTATCTTTTTCACTGTCGGCATGACGTGCCTGTATCGCCTTCTGCTCCTCGGGCAGCTTCTTTTCAACTGTCCAGAAAAGAATGAGCAGGGCACAAAGCGCATATGCCGCGGTTTCTATCCAAATATAACTGACTGAGATCGCAGTCTGCGCCGCCGCGCTCTGCCCCGCCGTGCCGAGTGCAATATCGGCAGACTGATTGTATCCGCCCGCGCCGAGAACCGCGCTGAGAATAGCGTTGCATATAGGCGTCGCAGCTACCATTATAGAGCTGTATATAGACATTGTAAGTCCGTCGGTACGGATATTGTGCGTAAACTCAATATGATCGATAACGTCGGCAAGCATGGCAAGTATCAGATAACAGGCAGGAGATGAGCCCAGACATTTTATGGCAACACCGATGGCTACAGGTACTATATTACCGTTTCCCAGTCCCGCTATAATACCGCCGATAACGCCTATTATCATACCAACAACGGTAACGCGTCTCTTGCCGAATTTATTTGCAAGAGGTACCACCACCGTTGCCGCCAGCGCCATTGGTATTGCGCCCATTATTGCTAAAAGCGACTGCGACGCGCCCCACGCGTCTACCGAGCCGAAGAAAGTGTTATCAAGCACCCACTTGCAGAAATAGGTCATGGAGCCGTTTTTCATAGCGCCGCTCCACTGGAACATCATATAGAATATCAGTGCTATCCACCACCATTTTTCAGATACCACCGCTTTAAGCTGCGCACCCAGCGTCGGTGAGGAGGTGCTGTCATCTGCCCTTGATTTTCCCGAAAGAGTTTCCTCAGTTACTCTCTCCCTTGTGAAAATAAACTGCAAATATATAGTCAACGCGGAGAATACCGCCACTGCAAACATTGCCGCAAACCAAAGGTTTTGATCTTCTTTAAGTGCAAAGGATACGAGTATCGGGAAGACCATCGAGCCTGCTCCCATAACTCCCAGTCCCGCAACGTTAGTAAATGAAGCGAGAGCGGCGCGCTGCTTTGAGTCGCGGGTAGATACTGGAATAAGAGTCGAATTGGCTGTATTGTAGATAGGATACGCTACAGAATAGAAAAGATTATATGCTATAGCTATCCATACGAATTTCGCTGTACCCTCAAATGGAACGATAAACATAAGTATGCTTGAAATGCTTAAGGTAAGCGCAGACAAAAGTATCCACGGTCTTGCTTTGCCCGCCAGTACCCTTGTGCGTTCTATAAGCTGACCAACAATAAGATTTGCAGCGACAATAAGAATTGTTGAGACAAGCTGAAGCGCTGCAAGAAAGCCCAGATCAAGCTTTAATACGTCGGTAAAATAGTTTTGAAGTATACTTGTAAATATACCCGAAGAAAGAAGCGCGCCAAAGGGTCCGATAAAATATCCGATAAGCATTTCAGGCAGGCGCACCTTATCGGAGCTGATACGTGTTTTGGTAAACGGCGTGTTCCAAAAATCTTTTTTCTTTTGAACTGCCATATGTCATATTCCTTTCTTTTTTGCTTATTGTAACTAAGTGCCCCATGACGGCGGTTTGCATCCTATTTAAAAGACCGCGGCGGTCAAAAGATATTTGCATCTATCTCTTGACCGCCGCGTTTGACGGTAATTTAATATTTATGCGTTCTTTTTTCTGATGCCGCAAAACGCGCATACCATGCCGGCAAGCATTGAAATGCCGAGACAGACCATGCTGGCAATGGTACCTGTAGCTGAAGAAAGATTCTGAGGAGTCTGCACTTCCAAAATTACGTCTGCATTAGAGAAGTAGATGAATCCCAATCCCTCAACTCTGACCGCGATCAGATTTATAAGGCACAAAGTAATCAGTACGGGAGCTGCGATCTGAAGCGCACCCGTTATCAGATCGACTGCGGCTGCCGCGCCGCCCTCAGTCTTTATCTGACCGAGTACAACGGATGCTATAAGCATTACCACTGCCAATATACAGTAAAGAACAAGGTTGCCTACTGCAGCATTCTGAAAATATCCCGCGCTGTTGATATTAACACCGTATACAATAACCGATGCAATTGTAAACAAAGAGGTTATCAGAGCTATCCATGAGCCTGTGGATAATTTTTTCATCTTAGATTTCCTCCTTCTTTTTCTCAGGAATGACGGTAAGAACTATCCATGCTAAACCTGCCACACCTGCAGCTGCCGCGCTTACTACAGTAACAGACTTGATAGCCGTATCCCACCATGTTGCAACGCGCTCTGTAGATACGTTCATAATAGCGCTGTTTGCAAAGATATAAAGCTGATACTTCAGGTTCTGACGCGCCTTATTTACAAGCGCCGCGTCGTTCTTAACACTGTCAACTGAGATATACGCCCATGTCTTGTCAACACCGCCGTCGCCTTCGTTAATGTGGCTGTCCTCAGCCGCAAAGTCTGCGACCTGAGTAATACCGGACATAACCATAGACTCAGCGTTAAAATAATATTTGTTGTTCATCATGTCGGTCGAGATAAGACCGTTATAGTCCCACTCATCTCTGAGTATCTTCTCAAGCATTCCGACATGGTGAGCAGCGTTTGTTGCGCCGATACGGTTAAAGGCTATCATAACGCCCATTCCGTATGCGTCTTCAAGACCGCCCTGGAAGCCGCGAAGATCTGTCTCGCGGAACTTCTGTTCGTTCATATAAGCCGAAATACCGCCGCGGTTGTGTTCCTGATCGTTAAAACCCATGTGCTTGGGTCCGTTTATAATACCCTTGTCTGCACAACCCTGAAGGATACCGTAGCCCATACGGTTGGTAAGCATAGGATCCTCGGAGATATACTCATAGTTACGTCCGTTATAAGGTGTGCGGCGCTGGGTAAGTCCGGTACCCCACAAATGATAGCGCTGAATCCACAGACCTGAGTTGCCCTCTATATGACCCCATTCAAGTGCAAGCTCGGGATTAAAGGAGGACGCCAGCAGTGTCTGGGAGTGAATGTTGAAGCGATATGTCTTGCCTGTCTCTTCATCTGTATACGCAAAAGTAAATCCGCATACACCCTCATTCTGGATAACAACAGGGTTTTCGATGTTTGTAAGTTCATCGGATCGGCTGCCGCCATGGATAACCGCGCCTACAGCCTCGTCAATTGTGATCTGCGATACAAGCTCATCCCAGAAAGGATCGTCAACATTTTCAAGCTGCTCATACTGAATGTTTGCCGTATCAAAACGCAGCCCCTTGTCGCTTCCTTCTGTTGCAGGATCGTCATTTTTGATAGTATAAGTCTCGCCGCGAAGCTCCGCTATCCAACGGTCAGCCTTGGGGCTGTCGCCTATATTGATCTTAACTTCATTGTAGTTTATGGGATAAGTGCCGTTCCAGTCCTGACGTGAAAGATAGGTAACAGTATCCTCACCTGTCCAGTAATTAAGATCGGCGTCGTCTGCAACGTTAGTAACCGTAACGCCGTTTTCTACGGAATAGGTGGACTTGTCAAAGTCGCCAAGCCTCCATACTGCTACTGCGCCGTCAGCGGCAGCGTCCATGCCGTCAGCGACAGTCTTGCCCAGATGTGCAAGAAAGTTGTTTACAGCGGCGTGTGAACCTGCTGCAGCGGTAAACAAATAATCGCCCTCGTCAAGAATATATGTCTTGGCTTCTGTATAATCATAGCTTGCCAGATACTTTGTAGGAACAGTGACTGTAACCTCGGCTGTACCGCCTGCTTTTACCTGAGCCTTACCTGAATTTAAGAACATTACAGCAGATTTCTCCACATTATTTTTCATATCATATTCAGTATAAGGTTGCTGAACATAAAGCTGTGCAAGAAAATATCCGTCCTTATCGCTATTATTCTTCAATTCAATGACAGCGGTAATATTGCCCTCGGGAGTTTTATCAACCTCAACGCTCTTTAACGTCTGCTCGTAATCAAGATAAGAAAGTCCGTGACCGAAGGTATAAAGAACTTCCTTATTGTAATCCCATTTTTCGCTCTGAGTTGCTCCCGCCGCGCTGTCTGCGCCGAAATCGGGATTCATAACAGCATCAAAATAACGTGTCTCATAATACTTATAACCCACGTAGATGCCCTCTGCCTCGACGATATAGGTACCGCCGTTATAGGTGGAAGTGCCGCCGAAGGAGCTTGCCTCTCCGTTGCCGATCTCCTCACCGGGGTATCTGGGATCGGTGCCCTTTACGCCTATCGTCTCATAGTCGGCGTAGTATCCTCCGCCGAAGTTCATAACAGCGGGAATAGATGCGTTATCAGCTACATAGGTGTCGGGCAGCGCACCTGTTGCGTTTACCTCGCCTTTAAGAACCTTTACTATACCGATGCTCTGATAGTCGTTGATGCATCCGATGTATGCAATACCGTCAACCTCATGGGAACCGCCCCTTGCAATTTCCTTCAGCACCATTGTGTTTCCGGAGTTGATAAGAACGATAACCTTTGAGCAGGTTTCCTTAGCTACATCGATAACTGCAAGTTCATCATCGGAGAGCGCCAGAGGATCTTTACCCGTAGCGTTGCCCTCTGCGTCAAGCGCAGAACCCGGAGCGTAGGTGTTTCCCTCGCCCGCGCCGCGTGCAAAAACGCAGATCGCGGTGGTGTTTGCCTTGTCTATCGAAGATTTCCAGTTTTCAGGAGCGCCCATTGAAACAAATTTGTCCGGTACTATCTCAACGATCTGATATTCGGCCATATCGCCGGGAGACGCAACATAAATATTGTCATAAGCCACCTGAATCTCCATTTCACCTGTCCATCTGTTAGGAACTTCTTCGGTGTGCTTGTTGAGTATCTTGTCAAGATACAGATCCCTGACAGTCTCGTTGACCTTTATTCCGGCGTCGGTCAGCGCGCCGAGAAGATCAACGGCGTCCTCATTGCCCGCCTTCAAGTCACCGCTTGCGTAAGGATAGGGCGCGTAAGCCGCGAGTCCGAACAAAGCAACGGTGCCGTTGGGATCAAGCGGCAGCGCGTCATTATCGTTCTTCATAATAACCGTGCCCTCTTCGCCCTCTTTGATTGCAAGAGCCTTTGCAGCGGCAGTCATTTCTTCAATGGTTGAATAATCGCTCTTAAATCTTGCGGCATCCTCGTCGGTAACTGTCTTGTAGCTGTTGGTACCCAGCACATCGTCAAGTCTTGTACGGAAGCTGTCAGCTATACCGGCGCCCCCAACGGACAAAACCAAGATGCTTGACATTACTGCCGTAAGACCCTTCAGAAACTGTGTGCATTTCTTTGCTCTCATCTTTTTTCCTCCTATCATTTCAAAATTGCGAGAACAGCATGAATGCTACATATGCACAAAGTAGCAATGCTCTGCTACTTAATTCCAAAATGAGTATAACATATTTTTGTCTGAAAAATAATTTTTAACGTAAACTGTCATTTTTAAAGCGCATTCGGTAAAATATCGTTATATTTTGCTGATCTGCAGGCGTATTTGTGCATTATATATAGCAGCAAAATTAATTCAGCACTTGCAAGAATGCATGCCCTATAACTTTACCTTTGAAACTTGTCCTGTTTGACATATTTTTAGTTTTTTGTAGAAAATACAGCTTTTTGCAAAAAAAGTGTCAAAAACACTTCACTTTTTTATAAAATGTGGTATAATATTATATAATAAATTTATGCGCGAAGCGTATCAGCGCCGTAAGGCGCAGGACGGCAAAGCCGTCGATTTAGTCATTCAATGTTCTCTCAGATGTCCGAAGATTCGCACAGCAAAGCTTCGGTATACATCGTGAGGTTATTATTGTATAGTATATTGTTATTTATATAAATTTTCAGATTTTACACATGCGTTGACGCTTTCGGGAATTTTTAAACAGCCGGGGCAAAAATACAGCACTGTATACTGCGTAGGGGAATATACAGCTTCGAACCCGGCTTTACTCAAAAACAGCAATAAACCTTTTCATTAAATTTCACACTTTTTTGCCGCCTCACGTGGCTGAATGGAGATTACTTATGATCAGAATTGCAATTGTAGACGATGCTGCATCCGATCACAACGATCTGCGTGATTATTTGAACAGATTTACACGCGAAAACGGGATGCACTTCGCTATCACCGATTTTTCCGACGGTTCGGAAATAACAGAGGGCTATACTGCCGAATATGACATTATTCTAATGGATATCGCAATGTCCTATATGAACGGGATGAGAACCGCCGAAGCCATACGGAAGCTTGATGATGAGGTAATAATAATATTTATCACCGCTACCCCGCAGTATGCAATGCGCGGCTACATCGTAAACGCACTCGACTATGTGCTGAAGCCGGTGTCATACTTTGCGTTTTCGCAAAGAATACAGCGTGCGATCGACAGACTCGGCAAGCGAAAACAGCGATACATATCAATTCCCTGCCGCGGGGGAATGAGAAAGATCTCGGTAAACGATATTACATACGTGGAAGTTCAGGATCATGACCTGACCTATCACACCGAGCATGAGGCTCTGCCCGCCAAAGGTACGCTTGCCGAAGCGGAGGATATGTTGGGGTCTTCTCTGTTTTTCAGATGCAACAAATGCTATCTTGTTAATCTTGAACATATAGACGGAATTGCGGAAAACAACGTTTTTCTTAAAGGAGAACAGATACAGGTTAGCCGTTCAAAGAAAAAGGCTCTTTTAAATGCGCTTAATAATTATATAAGCGAGGTAAACACATGAGTATCCCGTCGGACCTGTCTCATACCCCCGGAGTGTATTATGCCGTAGCATACTGGCTCAGCGCATTGTTTTTTACAGTTCCCCTTATCCGCTCAAATAAAAAGCTAAGATATGTTCTGACGCATCTTGGCTTTTTAGTATTGCTTACATTTTTCATGGGCGCCACAGACGGTCTTCCGACAGTGTGGTTCTTTCCGTGTATGACGGTTACCATGGCGCTGTTGCTGTTTGACATAAAACTGTCGACAGGCGAGACGTTTATTAAATCCGGCTATTTCTGTGCAAGAGCATTTATTCTCGGCGAATTTGCCGCATCACTTCAGTGGCAGCTCTTTTATTTTTCCGTAACCGCGCTCGGTCTCCCTATGAGAATTGATACGTCAATTATGATCTGCGCCGTAAGCCACAGCGCTGTTTTCTTTCTTGTTTATCTGCTTGAGCGCAACTACCGCGCCGAGTATAAGGGGCTGCGCCCCACTCCGCGCACGCTCGTCGGCGCCGTAATACTCTGTCTTGCGGCGTATGCGCTCAGCAATCTCAGCTATGCGTTCCAGAACACACCGTTTTCAAGTCAGTTTACGCCTGAAATATTTATTATCAGAACACTGGTCGATCTTGATGGAGTGATATCGCTTTTCGCCTATCACATTGCTCTGAGAAGACTTGATGCACACATAGAAATGCAGCATTTGCAGAACCTTTTGCATATGCAGTACGAAAGCTATCGCATCTCGGAGGAAGGCATTGCGATGGTAAATCAGAAATATCACGACCTGAAGCATCAGATAGCTTTGCTACGTTCCGAGGCATTAACCGATAAAAAACGGGAATACTTAGATCAAATGGAGCGCGATATCCGATCGTACGAGGCACGTAACAACACAGGCAACCACGTGCTTGATATCATACTCTCAACTAAAATCGTACAGTGCCAGAATCTCGGCATAAAGCTGACCTGCGTGGCTGACGGTGCGGCACTGCAATTTATTGAGCCTATGGATATAAGCGCTCTGTTCGGAAACGCCCTTGACAATGCCATAGAAAGCGTAAAAAAACTTTGCGACGATGAGTCGGACAAAAAGCTTATTCATCTGTCCGTATACTGTCAGAAAGGCTTTTTGTTTATACGAACGGAGAATTACTACAGCGGCGATATACGCTTTATCGACGGTATGCCCGTAACCACAAAGCTTGACAGGCGCTATCATGGCTACGGCTTGAAAAGCATTCGAAGCATTGCCGAGAAATACGGCGGTTCTATGACTGTATGCACAAAGAACAACTGGTTTGAGCTTCGCATTATGTTCCCGCTTCAGTCACAGTATTTTAATGAAGCATAGCTTACATAGACTTAAACAGACATTGAAATAAAGGAATGGTCATAATTATGGCAATTTCAAACAAGCTTGAAAATTTTCATATGACAGTAAATGAAGACTTTATCAAAAAGGCAGACGAGCTGACTCCCCGCCTTTTTGAGACAACGGTAATGCCCGTCGGCACAGTAAAGATCGTCCCCGACGGCGGCGATTTTGCCGCAAGAACACTGAGCGACTGCTTTACAGAGTCCGCACCTATGGGGCGCGGTGACAATATTTGTCTTGATTTCGGCGACCATCGGGTCGGATACGTTTCATTTCGCCTTGCTCCAGTCGACAGTCCCGCCGACGCGCCCGCCTATATTCACCTGAAGTTCGCGGAAATCCCCTACGAGCTTTGTGCTGATATATCCGACTATACAGGGCAGATCAGCCGCTCATGGATACAGGAGGAATATATTCATGTGGATGCCGTGCCCTCCACGGTAACACTTCCGCGACGGTACGCGTTCAGATATATGCAGGTTGATATTATAGATACATCTCCCAAATATAAGGTTGTTTTAAGTGATGCCGTATGCCGTAATGTTTCCTCCGCCGATACGGACAGCGTCTCACCTCCCGACACGGACGATGAGGAGCTTATACGTCTTGACAGAGTCTCGCTGAAAACGATGCAGGATTGTATGCAAAAGGTATTTGAGGACGGACCTAAGCGTGACCGTCGGCTGTGGATAGGAGACATGCGCCTGCAAGCGCTGACCAATTATGTAACCTTTAAAAATAACGATCTTGTAAAACGCTGCCTTTACCTGTTTGCAGGGCTTACACAAAACGGCTCTCGGGTGGGCGCGTGCCTTTTCACCGAGCCGACGCCGCATATTGACGACGTTAATTTATTTGATTATTCTCTGTTTTTTGTCTCCTGCCTGTACGACTATTACAGCGAAACAGGCGACATTGCGACCCTGCGCGAGCTATACCCTACGGCGGCGCGTCAGATAGAGTATGCGCTTGGCGAGCTTGACGAAAACGGCATCGTCGCCGACAGAGACGGCTGGTGGTGTTTTTTGGATTGGGGAGATAACCTGAATAAACAGGCGGGCGCCCACGCAATATTAATATACACGCTGAAGCAGGCTTCAAGGCTTGCAGAGTGGCTGGACGATAAGGCAAACGCCGCAGAGTATACCGCATGTGCCGAAAGACTTCGGAAAAATGCGCTTGACTTTCTTTGGGATAAAGAAAAAGGATTTTTTGTAAGCGGCAGCGAGCGGCAGATATCATGGGCTTCTCAAATATGGTTTGTGCTTGCAGGGGTGTTTGACAAAACTGAAAACCGTCGTCTTTTAACAAGACTTACAGAGATAAAGCCGGATATTCCCATGACCACGCCGTATATACACCACTATTATGTTGAAGCCATGTTCGAAAACGGACTTGAACGTGAAGCTGTCCTGCACCTTAAAGATTACTGGGGCAAAATGATAGAGGACGGAGCGGATACGTTTTTTGAGGTATATGATCCTGATGACCGCTACGCTTCTCCGTACGGCTCGCGCGCCGTAAACAGCTTTTGCCATGCGTGGAGCTGCACTCCGTCGTATTTCATACGCAAATATTTGTGCCGCCACTGACTGCAGTTCGCGCATTAAAACCGACAGATTACGAAAATGCCTTGATACTGTACTGCCTAACTGGTATACTTATTGTGAAAGATAAAAAATCAGTCATCTAATAAGGAGGCGTTTACGTGAAAACTACGCAAGCATTTAACCCATACCTGCCAAGCTGGGAATATGTGCCGGACGCAGAGCCCCACATTGTTGACGGGCGCGTATATATTTACGGCTCCCACGATCTGTTCAACGGTCTGAATTTCTGTCTGGGCGACTATGTTTGCTGGTCCGCTCCTACGGACGATTTAGGCAACTGGACTTATCACGGATGCATATATAAACGCGAACAGGATCCGGCGGCACCGAAAATACGCCTGACAAACGGACTTGCCGCACCCGATATGGTCGTCGGTCCTGACGGAAGGTATTATCTGTACTACTTCATGGGCGGTACAAAAATGATATCGGTTGCCGTTTGCGACGAGCCGGCAGGTAAATATGAATTTTACGGCTACGTAAAATATAAGGACAGCACCCCCATAGGAAAGCGCGGAGAGCCGTTTCAGTTTGATCCCGGATGCCTTTTGGATGAAGACGGCAGGCTGTACCTTTACACGGGATTTGCCTTCGGCGGAAATCCTATTCTTCTGGACGGCTCAAAGCCTACCGAACACGGTCCCATGTGGTTCGAGCTTGACACAAGCGACATGCTTACCGTAATTTCGGGAGATGAGCTTCAGTATCTCGGAGTGCTTACGGGCAAGGAAGCCGAGGGAACGCCCTTTGCCGATCAGCCCTTCGGCGAGGCAAGCTCCATGAGAAAATTCGGCGGCAAATATTATTTTATATACAGTTCTCTTAACAGCCACAACCTATGCTATGCGGTAAGCGACAGCCCGACGGGCGGCTTTGAGTACGGCGGTATTCTGATAAGCTGCGGAGATATCGGACTGCCCGGAGTGCCTGACACCGGGCATGCGAGAATGTGTACAGGAAATACTCACGGCAGCCTTATTGAAATTAACGGCAGCTACTACGTTTTCTATCACCGTCACTCCAACAGAAAGCAATCCTCCCGCCAGGCATGTGCCGAGCAGATCCGCTTTGAGGACGGCAAATTCTATCAGGCTGAGATGACCTCCTGCGGGCTTAACAACGCTCCGCTTGACGGCATAGGCCACTACCCGTCCTACATTGCCTGCAATATATACGGCAAGAGCGGAACAAGGTTTATGTCTATGCTGAAATACCGCAAGGGCTCAAACCCCTTCCTCACTCAGCGCGGCGGCGACCGCGAGGGAGGCGAGGATCAGTATGTTTCCAATTTCTGCACAGGCTGTACAATAAGCTTTAAGTATTTTGACCTTAGAAAAACAAAAGAAATTCAGGTAAATCTGCAAGGCTACGGCAACTGTGACGTTGTTATCCGCAAAGAAGAAAAGGGCGACGTGATCTGCCGTATATCCGTTAAAACCTGCACTGAAAAAGCCGGATTTGTCGGAGAGCTAAGTGGACACGGAGAGCGCGAGGCACTGTATTTCAGCATTGAGGGAAAAGGAACATTTGATTTTTTATCATTTGATCTGAGATAAAGCTCAGCGCTTATATACGCCACACCGACAGAAAATATAAAAAATTTTATATAAAAACGGAGGTATTTTATCATGGCAGTAAATCGTTTTGTTCTCAACGGCATTTCCTATCACGGTAAGGGCGCAATAGGAGAAATTCCCGCTATTATCGCCGCAAAGGGCTTTAAAAAGGCTTTTATCGCCACCGATCCCGATCTCATTAAGTTCGGCGTTACAAAAAAAATCACCGATCTTCTTGACAGAGAAAACATGGCATATGAGATCTATTCGGACATTAAGCCCAACCCCACAATTGAAAACGTTCAAAGCGGCGTCGCCGCATACAAGGCAAGCGAAGCCGACTATATGATCGCTGTAGGCGGCGGCTCGTCAATGGACACCGCCAAAGCTATCGGCATTATTATAAATAACCCCGAGTTTGCCGATGTGCGCTCACTGGAGGGCGTCGCGCCCACAAAAAATCCCACCGTATTCACAATAGCAGTACCGACCACGGCGGGAACAGCGGCAGAAGCAACAATAAATTACGTCATTACCGATGTGGAGAAAAAGCGCAAATTTGTCTGCGTTGATACAAACGATATTCCGAATATTGCCGTTGTTGACCCCGATATGATGTCAACAATGCCTGCAGGACTTACCGCTGCGACAGGTATGGACGCGCTGACCCACGCTATAGAGGGCTATACTACAAAGGCTGCATGGGATCTGGCTGACTGCTTGAATCTTGAAGCGATCAGACTTATCGCAAAAAATCTGCGTAAGGCTGTAAGCAATGACCCCGAGGGACGCGAGGGCATGGCGCTGGGTCAGTATGTAACGGGTATGGCGTTCTCAAACGTAGGACTCGGTATCGCGCACTCAATGGCTCATACGCTGGGCGCGGTATACGACACTCCCCACGGCGTAGCCTGCGCAATGATGCTGCCTATCGTTATGGAATTCAACAAGGAAGCTACGGGCGAAAAATTCAAGGCTGTTGCCGAAGCAATGGGAGTTGATACGGCGGGCATGAGCGAAGCGGAATACCGCACGGCTGCTATCGACGCTGTACGTCAGCTTTCTATCGACGTGGGAATTCCTACAAAGCTTGAGGCGCTTAAAGAAGAAGATCTCGATTTTCTCGCAAAATCAGCCGCGTCGGACGCCTGCGCGCCCGGCAACCCCAAGACCGCCACCATCGAAGATTTCAAGACGCTGTTCAGAAAGCTTATGTAATTCCTTCCCTGCCCATATATTTTCAGTGCATCTTAAAGACCGCCTGAAATAAAACCCCACCCCACCGATGCAATCATAGATTGCGGGTGGGTACCCCGGGAACCTTGTTGTTTCACAAAAATGCAAATCCGAACCATACGCCGTTTGGGGACTGGTTCGGATTTGCATTTTTGTTTAGAAATTATTTTCAATTCATTGCGGAGGTAGCTAAGTCCTTTAATTTTACTTTGACTTATTTACAAATGAGAAAAAGAAAGATTCTGAAATTAAAATGTGATTACTTAAAAAACGCCTAACATAATGTTTTCTTACACTCTCATTGAAAAAAGCTATCAGAAATTACATTTAAATTCTTACAAAAACAACTGCTTGTAGGTTTATCAAACAGTATACAACTGCCAGTTAAGATACAATCAAAACAAGTTATTTACAATGCTGACATTTTCCATTATAATAAAAACAGCTTCGAAGCGCGCTAAATAAAATACTGAAAGGACTATTTGCAATGAAAGATGTTAATATTTCAAGGAATATTTCAAACTTGCGTAAGAAAAAAGGTATAACACAAGAACAGTTAGCTACAGCTCTGAATATCTCACCTCAAGCAGTTTCTAAATGGGAAACTAATACTTCACAGCCCGATACGCAAACATTACCGATTATTGCAGATTATTTTGGAGTAAGCATTGACTGGCTTTTTTACGGTCAGGACATTTCAGGTAATGAAATATACGAAAATGTCTTTAAAAAGATATCAGAACATCCGCAAATGAGCAAAGAATCATATGAAGATGCACTTACTATTTTCGGTTACGCACATCATGGCATATCAAGAAATCTAAAAGGAAGAAGCGAAAAAATCTTTGATGAACCTGCCCATATATCAAACGAAAACGGTTTGTCTCTGTTATCCGGAAAAGGTTTCGGAGCAATCATTACACGCTCTTTTTTTGAAAACATTAATAAAAAGACTGCTGAATTTGCAGAAACAGTTCTCCTCGCATTATCTGAAAAAAATAATTTTACAATTTGTATGGCAATCATCGCAATGAGTGATATAAGCTTTGAAGAATTAAAAGAAAAAACAAAACTCAGTGACGATTTTTTGCGTCAGGCGCTTGATAAATTAATTAAATCCGGCATTGTCTCTGAAAAAAAGTCCAAACACAAATCATTAGGATACACATATGAAATCACAGACATGTATCATACATGTTTATGCATTATCATTGCGACAATTGAAATGCAAAGATACTCATTAGACGGGATTTCATGCTATATGGGATATGGCGACTACCCGATAGATATATCATCTTTTACCGTTAGTAATACGGGATCCGTTTAACGTAAAAATATTTCCCCGTTTTACAATATAGCAACTCTACTGTCATTACAATACGGCAAACGCTGTCCGTATGTAATCATGGAAAACGAATTCGTATAGCATATATCGCTCCGATGAAGCATTAGAAGTATCCATACAATAGATTTTCTTCATAATATCCGCATATTAATTTCTATAATATTGCAGCAAGCGAAAAGACTGCAATAATAGAAAACAAAAACAACCAGTTTCCTTAATCAATACAAAAAACATAGCCCTGCATTTCTTCGAAATGCAGGGCTAATTTTATTGTGTTATTATATTGCGTCAGGATTATGCCCAACTCATCGTTGTCGGCTTCGGTTCATTGATAACCGACGGACGGAGGAAATCAATTGCCTTTTTAAGTCCTTCGTCGATACTCATGAGGCTATCCTCATGCTCAATCGAAAGAACTCTGTCATATCCGACAAGACGGAGGTTCGAGATAAGATCTCTCCAGTATTGCTCTCCGTTTCCGTATCCGACGGAACGGAATACCCAGCTACGGTGTATTTCATCACTGTAGTGCTTTGTATCAAGCACTCCGTCTGTAGCGATATTATACTGATCAAGCTTAGTATCCTTAGCATGAACATGATATATCGCGTCACCGAGCTTACGGATAGCGGCAACAGGATCAATTCCCTGCCATATAAGATGCGACGGATCAAAGTTAGCACCGAGTACATCTCCTACAGCTTCGCGGATACGAAGCATAGTCGCCGGATTGTATACACAGAATCCGGGATGCATCTCAAAAGCAATGCGGACATTGTGCGCTTTTGCAAAAGCGCCTGCCTCACGCCAATAAGGTATGAGTACTTCATTCCACTGATAATCAAGCACTGCAAGATAATCATCAGGCCACGCACATGTTACCCAGTTCGGATACTTTGCACCTGGATGATCTCCTGGACATCCGGAAAATGTAATAACCGTGTCAACGCCCATCTTCTCAGCAAGAAGAACGGCGTTTCTGAAATCGCGGTCATAAGCGGCTGCGATCTCTTTATCAGGATGAACAGCGTTTCCGTGAGCGGCAAGAGCGCATACAGTCATACCGTATTTTTCAAGCAGACCGATAAATTTATTATATTCAGCCTCATCATTCAGAAGAACTGCGGGATCGCAATGAGCTTTACCCGGATATCCTCCCGCACCGATCTCAAGTGTATCGATGCCGAGAGCCGAAAGCTTCTTCAATGACTCTTCAAAAGGAAGAGCCGCATAAAGATTTTCAAGAACACTTAATTTCATATCGGTAATTCCTTTTCTGTATCGAAATTCAATCAGTTATCGAAGTAAAAAGGCTTGCCTGTCTTTGCAGACTCGTAAATTCCCTCAAGGATACGTGTTACGCAATATGCCTGTTCGGGAAGAACGAAAGGATCCTTATCCTCAAGAATCGATTCGATCCAGAGACGTGCTTCTCTTTCGTGAGCAGCTTCATTTCCCGAACCTTCGTAGAATGCAGCACCGCCGCAGTTAAGGTTAGGCTCAAGGACATACTGACGTCCGTGACGGATACCGTTAATGTGTACATTTCCATACATATCTCCGCCGCCGCGCGTACCGCATACAGATGTGACTGCCTCACGCTCCTCAAGAGTATTGAGCGCCCATGCGGACTCGAGCATGATCGTAGCGCCGTTCTCCATTACAACAAAACCGAAAGCAGAGTCCTCAACCGTGAAGGTGTCAGGATCCCATGAACCCCAGCCGTTACCCTGCTCGCCGGGTTTAAGAGAATTGAGC
This sequence comes from uncultured Eubacteriales bacterium, assembly GCA_902491535.1. Lineage (GTDB taxonomy): Bacteria > Bacillota > Clostridia > Oscillospirales > CAG-272 > UMGS911. The sequence continues at coordinate 56,941 of CABUHS010000001.1, forward strand.
TTGTGGTATGTTGTACCGCAGCAGTATTTGGGTTTATAGTTGTCCATGATCCAAAGTGTAAGATCAAGAGTATGTGTTCCGATATCGATCAGAGGACCGCCGCCCTGCTCATACTCGTTAATAAATACGCCCCATGTCGGAACGCCGCGGCGACGGACAGCCGTTGCTTTACCGTAGTAGATATCTCCGAAAGTTCCTGCCTCTGCCTCCTGCTTAAGATAGAGAGCATGCGGGCACTGACGGTTCTGATAACCGATAGTAAGCTTCTTACCTGTGCGCTTTGCTGCGTCAAGCATCTTCTTTGCCTCAGCAGAATTGATAGCCATCGGCTTCTCGCACATTACGTGCTTGCCTGCCTCAAGAGCATCAACGGAGATCGTGCTGTGCATTCTGTTAGGAGTGCATACATGAACAACGTCGATTGACTTATCCTCGAGAAGATCCTTGTAGTTCTCATAAACTTTTGCATCCGGTGTGCCGTAGGTCTCTTTTGCCTTTTCTGCTCTGTCAACGACTATATCGCAGAAAGCAACCATTTCAACTGTATCAAGTTTCTTTAGTGCAGGCATGTGCTTGCCGTTCGCGATACCACCGCATCCGATGATAGCAACTTTTAATTTCTGTGCCATTTTAATTTACCTCTTTTCTTATCCGGCAAAAAGCCGCTGCTCCGCCGGAATATTTAACCAAATCAGGTTGAGTTACAACTCATGTTTATTATAGTCATATTTCTCATTATTGTCAAGGCTTACACAAAATAAGTATATTATTTTTTTCGTTATTATTCCCTTTCCGTCTAAAAATATATTATGTAATATTTTATACCTCTATATCATATTCATTTTAAAGAATAAGTCTTGTACAAATCAAACATTTGAGTCAGATATATCCTATAATACTAATGCGGTATAGATAACAGATAAAGGATGGGATTAACAATGAAACACTATTTGGAAAGTGCAGAAAGCGTTCTGCGGGAACAAAACAGTTCTCCCGACGGTCTTGATCCGGCCGAAGCGCAGCGCAGACTCAATATATTCGGATACGGACGTCTGCACGGAAACGAAAAGGAAACCTTGCTGTCGCGCTTTATCGGTCAGCTTACAGACCCGATGGTACTGGTCCTTATCGGTGCCGCAGTTATTTCAGCAGTTACGGCAGCACTTTCAGGGGAGTCATTTGCAGATGTTTTTATAATTCTCGCCGTCGTTATTTTAAACGCGATCCTGGGAGTTGTCCAGGAAAGCAAAGCCGAAGCGGCTATCGAAGCACTTAAAGATATGACCGCTGCCGAAACAAACGTAGTACGGAGCGGAAAAGTTATCCGTATCGCGGCAGATGAAGTCGTTCCCGGAGATATCATTATCCTGGAGGCCGGAGATGCCGTTCCTGCCGACGGACGGCTTATCGAATGCAATTCTCTCCGTGTTGACGAATCCGCACTTACAGGAGAATCTGTTCCTGCCGAAAAAACAGCCTCGATTATAGGCGGAGGAGCATCGCACAGAAAGTCCCGACGGGGAGGGATCAGCGGACTTACTGCCGCGGCAACGGGCGCTCAGGATGATGATATCCCTCTCGGTGACCGCAAAAACATGGTATATATGGGAAGCTGCGCCGTATACGGGCGCGGCATTGCAGTAGTAACCGAAACCGGAATGAATACAGAAATGGGACGTATCGCCGATGCGATCTCCGGTGCCGGAAAAACACTCACCCCGCTTCAGATAAAACTCAATTCCCTGTCTAAACTGCTCACAAAGCTTGTTCTCGGAATATGTGTATTCATGTTTCTCTTCTCGGTAGCAAACGGATATATGTCCGGAACCGGTCTTGACGGCGGCGCTGTACTTGATATATTTATGCTTTCGGTCAGCCTTGCAGTAGCGGCAATACCGGAAGGTCTTGCTGCAGTCGTAACAGTTGTTCTCTCAATAGGCGTAACAAGAATGTCAAAGCATAACGCAGTTGTACGAAAGCTTACCGCAGTCGAAACCCTCGGATGCACACAGGTAATATGCTCAGATAAAACAGGAACATTAACAAAAAACCGTATGACGGTCGCACGTGCATCCGGAGACGATCAGAAAAGACTCGCAGCAGCGCTCGCTCTATGCACTGACGCCGTACTTCAAGGAACCGGAGACGAACGTACAGCGTCAGGAGATCCGACTCAATGTGCGGTAGTAAACTATGCGCTGTCGATCGGACTTGACAAAAATGAACTTCAGGCTCAGTATCCGCGCATTTCGGAGATACCGTTCGACTCCGAACGCAAGCTTATGACTACCGTTCACCGTGTTGCGCACGGATATATACAGTATACTACAGGCGCACCGGACATTCTCATAGGAAAGTGTACATCATGCGTATCAGGCGGACGTATCGTCCCGATGACACCGTATATGCGTCAAAAGGCGCTTGATGAAAACCGTAAACTTGCAGGTGATGCGCTCCGCGTACTGGCCGCAGGACTCCGGGAGCATAAGGCCGGACGGAATGCTGCAATCCATATTTCCGAAAAAGACGAAAACGAGCTTGTCTTTCTTGGACTTGTAGGAATGGAAGATCCCATACGCGATGAGGTTCCTCATGCACTGGAATTATGCCGGGAAGCCGGAATAACCACCGTTATAATAACAGGCGATCATCTCGATACCGCCGCCGCAATAGCCGAGAGAATAGGCGTAATTTCTGATAAATCGCAGGCAGTAACAGGATCACAGATAGACGGAATGACAGACAGTGAGCTGACAGATGCGATTCAAAAATACCGTGTATACGCCCGCGTAAAGCCTGAGCATAAAACACGGATAGTCAATGCGTGGCGCAGCGCCGGATATGTTACTGCAATGACAGGAGACGGAGTCAATGACGCACCGTCTCTGAAAAGCGCCGATATCGGCATAGGCATGGGAGTGACAGGGACCGACGTCGTAAAAAATGTTGCAGATATGATCCTCGCCGACGACAATTTCGCAACGATCGTAGATGCAGTATCAGAAGGCAGAAGAATATACGACAATATCTGCAAAGCAGTTCAGTTCCTGCTTTCCTCCAATCTAAGCGAGGTCATTTCGATCTTTGCCGCCACCGTAATGGGCTTCACAATTCTTAGCCCAGTTCAGATACTTTGGATAAATCTGATAACAGACTCACTTCCGGCTCTTGCACTCGGACTTGAAAAAGCAGAGCCTGATCTTATGCAACGCAGTCCGAGAGATCCGCATAAAGGAATATTCGGCAACGGAACCGGAATTGAAATCGTCCTTCAGGGAGCGCTCGTCTCTGCACTTACAGTAGGCGCATATTTTGTAGGAGGCTATATGGAATTCGGGAAGTTTGCACTTACGGAAAGCGCAGACGGAATGACCATGGCATTTCTTACGATGGCGATGGCAGAGATATTTCATTCCTGCAACATGCGGTCTCGCCACGGCTCAATATTCAGACTTAAAAGCAAAAATCCGGTACTTACCTGTGCCGTAGCAGCATCACTGGCGCTGACTGCATGCGTAATATTTATAAGACCGCTCAGCACGCTGTTCGCATTTGAACCCATTTCCATAAAGCAGTATTTAATTGCGCTGGCACTCGCAGCGACAGTTATCCCCGTTGTAGAGATCGGAAAATTTATCAGGCGTATATTATTAAAAAAGCAAAAAAATCCGGAAAGCTGCTCCCCAAAAATATATAGACCGCAAAGCAGAAAAAGGCTCGCCGAATGATATCGCCGGACATTCAAATAAAGCAGCTTTCCAAACTCCCGCCCGGCAACTATATAATACATGATATAATTATAAACGAAAATTGTGAAACGTCGGAACGTGATTTTATTTCACGGGCAAAGCTTTTCGGAATTTCACAGGGAAACACGGTTACAGTTATAAAAAAGAACAGAAGCGCTGTAATCATACAAAATTCATTCGGCCGATTCGCAATAGGAAACGGACTTGCGAAGCTGATTCTTGCAGAAAGCTGATGAATCAAACAGGAGGAAAGGGTATAAGTGGCAAACTGCAGATGTTGTCGCGGATGTGGAGTAAACAGTAAAACAAAAAGCAATACAGATATTTTTCCTGCGGAAAATACACTGCGTATCGCACTTGTAGGTAATCCGAACTGTGGTAAAACAACACTGTTCAATTCTCTTACAGGAATGAAACAACACACAGCAAATTATCCCGGTGTAACTGTTGATATGCATACCGGAGAGATCGTATATAAAAATAAGAAACTGATTTTTATCGACCTCCCCGGAACATACAGCATCGAAAATTGCATAGCTGAAGAAACAGTTACACGCGACACGGTGCTGTCTGATGACGATACGGTACGTCCCGATGCTGTTATTGCTGTGGTCGACTCTACGGCAATGAGACGAAGCATGGGACTGGTTTTTGAACTGCGCGCCCGCGGTATCCCCTGCGTTGTCGCTTTGACAATGACAGATATTGCAGAAAAACGCGGCGTGTCAATAAAGTACGACCGATTGCGGGATTTTACGGGAACCGAAACAATAGCAGTACATTCATTATCAGGCAAAGGCATACCTGAACTGCTGAATGCAGTCGTTTCTGTATCTGGGCAGAAAATGACAAAGCGTCACATTCCGAAAAACATACCTGACACCTCCTATTTTTCAGAATTTTCAGGTAAAAATGCAAAATGCAGCTACACCGATAAGGCAGATATGATACTCACCGGACATTTTTCCTTCCTGATATTCGTCTCGGTTATGCTGACCGCAGGAGCAATCACTTTTATTATCGGCGGAGCAGCTGCACGCCTTTCCGAAAAGCTTCTCGGAACCGTTTCTCTTTCATTATGTACACTGGTGCAAAGCATAGAATGGCTTCCAGAGTGGGTAACCTCTCTTATCGGCGACGGTATAATACCTGGCATACTCGGTGTTATATCATTTCTTCCTCAAATCGCTGTTTTATTTTTCTTCATCGGACTTCTCGAAGACTGCGGATACATGGCGAGGATCGCATTTATAACCGACGGATTTTTTTGGCGGGCAGGACTTTCCGGAAAAGCGGCTATTCCGATGCTGCTCGGTTTTGGATGTACGGTCACGGCAGTCCTGAGTACACGTACCCTGAAAAGCAGACGCGACCGTTTGCGTGTCATGGCGGCGGTTCCGTTTATAAGCTGCGGTGCAAGACTTCCCGTATATCTTCTTATCGGAGGTATATTTTTTCCTCGTAGAGTCTCACTCGCTGTTATACTTATATACATCTTCGGTATAATTGCGGCGGCTATATCAGCAAGGCTCAGCCGCGGCAGCAGATCGCCTGACGGCTCATTACTTTTTACCGAACTCCCCGACTACCGTATCCCCTCCATGAAAAACGCCGTACTGTATTCATCCGAAAAAGTCGGAGAATTTATACATAAAGCATCAACTGTAATATTCGCCGCCTCAGTCATTATGTGGATCGCCGTAAATTTTGGGTCTGACGGATACATGGCGCAGACCGAAAGCATGAGTTTTGCGGAGATCATCGGGAAATATACATCGGTTCTGCTCACCCCCGCAGGTCTCGGAAAAACCGGAATAGCGCTTGCCCTGATATGCGGAATAATGTCTAAGGAATCTATAATATCCTCTTTATATATTGCATACGGCTGCTCTGGCGCATCGGAACTCTCAGCGGCACTTTCCGCCGACGGTATAACATCGGCGTCGGCAGCTGCACTTATGGTATTCGTTCTTTTATATACACCGTGCGCTGCGGCTTTATCGGCAATCCGAAAAGAATCAGGTTCTGTACTGTTCAGTCTTTTCATTGCCTCAGCTCAATTAATAACCGCATTTCTCATATCGGTAATAGTATACCGGGTTGCCTCTTTTATCTGAATAATTTCCGATGCCGTACCGTCCGCTTGATACACGGTATCGGAAATTATTATTTTAAAAATCCAATCATTTCAAACGAAGATTTCAGCTTTTTTCGATGAAAAATATTTTAATCTGTTATTTTTACTCAAAAATACTACTTGACAAGCAGCTCTATTTGTATTACAATATTAAATGATATGATGTTTGTAATACATATTTACAGCTTTACGTTAAAAACGTTGCTGTAACAGATGTAATTCACAGTTGATTTTTATATAGATTTTATATCAGCGGACACGCTCTCTATAAGACAGCGTTCTCCGAACAGCATAACATGCATATATGTATACTGAATTTTTTAATATACAGCTTCGGGTCCGATGCCTTTACTATTTATAACAGATTATAACAGAACGGCTCACAATGCCACGGATAAAATCCAGGCAGCCCGGGCTTCCCGGAAACATATGATTTTTATTCTCTGCCCATACGCCGGCACCGTATAACTTGTAAGTTCCGGAGACCTTATCTTTTATATTTAAGTTATATACAGAAAGGTTAATACTATAAAAATGTGTACGTTATCGGACATATTTGCTTGATCGGAAATTATAATCATCTATATTTTTACCGTTTTTTGTGCGGCGCGTAAAAGAATCACGTCATATCATGACGCATATCTTTTTAGTGCGGCGTTTTTTGTTTTTTTATAGATCCTTCCGCTGTAAGTTTTGCGGCAGGCTGTTGTCTATGGAAGCTGACAGATCCGCATATGCCATTATTGCGGGTCAATACATTTTTTATGGCGATTTGTGAGTTAAAATCAACTGATGTTTTAAAATTTAAGGAGGTGCTTTATGAATCCGTTTTTTATTGTTTGTATATGTGTCGCTGCATTCGTTGTCGGAATATTGATAGGTGCGATCGTCGGTATTACATACCGTAAAAAGGTAGCGGAACGTGAGATCGGTTCTGCCGAGATCCAGGCAAAAAAGATCGTCGACGAGGGAATCAAGCAGGCGGAAACAAAGAAAAAAGAACTTTTGCTTGAAGCAAAAGAGGAAATCATACGTTCGAAAAACGAAAACGAAAAGGAAATGAAAGACAGGCGCAACGAGCTTACTCAACTCGAAAGAAGACTTGTCTCCAAAGAAGAGTCTCTTGACAAAAAAATAGAGGGACTCGAACATAAATCCGAAACGTTGAACCGCAAGATCAAGGAAAATTCCGATCTTCAGGAAGAGATCAAAAAGCTTAAGGACTCTGAGCTTGAGAAACTCGAAAAGATCGCAGGACTTACCGCAGCAGAGGCAAAAGAAGAACTTCTTGTCAAGATAGACGAAGAAGTACGTCATGAAACAGCCATGCGCGTTATTGAAATCGAAAGTGAAATGCGTGAAAACGCAGATATGAAAGCAAAAGAAATTATATCTCTTGCCATTCAACGCTGTGCCGCCGACTATTCTTCGGAGACGACCGTTTCTGTCGTACCGCTTCCGAGCGATGACATGAAAGGACGTATTATCGGACGCGAAGGACGCAATATCCGCACGATCGAAACACTCACGGGAGTTGATCTGATAATCGATGATACGCCTGAAGCAATAACTCTTTCAAGTTTTGATCCGGTTCGCCGTGAGGTAGCGCGCATCGCCCTCGAAAAGCTCATTACAGACGGACGTATACATCCGTCACGAATCGAAGAAATGGTCGAAAAAGCAAAGCGTGAAGTTGATATAGCCATTAAACAGGCAGGCGAACGCGCAACATTTGATACGGGAATTCACGGTCTTAATAATGAGCTTATCAAGATACTCGGACGGCTCAAATTCCGTACAAGCTACGGTCAGAATGTCCTTGTTCATTCGATCGAAGTCGCTCATCTCAGCGGAATAATCGCCGATGAACTCGGCGTTGACAGTACGCTTGCAAAACGTGCCGGACTGCTTCACGATATCGGTAAGGCAATGACCCAGGAAGTCGAGGGATCGCATATCCAACTCGGCGTTGACATTGCACGTAAATATAAGGAAAACAAGGATGTTATCCACGCGATCGAAGCGCATCATAACGACGTTGAGCCGCGCACTATCATAGCAATGATCGTACAGGCGGCTGACGCCATTTCGGCGGCACGCCCCGGCGCACGCCGTGAAGATCTTGACAACTACATCAAACGCCTGCAAAAACTCGAAGAAATCTCGGAAAGTTTTGACGGTGTTGAAAAGGCATATGCTATCCAGGCAGGACGCGAAATCAGAATTATGGTCAAACCGGAGGAGGTCAACGACGAGCAGATGGTGCTTGTTGCCCGTAATATCGTTAAAAAGATTGAGTCGGAGCTTGAGTATCCCGGTCAGATCAAGATAAACGTTATTCGCGAAAGCAGAGCTATAGATTACGCAAAATAATCATAGTCAATAATGTTTGCAAAAGCATATAATGCCCCTTTTTACAAAATCTCTCATTGAAGGCAACGTTCCTCCGTGGGGCAAACGGTTTGTAATAAGGGGTTTTTTCATTGAAAAATTTTTACCGAAAATTTTCGGCAAACTATTTTAAAGAAAGCGTAAAACGGTCATGAAAAAAGATTCATTTAAAATGCTCGCCCTCGGAGATATCGTAAGTCCCGGCGCTGTTGACGCGCTTTCCGAGCGCCTGTGGACATTCCGCAAAGAACAGGAAATCGACTGCGTAATTGCAAACGGTGAAAATGCCTGCACCGGAAACGGTCTCGATCCTGCGTCGGCAAAACGGATTCTGTCTGCGGGAGTAGATGTTATTACAACCGGCAATCACATATGGAAAAAGAAAGAGATGCACAGATGGCTTGATGAAGATCACCCCGTGCTTCGCCCCGCCAATTATCATGTGACCGCGCCGGGTGAGGGCCACAAAATATTCAACATAGACGGCTACCGTATACTTGTAATAAATATTCTCGGAGTCATATATATGGATCCTCTCGAAAACCCAATCAGATGTATTTCGAGAATACTTGATTATTATAAAGGAAAGTATGATTTTGCCGCTTTAGACATACATGCGGAGGCAACGTCAGAAAAAATAGCAATAGGACGCTGTTTTGACAGCCGCATATCTGTTGTTTTCGGTACACATACACATGTTCAGACAGCCGATGAATGCGTTCTTCCGGGAGGAACCGGATATATTACCGACCTCGGAATGTGCGGTCCGGACGATTCGGTACTCGGAGTTCGGACAGACAAAATAATTGAGAAACTGTCTACATCAATGCCTGTCAAATTTGAATTTGCCGGCGGCCATGTGACACTGCACGGTGCGGTTTTTGATATCGACACAGGAAATTCTTTCCGTGTCCGTACCGTCGAGCGAGTAGCAATCGGATAAAGCAACGATCGGATAAAAAAGATCGTACAGCAAAAAATGAGCATATCACAGACAGCTTCTCTACAATGATTTATTTTTAATTAAATATCTGTTCCGAACGCTGTAACAGACTTATATTATAATTGTTTTTACAATGATTTAAACTTCAGATATAAGCAGCCGAAAGCATGCCGGCAGGTACTTAAAAAGAAAGGAAGCTTTCGCATTTCCGAAAGCGACGGTTACAAAAAATGAAAACGTCTTTTCTCAGATGGATGATAGAACACGGAGAGCTTGACAGCAAGCTTGCAGAACTTTACGGCGAAGAAGCTGTTGAAGATCAGCGGTACAGATATATTCGTGCGATCGACGAATTTTCGATAAACTTTGACTCGGATTGTAAAGATCGTGATATCTACCTTTTCTCGGTTTCCGGGCGAAGCGAGATATGCGGAAATCATACGGATCATAACTGCGGGCTTGTCATAGGATGTGCCGTAAATCTTGATCTCATTGCAGTCGCATCTCCCACAAGCGACAGAATGATCAACCTGAAAAGCGCAGGATACCCTCTCGATACAGTTTCCTTCGATAAACTTTCTCCGTCAGAATGCAACAAGTTTTCCTCATCCGCAATTATAGCAGGAATATGCTCGGGATTTGAAAAACGCGGTTACGCTCTCGGCGGTTTTGACGCATACACTACAAACAACGTATATAAAGGATCCGGTCTTTCTTCGTCTGCCGCATTTGAAGTAGCCGTAGGAACAATGATGAGCTGCCTGCATAACGGCGGCTCCGTTGATCCCGTCGAAATAGCAAAAATATCCCAGTATGCCGAGCGGGAGTTCTTCGGAAAAGCGTGCGGTCTTATGGATCAGGCGGTTTGTGCAGTCGGCGGACTTGTAATGATAGATTTCGAAAAGGAAGACGAACCTAAAATCGAAAAGCTTAACGCAGACATTTCAAAATACGGATACAGTATGTGCATAACAAACACAGGAGGCAGTCACGCCAACCTGAGCGACGATTACAGCGCAGTTCCTGCCGAAATGAAAAAGATCGCTGATTTTTTCGGAAGAAACGTCCTTCGCGGACTTACAATGGAACAAATCATAAATAAAATGCCTGAACTTCGCGATTTTGCGGGCGACAGAGCGATACTGCGCGCAATGCATTTTATAGAAGAAAACGACCGTGTTACCGCACTCAGAACAGCAATGGAAGGCGGCGATATGCCCGCGTTTATCGAAACGATTCTCGATTCGGGACGTTCATCGTATCAGCTTCTGCAAAATATATATTCTAATAAAGCTCCCGAGCAGCAGGGCATATCCCTTGCGCTCGCAGTTACCGAGTTTCTTCTGAAAGACAAAAAATCGGCATGGAGAGTACACGGAGGAGGATTTGCGGGAACAATTCAAGCCTTTGTCCCAAACGAATACACCGAGCATTACCGTCAGGGAATGGACGCCGTATTCGGAAAAGGCGCATGTACAGTAATGAGAACGCGTAATGTCGGAGCCGTCAGACTTGCCTGATCATGAGATATAAAAAAATACTTTCGCAGACAGAAGCGGACAAAACAGAGCTGCTCAAAAAAGAAAAAGCCCGTACTAACAGACTCAGACTTCTTATGTGTGCAGTAGTATTTATTGTACTTTTCGGCATCTTTGAAGCTCTGATAAAAATCGAATTCAAACCTGTATATCCCATCTATCTTTCGGCGCTTACCATACTTCTCGCTGCATTTCTGCTTCTTAATAAAGGCTTTTCAAATCAGCTTCCGACAGAAGAAATGCTTCCGCCGGAATGGAGCAAAGAAGAAAAAAAGCTGTTCTGTGAAAAACTCGCGCGGGACAAATCCCATGCACGGGTGCTGCTGATATTTATTATTCCGCTTTTATTCATTTTTCTTATAGATTTTATTATTTTGTTCTTACCGGAGCTTTTTTAGATATGTCCAATCTATCGGTTACTACACTGTACTCAGGCTCAAAAGGAAACAGCATATTTGTGCGTGCAGGCAATACCAATATACTTTTCGATGCCGGACTTTCATGCGGAGCGCTTTGTAAGTCTCTGAATTCAATCGGTGTATCGCCCCATGATCTTAATTCGGTGTTTATAACTCACGAACACAGTGACCATGTTTCAGCACTCGATGTTTTTTCAAAGCATTACAGCGTTCCGATACATATGACCGATCAATCATACCACGGAATAAAATGCAATCGGCAAGTAAGCATACTTCACGATCCGCTGTACAGCATTTCATTCGATGACTGTGAAATATCGTCATTCATAACTCCTCATGACAGCCGGATGAGCGTAGGATTTATCATACGCACGGATTTCGGAAATATCGGAATTGCAACCGACCTCGGTTACATTCCCGATGAAATAATAGAAACGCTGTCCTATTGCGATACAATAATTCTCGAGTCAAATCATGATGAGGAAATGCTTATAAACGGCCCCTATCCGCCTTCACTGAAAAAAAGAATACTTTCTGATTTCGGACATCTGTCAAACAAAAGCTGTGCGGAAGCTGCCTGCTATCTTGCCTCATGCGGAACAAAAAATATTATGCTTGCACACCTGAGTGAGCATAACAACACCCCGGAACTTGCTTACACCGAAACACGTAAAAAGCTTGACAGTCTCGGTTATTCTTTTGTCAATCTGAAGGTGGCTTCGGGATGTTCTCCAACCGTGATGATATAAAAAAGGAATAAGTCTATGCTTACAATAACAATAATATGTGTAGATAAGCTACGCGAGAGTTATCTACGCGAAGCAGCAAAAGAATATGAAAAGAGATTGTCTGCATATTGCAGATTAAGAACAATTGAAGTATCGGACGATAACGGAATTTTATCCGTTTTGCCGCCGCGTGCATTTAAAATTGCACTCTGCATCGAGGGAAAGCAAATGTCCTCCGAAGAACTTGCATTATTTATTGGAAACACAGCGGTAAACGGATACTCGGAAATAGCCGTTATTATAGGCGGAACCGACGGCATGGGCGAAAACGTTAAATCCGCATGCGATCTGCGTCTTTCATTTTCAAAGATGACTTTTCCACACCCGCTTATGAGAGTTATTCTTCTCGAACAGCTTTATCGCGCGCTTAACATCGAAGCAGGCGGAAAATATCATCACTGATAAGCCATGTCTCTGTGTTACAAACCCGCATATCCTGCTTTTAAAAGCGGTATGCTATCCGGAGTAAACTGACTTTATTATAAGCCTGCGTGTCGGATCCCGGTTTACCGCAGATATTTTGATCTGAAAATATTATTTATTACCTTGCCGACGGAATCGGCGGAACGGAGATTTTATGAAGGAGATAAAAAAGGCCGATCCCCAAAAAAGAGATCTGCGTATCCGTAACAGCGGAATTACGCTTACAGTTTTTTCTGCAGGAATACTTTGCCTTGCCGCGATTGCCGCGATCGTGTATCAGATTATCACTTCAGCTCCTACGGACAATAAGCCTAATCATGATTCCGCCGTCTCAAAAAATACCGATATACAAACTGACTCACTGTCCGATACAGAGACAGTCTTTCCGGAAACGAATGAACAGGAAAACATAAATCTTGATTTCAATACCGAAATGAGCGGTTTTCCTACCGTATCAGAACTGTTTGCCGAAGGATACGTTCTCTCGTCGGGAACATACGAACCGTCACGTTTTAAACTCGGTGCAGTCGAATCTGCAATAAATTTTCCTGCGGAATACAGCGTAAGCTCAGTCATGTCAACATCGGGAATCGGATTCGTTACCGTTCCGGTAATGAAGACATATATGGGCTATGTGATCTATAATAGCGGAGGCTGCGTCTATGCACTCGATTCTTCCGGAAATATAGCCGCGGAAGGAATAGATTCGCTTGTCCCTGTGTATCAGCGCGACAAAAACGGAAACCCTCTCTTTAAGGCAGGAAACAAATACTACTATATTATCGACGGAACCGGAACACTCGGTCAGGTAGATTATAATCCCGATTTTCGGACAAACTCGATCAGCTATTCATATCTTCCGTCGGACATACAAAGTTCTGTAAAACTCAAAAGATTTTATGTAGACAAAGAGGAAATCCGCCTTTATTCCCTCACAGACGGAAAAGACGTCACCGATTTTGTGAACCGCGTTATTGAAGTAAAGGGAGAAGAAGCACTCGAAGATCCTTTGGAAAGAGTCCCCAAGTACGAAAAGCGCGTTGCCAAAGTCCGTTTGTGGGGCTATACGGATACTTCCGGAAAGGTAGTAATTCCGCCGGTCTATTACTATGCATCCGAATTCAACACGGACGGATACGCCTTTGTTGCCGCTCATGACGGCCGCATGAAAATGATAGATAAAAACGAAAAGGTAATACTCGACGGTTTCGGTGAAAGGATAAGACTTCAGACAGAGGATGATGTTGCATTCGGCGTAAGCGGATTTTACCTGCCGTCGAGCTTCGGAGAAGAATCTATAGGAATGTTCAGATTCGACCACGGTCTCATGCGTATCACAAGAAAACTGTATGACTTCTATGCACTCGACAACATTGTCGTATCAGAAGATGTTCTTATATATGAAAACGGAAAAATATTCGCCATTCCCGACGGCTACACAATATGCGGTTATTCAGACGGTATGATTCTTCTGAAACGCGGAAGCCGATACGGATATATGGACTATACAGGCCGCTGGATAACCGGCATGGAGTTCACATACGCACAGCCTTTCTATGAGGGCCTTGCCGTAGTCGGCTATCAGAGCGGGCGCAAAGCCGTTATTGATACACAAGGCAATACCGTTCTTCCGGCAGTATTTGACTACATCACAAATTGCAGCGGCGGAGTTATGGCAGTATACGAGCTTGACCGCGGTTGGGCTATATATAACAAAACCGAGTTTGCCGGCTGAGCAGTCAATAATACTGTAAAAATAAAACCAATGAAACTTCATGCGGAGATTATATATGAAAAAGAAACCCGAATTGCTCGTTCCGGCAGGAAATTATTCCAAATTTGAGACCGCAGTGCTTTACGGGGCAGATGCTGTATACCTTGCCGGTCAGACTTTCGGCATGCGCGCTGCTGCCGACAATTTCTCGATAGAGGAAATACACCGCGCCGCAGAATATGCACATAACCGCGGAGTAAAGGTGTATGTAACTGTAAATACAATGCCGAGAGTTCATGAATATTCTGCACTGTCCGAATACCTTACAGCACTTAACGAAACCGGCGCTGATGCACTGATAATCGCCAATCTCGGCGTTATGGCACTTGCGAAAAAGCTTGCGCCCAAACTTCAGATACATATTTCAACGCAGGCAGGTGCAGTCAGCCATGCCGACTGTATTGAATGGTACCGTCTCGGCGCATCGCGGGTTGTACTCGCAAGAGAACTTACGCTAAGTGAGATACGGATGATACGCCGTGAGATTCCTGAAGAACTTGAACTTGAAACATTTGTACACGGATCAATGTGTGTTTCATGGAGCGGAAGATGCCTTCTGTCGGCAGCTCTCACAGGGCGCGATTCAAACAGGGGAATGTGCGCTCAGCCATGCCGCTGGAATTACATACTTTACAAAGGAAAAACCGAAACAGAGCCGACTCACAAGTACTATGAAATAGAAGAAGAGGCAAGACCGGGTCAAAGATTTCCGATTGTTGAAGATGAACTAGGCACATTTGTAATGAGTTCCAAGGACATGTGTATGATCAACCATGTAGGAGAGCTTTGTGAAGCAGGCATAGCCTCGCTGAAAATTGAGGGACGCATGAAAAGCGCCTATTATGCCGCTGTCACGGCAAATGCATACAGAATGGCAATCGACGGATGGTTTGCACACAATGGACCGGGCTATAAGAGCGATCCTATGCTGCTTACCGAACTTGAAAGCGTAAGCCACCGTGAATACTGCACGGGATATTTCTTTGATGACTGCAGGGACGATGCTCAACTCATAAGCAATGTAAGCCTCGGGTATATCAGAGAAAAAGCATATCTTGCAATAGCCAAAGACTATGATCCGAATACAGGGATAGCAACATTTATGCAGAGAAATAAGCTATGTGCCGGCGATGAAGTAGCTATCATATCACCCGGTAAACTGTCAAGGTCGTTTACTGCGGAAAAGCTATATGATCAAAACGGAAACACGATCGAGTCTGCACCTCATCCGTATATGATATTTCAAACGGAAGTGCCGTTTGAAATAAAGCCAGGAGATATAATGCGCGGTGCCTGAGAGCCCGTAAGGCAATATCTCGGCCGCCCGTCAGAACACAGGCCGATATATTTTTTGAAAAAGCAGTAACCTAAATTTTCCCCCGACATAATATGATATCAGGAAGCGGAAAGAAAACGCCTCCCGCATGATCCGCTAATCCCGGCATGCAGTAAATAAAATCAAAATATGTTTAATATTATCAGGAGGAATTCCAATGAACTGCCTTTGCAACCTTTTTGACGACGAAACTCTGTGGGTTATTATCCTTATATTCCTTGTACTCCTTATCGCATGCAACGGAAACAACGGCTGCGGCTGCGGCTGTGGCTGCGGTTCAAACAACGGAAACGGCTGTGGCTGCGGCTGCAACTGATCGGTTAACCCCGGCATTGTTTAAAAAAACGGTATATTAAATTAAAGTAAAAAATACGGCATACAGAATACTGTATGCCGTATTTAACTTTTTTAATATTTTGCTTAAAAAACACCGAAATAATTTATATTATCGCATAGCACTGTCTGCGCCTAATAATCAAATTACTCAGCGCTGCTTTCCGCTGCGTCAGGATTCTCGGTAGCAAGTCCGTCGGGAAGCGGATATTTTGCTGCCAGCTCATCAATCTTCTGTTTTACTTCTTTCCAACTCGAGATAAGATTATCAAGGCCCTCTTCATCAAAGTCAAGATAGTTCTTTCTGTCAGTTCTCGCCTGCTTTATGAATGCCTGCCATTCGGAAAACTGATCTGCATATTCATCAGAATCATAAACACCGTTAAAAGAACAATTTTTTACTGCGTTATAAAAAGCCATTCCAAGCTCATCATATGCTTCGTTCATCTGCGCGACCTTATCTTCGAGCGGATCGCTGCAAGAAGTCATAAAAACAGCACCTAATATCATGAGTAACGCAAAAGCAGCGACGGATAATCTTTTCATAATAAACAACCTCCTGATTGTAGCAACGCTATACTATACTATGGGGCGGATACCCCACCTATAGATATACATTTTGTCTTTTAATTTTATCATAAAACATTCGGTTTGTCAAGAAATTAAAAGTTTTTTTACATTGTGGAGACAAAGGATAACATGGAATAATTTATCTGATACTTTTCCTTATTTTTTTTTAAAACTATTGACTTTTTGAATATATTAGTATATAATATAAATGAATTTATCTCTTTGCAGAAGGCGAGGGGAGGGGAACGGTAAATGGCAGAGGTCAGAGTTAAAGAGAACGAATCACTCGACAGCGCACTTCGTAGATTCAAGCGTCAGTGCGCAAGATCCGGTGTGCTTTCTGAGCTTCGCAAAAGGGAGCATTATGAAAAGCCCAGCGTGAAGCGCAAGAAAAAGTCCGAGGCTGCAAGAAAGCGCAAATATAAATAATTTTGCGCGGATTTTATTGCCTTGTGATGTAATCTAACCGAAATAAAGATACAGCGGTATTCTTCGGGGTAATAATTCCGGAGTTTACCGCGTATTTTTTTACATTTAATTCTATATTTTTCGTTTATAATGTATATATTTCTTTTGGCAAAGTCAAAATATTTACAAATTATTGTTGCATTTTTTTAATATTATGATATACTAAATTATATATATTTATTTTATAAGAAAACTAAAATCTATTATATAAATTGAGAGGATTTTCTTTCATGAAGCTTTTAGACTCTATAATAGGCACCTACAGCGACCGACAGATACGCAAAATAATTCCTGTTGTTAAAAAAATAGAAGCTCTCGCAGACAAGTACAAGGCAATGAGCGACGATGAGCTTCGCGCAATGACACCTGCTTTAAAGGAGCGTCTCGCCGCAGGCGAAACCCTTGACGATATACTGCCCGATGCTTTCGCGGTAGTCACAGAAGCAGCAGACCGAGTTCTCGGTAAACGTCCGTTCCATGTTCAGCTCATAGGCGGTATCGTTCTTCATCAGGGACGTATAGCAGAAATGAAAACCGGAGAAGGTAAAACACTGGTTGCAACTCTCCCTGCTTACCTCAATGCGCTCACCGGAAAAGGAGTTCATATTGTGACGGTAAACGAGTATCTTGCTTATACCGGTGCAGAAGAAATGGGACGTGTTTACGGATTTCTCGGACTTAAAACCGGACTCATTGCTCACGGTCAGTCAAAGAGCGAAAAACAGGCAATGTACGCGTGTGACATTACATACGGTACAAATAACGAATTCGGATTCGATTATCTGCGTGATAACATGGTCGTTCAAAAAGATCGCATGGTTCAGCGCGGACATGTATTCGCCATTGTTGACGAAGTAGACTCCATACTCATAGACGAAGCACGGACGCCTCTTATTATATCAGGCGAGGGCGACGAGTCAACAGATATGTACGACCGCGCCGATAAATGCGTAAGATCGCTGCGTCAGTTCAGAATAAAAGAGATGGATTCGAAAGAACTCAGCGACGATATTGACGCCGACTATATAGTTGATGAAAAAGCCCGCACGGCAGTTCTTACTGCATCAGGCATTGAAAAGGTCGAGCGCTTCTTCAAAATCGAAAACCTCTCCGCTCCTGAGAATTCAGAGCTTGCCCATCATGTTAACCAAGCACTCAAAGCTCACGGTACGATGCAGAATGACGTCGACTATCTCGTAAAGGACGATAACGTTCTTATTATAGATTCATTTACCGGACGTATAATGCACGGACGCCGATTCTCCGACGGACTGCATCAGGCTATCGAGGCCAAAGAGCATGTAAAGATTCAGAAAGAGAATAAAACTCTTGCAACAATAACATTCCAGAACTATTTCCGTATGTATGAAAAGCTGTCCGGAATGACAGGTACAGCGCTTACAGAGGAAGTCGAGTTCCGTGAGATCTACGGCCTTGACGTAGTTGTGATCCCGACCAACAAGCCTATGATCAGAGTCGATCATCCGGATGTTGTATACAAGTCACAGAAAGGAAAATACGACGCAATAATCGAGCAGATCCGCGAGTGCCACGAAAAAGGGCAGCCCGTTCTTGTCGGTACCGTATCTGTAGAGAAGTCCGAACTTCTTTCAAAAAGACTTAAACTTGAGGGTATCGAACACACCGTCCTCAACGCTAAATATCATGACAAGGAAGCCGAGATAGTTGCTCAGGCAGGACGAGTCGGAACTGTCACTATCGCGACAAATATGGCAGGGCGCGGAACAGATATCCTGCTCGGAGGAAATCCCGAATTTCTTGCAAAGCAGGAGATGCGGAAGCTTGGTTACGATGAGGAGATCATCGGACAGGCAGTCGGTTCCTCAATGTCGGTCTCTGATGAAGCTCTCGCCGCACGCGAAGTATACAGAGGACTTTATACAAAATTCAAAGACGAGATCGAACCGCTTGCAAAGCAGGTATGCGATGCCGGAGGATTGTTCATAATAGGAACAGAACGCCATGAAAGCAGACGTATAGACAATCAGCTTCGCGGACGTTCGGGACGTCAGGGCGACCCCGGAGAATCACGTTTCTTCCTTGCCCTTGACGATGATCTTATGCGTCTGTTCGGAAGCGACAGAGTGGTCGGCATAGTTGACCGTCTCGGACTTGACGAAGATACTCCGATTGAAGCAAAGATACTGTCAAACTCGATCGAAAGAGCGCAGAAGCAGATAGAAGAAAACAACTTCCAAAGACGTAAAAACGTACTTACCTACGACGACGTTATGAATCAGCAGCGTACTGTAATATATAAGCAGCGCCGCGAAGTTCTCGACGGACTTGACCTTCACGAAAAAATCGAGAATATGATTAAGGGATTTGTCAGCAGCAGCGTTATTGCATGTACGACAGCAGAAGATACGAAAGAATGGAAATTCGACGATCTTCGTGCTTCCCTGTTCGGATTCCTTTGTTCAAACGACGATTTCCACTATTCAGACGATGAGCTTGCAGAACTTACCCAGGAAAAGCTTATAGAGGAGCTTACCGAGAGAGCGCTTAAAATATACGCATCAAAAGATCAGATCTTCGGCGCCGAGCAGATGCGCGAGATCGAACGCGTTATACTGCTCCGCAATGTCGACCTTAAATGGATGGATCATCTCGAAAATATGGATGATCTCAAGGAGAGTATCGGACTTCAGGCATATGCACAGCGCGATCCGATAAATGAATACCGTATTCAGGGAGCCGATCTTTTCGATGACATGAGCGATATGATCCGTTCTGATACTGTACGCGGAGTCTTATCGGTAATTCCGAGACCGCACATTGAAATAAAACGTGCTGAGGTAGCAAAGGTTACTGGAGAAGGCTTTGAAGGAAGCGGTACAACACGTCCTGCTTCCGGCACACGTCCTGCTTCAGGACAGTCTTCCGGGGCATCGGCAATACGTCCGCCACAACAAAAGCTCACCCGCGCGCAGCTCGAAGCAGAGCACGCTAAAAAGGTAGGACGTAACGATCCCTGTCCTTGCGGAAGCGGAAAAAAATATAAAAAATGCTGCGGAGCAAATCTCTCAGACAATGAGGACTGATCCTGGTAAATAACGCAGATCTCTGCATTTACTATGCTGTTCCGACCAAAGAAGATAGTATGGTATAAATTCAAACAGTAAATACGCGCCAGTAAAATATCCGGTCGTTCCGCAGTTTAAACTAAAGAACGAAACCGGATATTTTTTACGGTTGATATAAGCCTTTATAGTATGCATTACCGCACAGTCATGTTTTTATAAGCGGATATATAAACGACTACGGTACGATCGCGCAGACAAAATACAGCACTTTTTATTCTTTAAGCAGTAACAGCCTATTTCTACATACAAAATGAAAGGAAGTTATAATATGGGATTTAACCTGTTTTTTATCGGTATGTTTTTTTTAGCAAATCCGAATATAAATATAATTGATATAATTCCGGACTTTATAGGCTGCGCACTTATGTGGTATTCGCTATCCAAACTGAGGGATCTTGCTCCCGACATGGCAAACACACGAAAATATGCAGCAAAGTTATTTTGGCTTGAGATCGGTAAGCTGATCTCATTGCTGATCTTCATAAATTTATCACTCGACTCCGGATTTCTTCTTACATTTTCTTTTGCATTTGTTATCGCCGAAACACTTTTGTATATTCCTATGATGAATTCATTCTTCAACGGAATATTATTTCTTGGCACAAAATACGATGCCGATAACTCACTCAAATTGCTTGAAAAAACAAAACGCTCAACTGCCGTATTTATTATATCGCGTTCGATACTGACATTTCTTCCCGAACTCACCTATCTGTACGTTATTGAGGATATCGGTTACATTCTGGAGCCCTACAAGAGCGTAGTCATAGTTGCGTCGGTTATACTTCAGATAATATCAGGTTTGCTATGGCTTTTAACAATTGTCAAATACAAAAGGTGCATTTTAAATGATTCTGCTTTGATAAACAGCATTTCAGAATATTATGAAAAAAATATTGCTTCTGATACCGGTATGTTTACAAGACGTAAAATAAAAACCGGAGCATTAATGCTTTGCGTTTTCTCTCTTCTCTCCGTAAATATCTTTTTTGACGGGAAGCGCGTGCTGCCATCCATAGCATGTATTATAGCCGCAGTAATAACCGTTATTGCATGGCGCAGCTATATCAGCAAACGAATAAGAAATATCACTGTAGCGCTCTGTACGCTGTCAGGCATTATATGTATTTTCACTGACATTACCGGAAATCGGATTGCAGGTAAATATTATTACCTCGGAATATCACACAGTATTGATGCATACCGGATGTTTTTACAATTTATGGTAATTGATGTCATAAAAAACATACTGTTCATCTCGATAAACCTATGTATAGTATGTATCCTGTACAGACTGATAGATAAACAAACAGGTATTGATCTGCACAATGAGCTTCCGAGCGTTATTGAACGAGAGAGAAACAGGAAAAAAGCGCAAAAACGCCGCTGTATAATATGGGCAGTATTTTCCGTAATAACCGCTTGTTCGTCAATCGCCGCATCAGCATGCCTGTATCTTTGGCAGCCGTACATGATGATAGACATTGCTATACACATAGTTTGGTTCTGCATAACACTAAGATTCTATTTCGGCTTTAACGAGCAACTTGAAAACAGATATATGTAATTTAAAATAAATAAAGACGCACAAGGCGAAAAGTCTAAACCGGAAAGTTATTAAGATATAACGTTACACCGAAAATAAATTCTTTATAACGATATTTTTTCTGATAATAAAAATTATTATAGTAAAATACCGGGGAGATAATGAATCTCCCCGGTATTTTTATATTACCGAACCATTTCAGCCAGATAACCGATTCAAACTGAAAATCCCCTCAAAAATGTTTTCAAACGTTCTCCTGGATTCCCGAATATTTCATCGGGTGTACCTGACTCCGCTATACGTCCGCTGTCCATAAACAAGATACGGCTTGCAACGCTTCTTGCAAATTCCATCTCATGGGTTACTATTACCATAGTCATATGTTCTCCGGCAAGCGATTTCATTACTGAAAGCACCTCTCCGGTAAGCTCCGGATCAAGTGCCGAAGTAGGCTCATCGAACAATATCACTTCAGGATCCATCATAAGCGCGCGGGCTATCGCGACACGTTGTTTCTGCCCGCCCGAAAGAGACATCGGAAGCGCATCGAGCTTGTCCGACAGTCCTACCTTTGAAAGTATAGATTTTGCCTTTTCGGTAGCTTCCTCCTTACTGCAAAGCTTTGCAAGAACCGGAGGCATAACAAGATTTTTTCTTACCGTCATATGGGAGAACAAATTAAATTGCTGAAAAACCATTCCCATACCGTGCCTTATTTCATGAGCTTGTTTATCACTGACATAAACGCCTTCCTTGACGAAAGCATTTCCGTCTATATAAATACTTCCTCCGGATATCTTTTCGAGACCGATAAGACAGCGAAGCATTGTACTTTTTCCGGATCCCGAAGGTCCGATCACAGCTATTACTTCGCCGGAAGAGACCTCAAGATCTATCCCATTCAAAACCTCATTACCCGAAAAATCCTTTTTAAGGTTTTCAGCCCTTATCATTATTGTATCGCTTTGGCATTTCGTTTCAACAGTTGAATTCATAATTTACGATATCCTTTACATTCAGAACATAAAACGACGTTCGAGATATTTAAACAATCTTGTAAGACCGTATGTCATAAGCAAATATATTGCCGCCGCTATAAAATACGGTGTTACATCAACATAATGATTGACCATAGACCTTGTGTAATGCAAAAGATCGGCAATACCTATCGATGTCACAAGTGCTGTATCTTTAATCAAGGTAATAGCCTCATTGCTAACAGAAGGAAGCACCACCTTAAATATCTGCGGAAGCACTACATGAAAGCGCGTCTGAAGCTTTGAAAAGCCCAGAACATCTGCAGCTTCATACTGACCTTTATCGACAGAAAGCAGTCCGCCTCTGAAAATCTCCGCAAAATATGCTGCATAATTTAATGTAAAGGTAAGCGCTGCGGCGGGAAATCTATCCAAAGTAAGATATTGTCCGATATAAGGAATGGACGGCAAGCCGTAATAAAAGAAGAAAAGCTGAAGCATAAGCGGCGTACCGCGCATAACAAAAACGTATGCGCGCATTATTGCACTGAATACCCTGTTTTTTCCCGTAACTATAAAGCTTATTACAAGCCCGAGCGGTATAGATGCAAGTACGGTAATCAAAAACAGCGAGACCGTACATCCGAGTCCTTTGCAAAGTACCTGCGTTACTGAAAGAATGAATTCCATAAAATCCCCTTTCGGATTCTGTTCCTGTGGTTTTATACCCCAAAAATGGCACCTGTAAAAAGGTGCCATCCCGGTTTATATACAGATTATTCTGTAAATGTATGATTACTGATCGTTTCCGATCATGTAGCGGCCGTATACTTCATCAACCACTAACGCATCTATACGTCCTGCCTTAAGATCGAGATATGCATCATCATTGCTGTCATACTGATCAAGCGAAGCAAATGAATCAGCAGTTGCCTTATCAGCCTGTACCGCGCCTATAGCCGAAGAGTCAGCCTGAACACCGATTCTCTTTCCGGCAAGATCAGCCTTTGTCTTTATTCCGGATTCCTCTGAAACTATTATTATCTGCTTGTTTGCTATATACGGTTTGGAAAGATCAAATTTCTCAATTCTCTCATCATCAACTGACATTCCGTTCCATATACAGTCAATGGTCTTTCCCGAAAGTTCCATTTCCTTTGCAGTCCATTTAATAGGCTGAAGCTTGAGCTTTACACCAAGACGACTGCAAACCTCTGTAGCAAGATCAATATCAAAACCTATGATCTCGCCCTTCTCATCGCGGAATCCCATCGGCGGAAATGTTTCGTCGAGACCGAGAATAAATTCGCCCTTATCCAATACATACTGGAGCGATGTATCGTCTTCCGAAGCTTTAAGCTCACGCGGAAAATCAACATTACGAAGCATAACATCGGAATCAAACCACTTTTTCGCGATTTCTCCGGCCTTGCCGTCAGCTATCATTTCGTCAAGAATCTCCTGTACCTTAGCGCAAGAGCATCATCGCCTTTTCTGAATCCGACAGCATAATTTTCAGATCCAAAGTTGTCTTCAAGCACTACATATTTCCCGCTTTTCTTACCGCATGAAAAAAGAGACATCGTGCCAACAAGCATTGCCGCTGCGACAAAAAATGTCACAATCCGTTTCATTTTCTTTGTTGTCATAATAAAAACCTCGTTTAAAAAATTATAAACTAATTGTATCATAAAAATGTCGCCGTGTCAATGCTTTAGCATGCTAAAATGTCATAAAATAATATTATTATTGACTTTTGATAATATAATGATATATAATTTATATTACTGATAAATCTCTGTCTGTTTATTTAACCAACAGGCCTTAAAAGCAATACATATTAACCTATCAGGAGAAAACACAATGCAATATGTTCCTAATAATCTGTCTGAATCATTTGAAAAAATCGAAACAAAAGGCGGAATATACTATAAATCAAAAAATATTTCCGCAAAACACTTTTTTACGACAAGAAATACAGATCTCTCTACACTTCCCTTTGATATAATAACAGCCGAAAAACAGATTCATTCCGCCGATGTAAAATATATAACCGATTCAAACAAAAACGAAAAACATTTCTGTGACGGCTTTGTTATATCAAAAGATTCATTCACTGCTTCAGGTAATTCATACGGCGTAGCTATACGAACCGCCGATTGCGTACCGATATTGCTTTTTGACAGAAAAAATTCAGTAGCCGCAGCAGTACACGCAGGATGGAAAGGAACAATAGGCCAACCCTTGGACGCAAAAAGATCTGATATACCCGGAATCGCTGCCGAAGCAGTACGCAAAATGCTTATACATGGTGCCGAAATACAAAATATCAATGCTGCAATAGGTGCATGCATACATAAATGCTGTTTTGAGGTCAAAGAGGACTTTATATCTGAAGTTAAAAACGCAGTAGGAAGCCGGGCAAATATTTTTATCTCCGAGCAAAAATGCCTTGACGGCAAAACTTCATATTATTTTGACCTTGCAGGACTTAACTCCGCACTTTTGCAGGAATGCGGAATTGATATATCTGATATTGCAGTTTCACCGCTATGTACATGCTGCGATACTAAGATGTTTTACTCATACAGACATGAAAAACAGGTAGTCGGAACAATGTATGCTGCAATAAAACCATTTTGACAATTTTGTGCAGACAATAAACACTCTGCTCACAAAATATTATAATTGACATTGCTTCACGTGAAGCAATGTGACATCTGTCTAATTTATTAAATAAATCGGCATAAAATGTAAAATGTTTCACGTGAAGCATTTTGTGACAGATTGTGACAAATTTATATATAGTCCGCAAGTTCAAATTCAGTTGTGTATTTACACAAACAAACACACAATATAAAAATGTTTCTACACATAATTTACAAATAATTTCTTTTCTTTTCGGCGAAAATGTGTTATACTATAATTGCAGGATAAGAAAGCAGTCTTAGCAAATAAATCCTGTTTGACTTAGTTGCAAAGAACGGCATTTATCCTCGCGCGATTCACACGAAAGGAATGGTCAAAATTATGAAAATCACAACAATCGGACGCCAAATGGAAGTTACAGAGGATCTCAAGCTTTTGTTTGAGCGCAAGCTGAAAAAATTTGACAAGTTTTTCGACGATAATGCAACCGCATATGTAACTCTTTCAAAGCCTAAAAATATGGAAAGACTTGAACTTACCATTTCGAATTACGGAACAATGTTCCGCAGTGAAGTTTCCGCCGAAACTTTTAACAATGCACTTGACGAGGCAATCGGAAAGATCGAACGTCAGATAAGAAAAAACAAAACAAAGCTTGAAAAACGCCTCAAAGGCGGCGCGTTCTCCGAAGATGCCACAGGTACAGATATTTCCGAAGAAAAAAACTTTAATATACAAGTGGTTAAAACATTTGAAATGCGTCCCATGACATCTTCTGAAGCAATTTTACAAATGAATCTGCTCGAACATACCTTTTACATGTTCACAAACGCAGAAAACGGCAAAATCAGCGTAGTTTACAAACGTAACGACGGTGACTACGGATTAATTGAGCCGATGTAAATAAACAAAATTGCTATAAAATAATTTTTTCAATAATAGCCGATAAAATCAGAAGCATAATGACTGAGTTCAATAGATCAGAGGTTTATAGCACAGTCTTAATTTTACTCATCATCAAATGATCGAAAAAAGAAATCAGCCGAAGGAAATATTTCCTTCGGCTGATTTTTATTTAGATTAAAATAAAATATTACGGTAAGTACCACGTTACAACAGCGAGAAGCACAGCATAATAATTTACGAACTTATAGACTTAAGTTATTTTTTCCTTAAAATCAGCATATATTAAAAACAAAATCCGTCTCAATAATGAAAGGTAAAAGGAATGCTAGACATTAAGGAAATAAAAGTAACAGAGTCGAATATAAATACATTCTTAAAAGGCAATGGGTATTCAGACGATATTTTGTCTCAAAGTCCCCTTCCCTCTTTCTGCACGAAGTTTCCCTATCTTCCTGACTCAGAAATAATTTCGGATTTTTATAAAGAAACAGTAATTCGATGTATCATTTGCTTTATTTCGCTTTTTCATAAAAGCAGTACCGATACGGGATCTGAAAATAACAGTGTTAATCATAAAAAAACGGGCAGCAGAGATGAATCAGATACGAGCTATCATAATGAAGTAAGTGCAGTAAGTTTTAATGCACTGCCGCACAACACAAACAGAAGACGAAAAACGGCTATTGCGTCATGCCCTTTTAGCCTATGTTCAACATATAATGTCACCAAAAACGACGGCAAAATATTTTCCGTATACACAGATCACATTGTTATAAATGATAAAAAACCTATTTTTTATAAAAGGACGGCACAAACATGGCTGACAGATAAACAAAGGCTTATAACGCTTACCGAAGCTGTCCGTATTTTGGGTAAAAAAAGAAAAATTAAAAATCAAAACGATTTTTATGTCACGGAAAACGATATAATTTTATTCCGGAACTGTTTTGAAGAACCCCAAGGAAGAATACGAAAATCTCAGTATGAAAATCTTTTTTTAGATCTTACCGAAATCGTATAATATACTTTTCATACACCGATAAGGTTCATGTGCATAGAATTAAGTCCGCTGTGTAACATATGATAAAAAAGAATCGCCGAACTGGCACTTCCTTATGTGAAGTACCCGTTCGGCATTATTACAGATAATCGGAAGTGATACGGAATTGCAGCGAAATCAAAAACAATTTTTTGAGGATAAATACTTAAAATCCGGCTATATGCCGATCAGGCACGCCAATCAAAAAGATGGGACAGTTTTTTTACGACTGTCCCTTATCTTTTATCTTGCGTATTTGTTTAATGCTTCAATAATTCTTATAAACCTCTCGTCGTCACGAATACAGTCATATCTTGAGTTACTCAATCTGTCAAGCATATAGTAGCATTGTGAATGTTCCTTCAATTCGTGAAAATCTTTGCCCGGGAAAAGATATACCAATTTGTCAGTAAATATCGAATTGTACCCCTTTCCGTGATCCTCATTATAGGAGCGGTCATACTCCACAGCGTGAACACACATCTTCTCAAGCGAATCGAGAGCATCATCTGCTTTTCCCTGTGAGATCTGATACGTTGAAATGAGCCAATAATTAGATGCAAGCCTACAATGATAAAATATAAGATCATCACCGTATATCATCCGATAAAGCTTGTTTGAAGTACTCAACATCTCAATTTTCTTATCCCAAGTCGACGGATCATTCGCAAGCTCGTCATTTAATGCATAATTCGATATCAATGTACCTAAACAGTCAGTCAGTTTGTCAATCTCATCTTGAATATAAAATTCGGTTTTGCCGTCACCGATTCCCGATGATCGTGCAAACTCACGGCAATATTTCATAGGCACGAGTAAATTTAAAGCCATTAAAGCCTTATCACTTTGCTTTGTATCTCCATAAATATTGATCAAAAGGTTGATCGCGTCATATCGTATGTCTTCATCACTACACTCATCAATCACAGATGAGCATAAATTCTCGATCTCACCCAAAATAGAATCATTGTTAGTCTCTTTCCATGAAAGAAATAAACACACAGCAAGGTTTTCTTTAATATAATTATCCGACGGATATTTTGATATAGCGTTTCTTGCAAACGCTATCCGCTCGTCAATCGTACCAACCTCGCTAAGACGTGACATCTCTTTCTTAATGTTTGCAATATCATTTTCCCGCTCTGAAAGTTTATATCCGAGAAGCTCATCCGTGCTTACATTAAAAAAGTCAGCCAGTGACGGCAATAGTTCAATGTCAGGATACCCGTTTTCTGATTCCCAACGCGATATCGCCTGTGGAGTAACACCGATCGCCGTAGCGAGAGTATCTTGTGTTACACTCTTTTCAGTTCTTAATTTCTTTATGATCATACCGATCTTGACATTCATTGTTCCATCTCCTAAAAATGTTTTTTGTAAGCTTACGTTTTTATTATATCATTTTTTTTAAAGGAATCAATTATAAATCACTTGTTAACTTTATAAACTAATAGTTTATAATCTGTCAAAGAATAAAGCGCGGAGTTACTCTTGGAAAAAGTAGCATAAGCGATCTCTACTACAACGTAATTGGCGTATTTAACGAAACACCAACTGAGAAATATGAAAAACAGTTCCAAGAGCTGCATAAAAGCACTCAAAAGAACAAAAAACGGCATAGCCGTTATGACTATACCGTAATTTGTCGGAGTCGGCCTCGTCCTCATTACTTCCTTACGTAAAAGGGGACAAGCAACGATTCTTTTTTGTTTTTATTCTGCCTGATATCCCGTAACCGTATATCCTGCATTCTTAACTGCATCGCAAAGCGCTTCCTTTTCAACCTCTGCTCCGCATTTAACAATTGCGCGTTTGTTATCGAGTTCTACATTTACAGATTCAACACCTGAAACAACCTCAAGTGCATTCTTTACATGCATCTGACAATGCGCACACATCATTCCGTCAATAGATATTACTCTTTCCATTTCTTTTTCTCCTTTTTCTACATCCGTTTTATTTTTTTCTGCTATATTATTATTAACGTCGGATTCATTTTTTGATATTCCATATTTTTCCTGTTTTGATTTAAAAAACCGAAGTCTGAGTGCGTTTGAAACCACGCACACCGAGCTGAGACTCATCGCCGCAGAGCCTATCATAGGACTGAGAAGCAGTCCGAATGACGAATAGAGCGCTCCGGCAGCCAGCGGAATTCCGAGTACATTATAGAAAAACGCCCAGAATAAATTCTCTCTTATATTCCTCATTACCGATCTGCTGAGTGATATAGCTGTAACGGCATCGGAAAGAGAACTTTTTATAAGCACGATATCTGCCGAATCTATTGCAATATCCGTTCCTGCACCGATAGCCATTCCTACATCGGCACGTGTCAGCGCCGGGGCATCATTGATTCCGTCGCCTATCATCAGAACATGATGTCCATTTTCCTGAAGTTCTCTTATATATGCTTCCTTGTCGCCAGGCATAACATCCGAGATAACCCTGTCTATGCCGACGGTCTTTCTGACAGCTTCTGCAGTCCTCTTATTATCCCCCGTAAGCAGAACTGTATCCAATCCAAGCACCCGGAAATCGGATATTGCCGACGCACCTGAACTTCTTACAGTATCTGCCACTGCGATTATTCCGAGTAATACTCCGTCAGATATAAAGCTCAGCGGTGTTTTTCCTTCATCCGAAAGACGGTAAATTTCTCCTATCACACGATCAATCGCCGTTTTCTCCAGCTTTTCTGAGACAAGCTCTGCGTTTCCGGCATATATCGTACGACCGTCTATAACTGCTCTTATACCTCTGCCTTCAATGACCTCGAATTCCTCAGGATAAGAAAGCTTTATACTTTCAGACTCAGCACGTGCCACTATCGCTTCTGCAAGCGGATGTCCGGAAGCAGATTCAGCGGATGCGGCAATACGTATAAAATCACGGGCATCAGATTCTTCCGAAGTAATTATATCCGTTACCTCCGGATGACCTGATGTTACCGTTCCCGTCTTATCAAGGACAACGGTATCCACCTTATGGAGATTTTCAAGAGCCTCGGCATTTTTTATAAGAATTCCGTATTCAGCGGCTTTTCCGGTTCCGACCGTTATAGCAACAGGCGTTGCCAGTCCCAAAGCACACGGACATGAAATAACAAGCACAGAAACCGCACAGTTAAGCGCAAATTCGAAATCATAACCGACAATAAGCCATATAGCTGCTGTAATCAAAGCAATAACAATTACCGTAGGTACAAAGAACTCACTGACCTTGTCCGCAAGTCTGGCAATCGGTGCTTTGGAATTTCCCGCATCCTCGACAAGGCGGATTATCTGCGACAATGTAGTATCGCTTCCTACCCTTGTAGCCTTAAAATAAAAACTTCCGTTTTTATTTACTGTTGCCGATATTACCTCATCGCCCTCCGAGCGTCGAACCGGTACACTTTCTCCGGTTATAGCCGACTGATCTACGTATCCGCTTCCGGAAGTAACTGTTCCGTCCGCCGGAATACGGTCTCCGGGCTTTATAACAACGATATCGCCTGAGACTATACTTTCGGTAGGAACAGTGACCTCGACGCCGTCGCGAAGCACAACAGCGGTTTCAGGAGCAAGCTGAACCAGCTTTTCTACTGAATCTGTCGTCTTAGCCTTCGAACGCGATTCAAGATACTTTCCGACAGTAACAAGCGTAAGTATCATAGCACATGATTCAAAATAAAGCATATGTCCGTAATGCGTCACAATTTCTGTAAGACCGTACGACGCACCGTAGATCATTCTGTATATCGCGAAAATGCCGTATACCAAAGACGCACCCGAACCTATTGCTACAAGAGAATCCATATTTGGGGCACGGTTTTTAAGCGCTTTAAATCCCGATACATAAAATTTTCCGTTTATAACAACAACAGGTATGGTAAGCAAAAGCTGTGTAAATGCAGATAACAGCATTCCTTTTTCTCCGACAAAGAACTGCGGAAGAGGTAATGACAGCATATGGCCCATCGAAAGATACATCAAAGGTATCAAAATAATGACCGACGAAATAAGACGCCGTTTCATTTTCTTCATAGCGTCACCGGCAGATATCGACGCGCTGCTGCGATCGCTCTTAGAAGCCTTGCTCTCACCGGAAGAAAGAGAAGCGCCGTATCCCAGCCCTGTAACAGCCGCAATGATCTCTCCGTCATTAGTAACGGCTTCGTCATAAACCACTTTCATGCTTTCCCCGAGCAAACTCACATCAGCAGAAGTCACACCTTCTATTTTATCAACACGTTTGGTGATCGCAGCCTGACATGCAGCACAGCTCATTCCGGTTATATTAAATTTTTCCGTTTTCATATTTTCTTTCTCACAGTCACTCCCTCATAAATAATATCTTATAATATATTTTGCACAGCACTGTGCAAAAATTATACATTTCACATTTTTAATTATATTACCGAAATATCGAAAAGTCAATATATCATATACATAATAATACAAAAAGACTCCCTCTCAGAGAGACGGTTCGGAGCAATACATAATATCCGGCTAAAATCCGATCTCCCTACAGAAGAAGTCTTCTATTGAAAATTTTAATATACGATCATTGGGCAGCACTCTGATCAGGAACATTTGCTCCGAAAAGTTCAGTTCCCTCTACTCCGGCAAGTGCCTTCATAAGTCTTGTAAGGTCAGCGCTTGTGATACGTCCGTCGCCGTTTACGTCCGGAAAATAAACGTCAACATCTTCTCCGGCTATAAGCTTCATAAGTCTTGTAAGATCAGCACTGGTAACGCGTCCGTCACCGTTTACATCCCCCGGATTATGATCGGGAGACGCCGACGCCACCTTACATGAAGCCGCATATCCCCCGTCCTCTGACTGCACTGTAATTACTGCTGTACCAAACGCAACAAGAGATACCGTTCCGTTTTCGTCTACCGAAACTATATCCGAAGCAGAGCTGTTCCATATAACCTTTTTATTATCGGCATTATCCGGAACGACTGAAGCGGTAAGCTCTCTGACATCGCCTACAATACCGTAGATAATATTCTCCGATAAAAGTATTCCTTCAACATCCACAGAAGTTTTACGCCAAACAGCATAAAGTACAACAGATGCATTATCGCGGTAAACATCTCCCGGGGCATATTTCACCTCATTTGATTCCTGCCGATCTGTCCACCCGAGAAATTCATAACCTTCCCGTAAGGGAGCATCAGTGCGAAGTTTAATGTCTTTATCCACAGCCTTTCCCTGAGCAAACGGAGCGTCTGTTCCGCCTGCGGCATCATATGTTACGGTATACTCCGCCGAAAGCATCGGTATAGGCTCTGTTTTGCTCTCTCCGCAGAAACAGGTGTATAGTACAAGCCCTTCCTCATCTACTGTAGGAGCAATTATTTCAATACCGCTGTCCCATGAATATTCAGCCGCCGCCTCATGATCGTGATAAGCAAACACTTCGTTTTCGGTAAGTCCCGATGTCGCCGAATCACCGACGGTAAACGGCTTTACTATATCCACTGTGTATCCGCGTGTATCCTTAGCACAGACCCGATAATCATATGTTCCGTCAGGAAGATCTGAAAAAAGAATCTTCGTATCGACAGTATGGAGATCCATATAATATATTCCGCCGTCTGTTCCGTCCGCTCTGTAATTATATCCGAAAATCTGCTCTCCGCTCCTGTAGTTCAGTGATACATCAACAGAAGTAAGTAGATACGGAGATAAGACCGATCCGTAAACGGAATACGGCGCTCCGCTTTTCAGTGTTACCGGATATGTAACTCCACGCGCGGTAAGTATCGCCGGCGAATGCCCGTATATCGGCCAGAACGAGTCACGGGCAAGCGCCGCACGCTGATTGTGATACACAGATGCACAGCGCTCAAAATATCTCGCCCAGTTATAGCTTGCCTCATATGCTCCCTCCGCTGTATCAGGAACATTCTTTATTCTGCCATAAGCACTCTTCTCCGATGTTTCAAGCTCATATTTAAGATAATATAGCTGTCCTTCAAGAGACGTATAATCATATCCGTTCTCTGCACAAAAGCTTTGCAGAGCTTCATATCTGCTCAGATGCCACTGACATATTCCGTAGCTTATACCTCCGTCGGCTTCTATAGCAGTTGCTGTCGGCTCATACGTCGATTCGCAGTATATATTCGCAAGAATACCGCATGCGACTGCATCGTTAACTCCAAATTCTCGCTTGACGAAGTCATATATTATAACTTCATTTTCTTTTTTGGAATATGAATTGTTTACCCGATCTGATGCATTGACGCCGAATCCGGCTGCCAATGTAAAAGATACTGCGGTTATTATCGATAAACAAAATGATATTATCTTTTTTTTCATTTTTAACCTTATTACCTTTCAAAACAGTGTTTTCCGCATCATGTACATTTATATTATCATATTTCGGAATCCATTTCAAGATAAATAAAGTCAAATAAAGCCGATTTATACCCGGTAATTTAATGAAATAAAGGAAATAAAACGTGGTTTATACTAAAATATCATGCCGCGCCGATTCTTACAAGACCGACGGTCATATCGTCACGCCGCTGATTTCTTACCGCCGCCGCATCAAGGATCTTCTGTGCAAGCTTCTTTATATCATCCTCCCATTCTCCGATAATAAGGTCCGCAAGCCATGCGCTGTCCTCCAAGGTTTGTGCAACACCGTCGCTCACCATCACAACAACATCACCTCCCTCAAGCCGGAATTTGATTTGCTCCGCATTTATCTCCCGTGTTATTCCTACAGGAATAGTACCGGAAGCTATTTTGAACAAACTTCCGCCCCTTATAACATACGAAGGAGCAGCTCCGCTTTTTATAAATCTGGCTTCCGCTGTCAGTGTGTCAACTTCAAGAAGATCGACCGTAGCAAAACATTCGGCATTTCTGCATCTTATAAAATTATTAAGCAGTTCAAGCGTACAGTTTATTCCGCTTCCCGCTTCAAGCATTCGCCTCATAAATATTCCTGCCACACGGGAAGTTATAGCAGCCTCATGTCCGCTGCCCATACCGTCGCTTATAAGCATATATGAACGGCCGTCGGCACTGTCAAAATCAAGAGTGCTGTCCCCGCAAACACTTTCATCCTTCTTCTCGAGAGATACAGATGCAACTTCCATACTCAGCATCGGCGCCGAATCAATAGTCATTGTGACGTAATCCTCTTCAACATGAAATTCCGGCGGACTCAGCCTTCTCATACATATATTTTCGCACGCATGCAGAAGCTCATCAGAGCTTACTCTTACTCTGCCCAAATCAACGCCTCCGGCAACTATTCTGAGACGCCGTTTCCCGAATACCGCAATATTATTCGCATAAAAGTCCATATACCCTACTGCATCACAAATCTTTTCAGACAGCTCACTGTCTATTTCATACTCTGAATCATCCTCCTTTGCTGCATTTTCAAGTATTTTTGCAACCGAATCGTAATCCATAGCAAAAATCTCGGTTTTATCACGTTCAGCTATTTTATGTTCAAGTCTTGCATACCGTAAATTTGCCTCTGATATAATATCTTCCGGAGAAGCACATATTTTTTTAAGCATATCCGGAAGATCATCCGGCTCAAGGCGTCCGTTTTTGCGCAGCCGTCTCGCAAGAACATCCATTGCCCCTGCCATCGACTCATAATTTTTATCAAAGCAAACCGCATTGCTTGCACAGTGGCGGCAGCTTTTATCAAAAATTTCCGCGCAAAGCATTCGCGTCTCATATATTCCGGGCTTTTTAAATTGGTTGCTCAGCGTAGAACACATCTGCGAAAGTGCAGAAAACGCCTCCGAAACCGCTTCAATATGCTCTTTTGAATCAATACGCCGTCCCTCCGAAATTGCCGCCTCATTAGCGACACAATCCGGCAGAGATGAGGTTCTGCATCCGACGGATATTTCAGGAAGTAATCCGAATTTTGCAAGCGGAGTAAGAATAACCGACGCAGCGACAATATCAGGCGCAACTGTACCGAGTGTTCCGATACCGCCGAGCCAAAGCTCTATTGCGACACCTGTTACCGAAGCCGCAGCTATTGAAGCTACCTTTCCGATACCCATAAACAATCCGCTGGTAAGTCCGGCAACTGCAAACACCGGCGATTCCGCCGCACCGCACGCAAGTCCGCAAAAAAGTCCGATAATTCCGCCTCTAAGCATACCTCCCGCCTGTGCCGCATATAATGTTATAAAAAATCCAACTACCGTCGAAACAGAAAACCCGAAAAAGCTGAATGTCTTCAGCGAGCTTACCGCTATGAAAACTGCCGCACATATACCGGCTTCGTAGTACACCGTAAAACGGCGGGCTTTAACCGTAAGACCGGTCAAAAGATAGCATGCAGCGGAAGCAGCGATCATTTGAAAAACCGTACCGAAAATATCAAAATAAAGAAATCCTCCGAAAATCACACGCAGCATTCCTCCGGCAAAGGCACCGATCGCAGCGGCTGCACAGCGAAGTCCTACAGGCTCGGAAAAATATTCCGGATCACTGCGGATCCTCATTATAATTCCATAGGATTCAGCCTTTTCTTCGCCGCGTTCTCTGTCATCAAGAATGTGTGTAAAAAGAATTCTTAAGCCAAATGATACAGTAGATGATATCAGAATAGGAAACATCTCACTTCCCGCTAAAATCGCCGCTAAAACCGATCCCGCATAGACAAAAACGGCATGTCTGCGCACCGCGCAAATCAACGCGATCCCAAACGGATAACTGCCCATGAGCGACTGAGCGCCTCCCGAAAAAGCACCGAATACAAAAAACATTATGCATTTCAGCACTTCTGTATGTCTGCGGACAAGACTGTTTATAACCGTCTTTCCATAAGCACCGGTATTCGCCGCAGATTCTCCTGTACCGACAGTGGCTTCACCTCCCGCAATTCCCTTAAGATGCGATACGATATCCTGAAAAGTATTTTTACGTTCCATGACTTTCTTGCTTCCCTTTCCTTAAATAAGTTTTTTGTAATGCAATTATAGCATTATCTCCCCGGTAAAGTTGTCGAAGGAAACAGGGCGGTTTATAGCTTTTTATGAATGCGATTAGTATTTATTTGCGGATAAGATTATTTCCGAAAAATATTATGCCGCACAGAAATTTAAATTCACGCAGTCTGTGTTTTTTTGACGAACGATTCTTCTGTCCAAAAGGAATATTTTTAGCACTGAGATAACAGAAGCTGATATACTGTTATACTGTTAAAATTCAAGAACAAGGATCTGATATTAATGTATTCGTGAAAAAAACACTCAGCTATATAAAAAGACCGCCTGACGGCGGTCATAAGTATTTATTTAAGTGTATATATACTATATTTGAGCAAGTTTCTTTATTATATGTCCCGCAATCAGCAATCCGGCACACGCAGGAACATACGATATTGACGCAGGAACACGCGAGCTTATTGCCGGAGGTTCATCCGAAAAAAGCACATCCACATAGCTTATTCCGCGTTTACGCAATTCAGTCCGCATTACCTTTGCGAGAGGGCACATACTCGTTTCCGATATATCGCAAATTCTGAAACGCGAAGGATCGAGCTTATTACCGGTACCCATACACGATATCACCGGAATACCGTGCTTCTTTGCAGTCTCTATAATACATATCTTTGACGTGACCTTATCTATTGCATCCGCAATATAATCAGGAGAAAAAGAAGATATTATTTCAGGGATTGTTTCGCTGTCGGCAAACATATCATATACAGCAATTTCAATATGCGGATTTATCTTTGCCGCACGCTGCGCGGCAGCCTCAGTCTTTTTCTGTCCGACCGTCACGGTATCGGCTATTATCTGTCTGTTGATATTTGAATACGATACGGTATCAAAGTCAACTATACCTATCGCGCCTATCCCGGCGCGGACAAGTGCTTCAAGCACATATCCGCCGACTCCGCCGACTCCGAACAGCAATACGCGGCTGCTTTTCAGTCTTTCTACGGCCTCATCGCCTATCAGAGTTCTTTCACGCGAAAGGAAATCGTTTTCCGATTCAGTTTCAATCGATATACCGCATGCTTTGTTTTGTATTACTTCGTCCATTTTCAAATCCTTTGACCGAATTCTTCAGAAAGCTCAGCAAGTCTTGCTTCAAGCTCATCTGTACGGAGCTTATCTGCAATATAGGCACGGCGGAGCAACGATGGGGGGATACATCCGTCATATTTATCGTACATAGGCGCCTCGTTCGGCGACACAAGCGTTC
Source organism: uncultured Eubacteriales bacterium (assembly GCA_902491535.1). Classification (GTDB taxonomy): domain Bacteria; phylum Bacillota; class Clostridia; order Oscillospirales; family CAG-272; genus UMGS911. The sequence goes on from CABUHS010000001.1 coordinate 94,234, forward strand.
CTGCGTCTATCCCGAGCGAAGCAAGCTCCGCCCAATGGCGTACAAGTCCGTCGGCATCTCCCGATTCAAGCTTGAATGTCATATAACAGCATCCCTCAAAATCAATTCCCGAAAGTCCGAACTGAGCAGGTGTCGAACCTTTTATAAATCTTCTGAGCGTTCTGAATGAACGCGTTCCGAGCCACGGGAAAAAACACCACGTATATCCTCCGAGATGTACAAGCGAACGGGTAAGCATGCCTGTATTGCGGGCTACAGAACGCGCAGCCGCGAGGCGGTTTGCAGCATTCTTCTTCAGATATGGGTAAACTGTATCTTCTTCAAGTACGCGCCGCATACGCTGCATGATTTTTGTATGTATCTCGCCGTAGTCTCCCGGCCATTCTATCGTCATTTTTCCGTCGACACGTTTTACATAGATAAGCTTTCTCGCAAGATCAAGCTCCTCGACTTCCCACACCCGTCCGGCAAGTGCAAAACGGTCTCCGACAGGCGGCGGTGTAGTTATTGTTCCTATCTCATCCGAACCGCAGCGCACAGTATAATCTTCACTGTCCTTAAAAACGGCATAAAACTTATAGCTTGCCGTAATGCGTTCTCCCTTAAGTCCGACAATAAGTTCTCCTTCTTCGGTAAGCTCAAGGTAATCATTTTTTATCATAGAGACAAGAAGCGCCTTGTATTCCTCCTTTGATACATTTATAAAAGGAGGAAGCAACAGTATTCTTTCTGCCAACGCCGCAGGGACAAGCGATCCCGTCGAAGAAAGCACCGAAAGAGTCTGATGAAACAGCAGACTGAGCGGCAGCTTCCTTACCGACGGAGGCTCGATAAACCGCTCTTCAATATAAAGCTGAATAATTGCGATAGCTCGCAGCAGCCCCCACGGAATAAGCTGAGGCAGCGGCGTATTCGGCACAGGCTCATCCTCGCGGAAGATCATCATCATCTCCGGAATCCCGTCACGCCTGCCGGAACGGCCGAGTCTTTGCAAAAAGCTCGAGACCGACGACGGAGAATCCATCTGAACGACTCTTTCGAGCCGTCCTATGTCTATTCCAAGCTCCATCGTTACCGTAGCACAGGTAACAATATTCTCATCATCATTTTTAAGGCGCATTTCCGCTTCCTCGCGGAGCTGTGCCGATAAATTTCCGTGATGTATAAGAAAACGGTCTGTATCACCGCGTAAACGTGCGATCTGACGGAGGGTAGCCGTAACATATTCCGTTTCTTCACGTGAATTTGAAAATACTATACTTTTTTTATTTTTTACACAATCGTAAAGATACTCATAGCCCGGATCAATAAGCGCTTTCGACTTCTCATCCGACGAATTTTGATTGCCGATTGCCGATCGTTCTGATTCGTCAGATGAAGAATCTCCGCCCAAGCGTTTTGAGTCCGCAATATCTGTTTCCGAGCGGTCCGTAACTATAACTCCGGCTTCTTTTACTGCATCTTCTGAAATCCGGATCTCTGCTTCACTGTCAGCCGATTCTGACTTCGCCGCGCATCCGCGTTGATCTTCGCCCGAATTATTGATATAAAAATGCTCAAGTCCTATGCGCCATGCAGTACGTGTGTCCTTAAAATACGGAGCGGAAGTCTTTCTTCCTGTCCCTGCGCCGAGCCACTGTGCAGCGCCTGAAAGATCGCCGATCGTTGCAGACAATCCTATGCGGCGCGGGCCATGCCCTATAAGACGCTGAAGTCTTGAAAGCTGACATAAAATCTGATTTCCGCGGTCGGAGCCTGTAAGTACATGTATCTCATCTATAACTATGAATTGAAGATCAGCAAAAAGCCTGGGAAGATCGTTTGACCGATTCATAAGCATGCTTTCAAGTGACTCAGGTGTTATCTGAAGTATTCCGCCCGGCGTTTTAAGCGCACGTGTTTTATGAGAGGCGGAGACATCTCCGTGCCAGTGAAATACAGGTATCCCGGAAAGATCGAGCAGCTCATCAAGCCGCAGGAACTGGTCGTTTATGAGGCTTTTGAGCGGCGCAACATAAATACATCCGAAAGAGGTGAGCGGGCTCTCAGACAGCATGGATATTATCGGAAAAAATGCAGCCTCTGTCTTTCCGGATGCCGTTGTAGACGAGAGAAGCAGATTGTTATCGGTATCGAATAACACTCTTGCCGCTTCAAGCTGCACCGGGCGAAGCTCCTTCCATCCGTTTTTATATATATATTCCGCTATAAACGGAGCAAATCTATTAAATATATCCTCCATTTTTCCCGTCCTCCTTTAAACCGATTCAAGTCAATTCCCTATTCAGCGTCTTAAAATGCCCTGGCAGGACTATATAGAATACACTTAAATCCATTAGCGGTATGTTACCGTAACTGCAAAGCCCCCGCAGTTTGTTCCGCTTATCTCATATTCAATATTCTTATCTGACGGAAGCGGAATCCTTGTTATCTCCCCATCGCCTGCAGGAACAAAATATACCTCATACCGAGTGCCTTTTTCTTCATTAAAGCCCAGGCGATTTTCAAAAGTGTGCGATTTTACAAGTTCAATATACTCTTCAAGACACAGGTTGTTTGAAGTCATATACCATGCGTGCGGTCTACCCACATATCTGAAATGCCAATCCTCACCGGTTATTCCGGTAATATGCATTTTTGAGTTGTCATATCTGCGTACAATACCGTATTCCCATGCGTGTTCGGTAATCCAGCTATACTCCGGGGCTTCGTTCAGCTTCATGGCGATTCCGTCATCGGTATAGACACTCATGTCAAATCCAAGTCCCGTATGATGCTCACTGCATCCCGGCGATGCGACATATTTTTTCGCATCTTCTATTCCGTATTGCTCAACGCGTGCCGAATACAGATCAAGCTGCTCCTCATATGATCTCGCGCCGCTCACGACTATCAAATCATGCTTTCCGGACGCAGCCTCAAAATCAGCTGCCATACGGTTCAGAGCCTCAAGTGCCATTCGCTCAAGCGTTATTTTATCTGTGGATATTTTATATGATGAATTCTTTTCCGAATACACATTTACCATATCAGCAGACACGGGAAATTTATATTCATGCGATCCGTTGACAAGTACCAGTTCTCCGGACTGAGAAAGATCCGTCCATATTTCCTTTACATTTTCAGACGGCTTTTCAGTCTGCTTTTCTGCCACAGCAGAAGTCCCATGCGATACACCGGCTTCGGTAACCTCAGAGCCGTTTGTTTCCGTAACTTCGGATTCGCTCGGTTTACCTGTAAACAGTCCGACAATATCAAACCCCTTATAAAGCGCTACTGCCGTAAAAAGAGCAGCCGCAAGGATTATCAAGGTCATGACAACAGCAAGAATAAGATTCAGATCAGAACGCTTCCGGTTTCTTTTATTCAACTGATACTCTCCGGACGCTGCCTCTGTGTTTCTGCTTTCGTTCTGCTTTACGCCGTTTTCCTCTGTATAATATCTGTTTCCGTATCCGTTTTCGTTATTATATCCGCCGCCGTATTCATTGTATCCGCCTGTCCGGCAAGAATTCAAGCTATCATAATCATTTAGATCCGAATTTTTGCAGGCTTGTTCGCAATATTCTTCAGAATATCCGTTTTCAATATCTGAATCATTTGCCGAATCTTCTCTGTCGCAGGTATTATCATCGCCGCGCCGGGCAATATCAAATTCTGCTGTATGTTCCGATTCGCTTTCGTCATTATATAGCTCCATATTGTTATCATCACGATATTCTCTGCTCATAAATTTATATCCCTTCCCTTCGACTGCAAGGCACGCCGATCCGGCGCAGGCAAAAATCTTTGTTGACAAATCAATAAAATCCTTTTAATAAGGCGTAAGCGCCGATGTCCGGCATTCCGGTAAGACACAGCCGGCTGCCGAAAAAACACACATACCGCCTGTAACGGCAATTCATCCAAGACCGGAAACAATCTTGCTTTCAGTTATAAATATACTATTCCAAAACAGCATAGTTTATTCTTTATTGCAAGACAGAAAAACTCCTTTTGCAAAACAGGGACCGTGCCGACGAAGTATGACACGATCCCTCAAAAGTTATGTCTGCGGTCTTCAGTTAGAAATACGGTTTGCTATATCGTACAATTTTTTGAATGCCGCAAGCTTATCATCGCAGAAACGGTGCATATCAGCAATCTGCTCTGCAGTATATTTAGCTTCAAGCTCGCCCGGCTCGACCTTTCCCTTATAAAGACGGTCGAGAGAAAGCGCATATCCAATGTCCATTTCGGTAATCTTATCATTCTGCAGGCAGATAACAAGATTGCTCTTTCCGTCAAGAAGAGCATCAACAGCAGCCTCACCCATACGCGCAGCAAGAACGCGGTCGCGAAGTGTGGGCGATCCACCTCTTACAACATGCGCAAGACGTGCGAATTTTGTTTCAATACCGGTACGCTCCTGAATACGTGCGGCAAGCTTTTCGCTGTACTGCTTATCTCCGGCAGCATCGAGCGGTATACCTTCTGCTACCATAACAACAAAATTACGCTTTCCGCTTTCCTTGCATGCGATAAGCTTCTTCATAGCGGCTTCTTCATCAAAAGGAACTTCTTTTACAGCAATAGCGGTAGCGCCTGTAGCAATACCTGCCTCGAGAGCAATATAGCCTGCTGCGCGTCCCATAACCTCAACTACATTGCAGCGCCTGTGAGACTCACATGTATCACGGAGACGGTCAACCATCTGAATAACCGTATTCATTGCCGTGTCATATCCGATAGATTCATCGGTAGAGGTAATATCATTATCAATTGTTCCCGGAATGCCTATGCAGGGAATACCGTATCTTGTAAAGTCAGTAGCTCCGCGGAAAGTTCCGTCTCCGCCGATCGCTACAATACCGTCGATCTGATTATCTATGCATGTCTGCTTAGCTTTGAGAATTCCCTCTTCATGACGGAATTCGTCGCAGCGGTCGGACCAAAGCATTGTTCCGCCCTTATCAAGAATATTCGAAACATCACGATCGTGGAAAAGCTTAAGATTCTTATAAATAAGTCCCTTATAGCCCTCATATATTCCGACTACCTCAACACCGTGAGAAAGTGCGGCGCGTGTTACGGCACGTACTGCGGCGTTCATTCCGGGCGCATCTCCGCCTGATGTAAGCACACCAATCCTTCTGAATTTTGCCATTGTATTTTCAACTCCCTTATGTAAATGCAATATATCACTATATCGTTAATATATATACTTCATTTTATATGTAATTTCAAGTTGTTTTTGTAAATTTATTGTTTATTATTTCTTTTTTCAGCAGACTTTGCATGCTCAATGCGCTTCCGCAGAGCAGACTGTCCGGAATATTTCTTACCGCTCTGCTCTATAGCGACATTCTCAGCAATTTTTGCAATCTCACGTCTGCGCATAAACTCTGCCTCACGCCGTGCCGATATCTCAGCTTCCGTCTGCCTGCGCTTTTCCGCAAGCTTCTTTCTGCGTCTTACAGACATGATCTTAACGGCGCCGACGAAGCATCCCGCCGCAAGAATAACAGCGCCGACAAGCACCGCGATAAGTACGATCCTTGTAATTCTACTCATATCTTTTTTATAAACATCGACGCCTGACAGCCAAAGCGAATAACTCTGATCGCTTTTGTTTCCGTCACCGTCTGCAATCCAGACTGTCATATGATCAAATCGCGTATGTTTGGATGTGACAGCAGAAATATCAAAGCTGACCGTTTTCCATCCACCCACCGGTATCTCAGATGTTCCCTCGTATACATCGTATCCCGGCATTCCGTCGAGCTTTCCGTCGGATACAAGCCGAAACATGACTTTGACCGCCGATGTCGAAACAGATGCTTCCGCTTTTATATCAAAAGAAAGAAAGCGAACGTCTTCAAGGTTAAGACCGTCATTGAAGCTGCGGCTTACACCCATATATTCTCCGGAACCTGAACTTACAAGATCAGCATACATCGTAGAAGCTCTCCGAACCGACCCGTCGCGATTTGTAAGTCCTGCCGCCTCACGTATATCTATATATGAAGTATTTTCTGTCGGTTTGAAACCGAACAGATTACCTTCCGTAAAATCAAAAAGACTGTATTTCCCGTAACTCCGCGGAATCTCCGAACTTCCTGATGCAGAACAGGCTTCCACATTACGTACCGTATAATTGCTTATATTAAATCCCGGAACTGCTGCATCCCAGCCTGAAAGTCCTGCGGCGCCGAGATATTTATTACCGAACTCAGCGGAACGCTGCGTATCAATATACCTGAACACATCATATATAGGCTTAGCACTTCCCTGAATCTCATCTTCTCCGTCACCGTATCTCCAAAGCCCGAAGAACACGCCGTTTTCATATCTGTTGTCAACATGCCTGTAGTATATGACCGACTCTACGGCATCAAGCGCAGCGGCCTTATAGTATGCGTACGCGAATGCAGCCGCCTGCTTTTCAAGCGCGTCACTGTCGTCAGGTTCAGCACTGACTCCGAATTCGGCAATTGCGATACGGCGGGTACTACCTTCGATAAGAAAGCTTTCCTGTCCGAGATATTCGCATAATACCTCAATATTCGCCATAGTTATATAAGGCGTTGCAAATCCCGATATCGCCTTATCATCTTTCCATATTTCAGTCATATCATACTCAGAAGCATACGGATAAAATGCAACATTCCAAGGAATATCTCCCGCCTTTTCGGCAAGCGCATCAAGAATATCACGTGATGTATAATCAAGCCTGTCGTTTATCTGTATCTTCGGATTGACCGAAGGATCGTTGAAATTATTCGAAAGGGACGCATACACTCTTGCTTCGGAATAAACCGATCCAACCGCCGCAGATGCCGTGCGAAGCAATCTCGCATATGCATCGGTATACTCGTCGAGCGTTTTTTCCCCCATGTTATTATAATATCTGTTTGAATTTACTTCATACCCGATTATATAGCTGCCGGCAAAACCCCGTTCACCGTCACGTGAGGTATATCTGCCCGCAAGAAACGACATGAATGCCTCAAAATAACCGAGCGCAGTTTTATCAGCTGAATTTATCGCATAATAGGTTACGGACGACGAATATTCCGAACAGTACAGACAGTCAAGATCCTTCGGCTGTGTTTCGGTAGGCGCAGTAAGCAAAATATCAAGATAGATATTTATATCCGCATCAGTATATGTCTTAATCCTATGGTCAAGAACAGCAAGCTTTCCCGGATCTATGTAATATGTTTTTCCGTTATAATCAAACGACGCTCCATTTTCCTTATCCGATGTAAAATACTCATTCATATTGACGCCGATTACAGTATGCGATGCTCCGAGAAGCTGCGCATCCGCAACAAGCTGTACCGCCAGTCCCTTTTTTGACACCGGATCGGGATAAGCATATTTATTCGGAGCAATATCTCTGTAGTTCTCTATGTACTTTTCGGAGGTAAGAACGGTATAATTTCCTTGATCATCAAGAACCGCACAAAGATATCTCGAATACACCTGTTCGGTGCTTACATCAAACGGAACAGTAAAAGTATATTCACATCCCGAGACCGTCAGATATCCGACCGGTTCAAACGCTCCGATGTTCTTTACCGACTGATACGGATAAAGGGACAGCAAATATAATCTCTGTCCATCATATGCTTTCGCAGTTGCCTCCGAAAGAGTAGCAACAACTTCGACCGACACGCCGTCCGCCGATATGCGGACAGATCTTATTTCATCAGTATATGACGACGGCTGTTCTTCATTGCTTATCGTATCGGAGATCCTCGACTCCGCAGCAGTATCGGAAACAATATCCGTATCGGCAAATACAGAAAATCCGGGAAACAGCAATGCGCCGATCAGCACAAGTGCGGCGGCGAAACTCACCGCTGCGCGAATCCTGTTCCGCCTATGATGTTTTTTACACGAATTTGTCATTTTAATTAATATCTTTCCTAAACATGTGCGCTGTAAAATATCTCGCCGCAAATGTCTTTCAGCGGCCAAATTACAGTTTTATACAAAAAAGCCGGAAAACCGCAGCAGAAAAGGTTACGCTTTATAGGCAGCTGTCCTTCTGCCGCAAAGCGGTCTTCCGGCTTACATGTTCAATTTGTTTTTTATTGTGAAGCAACAAGGCTCCGGGGCATCCGCCCGCAATCTTTGATTGCGCACGGCGGGTCGGGTTCTTATTGTGAATTGTAAAACAACAAGGTTCCGGGGTACCCGCCCGCAATCTTTGATTGCGCACGGCAGGTCGGGTTCTTATTGTGAATTGTGAAACAACAAGGTTCCAGGGTACCCGCCCGCAATCTTTGATTGCGCACGGGCAGGTCGGGTTCTTATTGTGAATTGTAAAACAACAAGGTTCCGGGGTACCCGCCCACAATCTTCGATTGTGCCAGGCGGGTCGGGTTATTATTTTTGAGCAGCGTTTACAATAACGGCAAAATCGTCGGGTTTAAGCGACGCTCCGCCGATAAGACCGCCGTCAACGTTCACCTTTCCGAGAAGCTCCTCTGCATTGGCAGCATTCATGGATCCGCCGTACTGAATGGTAAGCGCTTCGGCAGCGTCAGCTCCGTAAAGCTTTGCGACTTCATCACGTATGATTCCGCATACTTCATCTGCCTGTTCAGGAGTAGCAGTTTCACCGGTTCCGATTGCCCAGACGGGTTCATAAGCAATGATTACTTTCTTAAGCTGCTCTGCAGAAACTCCGAAAAGTGCAGCAGATGTCTGCATTCTTACGAGCTTTTCTGTTCTGTCATGCTTGCGCTCGTAGAGAGTCTCTCCGACGCAGACAATTGCTGTCATTCCCGCGTCAAGCGCAGCCTTAGTACGGAGATTTACGGTAACATCAGTCTCTGCGAAATACTGACGTCTCTCGGAGTGACCTATGATAACATATTCAATACCGCACTCGGTAAGCATATCAGCAGATATTTCACCGGTAAAAGCTCCGTTTTTTTCAAAATGCACATTCTGAGCGCCGATCTTTATGTTAGTGCCCTTAGCTGCTTCAACAGCGTTATATATGTCAACAAACGGAACACAAAGAACAATGTCACATCCGTTTTTACCCTCAGTAAGGGGCGCAAGTTTATTTATCATTGCTGTAGTTGCGGAGGGAGTATTATTCATCTTCCAGTTGCCGGCTATAACGGCGCGTCTGCATTCTTTCTTCATTTTATATCAGTCTCTTTTCTTTATAATATATGAAATGCGGAGAGCAGAACACTGTTCTGCTCTCTGCCGGTCTGCCTTCAATACCGCAGATTAGTCCTTATCGCTGAGGCATGCGATTCCGGGAAGGCTCTTGCCCTCGAGGAATTCGAGAGATGCACCGCCGCCTGTAGAGATGTGAGTCATCTTATCGGCATATCCGAGCTTTTCAACAGCCGCTGCGGAGTCACCGCCGCCGATTATAGATACTGCATCTGACTCTGCTATAGCCTTTGCAACTGCACGTGTACCCGAAGCAAAGTTCTCCCACTCGGAAACACCCATCGGTCCATTCCATACAACAGTTCCCGCACCGGAAATCGTCTTAGCGTAAAGCTCCTGAGTAATAGAACCGATATCAAGTCCCATCCAACCATCCGGAATGCTGTCAGAATAGATTCTCATGAAAGTGGTATCTTCCTTATACTCACGTCCAATCACATTGTCAACAGGAAGCAGGAAGTTAACCTTCTTTTCTCTTGCTTTATTGATAAGCTCGAGAGCGAGATCAAGCTTATCCTCTTCGCAGATAGATGAGCCTGTCGTATTTCCGAGCGCGCGGAAGAAGGTATAAGCCATACCGCCGCCGATAATAAGAGTGTCGACCTTTTCGATAAGGTTGTTGATAACACCGATCTTATCGGAAACCTTTGCACCGCCGAGTATAGCTACAAAAGGACGCTTCGGCTCACTGAGCGCGCCGCCCATAATGGAGATCTCCTTCTGAATCAGATATCCGCATGCGGAAGGAAGATAATCTGCAACTCCCGCGGTGGAAGCATGCGCACGGTGAGCTGTACCGAACGCATCGTTTACATATATGTCAGCAAGACTTGCAAGCGCCTTAGCAAAGTCAGGATCGTTCTTCTCCTCTTCCTTGTGGAAACGTACATTCTCGATAAGCATGATATCGCCGTCTTTGAGTGCATCTGCCTTTGCATGAGCGTCATCACCAATAACGTCCTTTGCGATCGGAACTTCTTTGCCGAGCAGCTCGCCAATGCGTGCAGCTACGGGAGCAAGCGAATATGCCATATTGAACTCGCCCTTCGGACGTCCGAAGTGAGAGCAAAGGATAACCTTTGCGCCCTGGGCTGAAAGATATTTTACTGTAGGAAGAGCCTCAACGATACGCTTATCGTCTGTAATAACGCCGTCCTTCATAGGAACATTGAAATCGCATCTTACAAGAACTCTTTTTCCGCTGCATTCGATGTCTTCGATAGTCTTCTTGTTGTACATTAAACTTCACCTCAAAAATTTATTATCCTGATTATGCGGCCGTCTGCGCGACCGTACATATCTACATACGGTATAATATTACCACACTCGGAAGAAATTATCAATATAATAATGATAAATTTTCAGATAAATAACAGTTTTTTTACTTAGATCTGCCCTTTCGACAACATTTTACCATTTAAAAATGTGTTGTTTCACGTGAAGCAACGCCGTAATTCCATTTTGTGTAAACCGAATAAACACAATAAAACAGTGTCAAAATTCTTCTTATTAACATAAACTGTTACAAACGGAAAATGAAGGACCGCTGACTGCGGTACAGGTGAAAGATTTTGAACAGTGATATAAAGATCGGCGTGATCGGCGGCGACGAAAGGCAGCTTGTAATCGCACAAACTCTTTCCGACGCCGGATTTGAAGTCGCCGTATTCGGCTTTAAAGATCCCGGAGCATTTCATAAGGGCATAACACGCAGCACCGATCTGCGCGGAGCCGTACATGATTCCGCTGCAATCGTTCTGCCGCTTCCGTACAGCAGAGACGGAAAAAACATTTTTTGCCCGCTCGGAAGCGAGCATGAGCAAGCTGTCGGAACTGCCGAGCTTTTCGAATATCTCAACCCGGATCAGCTTGTGATCGGGGGAAATTTCGATGAGAACATAATGTGTGAAGCGAAAGCGCTCGGAATAAAGCTATGCGATTACTATACGCGGGAGGATATCGGTATACTGAACGCCATACCGTCCGCAGAAGGAGCCCTTGAAGTCGCTTTTCGGGAGCTTCCCGTTACCATATACGGATCATCAGTACACATTCTGGGATTCGGAAAGATCGGAAAGGTACTCTCAAAAATCTTGTATTCTCTCGGAGCCGACGTAACTGTATATGCAAGAGCAAAATCGGATCTTGCATGGATAAAAGTTTACGGATACCGAAGCTATGACATAACACAGCTTGATCGGCTATCCGCGCCGTTTGAAGGGGCAACGGTCATCTTTAACACCGTTCCGAAGCAACTTTTAGATGAGAGCATTTTGAAAAAAATGTCCCCCGACACTCTTATAATAGATCTTGCATCCGCACCGGGCGGAGTAGACACCGAAGCGGCTGAAAAACTCGGAATAAAGACCGTACGGGCGCTGTCACTTCCCGGCAAAACAGCGCCGATATCGGCAGGTAAAATAATCAGCGAAGGAATATTCGGAATTCTTCAGGGCGAAGGAATAATTCCGTAACCGACATTATCCGCAGATAAATATAACCTATGCAGCAGTAAGCAAGCAAAACAGAACTTTAAACAAAATAATAACTTACGGATAAATAACAAACAGCCGTCTGCCATGCGCCGGGACGGAAAAGGAGCGAAATTAAAAATTGAGTACCGCAGATAAAAAAATAAAACTCGGATACGCAATGTGCGGATCGTTCTGTACGCTGAAAAAATCTTTCGGCGAACTTGAAAAACTGAGTAAAACCGGTATGGATATCATACCGATAGTAAACGACAGCGTTTACTCTACAGATACGAGATTCGGCACTGCGCAGGAACATATAGAAATGCTGGAGGGAATATGCGGAAAAACGGTAATACATACCGTTAAGCAGGCAGAACCCCTCGGTCCAAAAGAGCCGCTTGATATTCTTGTAATAGCGCCGTGTACAGGAAATACCCTGTCCAAAATGGCTGCGGGAATAACCGATTCGGCGGTTACTATGGCGGCAAAAGCCCATTTACGCGGAAACAGGCCTCTTGTAATAGCGCTCGCAACAAACGACGCCCTTTCATCAAATCTTCATTCTATCGCGGCAATGGGAATGAGAAAAAACGTTTTCTTTGTACCGCTCGGGCAGGATGATCCGGAACACAAGCCGTATTCACTTGTAGCCGATTTTTCAAAGCTTCAGCGCACAATTCTCTCGGCACTGTCAGGTATACAGCTTCAGCCGATTATAACGACATACCAATAAGCGCACAAAAAGGGACTGATTACAGTCCCTTTTTGTTAACAGAGCTTTCCGTCAAACACAAGCCGCTCTGTCGCCGACAAGTTCATAAATATACCGAAAAAATCAGTATATTGAAGACATCACACTTGCCACAAGTCCACCATAGATAATCATAAGAACTACCCCGGCAATTACACCGACTAAGGCACCCTTTCCGGCACTTTTAGCTTTGAGCGGATAGTCTTGCTTCCAGACCAGATACAGAATAAGTCCGACAACCGGAATCAAAAATCCAAGAAAAGCCCATCCAAAACTCGATTCGTCATCACAATGTTTCATAATTTTATCTTCCTTTCCGATAACTTTCTGTTATCTATATTTATATTATAGTCATAATTATGACCATTGTCAAGTATAATATTATAAGTTATCATAAAAAAGGGTGATATAAATGATAGTATATACTCCTTTTTGGGATACCTTAGAAAAATCAGAAGAAACCACATATACGCTTATACACAAACACAAAATAAGCAGTGCAACTATTAACAGAATAAGGCATAATGAAGGCATAAGCACACTTAAAATCAATGACTTATGCCGAATCCTGAATTGCCGTGTCGAAGATATCCTTTTATATGTAGAAGATAAAAACGATCAGAAACTTTAATTCAAATATAAAACAAAGCTGCTATACTGTAGTATACCACAGATAGCAGCTTCTTTGTTTAATGATACCGTACCGTAAACCGATTTAACAGAGGTTTCCGACACAACTTTTATACTATTTCAATTTACGATTCTACGTACAATACCGTATACTATTTGTCACGCTTTGCATAGTGCAGGCAAAGCGACGAAAGCTTGCATCCGTCGCACGCCGGGCTGCGAGCAGTACAAACATCACGTCCGTACATAACGAGCCTATGGCAAAAATCAGACTGTTCCTCAGGCTGTATAAGCTCTGACAGTATGCGTTCGGTCTTGACAGGATCTTTTTGATCTTCAGGATAAAATCCGAGCTTCCCGGAAATACGGATGCAATGTGTATCGGCAACAATTGCAGGAAGTCCGAAAATGTCGCCGCGGAGAAGATTAGCTATCTTGCGCCCTACTCCGGGCAGTGAAAGAAGCTCATCCATCTCTTGAGGAAGCTCTCCACCAAATTTTTCACATATCATTCTTGATGCATCTATAAGGTTCTGCGCCTTGGTTCTGTACAGTCCGCACGGGCGCACTATTTCAGCAAGCTCGTCAAAATCAGCCGCCGCCATATCCGCCGCTGTCGGATATTTTTCAAACAAAGGTCCGGATACGATATTTACTCTTTTATCCGTACACTGAGCGGACAGTCTGCCCTGAACAAGCAGCTTCCACGGATCGGAAGCGTATTCGAGCGCACATACCGCCTGCGGATATATTTCCTTAAGTACAGATACTATATATGCCGCCCGTTCGCGGTCAGTCATTCCGAATATCTTTTCAGTTTCCGTTTTTTTCATAAAATATCTCCATTACGAACATATGAATAACATTCATTCGGCTTTTAAGCAAAACATTCAGCCGAAATACCCTGTAAGAAGCGCCTCCGCAGGCAGCGCCGCATTAAAACCGTCAGATCCGTTTTCAATAACACATATTACAGCTATCTGAGGAGACTCATACGGAGCAAAAGCTGCAAATACAGCGTTCGGTTCGGCTCCTTCACGCTGTGCCGTTCCGGTTTTAGCACCGATCTCATAGTTCTTTCCGGAAAATACATTTCCGACAGTTCCGCTACGTGCTGCGTCATACATTCCGCCGCGTATTACATTCAGCGTACCCGCAGACAGCTGAGCATTGCCCAATATCTCAGGCTCTTTTTCGTAAACCGTTTCGCCTGCAGGAGAGCATACCTTTAAAAGCAGATGCTCCGAATATCTTGTGCCCCCGTTTGAAAGCACGGAAATGAAAGAACAAAGCTGTGTAGGAGTAAAAAGATTATCCGACTGCCCTATAGCTGCCGCAAGGGTTTCTCCCTCTCCCCAACCGCTGTCGCCTCGCGACGCAGGCCCGGCAAGAACAGGCTGAGCTTCGGAAAGCTCTATTCCGGACTTCTCTCCAAGTCCGAGCTTTGACGCCCAAAGATTCATTTTTTCTATCCCTGTAAGACGTCCTGTCTCAAAAAAGAAATAATTACACGAATGCTGTATCGCCGCTCGGACATTTATCGTTCCGTGAGTTGTTCCGTTCCTGCCGTAAAGCCAGCATTGCGGCGTAAAATTATCGTAGTATGTATAAATTCCCTCGTCCGTTATCACCGTATCCGGAGTTATTATTCCCTCCTCCAGCGCCGCTGCCGCCGTAGCGAGCTTCATAACCGAACCTGGCGCATACCTGCCCTGAATACTGCGGTTAAAAAGCGGTGCGGACGGATCGGCCGAGAGAGATGCATAATCGTTTTTATACTGATCTGCCGTATATGTAGGATACGATGCGCAGACAAGCAGCTCACCACTGTTTACGTCGGCCGCTGTTATTGCTCCGCCGTCAGATCCGACGTTACGCACCTGCTGCCCGAGAGCGTCAAGCGCAGATTTTTGAAGATCAATATCAATTGTAAGATATACGTTGTTTCCTGGTACCGACTCCTCGATTATCTCCGCAGATACGATATTGCCAGCTCCATCATATGTAATGAGCATCTTTCCGTCTTTACCGTGAAGATATTCTTCAAATGCAGCTTCGACTCCGTCAACACCCACAGTCGCGTCCATCGGATATCCCAGCTCACTGTAATATTCGAGAGTCCCGGCCTGTATTTTTCCGATATGACCGAGTACATGAGCAGCATATCCGCCGTCTTCATACACACGCGAAGCTTTTTTCTCTACCGAAAGTCCGGCAGGACGCTCGCTTATAATATGCGCAATAATACTCATAGGAGCATTTTCCGACAGTACTACTTCACTTCCGGACGCCTCGATAAGAAGCTGTTCAAGCTCTTCGTAAGAACTAAGCTCACCGTCACATCCGAATTCGCAAAGCATAAGATAAAGCTTTTCCACAGCTCCCTGATAGCTTAAAAACTGAGTCGGATTACATCTGAGTTCATACGAATACGAATTTCCGACAAGCTTTACTCCGTTACGGTCAAAGATCTCGCCGCGCAGCGACGGTACGGTCACCGTTCTTGACGATCCTCCCAAAAGTCCCGGAAGTACAGGAGTCTGTCCTCCGAGCCATACTATCCTTACCGTAAAAAGAACAAGGATCGCTGTAAAAACACACCCCGGTACGATATACCTGTATTTATGTGTCTGCCTTTTAGATCTGTCCGCATCACGGACATTTTTTTTTATTTTTTCTCTGCGCATTTTTGCCACATCCGTTCGGGCGTCACAGCAGATCTATCCGTTTTCCGGACGCCTCTCTGAGAATATCATAGTCAAAATCGCGTGCAAGTATCCTGCCGAGACGGCACACAGGCAGTCCGACAATATTGAAATAATCTCCCTCGATCGCACTCACAAAAAGTCCGCCGAGTTCCTGTATTCCGTAAGCCCCGGCCTTGTCAAGAGGCTCGCCTGATCTGATATAAAGCTCTATCTCCTCATCGGTCAGATCGCGGAAATGAACGCGAGTGGTCTCACTCTCGACGGTCATTCTTCCGTCCGACATTACGGCGATACCGGTATGCACCTCATGAACGCTTCCGGAGAGCTTGCGGAGCATCCTCTCCGCATTTTCCGCAGTATGCGGTTTGCCGAATATTTCGTCTCCGAAAGATACGACCGTATCCGCAGATATAACTATCGAGCAGCGTCTCTCCTCAGAATCCAGAAGCTCTGTCGAAGCGGCACATTTTCTTGCAGCAAGAGTCTCGACCGTCTTTTTGGGAGACAGTTTTTCAACAGTTTCGTCAACATCACTGACAAGCAAAGAAAATTCCACTCCGAGAGTCCTGAGTATTTCCTGTCTGCGCGGACTTTTTGACGCAAGTATCAGCTTTTTTACCAAGGTCTCACCTTCATTCCTACAAACAACGATATAATCAGGCATATTATCACAGCTACGGAAATATTAAACGTAACCGCAAACGTAAATGTTATTATCCCAAGATCAAGAACAAGCGGTGTTGTAATGCCGAGGCTTAATCCGTATCCGAGCCAGGAAAGAAAAGAAATATCCGTCGTGACATTGGCAACAAGCGAGCCTATTACAACCCCGGTACATATCAAAAAAACAGTGTATAAAAGATTTTTCATAAGGTTCCCTTCTCATAAAAATCTGAGTTCCGGAAAAACAGTATCAGCCGGATTTATTTTCCTGTCGATCCGAAACCTCCGGCTCCGCGCTCCGTATCGTCGAGCGAATCTATCTCTTCAAAATCAGCCTTCAGAACAGGAACGAACATAAGCTGAGCTATACGGTCGCCTGGATTCACAGTATACGGTTCGTCGCTGTGATTCACAA
This sequence comes from uncultured Eubacteriales bacterium, assembly GCA_902491535.1. Lineage (GTDB taxonomy): Bacteria > Bacillota > Clostridia > Oscillospirales > CAG-272 > UMGS911. The sequence continues at coordinate 111,061 of CABUHS010000001.1, forward strand.
GCCCTACTGCGATCTCGCCCCTGTAATCGGCGTCGATCACCCCTACGCTGTTTGAAAGCGTTATACCGTGCTTTATTCCCATTCCGCTCCTGCTGAAAACGAGCGACACAACATCGCCGCGCTCAGGAGCGACTGCAATGCCCGTAGGAACTGTCACGCTGCCGTGCGGAAGAATCAGAACCGGTTCGTCAATACAAGCGGTAAGATCGCATGCCGCCGAATTTATAGTCGCATATCTCGGTATATCAGCGTTCTCTCTTACCTTTTTTATTTTTACATTCAACTTCATTTCTTATCGTACACCGTGTATCCGGCGTCCTTTCGCATATTATTTTATACGTCTTACAGACTTGCCTGCCGGAGACGTTTTTTTCTCGTAATCAAGCATGACCGCGCGGCATTCGTCAGCAGATTCGGTAGTAAATACAAAATGTAAATCCTTTATTCCGGCAGCAGCAAGCTCTTTCTGCCTGTCTGCCATCCATATGGGACAGCTGTTATATACGGTCTCACGTTTTCTGCCACCGGGCAACCGCAAGCCCTCCCGTACCGGGAATTCCACACCGCGGCGGTCGGTCAGCTTTTTCATTCCGCAGCTTTTTTCAAGCAGCATGAGCGGAAGCCGTCCGTATACTATAAGGCTTTTACATGCTCTTATATCGCGGATCTGCGGAAGAGTAAGCTCCGGCGAAAGAATATATTCTTCGAATGCACCGAGCCTGTCGTAAAAAAGAGCCGATGCAGAGTTTGTTATATTCAGTCTGAAATCTCCGTGAAGTATGAAGCCGAACTTGCGTGCAAGCTCAATATGCCCTATATTTCCGACATAGCAATGATCCGCGCCGAGACTTTTTGCTTCGCGCAAAAGTCCGGACACCGCATCAAGCTCACTGTCATGTATCGCTTCCGGAAAGACTATCGCATTAGCTCTCACACGTCCGGATTTTGCGCATTTTACAAATTCATCCGGCGGCAAAGCTATAAGCTCAAAATATTCTTCTGCGCGCTCCGGTATCTGCTCAAATTTCAGAAATCTTGCGGTTCTGCGCTTTTTTTGAGGCGGAAAACCGTCTGACATACGTTTAACTGCCGCTGTCTCATCAAGCGGCATTACGGCATGTCCGCGGATAGCTTCGCCCCCGGCCGGCGGAAGCGACGATCCGGAGCCTGATGCATACTGAACATGCTCAGCCGCAGCGCTCGCACTTTTATCGCGCTCAGTCCGGACACCGAGCATACCGCTGCCGACAGTATCAGTAAAATACGCGTCGGTGAAACCGTCTCTCGAAAAAAGATTCTTCAGCTCAAGCATCTCGGCAGCTGTTGCATTTCTCCGCCGATCAAGCATACGGCGGTATATCCCAGCAACACCGCGTATATATTTAGGCGATTTCATTCTGCCCTCTATTTTCAGAGACGATACACCGCAGGCAATGAGTTCGGTAATATGCTCTGCAAGGCAAAGATCTTTCAGACTCAGCGGATATCCCCCGCTGTACGGAAGTCTGCACGGCTGCGCACACTGCCCCCGGTTCCCGCTCCTTCCGCCGATAATACTGCTCATAAGACACTGTCCGGAACGGCATACGCAAAGTGCCCCATGAACAAATATCTCCGTTTCTATCGGAGAATTTTTGCAAATAGTATATATGTCTTTAAGACTGAGTTCTCTTGCCGGTACTATACGTGTAAACCCAAGCGCAGCAAGCTGCTTTGCAGAATCAAGATTGTGCGCCGAAAGCTGAGTACTCGCATGAAGCTCCATATCCGGAAGATATTCACGCAAAAGCATGCAAAGTCCCGTATCGGCGACAATAAGTCCGTCTGCTCCGGCAGAATAAAGAAATTCGGCATACTCGGCCGCCTCGCGGAGTTCTCTGTCGTATACAAGTGTATTCATTGTAACGTACAGCTTTACGCCTTTCATATGACAGTATGAAATCGCGCGCCTCATCGCCTCATCGTCAAAATTCTTCGCGTTCATGCGCGCATTCAGAATTCTTCCGCCGCAATATACTGCGTCTGCACCTCCGCCGACAGCAGCGTAAACCGCCTCCTCCGAACCGCACGGAACAAGAAGCTCAGGGAGCGGCATATCCGGAGAAAGCGGAGGTAATCCGACACTTTCCGAAGTCTGCTTTCGCATATACCCATCGCCCCGAAACGTCTCTTTCTCCCTTAAAGCCTCAGGTGTAAGTTTTACGGAAGTTCTGCTTTCTTTTCGGGCAGCTCGCTGAGACGGTTTCGGCTTTAAAGAATGTTCTCCGCGGAAAGCTGCATGACCGCCGCGTCCGTTTCTGTCCCTGCGGTTTCCCGAACTCCGGTCACCTTGATTTTTATTATGCGGCACGGTATGTTTCTTTTGGGACATTATTATTTTACGGCCGTCTTATCCGAGCCGTCCGAAGCTTCATCTTCTGCATCGGCAGTGTCTTCTGCGGAAATACCGAGCTTTGCACGAAGCTCCGCATTTTCAGCCGTCAGCTTATCGATATTTTCCTGCATACGCTGAAAACGAAGGGAATTCTTTATTTTATCGTCAAAGTAATCGATAGCGCAGAAAAGTACAGCCTCATGCTTGCTGCAATGCTTGCTTGAAACAACCATCTCGTTTATTCTCTGATCCAGTAAACGGACAAGTCCGTTTACATACTCCTCCTGCTCATCCGATACAAGATTGACCGTCATTCCCGCGATCGTTACAGTATACTTCTGTTTCATATGAATTCTCCGTTCCGTCTGAAATGACACTGCGATCACTTTCAGACAAGTATTTTTTAATTTACAAGAGCAAACCGCTTTGACAAAATAGAAAATTTTGTCTTATACCGTTGCGTTTTACCATAAAATATTGTATAATTGCATTTAGCACGGTAAAAATCGTGTCTGTGCAAAATATACATAATATATTATAATATATTTCTTATCAGATTTAAATACCTTTTTTGTAAAAAGTTATGCTTTTTTCTGATTTAATATCGGAAAATAATACATCGGGAAGATAAGAGCCCGACCGGGCAAGTACCCCGGAACCTTATCGATTCACAATAAAAAAGACGGAAGTATACCGCCTGAAAGGATATAAATATCTATGGATCTAATCAAAAACGCAGGACGCATCGTTGTTAAAATCGGAACATCGTCGCTGACATACGAAAACGGAAAGCTTAATTTTCACCGTATAGAGATACTCTCACGGGTAATATCCGACCTGTCAAATATGGGAAAAGAGATCATTCTCGTCTCCTCCGGAGCAGTAACCGCAGGACGCGCTAAGCTTAATTTCGGACACAAACCCGCATCAACAGAGGAAAAGCAAGCACTTGCCGCCGTCGGTCAGGCCGAGCTTATGAAAATTTACGAACGCTTTTTCGGAAGCTACGGACACAACGTTGCACAGATACTTATAACACGTGAGATCGTAGATAACGCAATCTGTAAACAGAATGTTCAGAACACCTTTAATATGCTTCTGTCTCTCGGATGTATCCCGATCGTTAACGAGAACGATACGACATCCTTTGAAGAGATAGAATTCGGAGACAACGATACTCTCGCCGCATATGTTGCCGTAATATGCCACGCCGACGCACTTATAAACCTCAGCGACATTGACGGACTTTATAACAAAGATCCTCACAAACATTCAGATGCCGAACTTATCCGTCAGGTAGATGTGATAGATGAAACTATCCGCGGATATGCAGAGGGCGCAGGATCGGATTTCGGTACCGGAGGTGTTATCACAAAGCTTAATGCCGCTGAAATATCCACAGCCGCAGGAATTCCTATGATACTGACCAACGGTGAGGATCCCGAAATACTTTACCGTCTTGAAAGCGGATGCCTTTCCGGAACGCTTTTTTCCGCATGCCGGAAAGCATAAAACTCCCACCTCATTGCAACAGACAAAATAAATTGAAATAAGCAAAAGCGACTGTCCGACAGCCGCTTAGTTACATAAACAGTTAAAAGCCCATAAAAATGATTTTATGGGCTTTTAACTTATATTTTGAGATGGTATGTATAGTATGCAATTATTTTACGGTGCTTCCCGCCATGTTCGGTATCCTCACCTTCAATGATCACACCGTCGCCGGACAAGAGCTGACTCATCGAAAGCCGGTCGATCTCTCCGCGAAATACGACATCAGCGTCAGAATAAACAAGAAGCTCGGAAGCTTTGACGATCAGCGCGCCTCCTCTTCCTATAACAGCCTCCTCCGACGCACTGTCGGCATTGCTGTCACGTTCGGTAACATATTTTACAGCCATACCGTCAAGCCGTTTTGCCATTGATCTGCGAAAGGCCGGAGTCTCCTCACGGCGCTTTCCGAAACGGTTAAAAATTCCCATTACTGCCTACCTCTTTATTTTATTAAATTAAAGCTCCGCATGCAAAATAAGAACCCGACCCGCCGGACGCAATCAAAGCTTGCGGGCGGGTACCCCGGAACCCTGTTGTTTCACAATAAAAATCAACATGCTGTGCAGAAATCCGCATACTGCTGATATTTCATAATCCGAAACTATTATACAGCAAAAACAGCGGTAAAGCAAGCGGCATATAAAATAACAAAAAATCAGGTCGTAAAGCGGTAAGTTTAAGAAAATCTTAATGAATTTTGGTATTGATTCTTAATTCATAAATTTATATAATATGTATATAAACGTTCAGACAGGGGGCACATCTATGAATCAGATACTTATCTGCGATGATGAAAAAGACATCGTAAATGCACTGAAAATTTATCTTGCCAATCCAAACTATAAAATTTTCGAAGCTGAAAACGGACTCGAAGCGCTTGAAATTGTTGAAAAAGAAGATATTCATCTGATACTGATGGATATAATGATGCCTCGGATGGACGGAATAACCGCGATGGCTAAAATAAGGGAGATCAGTAATGTTCCGATCATACTGCTGACAGCAAAAAGCGAGGATACCGACAAGATCCTCGGGCTTAATGTCGGAGCAGACGATTATATTACAAAGCCGTTCAATCCGCTTGAGATTGCCGCACGCGTCAACTCACAGTTACGAAGATATACAAAATTCGGGGCTGAAATAAAACAGACAGATACATATATTATAGGCGGTATAGAGTTAAACGATCAGAGCAAAACCGTAACGGCAGACGGAGAGCCTGTATCTCTTACTCCCAAGGAATACGATATTCTGAAACTTCTTATAGCGTCACCCGGTAAAGTTTTTTCTCCCAAAGAAATATACAATCTTGTATGGAAGGAAAGTCCCCTTACGGGAAATGACAATACAGTAGCGGTACATATACGGCATCTGCGCGAAAAAATCGAAATAAATCCCAACGATCCGAGATATATAAAGGTCATATTCGGGCAAGGGTATAAAATGGAGAAAGGAAGAAGCATATGAAACGCTTTGCAAGATCCATAGCCGGAAAAACCCTGTTTATAATTGCATTTACCTTATGCCTCTGTATTACGGCGGCAAGCATAGCCGGAATATTCGTCATGATCGAAAACAATTTTTATACTATAACAGAAGATGAATATAAAAACGAATACATAAGTGACCGGGTGCAAGGACTAAGCTTCGATTATGCATATAATATTCTGTTAAATCCAAAAACGCTTGACTACAGCTATTACAATCTTGAAATCGAGATCTCAGATGAAAAAGGTGAAAGAATTGAATCCAGTCTGAAATTCGATTATGCTTCAAATAACAGTGATTATAATGAATATACCTATGATATCTACGTTTATAAAAATCAGTCTAAAATAACCGACGTCAGTCTTTTTCACTACACACACGAAAACCAAACGGTTCTGACTTATACTGTAACAGCTTACTATAATCCCGATACTTTAATACAGGAATCCGATATTTTTATTTTCGATATCATCCATATTTTATTTGTATTAAAATACTCGGTATATCCTATAGGATTCCTGTCGCTCCTTGCTTGCATTATACTGTTTATTGTACTGATGTGTGTATCAGGCAGGCGTCCGGATACCGAGGAAGTCTGTCCCGGTCCGTTTTTCAGCGTTCCGTTTGATCTTATTCTGTCAGCCGCAATTATTTTGTGTATTGTAATTTCAGCTTTTGTAGGTGACAACATCGGCTATCCTTACGTTTTAATAGGTATTATTATCGACTGCATAATATCAGTAAATGTTTTTGTCGCTGTTTGTATGAGCCTATCCGCACGTATAAAACAAAAATCACTGATACGTAATACCGTTATCTATCGCTGTATCGATCTTATACGAAAAATTACTCTGTACTGCATGCGTATTTGCCGGCGCGGAGCATCTCGGATTAGATCTATATTCAATAGTATCCCCATGGTAAGCAGAACAGCTTTGGTATTAGCATGTATATGCACCTTTGAGTTTTTTGCAATCATAATGTGCGGATATGAAACCGACATTCTTATCTTACTCTGGTTTATCGAAAAGCTTATCACGGTTCCGATCGTACTGTTTATCGCAATTACAATGAGAAAACTCCAGAAAGCCGGAGAGAAAATTGCGGCCGGAGATCTTTCCTGCAAAATAGAAACTGACGGTCTGTTCTGGGATTTCAAACGGCACGCGGAAAATCTGAGCAGCATTACCGACGGAATGTCCCAGGCGGTCGAGCAACGGCTGAAAAGCGAACGCATGAAAACAGAACTTATTACAAATGTCTCTCATGATATTAAAACCCCGCTCACTTCAATTATAAATTATGCCTCACTGATCGGAAACGAAAAAAGCGATAATCCCAATATAACCGAATATTCCGAAGTGCTTGTAAGGCAGTCCGAAAAGCTGAAACGCCTTATAGAAGACCTTGTTGAAGCTTCAAAAGCCTCAACCGGCAATCTTGAGGTCTCTGTTACTCCATGTGACGCATCAGTTTTCATATTCCAGGTAAGCGGAGAATTCGATGAAAAAATAAAAAATGCCGGTCTCTCCCTTATAACATCGCTTCCCGAGCAGGAGCTGCACATAATGGCCGACAGCCGCAGAATGTGGAGAATATTCGACAATCTGATGAATAACATCTGCAAATATTCCCAGGCAGGAACACGTGTATACCTGTCGCTTGAAAAAATCGGAGGTCAGGCTGTAATAACCTTTAAAAACACATCACGCGATCCGCTGAATATCAGCGCCGATGAACTGCTTGAACGCTTTGTACGCGGCGATTCTTCAAGAAATACCGACGGTAACGGTCTCGGACTTTCAATTGCCAGAAGTCTGACCGAACTTCAGGGCGGAACATTAAATCTGGAGATCGACGGAGATCTATTTAAGGTCATACTGAAATTTCCGGCAATTCAAGACTGAATCCGAATAAGAAACCGATCTGATAGAATATTTGTGTTTCACAGTTCCACAATAAAAATACGCAGACAGACTTTCCGGTTTGTCTGCGTATTTTTTTAACATCACATTTTCAGAATGTACTCCGACGGTCTTTGATTACTTCAAAAAGCCGTTTTTTACGGTTATTAAATATGATTATACAGCACCTATCAAATTTACTTTTTAAGCAATTCTTAATCTTTTTACCACTACTATCTTAATCGGGAAAAAGTTATAATGAAATTACAGTAAAACTTGTAAAGGAAACCGCATAATGAACATCCTGTGCATTTTAAATCAAACAGTATCTATTCTCTTTATTCTGCGCTATGTATATCAGCTTGTTCTTATACCGATCATTATTTTTATCTTCTTATACTGCTTTTCCATAAAAATTTAATTTATTCACCGCCGTTATATCATTCCCGAAAAGTCTATAATAAAATTACAATAAAAAACCGGAAAGGAAGCCGCATAATGAACACTCTGCGCCTTATAAATTACACAGTATCTATTCTTTTTGTCCTGTGCTACGCATATCAGTTTGTATATATTCCAATATCACTGTTTAAAAAGAAAAAGACAGCCATAAAAAAACCTGATCTGCACAATTTTGCAGTGCTGATATGTGCAAGAAACGAGGCTGCCGTTATCGGTGATCTGATAGACAGTATAAAATATCAGACATATAACAAAGACCTGATCACTGTTTTTGTTCTCGCCGACAACTGCACCGACAACACAGCGGAAATAGCAAAGCTTAAAGGCGCAAAGGTATATTCACGCTTCAATAAAGAGCTTGTCGGAAAAGGATACGCCTTACAGGAGCTTAGACAGCACATAGCAGAGGATTATCCCGAAGGCTTTGACGGATATTTTGTTTTTGACGCGGATAATATTCTCTCTCCCAATTATATTGAAGAAATGAATAAGACATTTTCCGAAGGAAATGACATCATTACAAGCTACCGCAACAGCAAAAATTACGGAGACAACTGGATCAGCGCCGGATATGCACTGTGGTTCCTCCGCGAAAGCCGCTATCTGAACAATGCGAGAGATCTTATCGGTACAAGCTGTATGGTTTCCGGAACAGGATTTCTTTTCAGCAGAAAAATAGCTGAGAATATAAGCGACTGGCCGTTTCATACACTTACAGAGGATATTGAATTTTCAGCCGACCTTATAGTTAACGGATATAGAATAGCATTTTGTCCTGCCGCAGAGTTCTACGACGAACAGCCCACCGGCTTTGCTCAGTCATGGCGTCAGAGGCTCCGCTGGTCAAAAGGATACCTGCAGGTATTCAGAAAATACGGCAAACGCATGATAAAAGGCTGCATGAAAGGCAATTTCTCCTGCTTTGATATGACTATGTCGATCATGCCTGCATTTATCCTGTCCGCAATGTCGGTCATTTTGAATCTCGTTATAGGTGTGCGCGGAGCGTATGCGGGAGACGATATAACGATAGCGCTCAAATCTATCGGAGAAATGCTCGGAAATATGTATCTTACGCTTTTCGCGGTCGGAATAATCACAACTGTCAGCGAGTGGAAGCACATTAAAACATCTGCAAAAAGAAAAATAGCATTTTCCTTTACATTTCCGCTCTTTATGTTCACCTATATTCCGATATCCATACGGGCACTTTTCGGAAAATGCGAATGGAAGCCGATTATTCATTCCGTATCCGCGTCAGATATGCTGCTTAAATCAGGAAAGACAGGTAGACCAGGAAATGAAATACAAAATTAAAAAAATTATCAATTTCTTTCTCAACCCGCATCTTATCGTCTGTCTCGGTATCGGATGGTTTATTACAAACGGATGGGCATATCTTGCATTTTTCATAGGAATGATTCTCGATCAGTCGTGGATATATTCGATAGCAGCTGCATATCTTACACTTTTATGGATCCCGTTTACTCCCGAAAAGATCATAACAGTGATTATAGCACTATGGCTGCTGAGCAAATTATTTCCCGATGACACAAAAAGTCTTTCTGTTTTAAGATCACTTAAGAAAAAGTATATAAAAGTAAAAAGAAAAAATCCGGAATTTATTCAGATTCAAAACACAGAATATAATAAAACCTCATGTACCGATCAAAAATAGTACCGGTACAAGGTGCAGATACAGCAAAAAGGGACTGCGGGCATTGCCCGCAGTCCCTTTTTATACATCTTTGAGAATAAATCTTCCTGAAAGGAAAACTTACTTAAGCTCAACCTCAGCGCCGGCTTCTTCGAGCTTCTTCTTGATGTCCTCAGCCTCTTCCTTAGAAGCGCCTTCCTTAACAGTCTTCGGTGCGCCCTCAACCATATCCTTAGCGTCCTTAAGTCCGAGACCTGTGATCTCGCGGACAACCTTAATAACGTCGAGCTTCTTAGCGCCGAATGCCTTAAGTACAACGTCAAACTCGCTCTTCTCCTCTGCTGCGGGAGCTGCTGCACCTGCAACACCTGCAACTGCAACGGGAGCAGCGGCGGATACGCCGAATTCTTCTTCAACTGCCTTTACAAGGTCAGCAAGCTCGATAATAGTAAGTTCTTTGATCAGATCAAGGATCTGCTGTGATTTCTCTGTAGCCATTTTAAATAATCCTCCATGTAAATTTTGAGTTTAAATATTTTTGATTTTATAAGTCTTTCAGACTTACGCCTCGGCAGGAGCCTCAGCCTCTTCAGCAGCCGCTTCGGGAGCTGCTTCTCCGCCCTTGTCCACAACAGCCTGCAAAGCATATGCAAAGTTGTAGAGAGGCGAACGGATACTTCCGAGAAGTTTTGCAATAAGACCTTCCTTTGAAGGAATGTCTGCAAGATTCAGAACTTCGTCACGGGAAATAACCTTACCGTCAAGGAATCCGCCCTTGATCTCGAATGTCTCGATATCATCAGCGAATTTCTTAGCAACTTTAGCAGGAGCAACCGGATCGTTTTCGCATACTGCAAGAGCAGTCATACCCTTGAGCAGATCCTTCATTTCGGTGAAGCCTACCTCGTCGCATGCACGTGATGTCATGGTATTCTTATATACCTTATAGTCAACACCTGAGCTACGGAACGCTGCACGCAGCTTTGTATCCTGTTCAACGGTGATTCCGGTATAATCAACAAGAACACCTGCCTGAGATGCTTTCATCTTCGAAACAAGGCTTTCAAGCTCTGCCTGCTTCTGTGCTAAAATTTTTGCACTTGGCATTTTAATTTACCTCCATTCAGAATTGAATAGTCCGTAAAAACAAAAAACGCGATGCGCCAAAGCACATCACGGGATATGATCAATAACAATTCCGCAGCATAATCGCGGGATTTATTTTTCATTCTCCTCGGCAGGATAACTTTACATTTTGGATTTCACCAAAATAACCTGCTGTCTTTGGACTACTTATGGATTATATCAGCTTTTAAAAGCTTTGTCAATAGTTTTTTCAGTTTTTTCTTTAATTTTAAGGAAAAATAATTAATAAACAAATTTTTCATGCCGGGTTAAAATCTGACCGGAAACATTCGGTAAATTAAATAAAGCGGAAACTGTGTTTGCAGCTTCCGCTTCCTCATAATCTGTTTTAATCTATTTCTTTCAGCTCTGTTTCATTGATTCACGCACGATCATATCGCACAGTTCTCCGTACTCTATGCCCGCAGCAGCTGCTTCCTTAGGAAGCAAGCTCATCGGAGTCATACCCGGAAGCGTATTTGCCTCTAAAAATACAAGACGGTCGGAATTTTTATCATATATGAAATCCGAACGACTGTAAACACCGAGATGAAGCGCACGGTGAGCTTTAAGTGCCGCGCTTTGAAGCCTTTCTTCCAACTCTGCAGGTATCTGCGCAGGAGTAACTTCATTTGTGAGACCGGACTGATACTTATTTTTATAGTCATAAAATCCCGATATCGGCATTATTTCAATAGACGGAAGAGCCTTTCCGCACAGTATACCAACTGAAAATTCCCGTCCGCTGATAAATTGTTCGGCAATGACGGTCTGATTACATTCAGCCGCAATGCGAAACGCTTCCTCAAGCTCGTTTTCATTATGTACAAGAGAAACTCCAACGCTTGAACCGCACGCCGCAGGTTTTATAACACACGGAAATCCAATCTGCTCGGCAATACGTCGGATATCTGTTTCATTGGGATCTGCACAGATCCATTTGGCAGTATCCACGCCCTCGCAGCCGACAATACGTTTGGTGATATCCTTATCCATAGCAAGCGAGCAGCCGGCATATCCGCTTCCTGTATAGCGTATTCCATAACAGTCAAGCAATGCCTGAAGCTGACCGTTTTCTCCCATGGCACCGTGCAGTGCTATAAAGGTAATATCCGCGGCTCTGCATATTTCAATCACGCCTTTTCCGATCAGCTCACCCGCGTCTTCATCAGTTCCGCGGCGGTCACGCCTGAGCTGTGCGATCTTTTCAAGAGACGGAGAATTTTCTGAAATTCCCGACGTGCTGCATAGAATATCTGTAAATTTACTATCGGTTCCGCCCGAAATATCCTGATCCATATAAACATCTACAAGCGCAACCATATATCCACGCTCTTTCAGAGCGTTTGCAATAAGACTTCCCGACGAGAGCGACACGTCGCGCTCCGGACTGAGTCCTCCTGCGAGTACAGCAATTTTCATATAGGTTTTCCTTTCCGATCTTGATTCGGATTATTTCAAAATGATCCTTTCGGATCTTTATACTTTATATTTATAATATGTATCTGCCGATAATACAGACACACATATTTCGCAAAACTATTTTCTTTCAGCAATAAAAAAGTACGGAGACGACGGCGAGTTGATTATCTGAAACCGTGATACAGAAAGCTCAAAACGGCTTATCTGCGAAAGCATCTGTGAGATCGCTTCTCCTTCGAGCCGTCCTTCCTCATGGCCGGGATATACTGCAATAAGAAGAATTCCGTCATGATCTATAAGCCCGATTGCCGTGCTTATTGCTTTAAGTGTCGATTCACGTTTTGTAGTGATCTTCTTATCCGACCCCGGAAGCCATCCGAGATTGAACACACCTGCGCAGAACGGCTCTTTTACATACTCTCCGACATTTTCGTGAGAATCGTGTATGAGCGTATAATTTTCCGGATTTCCGCTTTCTTTCAGAAGTTTTCCGGTACTTTCAAGCGCTGCCGCCTGAACGTCAAACGCATAAACATGTCCGGGAGCATCGCTGCCGCCCCACACAGCTTCGGAAAGAAATTTCGTATCATGTCCGTTTCCCATTGTAAAATCAACGGCGATCCCGCCTTTTTTCAGATGCTGCGAGAGGAAATATTTATGAAGTGTAAGAAGATCCGTCATTTTTTCACTATCCTTAATTAAGCTACGGACTCCTATAAATCCGCATGAATCAGTATACCACAGTAACTCGGATATTTCAAGTGTAACTTTAAAACTTACAGTTATACACGAAACACCCATAATAACAAATCAAATTACAAAATACCTCATCGATTTTTTTTAATTTTCCCATTAATCTATTGACAAATATTGTTTATTGTGATATCATTTTGATATCACAATAAACTCAAAAAGAGTTTAACGAAAGGATTGATATTTTATGAAAGAGATCACAATAACCGGAAAGAAAAACGGAATGGCTGTACTTATTCTGTCTATAGCCGTTTATCTGCTTGCAATTGCAGCTACGGTATACGGAGGAATTGTACTTGACGGAGGCGGATCGCCGGTCATACTTGTAATCGGAATAATTGTGCTTTGTATAGGGTGGCTTCCCTGGTGCGGTCTGCACGTACTTAAACCGCAGGAAGCTCTTGTACTTACTCTGTTCGGAAAGTATATAGGCACGCTTCGCGGAGACGGATTTTACTATGTAAATCCTTTCTGCGCTGCAGTAAACCCTGCGGCAAAGACAAAGCTCAATCAAAGCGGTGACGTTAAAATCGGCGACGCGGCAATTGCAGTAAATACCGCTGAAATGGCAAGCAAAAAAATATCCCTTAAGATCATGACACTCAACAATAACCGTCAGAAAATCAATGACTGTCTCGGAAATCCCATTGAGATCGGAATTGCCGTAACATGGAAAATAACAGACACTGCCAAAGCTGTATTCAACGTCGATAACTACAAGGAATTTTTATCCCTTCAGTGCGACAGCGCCTTGCGGAATATAGTCCGCATATATCCCTACGATATCGCGCCTAATGTCGATACCACAGGCGACGGTGTTGCCGACGAGGGAAGTCTGCGCGGTTCAAGCGAGATCGTGGCGTCGAGGATCCGCGACGAGATCCAGCTCCGCGTTGAGGAGGCCGGTATTGAAATTGTTGAAGCACGTATAACATATCTTGCATATGCAACAGAGATCGCCGCTATCATGCTTCAGCGTCAGCAGGCTTCCGCAATTATCGACGCAAGAAAGATGATAGTCGACGGCGCTGTCGGAATGGTCGAAATGGCGCTTGACAGACTCAGCAAAAACAATACCGTTGCACTTGACGATGAACGTAAAGCAGCGATGGTTTCAAATCTGCTTGTCGTCCTCTGCGGAAACCACGATGCACAGCCTGTTGTAAACTCAGGTTCACTGTATTAATAGTATGGCTGATCAGAAAAAACAGGTACCGCTTCGTCTTTCACCGAAGCTATACAGCGAGCTTGCCGCATGGGCAGAAGCGGATTTCCGTTCCATCAACGGACAGATAGAATATCTTCTCACAGAATGTGTTAAGATGCACCGGAAAAACGGAAAATATCTCCCGGATGAAGACGAAATGTACAGTACAGAGGATATTCCCGAGCTTTAATTTTTTAATGAACCGGTTAATAAATTACTTTCAAAAAATTCTTAAATTGTATTAATTGAGTAAACAATTTTATGTTTTTTATATGTTACTATAAATATATAAAATAGCTTTCAGCGCGATTTTGCCGGTTCCGTAAAACGGAACCGACAGAAATTAAATTTTTCGGGAAAGGCAGAAGCAAATGCTCCAGATACAGAACATAAGCAAGCAATACACCACAGGCGGCATGATACAGAATGCGCTTGACGGAGTAAGCGTAAGCTTCAGAGACAATGAATTCGTTGCTATACTCGGACCCAGCGGATCGGGAAAAACTACTTTTCTAAATATCATCGGCGGACTCGACAGATACGACAGCGGAGATCTTATCATCAACGGAATATCAACAAAAAAATATAAAGACAGAGACTGGGATTCATACCGAAATCATACGATCGGATTCGTTTTTCAGAGCTATAACCTGATACCGCATCAGTCAGTGCTGGCAAACGTAGAGCTTGCTCTCACCATTTCCGGAATATCCCGTGCAGAACGCAGAACACGGGCAAAAAACGCGCTCGATCGGGTAGGTCTTTCAGACCATATACACAAGCGTCCGAATCAGCTTTCAGGAGGACAGATGCAGCGTGTCGCTATCGCACGCGCGCTTGTTAACGATCCGGATATACTTCTGGCAGACGAGCCGACAGGAGCGCTCGACACCGAGACAAGCATACAGGTCATGGAGCTTCTGAAAGAAGTTGCATCAGACCGCCTTGTTGTAATGGTAACGCACAATCCGGAGCTTGCCGAAGAATATGCAACCAGAACAGTAAAGCTCAAGGACGGTAAGATAGTCGGAGATACAGCGCCTTTTACTCCCGATACATCTCCGGAGCAGCCGCAGCATAAAAACATGGGCAAGTCATCAATGTCGTTTATGACGTCACTTGCTCTCAGTTTCAACAATCTCCGCACAAAAAAAGCGCGTACACTGCTTACTTCATTTGCAGGATCAATAGGTATTATCGGAATTGCGCTCATTCTTTCCCTTTCAGCCGGAGTCAACAATTATATAGAGGATCTTCAGAAAGATACGATGGCTTCATATCCGATTCAGATAGATGCAAAGTCATTTGATCTGAGCAGTCTGCTTGAAATGGGCGGACGGATGGGCGAGATAAAAGAGGAGGCGGGACATTCTCTTGACGCTGTATATTCCGATGCTACAGCTATGCAAAGCGCAAGCAAGGTATCCGGAAGTCTGACTGAAAATAATCTGACCGAATTCAAAAAATATCTCGACAATCCGGAAAGCGAGATAAGAAAATATCTCGGCGACAACGGCGTAGTATATTCCTATGATGTTAATTTCGACATTTATACATACGATCCAAACGGAAAGCTCATAAATACAAAAGGAAGCTCACTTGCCGGAGCAAACACCGACTACTCCGCAATGATGGGACCGTCCGCAGCAGGTATGAACGTTTCCACAATGATGAATAACGTTATATCGACGTATGATCCTTTCGGACAGCTTATCCCCGGAAAAGACGGCGAGCTTGTAAGCAGATCGGTTACAGATAACTATGAGCTTATTGAAGGAACATGGCCGGAAAGCTACAACGATATCGTTATTGTTGTCGATGCAAATAATGAAATAGCGCTTCCCACGCTGTATATGCTCGGTCTGCTCCCGTCTGATGAATACAACGATCTTTCCGAAGCGGTAGACCGCGGAGAATCTCTTGACGGAATCTCTTACAGCTGGAACTATAGCGACCTGATAGGAAGAAACTACTATGTAATTCCTGCATGCGACGGATACGAAAAAACAGAGGACGGAAAATTTGTTTCTCTGCGTAACGATCCGTCAAAGCTTGAAGAACTTGCTGAAAACGGAATTAAGCTCAGAGTCTCGGGAATAATCCGTGCAAGTTCTGATTCCGCTCAGTCGGTATTCAGTTCGGTTGTAGGCTATACCTCAGCGCTTACAGACGAAATAATATCTCTTGCAGAAAAAAGTGAGATCGTAAAAGCACAGAGGCAGTCTCCCGATAAGGATATTATCAGCGGAATGTCTTTTGATCCCGATGATAATGAAACCAAGATTGCAGATACAAAAACATATATATCGTCGCTCGGAATCTCCGGAAAAGCATCGCTGTGGAAAACCATCGCTGCGACATTGTACCGCTCAGATCCGGCTCAGCAACAGGTAATCGCACAGGCTGACGAAAACTCTCTTGCAGCAATGCTTGACGCATTTATGCAGGATCCAGCTGACGAAGTTCTTCTTTCGATATATGAAAACACGATATCAGTAGGAAGCTACGAGGATAACCTCACAAAATTCGGGTTTGTCAGCAAAGACGCACCGACCTCTATAAATATCTATGCCGATACTTTCGAATCGAAAGATCTCATAGCAGAATGCATACAGAACTATAACCGCGACGCCACAGAAGAAAATCAGATCGTTTATACCGACTTTGTAGCGCTTCTGATATCATCTGTTACAACGATCATAAACGTAATCTCGTATGTTCTGATTGCGTTTGTAAGCGTTTCGCTTGTCGTATCATCTATCATGATAGGTATTATAACCTATATTTCAGTTCTCGAGCGCACAAAGGAGATCGGTATTCTCCGCGCTATCGGAGCTTCAAAAAGAAATGTATCTCAGGTATTTACTGCGGAAACCTTTATTATCGGACTTTGCTCGGGTGCAATCGGCGTAGGTCTTTCAGCACTTCTGCTGATTCCCGTAAATGCAATAATACATGCCGTTGCAGATACAAGCGAGGTCAGCGCTGTACTTCCTGTCGGAGCAGCAATAATTCTCGTTATCATCAGTGTTCTTCTGACACTGATAGGCGGAATGATCCCCTCCAGAAAAGCAGCTAAAAAAGATCCGGTAATAGCGCTCCGTTCCGAATAAAAATTATATTTTTACACAGTGTGAACTTACCTGAAAAGTTCATAACCGCGAAAGATTGTCTGTTTCAAATTCAACCTGAAAAAAACACGCATATATTCCGTTTTATTTTATTCGGAATATATGCGTATTTTATTGTGAAACAACAAGGTTCCGGGATACCCGCCGGGTTCTTACTTTATCAGACCTTAGCAGCCGTTATATTCAAGATTCAGAAGCGCTTCATAATCCCGTATACATATAACAACATCAGGAGAAACCTTTTCAATAAAATCATCAAGCGGCATCTCGGTATAATATCTGAAATCGAGAGAATACATCGTATCAAAGCTGTTCCACACTATACACTCAAATGCATTGGTAAAGCTGTCACCGTAAATAAGAACGGTAGGAAGCTCAGGACGCTCCGTTTCGATTCTGGTTATTGAACAGTCATCGCCCATATACATTCCGTACATTATTCTCGATTCTTCATTCTCCGGCATAACATAAACAGTTGAAGCGCTGGGTTGTTCATTTCCGTAATTCCACCTGGTAAAAGGAATCTCTTCATTCGGAGTTATTATAGACAGGCGCTCATCATAACGCCACTGTCCGAGAAGCTTACGCGTACGTGAGCCTATATAGGGATTAGGAAGCTCTGTCAGAGTATATTCTCCGTCTTCAAGGATATCTATATTCAGATCCGTATCCTCATTTATACGCTCCATTACAGTGCGGTAGGTCTCATATGCGCCTACTATTCCGTAATGGTTATCCACAGCCGAGCTGAATTCGGGAAGATGTCCGAGCTTTTTAAATTCTTCATTCATATCAATATACGATATATTTTTTTCCTCAAGCTTACCGAAAAGAGCTTCTGACGATGCTTTCGTGTACTCCGCACGCGAATTCAGATACCACGGATACTGATCCTCATAATATACATACTGACACGGAACGGCGACATAATAAAATTCTGCTCCGCAACTCTCTGCCTTATCTGCATGCCCTCTGAGCCGATTTGACATGATCTGTGCAAGATTATCTATTTCATCCTTATTGACCGTTTCCGGCTTATTATACGGGAGCAGAATATCGTCTGTAATAACTATTCCGTTTACAACCGGACGGCGAAGGATATTCATGTTAAGGAAAGTATCATACGAAAGAACTCCGTTTCTCTTTGCCACATGATCCTTGTACCAGTTTTCAAGTTTACTGAAAAAAGAGCCGTCAAGCACAGAGTCGGTATCGGGTTCAGGCAACATAGTCAGATTACGGTTTTCATAATACGAATATGTCGAATAATCTGTTATATTTTCGTATGCCGAAAGTGCAAAAAGTCCGAAAACAAATCCGAAAAACCCGATGATCATAAAAGCCGAACATATATTTGAAAATTTCTTTCTGTTCATACCGTCACCTCAGAACTGGAAATAAATAAACGGATTAAAGCTTCCGGAAACAAGCTTAAAATATCCTAAGACAAAAACAATTACCGCAAATGCCTTCGGAGCAAGCTGACCGAATACAAATACCGACAGCTTTCCGCTGTTCTTTTCAATAATGTTCTCAATAATTCTTTTGATCGGAAATACAGCAGCAATGCTGATAATAAATTCAGGATAATACTGTCTGATATAATAGAAAGCATCAGACGAAGCAAGTCTTCCCCCTGCACCGAACATAACACCGACATATTGCGCGGCCGAGCTTATCGTATCCGAACGGAACAGTACCCAACTTATGATAACAAGCAAAAGCGTTACTACATGGCGTATCACAGCAGGTATCTTCGGCAAAATTCCGGATAAAAGATATTTTTCGGCTATAAGCAAAATTCCGAAATAAATTCCCCATACAATAAATGTCCAGTTCGCTCCGTGCCACAGTCCGGTAAGCGTCCATACGACCATAAGATTAAAGATATGTCTTAAGCGGGAACAACGGTTTCCGCCGAGGGGAATATACACATAATCCCTGAACCATCTTGAAAGCGAGATATGCCATCTTCTCCAGAATTCTGTCACTGATGACGATATATAAGGATAATTGAAATTCTCCTCAAAATGAAATCCGAACATGCGTCCGAGCCCTATCGCCATATCCGAATATGCTGAAAAATCGAAATATATCTGGAAAGTGTATGCAATTGCTCCTATCCATGCCGAAGCCGTTGTAAGAACTTCAATGTTCAGACCGAATACCTGATCTGCTATCTCCCCCATAGCATTTGCAAGTATCATCTTTTTTCCGAAGCCGATCATAAAACGGATAATACCGTCGGAAAATTCTTTTACGGTATGGCAGCGCATGCCTATTTCACTTTCAACCGTAGTATATCTTACGATCGGTCCCGCAACAAGCTGCGGAAAAAGCGCGACATACAGTGCGACGTTCAGCGGATTTTTCTGTATATGTGCGTCGCCGCGGTAAACGTCTATAACATAACTCATTCCCTGAAATGTAAAGAAAGAAATACCTATCGGAAGCACGATTTCAGGTACTGCTACCGGAATGCCTAACGAAGCTGCAGCCTGTGCTGCAAATCCGGCATATTTATACCATCCGAGCATACCGAGGTTTACAGCCATAACAATAAAAAGAAAAAGCTTCTTCAGCTTTGCTGACTTCGGATATGTAACAAGCAGGCCTCCTATGTAATTAACCGCTATAGAAACACCGAGTATACCGAGATATGCAACTCCGCCCCATGCATAAAAAAGCAGACTGAAGATCAAAAGAACAAGGTTCTTCCACGGAAGAAATCTCCCGTTTTTTCCTTGCGGAACGATAAAATAAAAAAAGATCAGACAGGGCAGAAATCCGAGAAGAAATACCATACTGGAAAATACCATAAAATTCTCCTTTATCTGTTTAAATATAAGAATGTCTTTCATAATTATACATATTAACCGTATAGTTGTCAACAACCTGTGCATTTCTCTGCGGTCTAAAATATCAAAACCCGCCTTACAAAAGACGGGTTTTGATATATTTTTGTAATCACCTGAAGAAATGACCAAGCCGAATTATTCTACCGTAATATCAGCCAAGACTGTCAATAATATTTTTTATTCCGTATATTTGCTCTTTTGTAAGTTCAGCTTGTCCTTTTTCACATCTTGCAAAGCCTTGAGTAAGATTTATTCCACACCCTTTTATCAGTTCGGTATCAACAGTAAATTCATCAATACACAGACATACCTTATCAATATCATAATCAAGATTAACAAGAATGTCCGTAATATAGACCGATTTATCATACATTAACGAATAGGTCTTCCCGTTAATATATACCGTTGTAACCATATTCCCGCAATACCCGGATATCGGATCCTCTACAGTCTGCGGTTCATCGGCAGGATAATGATAATGCGGTACCGGATCGACCATACACCGTGCAGAAAACGTTTTTATATTTTCAGGTTTACCGCCGTTTACTGAAAATTCTGCGCCGAAAGTAAACCATTCAGCAGCCGCCGACGCCGAATCGCTCTCAAAGCATCCGCGTGCTTCAAGGCTGTAATATCCGTCTTTTGAGATATCGGCCAGCCCGAGTAAATAAGTCTGCTCTGCGCTTCCGCCCGGTAAAACCGTATATAATATTGCATTAAACGCAGGTTCTCCCGTAAAACAGCTCTCCCGTATGTCAGATTTATTTTTACGGTAGAAAATATCGAAGGTTTCTCCGAAACAAAACTCGGTATTACTGTGATTGGTAATTTCAATTTTTATATAAGGAGAATCTCCCTTCGGTGAAAATTCTTTGACGGAAACGGAAAAGCCCGTTTCATCAGACGATTCCTTGCAGTCAGTTGTACCTGACGATACTTTTTCCGTCACGGTATCACCTGCTGTTCTTTCTTCTTTATTTTCTTCCGTTAATTTTACAGATTCCTCCTTCCAAAGTGCATCAACAGACTTTGTATTGAGCGGAAAAGGGTATATCCTCCACGCCTTATAAATTTCTCCGTCAGAAGTGATCCTGTTCCATTTTACCAGTTTATACGTAAGTGAGGTGTATTCTCTTGTTCCTCCGTCTTTAAGCGCTCCGCTCGGTATAGGAAAAAATAATACAAGCAATGCGATTAAAGAAATAATTAAGATTAATGCTTTTTTCTTCATACCGGTTATCTCCTTTCCTTCGCCGCTATATCCAAAATCGCTTCCGCCTGTTCGTCGGACAGAATAACCGATCTGCCATCGGAAGAAGTCAACGTATTTTCACGCAATACATATTCTGCGTCATAAACATATATAAAACATGATATTTCTGATCTTATTTGCCCATCGCTACATGTCTCACCTAGACACTGATCCTGCCTTTCCCTGTCGGCAACTGCCGAGGTTTCTTCAATAACATCACATCGGTCTGCTTCATTATCAATTTCAACTAAAGTATCCGCACAATCAACTGAAATATCAAGTTTTCCGATCTCTTTCATAATAATATCAACATCCGACGAATCGGTAACTGCATATTTTATACCGTCGGTCATTATATATATATTTGTTACTAAAGAAGGCACTGAAAAACCGTCATAGGTAACGGCGCTTTTATCGGCTTCTTTTTCTACAGGAACAGTTTTTGTTTTCACTTTCATCACCGGGATCATTGCCGATAAAATAATTACTGCACATGCAGCTCCGGAAACACTGCTGACCGCTATCCTGGATAATTTTTTTCTTTGTGTTACTTTAAACTCCGCACTCCGTCGGAAAATCTCCTTTTTAAATTCTTCATCATTTCTCATCATATCAGTTAAAAAATTCACCATCCTCTCCAAGTACAGAGCGAAGCTCGCTTTTGGCGCGGTATAAAAGATTATCTATCTGTTTCCGGCTTTTTTTCATTATCTTTGCTGCATCTGCATAAGACATATTTTCAAAATACACCAAAAACACAGCGGTACGCATTTGCTCGGGAAGCGCCTGAACAGCCGTGCGGACAGCATTTCTTTTTTCATCCGAAACAAGACGCTCCTCCGGACCGGGATCCGCAGACATAAGCTCTACATGTTCCGATATATCGGTAAATTCCATTTTACGCGCATGCTTCAGATAATCAAGCGCACGGCTGCGTCCAAGCATGAATAAATATGTTTTCAGTCCTGTTTTAAAATTATATCTGTGCGGATGTATTATCAGATATGTAAAAACATCTATTGCAATATCTTCTGCTGCCTCTGCGTTGCGGACATATCTGAATATGAAAGACGTAAGCGGGATTCTGTAATCTTTTATAATATCGTCAAAAGCGGACTCATCTCCGGCAAGAAAACGGCGGTAGCTACCTGCACCGTTATCCATTTGATGTTCCTCCGTATAAATGGATCTAAAAGCTTTTATATAACATCCTCTGTTTGTTATACGACCGGGAAAACAAAAATCCTTTTTTGATTATATTTTGCCATAGAAAGTCATATATGTCAATCGCAAAGCAATTTATTAATATAATATGTCTTGACTTGACAGGCAGTATATCATATAATTTAAACAACAAAATATATAAAGGAGCGAAATAACAGAAAATGACACCGGTCTATACAGTCAAATTAAAGGATATAATAAAAGAATTCGGAACAGAAGAAATATTTGTACCGGAAGGAAAGGATATTCTTGTATCAAAAACCGAGCTTAACCGTCCCGGTCTTGCACTCTCCGGATTTTTCGGTCATTTCGATCCCGAAAGAATACAGCTTATAGGAAGATGCGAACACACATATCTGAGTTCTTTCCCGGAAGAACAGCTCTCCGACCGTATAGATAGCTTCCTGTCTCAAAAACCGGTTGCCGTAATATTTTCTTCCAATCTTGAGGTTTTCCCTGCTTTTATAAAATTTGCTGAAAAATACGGTGTTCCGATCCTTCGCACGACACAGAGAACTTCTGAATTTATGGCAAGTCTGATATCATATCTCAATGTAGAACTCGCTCAAAGAATCACCCGTCACGGAGTTCTTGTAGAAGTGTACGGAGAGGGAATGCTGCTGCTTGGGGACAGCGGTATAGGAAAAAGCGAAACAGCAATAGAACTTGTAAAACGCGGCCACCGTCTTATCGCAGATGATGCTGTGGAAATTAAAAAAGTGTCGTCAAAAACACTTGTCGGCAGCGCACCTGCTATGATCCGCCATTATATGGAGCTTCGTGGAATAGGGGTCGTCGATGTACGCAGACTGTTCGGTATCGGTTCTGTTAAGGAAACTGAAAAAATAGATCTGGTCGTCAATCTCGAGCCGTGGGTACAGGGAAAAATGTATGACAGACTCGGCATTGAAAACGAATACACCGATATTATGGGTATCAGACTTTCTACACTGACAATACCCGTAAAACCCGGACGTAATCTTGCTATTATTCTTGAAATTGCCGCAATGAACAGCCGTCAGAAAAAAATGGGATACAATACCGCTCTTGAACTCGAAAATAATCTTCTGAAGCAAATGGGTGCAGGTACAAATATCTGATCTATATAAAATTTTCTCATAAATCAATCTAAAATAAAAAGTATAATTTAAAAGTATAATTTATATATAAGTACTTCTCTAATACGAATAAAAATTCAACCAGCCCCAGCGGGTATCCCGGAACCTTGTTGTTTCACAATAAAAAATCCTGAATGCAGTGTTTCATTCAGGATTTTTTTATATGTACATAACTCGTCGTAACTGAACATGTTTCAGATTACACTACGATTCTGACGGTCATTTTCAATAAATCAGAAATATATCCGCCGTTTGACATATAAACTTTAGGGCTGCTGTAGGCAAAAGCGTATAATATCCGGCTAAAATTTTTTCTTGTATACACAGTCGAAAAGTAATGTTCCTCCTATCAGAATTACAAGAGATAATAGAAGGTGTTCAGTAATAATTTTACATCTTGCAATTATGTACAGCTGTCCGAGACCGTATTCCGTAATTCCGTAATTCAAGGCTGATATATATAAAATAATCATAAATATTACCGACAGTCCGATATTGAGAAAAATTCTCGAAATTTTACAAAGCCTGTATTTCTCACACATAAATAGCCCTTCCTTTATTCCTTTTGTTAACTGCTCTTTCAGCTTTTAAATGAATAATTATACATTTTTCACACACGTAATTTATTTAATATACTCTGATAAAAAATGAGTTATATATCCGATTACAAAACTATTTTATCATAAATTACGTTTTTTGTCATTGCACAAAAAATGGATAAATATCAATAAAAAGGGTTTTAAATGAATATATATTATTATTTCGACATTCAGACTGTTATTACTTCCTAAATTTTGCCTAAATAGTACGACAAATTATATCATTATAAGACATAAAATGTCATATTTTAAGATAATAACACAAAAATTTTAAATAAAATATTATATTCTAATGTTTAGAGTCGAATTTTGTTGACAAGATTATATTTACAAAACAGGAAAATACTGTTATCATATAACTGTAATAAATGTTTGATTCATTACAATATCTACTTCACAAAATAAAAACATCATGGCAGTTATCTTGTATTTTTCTGCCGTGACATCCATAAATAATTGTGAAAAGCTATACCTTTTCAGGTGTTTCAAGAAATCTGATTATATCCGTTTTTCAATAAGAGGCACACTGCCTCGTAGATTAAATCACGGACCGAGATAAAGCACTTCTTCAGGTAAATTTTTTCTTATTGTTTCATCGAAGAAGCTGATATTTCGTCCGTGATTACTTTAATTTATATGCCGCCCATTGGCGGACGAACAGGAGAGCACCATGTATACTTCATTTAAAAATCAGTCGGTCGAAAGAACATCATACATCACCGAGCGTGTTAAAGAATCCTCATCCGTTACAAAGCAAGATCCATATAAAAGAGGAATCACACTTCAATATAAATTGATAGCAACAACAGACGGTTCCGAAACTGCGGCACTGTTCAAACGCGAAAATAACGCGGATTACAGCACCGTATATTCAATTCTTATAATCAAAACAGTTTCAGACAAAAACGGTACATATGACGAAACTGTGTTCATTTACGATATAACAAGATGTAAGGACGCCGCATTAAGGCTTCTCACACTTTTGAGCGAAAATTATGTTACTCCTGACGAAGCAAAAGATGTAATAGACGATCTTTTATAAATATACCCTGTACATAAAATAAATAAATTTTTAAAGTTCTTTATTTACGGTTAACTCTATTATAAGACTCATATTATCATCTGATGCCGCTTTGTTTCTCCTCAGCGCTCCGCATCCGGTGCATCTGTGCGTTATAATAAATCCTTTTTTAGGATCAGGCTCAGCCGATATAGGTTCAAGAGGTGCCCTGCACTCTGAAGCTCTGTCTCCGGGATTTTTATCAACATGAAGCGACCATAGGCAGTACGGACAGTGATTGCGTGAGGTATAGCCCAATGCGGTGACCTCCTTTCCGCAATGCGCACATATAAATCCGCTGTCGTTCTTTAAAAATCTTTTTTGTTCCACTTGAGTTCTCCGTTATAACTATATTTTTCTGATTTCATTTCATGTATTTTTTGTAAATGATTTTACGATTTGTTAATATAATTGTCTGCTTTATGTTATAATTATTTGATAATATAAAGTCTACTTGTACGTCCGAAATGTATAAAATATCAACTTATCGAAAGGAAAAATTTTATGTTAAAATCAACTTCAAAAATTATTGCTCTTCTTCTTACATTTATCATGCTTATATCCGTTACTGCATTTGCCGCATTTGCAGATACAGATGATACAACAGGCACCGCAGCTGCAGACACAGAAACTTCTTCCGTTGAAAAAGATGATACAGAAACAAAAACCGCTGATGACAAAACAAAAGATACTGCAGAAGCAGTAACCTCAGATACCGAAAAAACAACTGAATCAGCTGATAATCATGAAGGACATGATCACGGAAACGGAAGTTCAAATATATCGAATATTATCGGTATTATAGTTGCAATTATTCTTCCGATCGCTGCAATTGTTGTTATATTCCTTCTTGTACCTAAGAAAAATTCTTCTAAAAAGAAATAAAAACATCTCTTAAATCCGTTCCTTCCGGAACGGATTTTTTCTTTATGTTATCTTAAATTACTTTCCAACACAAAAACGCGAAAATATACCGTGTACGATGTCTTCTGTAACGCTTCTGCCGTCAAGCTGTCCGAGCGCCGAAAGTGCAAGTTCCATATCAGTTCCTGCAATATCCTCTGTCATTCCGCCTATAAGCGCATTTACAGCATCAGACAAATGACTGATCGAATTATTTAGTGCTGCATACTGCCTTGAATTAGATACAACAGCGTCATTTTTCAGATCTATACTTCCGTCCAGATAAAGTGATTCTATGCGTGAAAGTATATTGCTCCTGCCTTCTCCGTTAGCAGCTGAAATTATCTCGGCAGATCCGAAGCGATCTGATAAAAGTTCTTTAATTCCGCCGGTTCTTCCGTCCGTACAAAGATCTGACTTGTTAAGAATAACAAGTATATTTCCGCCCGCAGCTTTATATTTTTCAAGCTCCGATATAAATCTTTTGTCCTCATCATCCGGATCGGACGAAATATCAAATACCGCAAGTACAAGCTCAGCCTCGCTCATTTTTCCGAGTGTTCTTTCAATGCCGAGTCTTTCAGCTTCGCTTCCGGCATCACGTATGCCTGCCGTATCAAAAAGACGCAGAAGAACAGCACCTGCTTCAAGCGTCTCCTCTATAACATCCCGTGTCGTTCCGGCTTCAGACGTCACAATAGCTCTGTCACGGCAAAGAAGCATATTCATAAGAGATGATTTTCCGGTATTCGGTTTTCCTGCGATAACGACAGGAATACCTTCGGATACGGCATGTCCTGTCTTATATGTGTCTGCAAGCTTTTTTATATCCGATGCAATATCACTGGTCTGTGCAATTATTTTCTCTGTATCATACGATGAAAGATCTTCTCCCGGATAATCGATATCCACATATATACCTGCAACAAGTTCTGCAAGTCTGCCGTATATTTCTCCGACCTTTCCGGAAAGAACTCCTCTTGACTGTGCAGAAGCAACGGCAAGTTGTCCGCTGCTTTTTGCGTCTATCATATCCATAACGGCCTCTGCCTGGGAAAGTCCGATGTGTCCCGACATAAACGATCTCATGGTAAATTCACCGGGTCCCGCAGGTTCTGCTCCGCAAAGAAACGTGCTTTCAAGAACTTTGGATGTTATAAGTATTCCGCCGTGACAGCTTATTTCAACAGTATCCTCTCCCGTAAAAGAATTAGGCGCTCTGAAAACAGAAGCAAGGCCGTCATCTATTATATCAGATCCGTATAGTATATCTCCGTATATAACTCTTCCGCCGGATATATCCGAAAGCTTTTTTCCGTTCCTAGAACGGAACATCTTATCAGCTACAGAAATTGCTTCGTTTCCGCTTATACGTATTACGGCAATTCCTCCCCGTCCGTAAGGCGTAGATACCGCAGATACAGTTGTATCCCTCATTATATATTTTTCCTCTCCAGACAGCATTCTGAACGTATCACAGAGCATTGCGCTGTCAACCCAGTTTTTAAGCAATACATATTCTCTGATCTTCTGTCATTTTCTTCAGTAAAACAAAAATTGCAGGAATCCGATCTTGCCGATATTCCGGTTCGGAATATACTGCCGGAGACTCCTGCAATTTTTGTTTTATTCTTGTTTTACGGTATACATAATTTTATGTATTTCCCGGAATATTTCCTTATTCTTCGGATTCCTTTTCTTCACTTTCGAAAGCTACTTCGGATTTCTTTTCATGACGGGCAAAATCCGATCTGTTTTTTCCGTATCTGCCGCGTGAATTTCTGACACGCGGAGGTTCTCCGTTTTCAGGATAGATAACAATCTTTCTCTCGTTGTCCGTTCCGATCGATGTAGTCATAACACCGTCAATATTCTGTATTTCCGAATGTATTATGCGTCTTTCGTATGGATTCATAGGTTCAAGTGTAATACTTTTATTATATTTCTGAACTTTCGACGCCATACGTCTCGCAAGTGCACGCAGTGTTTCCTCTCGTTTTATGCGGTAATCTTCAATATCTACAGTAATATGTGTATAATCTTTCGCAGAAGTTTTTACACGCTCTGTCATCTGCGCTTTTAATCCTGTTCCGGTATCATCGCCTGCAATATCCTGATTTTCGGTTTCTTCAGAACTATCATTCCGATCTTCCTCTTCACTGTCACTCTTCTTGTTTGCAGCAAGATTTACAAGATACTGAAGCGCATCGAGGGTTGCACCGTGATGTCCGATAAGAACTCCCGATCCTTTTCCGGTTATGCGGATGAGTTTTCCTCCGCCCTCTACATCGGACATAGCAGCTTCCGCTTCTATTCCCATATCTTCTATAATCATATTTACAAATTCAAGAGCCTTGCTTTCATTCTTTGCATCATATGTTACCCGTACCTTTGCGGGAATCTCACCGAAACCGAGAAAACCTTTTTTCGGATTTTCCAGAATCTCGTATGTCACAAGCTCTCTGTCTACGCCGAGCTTTGCAGCGCCCTCAGCGATAGCAGACTCTACCGTTTTTCCTAATGCTTCAACGACCTGTTTCAAATAAAACACTCCTTTATACTGTCGGTAAAATTTATTTATCAGTATAGTATTTTTATTTTTTTGCTTTAGGTTCAGTCTTCGTAATCTTCATCATCAATATGGTGAAGCGATCTGACATTCTTTTTTTCTCCGGACTTCAGTTCAGGCTTTTTTCCTGTTCTGTCTTCTTTCATTACCGGAGCATACGTCTTCTTTTTATCTTCAGAACCTGAAGATGATTTTTCCGGAATATCGTCATCATCATTATGAAGCGACTTCGGTTTATTTTTCTTTGATTTTTTTATGTTTCCGTTCATTTCTTTCTCAGCCTGTTTATATTCTTCCTCAGTAAATGTAGGAATCTTATATATTTTTGAGAGAATAAACTGCTGAAGCGTACTGAGAATATTCTGGAATATCCAATACACACCTATAATTGCAGGAACCGAGAAGGTAATCCATACGCTCAGGAGAGGCATTGTATAATCCATGAGCTTCATGGATACAGCGCCGTCCGCTCCCATGTTATTCTGCGGCGCCTGATAAGAGAACTTTCTTGTGAGCTTCATACTCAAAAGAGATATAACATATGTCGCTATAGGTATGATAATGAGCCAACTCATTGAAATGCTCGGTGTAAGGGAAAAATCAAACTTTCCTACCGAAAATGAAGGCAGCATATCCTGCGTAAATCCTTCGGGAAGAATATCCGAGAACTTTGAAAAATCAGCTCTGAGATACTGAAACATATCGATTTCCGCCGCAATTTTTGCATCGGCAAATACTTCTGTGATCCTCTCTGTAAGAGGTTTAACATAATCACCAAGATTAAGAAGATAAGTAAACGGATTTCTTATTACATTATAAAGCGCAATAATTATAGGGAACTGTATAACAAGCGGGAGACATCCGCCGAACATACTGTAGTTTTCTTTCTGATACAGCTCCATTATATCCTGCTGCATCTTCTGCTGTGTCGCCTTGTCAGTTCTTCCGGCATATCTCTTCCTGATAGCCATCTCCTTAGGTCTTAAAGATGCCTGCTTCTGCATATTCTTTTGCTGCTTTATACCGAGCGGGAAAAGAATTATTTTAATAATCAGAGCAAGCAGAAAGATCGCAACGAAATAGTTCGGAACAATCTTATAGCACAGATTCATTATCCATCCGAATGCACTGTAAAGATAACTCATTTTTTGTGGCCATTCCTTTCAATCTCAACGGCAGCCTCCGATTTTTCCGACCCCTCGGGACGAAAACATCCATCCCGGGATTCTTTATCCCTGTGCTGTATCCGTATAGTTTTTATTTTTTTTTTAATATTTATAAAAAGTTTTTCGGTCGGAAAAACTCCGTATTCCGGAACAGGATCTTCTCCGAATCCGCCGTATGGATTACATCTGAGTATTCTCCACACTGTAAGAATTGTTCCTCTCAATATTCCGTGAACCATCACGGCTTGAATCGCATACTGTGAACAGCTCGGAGTATATCTGCAGCAAGATGGCTTTAACGGAGAAATTATTTTACGATATATCACGATCGGAAGCGTAAATAATTTACGCAATAATTTCATTGGATTAAATTCGGAATATTTTTCGTCAGACTTCTTCATTTTCTGTTTCCGTTATCATTCCGAGTTTTTTCATTGAATAATCAAGGTCGCGAAATATGTCTGCGGTTTTTGCTTTCACAGCAGCACCTCTTGCCACAATAATAATGAGAAATCCCTTTTTTATACCTTTATTTTTATCAAGAGTACGGTATGCTTCTCTTATTATTCTCTTAACACGGTTTCGCTTTACTGCATTTCCAAGCTTTTTTGATACCGTAATTCCGATTCTGTTTATCTTTTTCTTATCCGGTCTTCCGCGTCTGAGCCTTTCTGCAGAGTAATCACGGAGAACATATACAACAACATGTCCGGTCACCTTTTTTTTTCCGCGCGAATAAGCTTTGGAATACAGGTGATTCTCACAAACAGCTTTATATTTCATTTCGATAAGACAAACTCCGTTCTTATTTCCCGCGCGAATTATATAAAAATTCTCACCGCAGACAGTCTTATAACAAGCATACTGTTATGACTTTACAAATTGTTTTGTATTATATCACGCCAGTATGTTTTTTACTAAAAATATTTGTAACTTTTTTATAAATTTTACCAATTTATAAAATAACAATATTCCCTGATAAAATGAACAAAGACAAAACCGAAGACTTTGCCGTAAAAACTTACGGAAAACCTTCGGTTAATTTAAACAGGATCGTAAATCTCGGCTGTACACATTGAACGCTTAAGCTTAATATGTCAGTCTGTTTCTACCCTTTGCGCGTCTTCTCTTAAGGACTTTTCTGCCATTCGCAGTTGCCATTCTCTTTCTGAATCCGTGTTCCTTTTTGCGCTGTCTTTTCTTGGGCTGGTATGTTCTAAGCATTCTACGGCACCTCCGTTCTTTTCCGGTTATTTATATTCTTCATATAAATCTTTATTTATTGAACTTTTACAAAAAAGTGTCACGCATATTATTATACTCATAAAATATCCGTTTTGTCAATAGATTTTCGAAAAATTATTTTTTTTATGATTTTTTATCATTTTTACTTCACCCGCATAAATAAATTAAATTTTGCTGACACAGAAAAATTCAATTACCTGTATATAATTATCAATATATAATAATATATAATAAAGACTTGAAAAAATATTTTTTGTGTGGTATAATAAGGTTGTGTTTTTATACTTATATGAAAGGAAAAATTATGGAGTTTTTTTCGGAAGCATGGAACGGTGTGCTGACAGAATTGCGCAAAGCATATTCGGAAAATCTCATGGAGCTTTGG
Source organism: uncultured Eubacteriales bacterium (assembly GCA_902491535.1). Classification (GTDB taxonomy): domain Bacteria; phylum Bacillota; class Clostridia; order Oscillospirales; family CAG-272; genus UMGS911. The sequence continues at coordinate 142,517 of CABUHS010000001.1, forward strand.
TTCAATGAGCTAAAAATTGAATACATAGGCGGAGAACCGTCGACAGCCGTAATTTCCACAAAACAGAAATTTAAGCGTGCTTTTCTCGAATCCAAGTATACCTCCGCCGTTGAAAGTTGCCTTGAAAAAGTTCTCGGTTTCGATGTTAAGACCGTATTTATTGCGACCGAAGAAAAATCTGCTGAAGAGCAGCTTGCCTCTCTCGGTTTTTCAGATTCATCATCAAAAGAAAACTTTACTTCAGATATCAGTAATAATACAGAAGAGGAAAAGAAAAAAAACGATAATCAGGAAACATCTTTTTTTGACACGGATTTCCGTGAAGGTATAAACAACATTTCAGAAGATATAACTTCGGGAGATAAAAACAAAACTCTTACCGGTGCGCAGACAAGTTTGAATTCCGACTATTCATTTGAAAATTTTATTGTCGGTGACTCAAATAAATTTGCGCATGCGGCATGTCTTGCCGTTGCGAATAAATTTTCGGTATCAGGTAAAGCGGCAAGTTCAGATTCTCTTCAAAAACAGTACAATCCTCTTTTCATATACGGTCCGAGCGGTCTCGGAAAAACACATCTTCTGTATGCTGTAATGAACCGCATATACGAAAATGAACCGAGTGCAAAGATTGTTTATGTAAAAGGCGAAGATTTTACAAATCAGCTTGTAGATTCAATATCTCTCGGTACCTGCGAACAATTCAGAAACAAATACCGCAAAGCAAGCATATTGCTGATAGACGATATACAGTTTATAGCAGGAAAGCCTTCTACACAGGAGGAGTTCTTTCATACCTTTAATGCTCTGTATGAAAATCACAAACAGATCATTCTAACTTCCGACCGTCCGCCGAGAGATCTTAAAACACTTGAAACAAGATTACAGACAAGATTTGAATGGGGACTTACCGCAGATATCCAGCCTCCGGGATTTGAGCTTCGTATCGCGATTCTGAAAAGTAAAGCCGAAGCTCTCAGCATAGACCTTCCTTCGGACGTACTTGAATATCTTGCAAACAATCTTAAAAATAACGTAAGACAGCTCGAAGGCGCCGTAAAAAAGCTCGGAGCAAGAAGTTTTCTTACAGGTGACAGAATAACAGTCGATCTTGCAGTATCATGCATAGCGGATCTTCTTACTGGAAGCGAACCTGTCAGCGTTACTGTAGACCGAATACTTGAAAAGGTGTCGAAAAAATACGGAATTTCCATTGACGATATCAAAGGACGCAAGAGAACAAAAGAAATTGCGTTTGCGCGTCACATTTCAATATACATAATACGAAAGCTTACCGGAATGTCTTTTCCTGCCATAGGAAAAACTCTCGGCCGTAATCATACGACAATAATGTCGTCTCTTGATACTGTTGAAAAAGATCTCGACAGCAATACATTGCTTGAAATAGAGATAAATGAGCTTATACGGGAAATAAAAGAATAGTTATTAATCAGAATAAAACACAGTTTTGAACAGTTTTTTCAAAAAAGCTGTTGATTACTCGGATTTTGATAAAATTTCAAATAGTTAATACAGAAGTTTTCCAAAGCTATCTACAGGATTATTTTTCCGTTTCAACATGTAAAATAATCCTGATAAACTGAGAAAATTAGCCTTGTAAGCCTGTTTTTACTGTTTTCAACAATTTCCACAGGCTCTACTGTAACTACTTCTGAAATAATTAAATTATTTATATATATATTTAACGCCGGAAGGCGGTAAATTCAGTAAACATCGGCTTTTACGATTTTGAAAGGATGAAAATAAATTGAAAGCAATTTTTGAAAAAAACAAACTTCTCTCCGAGATATCCCCTATGCTCGGTGTTGTATCAGCTAAAAATACAATAGCGGCTATAGAAGGAATCAAAATTACAACAGAGGATAACAGATGCGAACTCTGCGCGTTCGATAATGAAAAGGGAATTAAAAATCATGTTGGCGCTGAAATAATTGAAGCCGGAAGCTATATAATAAATGCCGGAAAACTTCACCAAATCCTCCGTGTTCTTCCCGAAGGTAATGTTACTATCGAAATAAATGACCGCAATGTTACTAAAATAAGTAGCGGAATATCTTCTTTCGAGCTTCATTCTCTTCCCGGAGACGATTTCCCCGTACTTCCCGAACTCGGCGGAGAAAAAGGTTTTACAATAGGACAGTCGGAACTGAAAAATATGATAAACAAGGTTATGTTTGCGGTCGGTGTAAATGAACCGAAGCCCATGCTTAACGGAGTTTATTTCAAAATTGACGGTTCGAAAATAACAGTTGTTGCAAGCGACGGTCAGCGTCTTGCGCTTAAAGAGAAGATATGTGATATTGATAATATCGGCGGAGATTCTCTTCAGATGGAATTTATAATTCCCGGAAAATCTCTGAGCGAACTTACAAAGCTCCTTTCTGACGGTGACGAAAAGAAAGTTAAGATAGTTCTCGGCCGCAGACATGTTATCTTTGCTATTGAAGATATAATATTCTTTACGAGAATGATTGACAGCAGTTATCTCGAATATGAGAGATTCATACCAAAGAACAATCGCATATTTGTAAAAGCAAGCTCTGATGCTCTTTTAAAAAGTCTTGAAAGAGCATCTCTTGTCACGGAAGAAAGAACAATGGGACAGACAAAAAGTCCGCTCCGCTGTACTTTCAAAGACGATATACTTGCATTTTCATCTGTTTCTGTCAGCGGAAAGTTCTACGATGAGATACCCGTTGAAAAAAACGGAGATGATATCGTTATCGGATTCAACTGCAAATTCTTTATTGATGCAATGAGATGTGTCGATACCGACTATGTAACGCTTTCTATGTCAACGCCTCTTATGAGTATGCTTATAGAGCCGTCGGAATGTAATGAAGACGATAAATTTATATATCTTGTTCTTCCTGTAAGAATGAAGGATTAAAGTCTGTTTTCGATGATCTGCGAGAGTATAGATTATTATAATTTCAGGAATATCGAATTTGCACATACAGAGTTTTCATCCGGAGTAAACGTCTTTTACGGAAATAATGCAGAAGGAAAAACAAACGCTGTAGAGGGAATATATCTTTTTGCCGGCGGGAGAAGCTTTCGCGCACATTCCGACATAGAGATGATAAGATTCGGTGAAAAGGCCTGCGGAATAAAGCTTGTTTACAGAGACAAAAACGGAGGAGGAACGCTCGAATTCGGTATTCTTCCGAACGGAAAGCGATCATGCAAAAAAAACGGAGTTTCGGTATCGAGACTGTCTGAATTTGTCGGATGCTTTCATGCGGTTCTGTTTTGTCCGGAGCATCTTTCTATCGTGAAAGACGGTCCGTCTGTGAGACGGTCATTTTTAGACATGGCTATTTCTCAGCTCAGTCCTGTTTATCTTGCATCTCTTCAGAGATATCATACGATACTCAGACAGAGAAACAGCCTTTTAAAACAAAAAATGTTTTCCGGAGGAAGTGTGGATAAAGACTTTTTGCTTTCGGTAGAAGTGTGGTCTGATCAACTTGCAAAAGAGGCTGCCTATATTTCGAAAGTAAGATATTCATATGTTGAAAAGTTATGCAAAAAGGCGGCGTACATTCTTTCCGATATGACTTTAGGTAAAGATGAAATATCGCTTTTATACCCCGATCCTTATGACGAAGAGAGTTTCTTTGATAAGCTTTCTTCGTCTCTTGAAAGAGAGGTACGTACAGGCGGTACGCTTTACGGGATACACAAGGACGATATGATAATAAAGATCGGCGGAAGAGATGCAAGGAGCTTTGCATCGCAGGGACAGCAACGATCTTCGGCACTTTCGTTAAAGCTTGCCGAGGGAGAAATAATAAGAGACGATATAGGAGAATATCCGGTATTTCTTCTTGATGATATACTGAGTGAGCTTGACGAACACAGAAAGAAATATATTATGGACGGACTTCGTGACAGGCAGACCGTTATAACTTCCTGCGGCAATGAGATCGGAGGAGACAGAAGATTCTTTGTGTCGGGAGGAACCTATACGGTCACTGACGGAGCATAGTAAATATAGCGGAGGTTACAGTATATATGTATCTTCATATCGGAAACGGAAAAGCAGTAAGAAAAAAGAATGTAATAGGAATATTCGATATGGATAAGACCACGCTTTCCGGAGTAACAAAAAAATTTCTTTCCGATTCTGAAAAGAACGGAAATGTATGCAGTGTCAGTAATGATATACCAAAATCGTTTATACTGACCGACGATAAAATATATATATCTCAGATATCGGCTCAGGCAATAACTTCCCGTGCGGGAACAGATATAAAATAGTTTATTTGAAAGAGAAAGATTCCGGTAATTATACCGTTAAGCTAAAAATTGAAAGGGATACAGTAAATGTCAGAAAATCAGCACGATTTAAACGAGACCGTATATAACGAAGATCAGATACAGATACTCGAAGGTCTTGAAGCGGTAAGAAAGAGACCCGGTATGTATATCGGATCGACTTCACAGAGAGGACTGCATCACCTTATCTATGAGATAGTGGATAACTCTATAGACGAGGCTCTCGCAGGTTATTGTGATAAAGTGATTATAACACTTCATCCGGACGGAAGTGCATCTGTTCAGGATAACGGACGCGGAATTCCTGCAGCGATGCACCATAAGGCCGGAATTCCTACGCCTGAAGTCGTATTTACAGTACTTCATGCAGGGGGAAAATTCGGCGGTGACGGATATAAGATATCCGGAGGTCTGCACGGAGTAGGTGCATCTGTAGTAAACGCTCTTTCAGAATGGCTTTGGTATGAAAATGTATGCGACGGGAAGCTTTACAGACAAAGCTTTAAGCGCGGTAAAGTAGATGAAAATTTTGAATGTCTCGGAGATGCCGGAGACCGCAAAGGACTTTATGTCCGTTTTATGCCTGATGCTCAGATATTTGACGATCTTGACTATGATTACGATATTCTTTTAAACCGTATGAGAGAACAGGCGTTTCTCAATGCGGGCGTAACGCTTGTTCTCCGTGACGAACGCGGAAGAGATAAGCGTGAGGCGGGAATCGCGGAAGCTGCAGCAATGGCTTATCACGACAGTGATGACGGTGATACCGAGATCAAAGAGGAAGCTGCAGAAATCGTAACCGAATGTATTGATGACGAGCCCTGTGAGGTTCGGGAAGAGGTACTTTGCTATGAAGGCGGAATCAGATCGTTTGTCGAGTATCTTAATTCTCATAAACATGCCGATCTTATACACAACGATGTAATATATATTTCCGAAAAGAGCGGATATACTACAGCTGAAGTAGCGCTTCAGTATAATACAGGTTTTAATGAAACACTGTTTTCTTTTGCAAATAATGTTGTAACGCCGGACGGCGGTACACACGAAACCGGCTTTAAAGCAGCTCTTACAAAGGTACTTAATGAGTATGCAAGAAAGATCGGCGCTCTTAAGGAAAACGATCCTAAACTTACGGGTGAGGATGTTCGTGAGGGCATATGCGCTATTATCAGCGTAAAGCTTACTGAAGCTCAGTTTGAGGGACAGACTAAAGGAAAACTCGGAAACTCAGAGATACGTACATTCGTAGACGGAATGGTTACACGTAAGCTTGAAGAATATCTTGAAGAAAATCCGGCTTCCGGAAAAGCGATCATTGAAAAAGCAAAACAGGCGTCTATAGCAAGAGAAGCTGCTAAAAAGGCAAGAGATAATACAAGACGCAAGAATGCACTTGAAGGAATCAGACTTCCCGGAAAGCTTGCCGACTGTCAGGAAAAGCGTGTCGATGTAACAGAGATTTATCTCGTAGAGGGAGACTCCGCAGGAGGTTCTGCCAAGGGCGGACGCGACAGTAAATATCAGGCGATTCTTCCTTTACGCGGAAAGGTACTCAATGTAGAAAAGAGCAGACTTGATAAAGTATATTCAAATACCTCGCTGATACCGATAATTCAGGCTCTCGGCTGCGGTATCGGAGATAATTTTGATATAACGAAGCTCCGCTACGGAAAAATTATTATTATGGCGGATGCCGATGTCGACGGATCACATATACGTATATTGCTTCTTACATTTTTCTTCAGACATATGAAGAAGCTTATTGAAGAAGGACATGTATATCTTGCTCAGCCTCCGCTGTTCCGTGTGTTTAAAGGAAAAAATACCCGTTATGCATTTTCTGAGGAAGAACGCGATATGTACATAAAAGAACTTGGCGGAGAAAGAGGCGACAAGGTCGAAGCCGAGCGTTACAAGGGTCTTGGTGAGATGGATCCTGAACAGCTTTGGGAAACGACTATGAATCCTGAGACAAGAACTATACTTAAGGTAACGATCGACGATGCGATCGAATGTGACCGTATATTCTCTACTCTTATGGGAGATAAGGTCGAGCCGAGACGTGATTTCATTGAGCAGAATGCTCAGTATGCAACAGAGCTTGATATTTAAAGTATGTCAGGCTATGAGAATAAAGACGGTATACTCACTGTAACATTTAATCCTGCCGTTGATAAAACGGTATTTATTGACGGCAGATTCAAAGCCGGAGAGCTTAACCGTTCTTCTGCATCGCTTATTTCATGCGGAGGAAAGGGAATCAATGTTTCGAGAGCCTTGTGCAAACTCGGATGCTGTACAACAGCTGTCGGATTATGCGGCGGTATTTTCGGAGAAATTTTGAAAAACGGTCTTGAATGTGAGCAAGTTCCTTACAGACTTGTGCAAACAGTTGCTCAGACAAGAATGAATATAAAACTTATTGACAGCTTCGGCGGTTGTACTGAAATAAACGATTCTGGATATACCGTAACATCTGATGAGGCAAAACAGTTCTTTTCTCTCGTGAAAAGAGAGTCAGAAAAAAATAAAATTGCGGTTATTGCCGGGAGTTTTCCACAAGGTGTAGAAAATAATGTTCAAAACCTTATGATAAATGAACTTTCGGAAATGGGTATCAGAGTGGTATGCGATATGTCGGGAGACCGTCTGAAATCCGCTGTAGAAGCGCATCCGTACATGATAAAGCCGAATATTCATGAGCTTTCCGAACTTATCGGAAGACCTGTTGAAAGTTTTGAAGAGGCTGTTGAAAACTCTGAAAGAATATATAAAAAGACAGGTGTTACCGTGCTTTGTACCGTCGGGGCAAGCGGATCAGTTTACTCAGGTGTTGAGGGTACATATATAGCAGATGTACCGAAAGTAGATGTGCGCGGTTTTGCAGGAGCCGGAGATACTTATCTTGCCGCGTTTCTGTGTGCGAGATTCGGATATCTTGACGGCAGCGAACCGGCAATAAAACAAAATAATAAAAAGTATATTCCGGAATCTCCGGATAACAGTGAAGAAGTTATTACTTATGCTATGAAAACAGCAGCATCTGCGTCTGCTGCCGCCGTTGAATGTCCCGGAACGGAGCTTCCGGAAGTACGCAGAATGTTGGAACTGAGAGATATTATCAAAGTGAAAAGAATTTCATAGATTCGGATCATCTGATATAAAAATAAGGAATGGTCAGGTAAATGGAAGAAAATTTAGAGTTTAAAAATCAAAAAATAGTTGACGTACATATGGAAAAAGAACTTAAGGATTCTTTTATCCAGTATGCCATGAGCGTTATCGTTTCACGTGCGCTTCCAGATGTACGTGACGGACTTAAGCCGGTACACAGACGTATTATATATGCTATGTACGAGGACAAGATCACACATGACAAGCCGTTCTATAAATCGGCGACTACAGTCGGTAATGTTCTCGGACGTTATCATCCGCACGGAGACTCCGCCGTATACGATTCAATGGTACGTCTTGCTCAGCCTTTTTCTCTTCGCTATCCTCTTATAGAGGGGCACGGTAACTTCGGTAATATCGACGGAGACAAGGCTGCTGCTTACCGTTATACAGAAGCGCGTCTCGCCCGTCTTTCCGAGGAAATGACACGCGATATCGAAAAAGACGTTGTAGACTTTTCTCCTAACTTTGATAACAAGAGAAAGGAACCTGTTGTACTTCCTTCGAGATTTCCGAATCTTCTTGTCAACGGTTCGGTAGGTATAGCTGTCGGAATGGCGACAAATATTCCTCCGCACAACCTCCGTGAGATCGTTGACGGAACAATTTATCTTATTGATAATCCCGACGCTACAGTATCAGATCTTATGAATTATATCAAGGGACCTGACTTTCCTACAGGGGCTATCATATGCGGTACAGCCGGAATATACGAAGCATATGAGACCGGACGCGGAAAAGTGACTGTTCGCGCACGTGCTGAGGTAGATGAAGAAAAGAGACGCATTGTAATTACCGAAATACCTTACGGTGTAAACAAGTCAGGACTTGTAGAAAGCATGGCGGCATGTGTAAACGATAAGCGTATTGACGGAATTACTGCGCTTCGCGACGAGAGTGGACGCGCCGGACTTCGGATTGTTGTTGAATTCCGCCGCGATGCAAACGGACAGGTAATACTCAACCAGCTCTATAAGTATACTCAGCTTCAGGATACCTGCGCAATCAATATGCTTGCAATTGTTGACAACGTTCCGAAGCTTCTCGGACTCAAAGATATACTGAGATGCTATATAGAACATCAGGAAAATGTTATAACGCGCAGAATAAATTTTGATCTTGAAAAAGCGCTCAGAGAGCTTCATCTTAACGAAGGCTATAAAATAGCTGCAGATCATATCGAAGAAGTAATCAAAATAATCCGTGCAAGTGAATCCATTCCTAATGCAAAGGAACGTCTCTGCGAGCGTTTTGAATTTACCGATGCACAGGCTCAGGCTATCGTCGAGATGACGCTCGGACGTCTTTCCGGACTGGAGCGTCAGAAGGTTATCGACAGGATCGAAAAGCTTACTGTGCAGGTTAATGAACTTCGCGCTATTCTTGACAGTGAAAGCGGAGTCAAGAACATCATAAAAGAAGAACTGCTTCAGACAAAGCAAAAATTCGGAGATGATCGACGTACCGAGCTTGTTCCGATGGAGAACGAGATAATTCTGGAGGATCTTATCGAGCGTCACACCTGTCTTATTACAATGACAGGCAGCGGATATATCAAACGCCAGCCGTCGGATACATATTCCGCTCAGCACAGAGGCGGAAAAGGCATTATCGGAATGGCGACAAAGGATGATGACTTTGTCGATAATGTTATTGCCGTAAATTCGCATTCATATCTTCTCATGTTTACAAACAAGGGAAAGATATATGTTAAAAAGGCATATACAATACCTGAATCCGGAAGAACTTCAAAGGGAACAAATATTGTAAACCTTATTGAACTTTCTGAAGGCGAAAAGGTTACCGCGCTTATATCTACAGATTCGTTTGACGGAGACAGATATCTGACTATGATAACAAAACAGGGTGTTATTAAACGAACTTCTCTTTCGGAATTTGAGATTCAGCGTAAAGGCGGAAAAATCGCACTTTCGATTGACGAAGATGACGATCTGCTTTATGTCCGTCTTACCGATGATAACAGTAAGATGCTTATAGCTACCAAAAACGGCTATGCGGTATTTTTCCGGCTCGGAGACGTGAGACCTCTCGGACGCACTGCCCGCGGTGTAAGAGCGATAAGACTTGAAGAAGGTGACGAGGTAGCAGGTGTTGCCGTTGAAGAAGACGGACGCCTTGTTATGACGATAACCGAAAACGGATACGGAAAACGCAGTAAATTTTCCGAGTATCCGATTCATAACCGCGGCGGAAAGGGAGTTCGCTGTCATAATACAGAACGCACCGGACGTATCGCAGGTATTGCTTCTGTTGCAGAAGATGATGATATTATGATCATAACAAGCACCGGTACTATAATCCGTACTCATGCGAGCGATATACCGGTATACGGAAGATCTGCCGGAGGAGTTATCGTTATGCGTCAGTCGGAAGACAGCAAGATAGTTAATTTCACATGTCTTGACTGCAAGGATGATGATAATATGCTGCAGGAGAATGCTCTGTCAGATGAAAACGCTGTAAGCGAAGAATCTGAGGAAGCCGGATATTCTGATACAGATACTGAGAGCGGAGAAAGTGAAGATATCTGATGAATAATCAAAAAACAGAAAAAAAGGCGAAAAAAATTATATTAAGACCTCTGTTTTACTGTATTTTACTTATTTCATCTGTTGTTTTTTCCGGATGTGCAAGCAGCATGAAAAATGAAGAAGCAAGAGCTATCTTGTCCGACCTTGTTCCAAAGTCTCAGGAAATAAATGAGATACTTTGGGGTGAAGGTCTGCCTTTAGCTGATGAAAGTAACGGAGCGCTTGCTACCGTGAAAGGCGCTCAGTACAGACCGGTTGCATCAGATTGCGGATATACATCTGTCGATCAGATAAAGGAACTTGCGTCGTCGGTTTATTCAGCAGATTATCTGAAGCAGGTATATGCAACGGCATTCGGTGAGTATGAAACCGATGAAAAGGATAAAACCGAAGCAGAGACCGGCGAAAGTACGGCTGAAAGTCTTGGTCTTAACCGTCTTTATGCCAGGTATATAGAAGAAAAAGGAGTTTTGTACGAGAATATTACTTATACAAAATACGCTCTTTCCACAGTAATATATCCGGAAACGGCAGTTGTCGCAGACGAAGGTATCGGACTTATCGTTTGCCGTGTCGACTGCCTTATCGGTGGAGAAAAAAATACAATGAAAATAACACTGCGCGAGCAGGACGGATGTTGGCTGCTTGACAGCCCGACGTATTGATTTTATATATGTTAATTTAGGAGGAATATAAATGGCGACAAAATCAAAAAAAGCGGTTCAGGTGGTTGCTCCGATAGAAGATGCAGAGGAGAAAAAGAAAGCGCTTGATACAGCTATAAGTCAGATTACAAAGCAGTTTGGACAGGGTTCTATTATAAAACTCGGTGAAAATCCGGTTATGAATGTGAGCGCTGTATCTACAGGCTCTCTCACTCTTGACCTTGCTCTCGGAATCGGAGGCTTGCCCCGCGGACGTATTATAGAGATATACGGACCCGAATCTTCGGGTAAAACTACTCTTGCGCTTCATGTCGTAGCTGAAACGCAGAAGCTTGGGGGAACAGCTGCATTTGTCGATGCAGAGCATGCGCTTGATCCTGTATATGCGAAGAATCTCGGTGTTAAAACAGATGAACTTCTTGTTTCTCAGCCTGACAGCGGAGAACAGGCGCTTGAGATAACCGAAGCACTTGTGCGTTCCGGAGCTGTTGACATTGTTGTAGTTGACTCGGTTGCGGCTCTTGTTCCTCAGCAGGAAATTGACGGAGATATGGGCTCGGCACATGTCGGATTACAGGCGAGACTTATGTCGCAGGCACTCCGTAAGCTTTCCGGTGCGATCTCGAAATCAAATTCGATTGTAATATTTATCAATCAGCTTCGCGAAAAGGTCGGTATTGTATACGGAAATCCCGAAACTACACCCGGCGGACGCGCACTCAAATTTTACGCATCTGTACGTATAGACATCCGCAAGGGAGAGGCACTTAAAAACGGAACCGAGCAATACGGTTCAAGAGTAAAGTGCAAGGTCGTTAAAAATAAAGTGGCGCCTCCGTTCAAAGTGGCGGAATTCGATGTTCTCTACGGAAAGGGAATATCCAAATCAGGCGAGCTTTTGGATATAGGTGTTGAACTTGACGTTGTTGAGAAAAGCGGATCATGGTTTTCCTTCGACGGCGTACGCATCGGACAGGGAAAAGAAAATGCACGCAAGTACATTGAAGAAAATCCCGAATGTATGGAGAAGATCGAGCAACGTATAAAACAGCTCAGCGATAAGATAGATCTTGATATGACTAACAACGATCTTGACGGTGTATCCGGAGACGATGCGGACGATTATGATATTGATATTCCGCTTGCTTCCGATGATGAATAAATATTTGCAGTAAAACACAGTGTACGGAAAACGGTGAGATATTTTGAGTTACAGCGAGGAAAAGAGTAAAAAACGGCTTTCGCGTACGTCCGAAAGCGATGAATATACCGATTCCGAATATGCCTGCATCAGCAGTGCGATGAATATTCTTGTGTATGCTAATAACACCGAGAAAAGACTCAGAGAAAAGCTTTCGCGCAAAGGATATTGCGCTGATGATATAGATGTTGCGCTTGAGTATGTAAAGGGCAAGGGATATATAAACGAAAAATCTCAGGTTATAGATGCTGCTGTTATGCTTGCGACGACAAAGCTGTACGGAAAAAGACGTATAGCAGTCGAACTGTATAAAAAAGGATTCAAACGTGAGGATATTGCGCAGATAGATTATGATGAACTTGAGATAGATTTTATCGCCGGATGTGCCGCACTAATATGCCGTGCGTGTAAGCTTGATGATGATGAAAAGCGGGAGTTTGTCCCGGATAACAAGATCATGGGCTCGCTTATCAGATACGGATATACGGTGAGTGAGATACGTGAAGCTGTCAGGCTTTTGCACGAAACATAAAGAATACAGACGCGGATTGGAATTTGAAAATGAGAAAAACTAAAATCGGTTTCATATCGCTCGGATGCCCGAAAAATCAGATCGATACCGAGATAATGCTCCATGAACTTATGGAGGCAGGATATGAAATAACGCCTGAGGATATAAAGGCGGATATTATAATAGTAAATACCTGTGCATTTATAACGAGTGCCAAGAAGGAAGCTATAGATAATATACTTGATGTTGCATGGCTGAAGAAAAAACGGCTGCGCGGTCTTATTGTAACAGGATGTCTTGCAGAACGTTACCGTGAGCAGCTGCTTGCCGAGATGCCTGAAGTAGATGCAGTTTTAGGAACAGGAAGTATTCATGATATTGTCGAGGCGGTGCGTTCGGTCGATGAACGGACCAAAGATATGAAAAAGGCTTTGGGCGACGGAGGAATATCCGACGGTGATACTGATGTATCTGCCGAAAATGCGATATATGAAAGCGCATGCGAGGGTACATGCTGTGACTGTGAAGATAATTATGAGGAAGCATCGCATTCAGATACCGATATTTCGCTTAAATACCGATCTTTCAGACCGCAGGAGGAACTTTGTCTCGGCGGAGATCGCGTGGTTACTACACCTGAGTATTATGCGTATCTCAAAATTGCGGAAGGATGCGATAACAGATGTACTTACTGCGTTATTCCGAGTCTGCGCGGACATTTCAGAAGCCGCCGTATAGAGGAGCTTGTTGAAGAAGCAAAGACACTTGAAAAAATCGGTGTGAAAGAGCTTATTCTTATCGCTCAGGATACTTCCCGTTACGGAATAGACCTTTACGGTGAATACAGCCTTGCAAAGCTCATCAGAGCAATAACTGAAAATACGGAGATACCGTGGATAAGACTTTTGTATTGTTATCCTGATAAGATAACCGATGAGCTTGTTGCTGAGTTACGCGATAACGACCGCCTTGTCAAGTATATAGATATTCCGATTCAGCATATTTCCGATGATATTTTGAAGAGAATGAACCGTCACGGCGGAAGTGAAGTAATAAAGGATGCAATGAGCAGACTCCGCAGAGAGGTTCCCGGAATCGTTATACGGACAACTGCGATTGTCGGCTTTCCCGGAGAGACTGAAGAACAGTTTGCGGAACTGTGTGAATATGTCAGGGAAGCCGAATTCGAACATTTCGGTGCATTTACCTATTCCCGTGAAGAAGATACACCTGCATATGATATGCCTGACCAGATCGACGAACAGGTAAAACAAGACCGTTATGACGCAGTTATGAAGCTTCAGATGCGCATAAATGACAAGCAGAATCGCAAAAAGCTCGGAAAGAAAATAAGGGTGATCTGCGAAGGCTTTGATCCGGTTGCCGAGTCCCATTTCGGACGGAGCTATGCCGATGCGCCTGAAATAGACGGAAAAATATATTTTTCATCTGACAAGCGTATTCCCGAGGGACAGTTTGTCGATGTTCTTATTACAGAAATTCTTGATTATGATCTTGTCGGAAAGGCGGCATTAAAATGAAGCTGAATTTGCCTACAAAGTTTACTGTAATGCGACTTATACTTATACCGTTCTGCATGGTATTTATAATATATCCCATATTTCCCGGAGATGTAATATGGCGTATAGTTGCAGCCATTCTTTTTATCATTACATCGCTTACGGATATGCTCGACGGACAGCTTGCAAGAAAGATGAATCTTGTGACAGATCTCGGTAAATTCCTTGACCCGCTTGCTGACAAAATGCTTGTTATAGGTGTGCTTCTGGCAGTAATTATCCGATATTCAAATTTTGACCCTGCATTTTGCAATGTTCTCGGATGGGGACTGTTTATTATCATTCTGCGTGAGATGTCAGTAACTCTTCTTCGCATGATGGCATCAAATAAAGAGGGAATTGTTATTGCCGCGGCATGGCTCGGAAAGGTCAAAACTACGGTTCAGATGGTCGGAATTGTTGTGATGCTTATTGAACCTCTCTTTCCTGTAACGCATATGTCGGTTTCATATGTTATGACTGCTGCAATGATTGTGCTTACGGTTTGGTCCGGACTTGAATACTTTAAGGCGTATATGCCGATGCTCAGTGAGTGATCTTGAAAACGTCTGAAATATATTTGAAAATTATTATAGTAAAGGCAGGATCTTTTCTAAAAGATTCTGTCTTTTCTTTTTATAATAAAACTGTATTTTTAATAATATAAGATTGCTTGCACATAAGGAACGGAAGCTGATTTTTTAATATTCTGTATTTAAAAAATAATAAAAACATCTTTATTTTTTTTGTAAGAAGTGCTACAATGAACGATAAAGAAAGATATTTTGGGAGAATAGTAATGAATATGAAGATAACAAACGATATTTTATATGTTGGAGTAAACGATCACAGTATTGATCTTTTTGAAGGACAGTATTCTGTGCCTAACGGTATGTCCTATAATTCATATGTTATAATAGATGACAGAATAGCAGTTATGGATACCGTTGATGCCCATTTTAATGATGAGTGGCTTTGCAATATTGATAAAGCTTTAAACGGACGTAAGCCGGATTACCTTATAGTCCATCATATGGAGCCTGACCATTCTGCAAATATAGCAAATTTTATGCAAAAATACAGTGATGCTGTAATAGTTTCAAGCGCAAAAGCGTTTGTAATGATGAAGCAGTTTTTCGGTACCGATTTTGCAGAAAGAAAGCAGGTTGTTGCAGAGGGAGATACGCTGACATTGGGTAAACATGTCCTTTCATTTACAGCTGCACCGATGGTACACTGGCCTGAGGTTATAGTTACTTACGATAGCTGTGATAAAGTACTGTTTTCAGCGGACGGATTCGGAAAATTCGGAGCGCTTGATACCGAAGAGGATTGGACTTCAGAAGCAAGACGCTATTATATAGGTATTGTCGGTAAGTACGGCGCTCAGGTACAGTCACTGCTGAAAAAAGTAAGCGGCTTGGATATACAGACTATCTGTCCTCTGCACGGTCCAGTCTTAAATGAAAATTTGGGATATTATCTCGGTCTTTATAACACATGGTCATCCTATATGCCCGAAAGTGAAGGTGTAATGATAGCATATACATCTGTTTACGGGCATACAAAGGCGGCTGCTATGAAGCTTGCAGATATGCTTAAAAAAGGCGGCTGTTCCGAGGTGGTAGTAACCGATCTGGCACGTGCCGATATGGCGCAGGCAGCTGCCGATGCATTTCGCTGTAAAAAGCTTGTTTTAGCTACAGTTACATATAATGCCGATATCTTTCCTTTTATGCGTACATTTATCGAGCATCTTATTGAAAGAAATTATCAGAACCGTATTGTAGGCTTTATCGAAAACGGAACGTGGGCGCCCCTTGCGGCAAAAACTATGAAGTCAATGTTTGAAAAGAGCAAAAATCTAGATATATTAGAGCCGGTTGTTACGTTAAAATCAGTTCTTAACGGAGAAAGCACCGAAAAACTTAATGACCTTTCAGCGGCGTTACTGTAATATTTTATTGTCACAACATATATTATTGAATCAAACTGTAGGATCATGAGATCTTTTATGCCATAAATGACAGGTATACAGATAATAAATTCGTACACGAACCTGCCCAATTCAGGGAAGGCGAAAAGAGGGAAAGCCTTGTTAGACTGCCCAATATTAAAGCATTTTCAAATTATTAAAAATTTTCAAAAATCCCTTGACAAGGTTTGCGGGGTATGGTAAAATATAACCAATTTAATACTGAGTTTTTCCGGCGAGACGTAAAACAATGCCGGCAGAACTGTTGAGCGGCAAACTGAGTATCTCCTCCTGATATTTATGTGAGAAACACATAAATACCTATCAGAATCCCGGTACTGACATTGTGTCTGAGGTTATCTCATTATATTTTTATGATAATTTCAAAGGCTGTCCTGTTTTTCAGGTGATTTTTTTGGCGTTTAAAAATTGGTTATATGAAACGGACAGATGTGTTTTGTGTGTACACATCTGTCCGATATTTTTTAATTCATCTTAAAGAATGTAAGCCTTTTGAAATCAGATCCGTGTGGAATTCCACGCGGTAAGCGGTGTACCAAAAAAATGAAAATAGAATATTATTAAAAGACTGCAGCTTTTACTGCAGAACCGCCTTAACTTGGAGTGATCTGCCGGATAAAACAATTGCCGCAACGGATAGACTTTTGATACCGGATATACAAACATATTCGAATTTTTAGTATTATCGACTATACCGGTGAACATAAATACAGAAAATAAATTAAGTAAACAAGGAGGAAAAATAATGAAGTATGTATGTCAAATCTGCGGCTATGTCTATGACGATGCCGAAGAGAAAGTATCCTTTGAACAGCTTCCGGAAGATTGGAAGTGTCCGCTATGCGGTGCGGTAAAGATAGATTTTAAGCCGAAAACTGCTGATGGAAAAAAAGAAAATCCGGTTGCAGCGCCCATAGAATCAGAGCTTGTAAATCTGTCTGCCGGTCAATTGGCGGCGCTCTGCTCAAATCTTGCTCGTGGCTGCGAGAAACAGTATAAAGAGGAGGAGTCCAGGCTGTTCCGTGAGCTTGCTGACTATTTTACCGCTGCGGTTCCTGCTGTCAGTGACGCTACTGTCAAAAAATTGGCACAGAAATTACAAGAGGATGCAGAAAACTATGCCGGTGTCCGTGCCACAGCCGATGCAAGCAGCGACCGAGGTGCGGCAAGAATCTGCGTTTGGGGCGAAAAGGTTACCCGTATGCTTTCTTCTCTCGTGAGTCGTTATATGACCGAGGGAGAAAAGATGTTGGAGGGAAAAACCATTTGGGTTTGCACGGTCTGTGGTTTCGTCTACATCGGCGAGCAAGCACCGGAGTTGTGCCCTGTATGTAAAGTCCCTGCATGGAAATTTGAAAAAATTGAAGGGAGAGTGTAATCATGAATAAAGTTGCGGTTCGTAATTTGAGACTTTGTACAAAGGATTGTCTCTGCCTGTATGTTTGTCCTGTTGGAGCAACGGATACGGAAAACAGTATTATTGATGTAGAAAAATGCATCGGCTGCGGTGTTTGTGCAAGTGCTTGTCCAAGCGGAGCCATTAGTATGGTACCCAAAGAATATCCGGCTCAGCAGCCAAAAGCAGATTCTGTTAAAGGTGTTTTGAATAGTGTTGCTCAGCGCAAAGCAGATGAAGAAAAAGAAGCTTTGCAAATTGCAGAAGTAGCGGAAGCAGACGGTCTGTACCGTCTGATGAAGGCTGTTGCCAAATCTGAACGATTGGTGGCGGAGGATATAATGCGTGAGGCAGGATATATGCTTCCTCAGAGTAATAATGCTCATGAACTTTTGGAAGAATTGATTGCAAAGTCTCCTGCCGGATTCCCTGTAGAATCTGCAAAAAAGTTACTTAATATGATTCCTAATAATGAAAATAAAAAGAAAGAGGTAAAAGTTATGAAAAAATGGGTTTGTTCAGTATGTGGTTATGTACATGATGGTGATACTCCTCCTGAAAAATGCCCTGTTTGTAAGCAGCCTGCAGACAAGTTTAATCTTGTAGAGGAAGAAAAGAAAAATCCTTATGCAGGTACACAAACTGAAAAAAATCTGGAGGCTGCTTTTGCCGGTGAATCTCAGGCCCGTAATAAGTATACCTATTATGCATCTGTTGCCAAAAAGGAAGGCTACGAGCAAATGTCAGCATTATTTCTGAAAACTGCTGATAATGAAAAGGAACACGCCAAAATGTGGTTCAAAGAGCTGAACGGTCTTGGTGACACAGCTGACAATTTATTGTCAGCTGCTGAGGGCGAGAACTACGAGTGGACGGATATGTACGATGGCTTTGCTAAGACTGCTGAGGCAGAAGGATTTCCGGAGCTTGCTGCAAAGTTCCGCATGGTTGCTGCTATTGAAAAGCATCATGAGGAACGCTACCGTGCATTGCTTCATAATCTGGAAATGGCACAGGTGTTTGAAAAGAGTGATGTTAAGGTTTGGGAATGCCGCAACTGCGGTCATATCGTTGTAGGCACGAAAGCTCCTGAGGTTTGTCCTGTTTGCGCTCATCCGCAGGCTTACTTTGAAATAAACGCCGAGAACTACTGATTATAGTAGTTTAACTAAATAAAGATACAAGATGCGGTGTAGCTTAAAAATTAAAGTTACACCGTATTTTTTGCCGAAATATTATCTATAAATTACTGTTATGCATAGATTAAATCCGTATTTGCAATCTCTGTCACACGATTATGGATATTATTCATTTGATGAACTCACATCGCCCTCCGTCCTTTTAATTTTGAATTTCTTAATTGGTGCTTTAGCGAACCTGACAATGAGTTCATCAACTGCATCAGCATATCTTCCGGCAGCAATAAGTTTGTTTCGCAGGCTGTTCAGACTTTTGGTAATAATGCTGTCTAATAATAAATCGCTGAATAATGCTTCTTTTTCTTATACGCTGTCCCTCCTTTGTGCTTACATTGTAGCAGGAGAGTTTTTGATATATTTTTCAAATTATCTCCTTATGTGGCGTTAGCATTCGTCAGCCACCTTTTTGTTTCCCTTAAAATAAACAGAACACTTTCGTGCCGTGAACGGCTCACGGCAGGTCATGCAGTATATGCCGCTGCAGACATTAATACCTCTGATCCTCTGTTCTCCGGCAGAGCGGCTTAAGGTCGCAGTATGCGCAGGGAGAAGGCTGCGACGGCGGAGGTGCAAGCGGATCTGCGTCGGCAATACCCGAACGCATACGTCCGGCGATCTGTGCCGCCTTATCGCGCGCGGCGTCGCACTGTGCTGCAAGCTCCTCGCGCGAGCATAGCGCACTTCCCGAAAGCTCTCCGTTTACTTTATATCTGACCGGAATATAGTGTCCGCTGTGGGAGTGATCCATAGCGTCTACGATCTCGGGATCATCGGATATCAGACCGTCGCGGCGCAGTGCGCCGAGCGCGACCGCTTCTGCGCTTTCACTGTCCTCCGCGGGAGCGTCCGCAGATACTTCCGGTGTGCGTACCGACATGTATATTGCTCCTGCCGGAACGATCTTCGAAGGCAGGGACTCAATGTTTTCGGGTGGCTCTGCACTATTTCCAAGTAACTTCCGCGCAGCCGCTTCGCCGTCGGAGAGCAGTTTTTTCACACGGTCGCTGTCGCTGCAAAGCGAGCAGAGATACAGAAGCAGCTGCATTCCGATGCCGCTCTCGGCGCTTCCGCGCGGAGATTTAAACGCGCCTGTCTTATAGTCCGTGATACGGATAAGCAGCTCATCGCTCGAACGCTTCAGATCGACTCTGTCCACCCGTCCGCGCACCTCGGCGCTCAGTCCGTCACCTATCGGTATGCGCTGCGGCGGGATCGCACCTTTCTCATGCCCGATCGGAAGCTCAAAGAACGACGGCGCGAAGCTGCTGTTTTTCAGCTCTCCGGCAAGATCGCGCAGCAGAAGCTTTGCGGTCGCACAAAGTCTGCGGAATATGTTTTTATTGCGCGCGTCCGGTGTGTCCCCGCGCATGACCGATGAAATATAGCGCTCGCTTTCAAGCTCCGCGAAGCTGTCCAGCTCCTGCGGCTGAACTTTCTCGGGATCGATCTCACCGTTTCCGACCGCTTTGCAGAAGCTCTGCAACACCGAATGAATATAATTTCCCGTATCCGCGCCGCGAAAGCTTGCTCCGGAGGATTCACGCAGACCGAGAACATAATTTCCGAAATACCCGAACGCGCATTTTACGTAAGCTTCCGCAGTCGTATTACTGATGCTCACCGTATCCCCGAATATACGGTCGGTGATCTCAGGGGCGAGCTTCAGTCTGCCGACCGTAAGCGGCTGACCTATTGCTTCCGTACTGTATTTTCCGCTGTACTGCGCAAGCACAGACATTATCGTCTCCGCCTCCGGCGTGCCCTGAACGGCTACCGCGCGGTCGAACATCGCTTTTGCGCTGCGAAGCCGCTCTGCGGGCGGAATGTCGGCAAATCTGACCGGAGTCAGGTCGGGAAATACCGCGCGTATTCTGTTCCAGCCTGACGACGGTTTTTGCGAGCTGCCGTCGTCCGACGATGAAGAATATGTGAGAGTCAGCCTGTCCGAAGCGGCGCTGGCTGCCATATAGAAGTAAAGCTGTTCATCTGACGCACGGTCTGCGATGCCGCGCGACAGCTCGATTCCGAACTGTTCAAGCTCGATGCGATCGGACTCTGAGAAAAGTCCTTTTTCGGTGACCGGAGCAGGAAATTCTCCGTCTGCGCAGCCGAGCAGCAATGCGTGGCGGCAGTGTGCGGGCCGCAGTAGATCGGCGCCTCCGACCGTCACTTCGTCGGTGCATGTAGGTATCCGCCCTATGCTTACGCCCGTCAGCGCCAGCGAAAACAGCTTTGCCGCCATATCCGCACCGACCGTCAGTTCTCCTGCGACCGTAACCATGCAGTCGAGCGCGCCGTAAATTTCACTGAGCAGCTGAACCGGTTCTTCCTCTCCCGACTGTGCAACCGTCTGTTCGAGTCCGATACTCTCTGCAAAGCGGTATATCGCCGTGCAGTAGTCCCGGACGCTTGCTTTGCCGAGCGTCAGCAGCGACAGCGGATCGCAGAGCTTTCTTCTTGCTTCATTTGCGACCGAGAGTATCCTTGCGCCCGCCTCGGTGAGCGTATCGCGGTAACCGTCCGGATTCATATTCCATTCGTATTCGTCATGCCAGCGTCTGCCGCTTATCCGCCACGCGGAGGCGTACCTCTCGAGCAGGTCTCCCTCCTCTGAGCTGAGCCCTGACAGACCTGTTTTTATCAGCGCGATCATATCTTCAAGCCGCCATCCGCCTCCGACGGCTTCGAGTGCGGCGATTATAAGCCGTACAGGCGGCTTGCAGAGAATATCCGCACGCTTACTCATAAAGCACGGTATGCCGTGGCTTTCGAGTACGGGATCTATTATTCCGCGCCAAAGCTCCGGATCGCGGACGATCACCGAGCAGTCGCGAAAGCTTCCGCCTTCCTGTGTGTAACGAAGTATTTCTGCGGCGGCGGCCTCTGCTTCCTCATACCTATTACGGCATTCTATCATGCGTATTCCGTCGCCGCCGCTTTGCCGCGCGGAACTGCCCGTGCAGAGCGCATGTGTGAGCTTTCGCAGAGTGTCCGAGCTATGCCGCGCGTCTGTGTCAATATTTATCTGTCTGCGCTCCGCTCCGTCCGGTATGAGAGAAGCTATGCGCAGGCGAACGTCGCGCACCGAGCTTTCAAACAGTGTCGCCTCGCCTGCTGACTGGAGCGCTGCCGTAAAATTATCCGCCTGTCTGATTATATGGCGCAGGACAGCGTATTCGTCGGGCGTGAAACCGTAGAACGCGTCGCAGTAAACGTCGCTTCCGCCGAAAAAGTTATTTGTTTCGAGCGTCCTCGCAAGGCGCGGTATATCCTCTCGCGGATCGTCGTGATCTTTTTTCAGGGTACTATAAAACGCGGCGCATATTACCGAGAGGTCGGCGAGTTTATCGGCGAGAAGTGTTTTACCCTCTGCGCGGAGCATATCGGACGCGTCCGAAAGCTGTGACGGCGTTATTCCGTACTGCGTGAAGCTATCCGCGGCGGCGGTCATCTCGGTGATAGTTCCCGCGTCGGATACGGATATTCCGCTGTAGCAGCGCAGCAGAGGAGCGCATTCGCTAAGCGTGCGCCACATGACTATAGCTTTACCGCCCTCTCCGATATATCGGTACGACAGTCCGCCGTACTGTCTGAAAACGCGGTTGGCAAGACGTCTGAAGCTGACTATCTCGAGCGATACGGTCGGTATTCCGCGCTCCGCACACAGTTCTGTCATACTGCGTTCGGCTTCGACTGCCGACTGCTCCGGAACGATCAGAAAAACACACTTTCCGGCGGCAAGGCTCTCTGCCGCAAGGGAGTATATCCGATGGCTTTTGCCGCTTCCGGCTGCGCCGGATATCAGTGTTATCATGAGGCGTCCTTTCCGCATTTCTTATAAATAAATGCTGATAAAGAATTTTTGACAGTTCTTTTTGAAAGAAACTGTAAAGAAAGTCTGAGTGATATCAGACTTTTGGGGGATATTTCTTTATATAAAGAAGTATTTTAAGAAAGTTGGGATAATATCAGACTTTCAAGTTTGATTCATTTCAAACATTTCTTTGCCATACAGCAAAGAAACGCTTGCCAAAGAAAATGTACCAAAGGAAAAGGAACGTGCGTCGTTCCTCTTCCTTTGGATTCCATCACTTCACGCATACGCCGCGCGGCGGCTACAGGCAAACAGTGGTAAAGCCGTACTGTCAAAACGGCGGTCGGTCATTGTGACCTCCGTTTTGACTATGGGTTTGACGTGAGCCGTCATAAAAGGCATAGTTTTGACTATCGGCGCGACGTAAGTCGCAAGAAGTGAGCTTTCCCCTTGAGGGGAAAGTGGGCGGCGTAGCCGCTCGAATGAGGTGTAGGACACGCAGTGTCCGTTATTTGCACAACTGCTGTCATATGGATAACGCTTGCTTCGCAAGCTACACCTCATCACCCCTTCGGGGAGCTTCCCCTCAAAGGGGAAGCCTAACGGGTTTAGCAATACTCCTGCCTTCCCCTCGAGGGGAAGGGGGACCGCTTTAGCGGTGGATGAGGTGTAGGACGCACAGCGTCCGTTATTCTTAAAATACAAAAACTTTTTTTCAAAATCCCTTGACACATTTCGTGGGATATGGTAAAATATAGTCAATTAAATACCGAGTCTTTCCGGCGAGACAAAAACAATGCCGGCAGAAATGTTGAGTTGGCGCTCAACATCTCCTGATGATTATGTGACAGAGACACATAAACACCGACCGGAATTACGGCACCGACATTGTATCTGAGATTATAACATATTTCTATGATAATTTCAAGGGTTGTCCTGCTTTTTCAGGTGCTTTTCCGACGTTTTGAAATTGTTTATATAAAACGGGCAGATGTGTTTTTGTGCGCACATCTGTCCGGTATTTTTTTAATTCAT
>CABUHS010000002.1 GCA_902491535.1 uncultured Eubacteriales bacterium
TTCTCCGGCTTGCCTTGACGAGTGAACCAGCGCGGGAATATCTGAAAAAACGAGCCGAGGGAGCGACAAGCTGAAAATCCCTTAGGAACTAAGGGCGCACTTATACACCCTTGCGGGCGTGTGCGCTCTGCCGAGGGCTTATCTCCGTCAGCCGAAGGGGCGGGCACGATTATGCGGTTTTTCGGGGTGAGAATCGCCGTTTTTTTCTTTGCTGTGGGCGATTCCCAAAAGCAGAAAGGATTATGCCTCCTTGCCCGTTTTTTGAAAATGCCGCCGTTCGGGAACAAAAAAGCACCTGCTTTCAGTCACGAAAACAGGTGCGTGGAGCGGTGTTCGGCTTTGGGCGTGGAAAGTTACCATTTTCCCTTTTTAATCCTTCCACCAATCAGAATGACAGAAAACACAGCGACCACAATCACAGCGGAAATCCATATGGGCGAAAGCACCCATATCCAACTCCACTGGATAACTCCCAACAGCTTCAGCACAATAAAGACAATCGTCAGAACGGATACGATGCCAAGCCCGCCTTGCTTTGCTTTATTATCCATATTGTTTCTTAAAAACCTCTTTCATAATTTTTGTAAGCTTCGGCGGCGTGCCGTAAAGAAGAACGCCTACACGGTAAATTTTTGCCGAAAGAATGCCGATGCCGACGGTAGAGCCGATTAAGATGATAATAGAAATGAAAATCTCATACCAGGCAACCGTACTCATACAAATTCTCGTAAACATAGCCATAGGCGAAGTGAACGGAATATATGAGCATACCTTCATCAACACAGAGTTTACGTTGCCGCCTATCATCGAGAACAGAACAACCATAAAAGCAACAATGAAAAAGAAGGTGACAGGCAGCACCATAGTGCTTATATCTTCAAGCTTTGACGCGGTTGAGCCGATTGCGCCGTAAAGGAAAGCGTAAATCAAAAAACCGAGAACAAAGAACACGAGCATATAAATGAACAGACTTACGGGCATATCGAATATCGAAGCGATTACCGGATTCTGCAGCTGCGCTTTGTTGATATTATAAAACAGCAATGCCGACCCGAACACAAGCACAAGCTGCGTAAAACCTACGATACAGGACGCAAAAACCTTTCCGAACATCATACTTGTAGGCTTTGCGCTCGTAATCAGAACCTCCATAGCCCGTGAACTCTTTTCGCTTGCCACGTTGGTCGCAACCAGCTGCCCGTAAAGCATAATCACCGTATACAATGCAAATATCATTATGTAGGTATAGAAATAATTTTTTATCTGGTCCACACCGAGCGTCATCGTGTTGCTTTCGATAACCACCGACATAATATCTTTCGCCTGTTCGGGGGACAGCCCGTTTTGTATCATCGCGTTCACTCTGTAAACCTCTTGCAATACCGTGTCCGCAACAGCCTGATTGGAATCCCTCATATTGAGATTGTTTACATAATACGTGTAAGACGACGGACTGTTCAGAACAAAAGCGCACTCGACGCTGCCGCTTGTAATTTGCGATTTTATATCGTCAGGCGTTCCGTCCGCGACTTTTACGTTATACCCCGTAAAGGCTTGCGTAAAATATTCCTTTACGGTTTTAGAAAGGGTTTCGTCCTCGGCGTACACAAGCATTACGGGAAGATCCTTTGACGGGGTTGTCCCGGACTTGAACGCCGATATAATATTTGGAATAAACATAGCGACAGCGATTGCCGCTACAAGAAAGATCGTGACGCCCACAAAGACTTTGTTTTTAAGATAGCCTTTCAGCTCGAATTTAAGGATTTTCCCAAACTGTTTCATCGCTTTGCCTCCTTACACCTGCGCGCCTGCGTACTCAACGAATATATCGTTAAGGGAGGGCTCAAACACTTTCACCTCGTCAATATCATAGGTTTCTACAAGCCGCTTCATCATAGATTGCTTTTCAGCGGGGCTTGCAAGCTGAATCAGCAGCGTGCCGTCCTCACACCCGGTGCAAGCCTTGCCCAAATCGGATTTTATCCGTTCGGGCTTTGTTGTGCTTACCACTAATTTATCGCGCACGTAATTTCTCTTTATTTCAATCAAATCTCCGCTGATTGCAACCCTGCCCGCGCTGAGAATTGCGATACTGTCGCAGAATTCCTCTATGTACGCCATCTGGTGGCTTGAAAATAAAACGATTTTCCCTTGCGAAATCTGTTCCTTTACCACGTCTTTCAGGAGCATGGCATTTACGGGATCAAGCCCCGAAAACGGCTCGTCAAGAATGACAATGTGCGGATCGTGCGCAAGAGCCGTTATCAACTGAATTTTCTGCTGGTTTCCTTTTGAAAGGGTATCGAGCCGTTTGTTGCGGTACTCGGTCATACCGAGCCTGTCCAGCCAGTAATCCACCGCCTTGACCGCTTCTTTTGCGCTCATACCCTTCAGCTCCGCAAAATATGCAAGCTGGTCAATAACAAGCTTTTTGGGGTACAGTCCTCTTTCTTCGGGAAGATAGCCAAGCCCGATTTTGTGATAATCAATCGGCTTTCCGTTCAAAAGCACCTCTCCGCCGTTTGCGGGAAACACATTCATAATAATACGGATAGACGTCGTTTTACCTGCGCCGTTTCTGCCCAGAAGCCCGAACGCTTTGCCGCCCTCTGCCGTGAAAGAAACACCCTTGAGAACTTCTTTCTCGCCAAAAGACTTATCTATATTGTTTAATTCAAGTATCATATATCTCATCCTCGCCGATTGTAATTTTATTCTTGCAGACTGGATTGATTTGGAAATGTTTTTATGATGTCATATTTATAATCAATCACGCGGCTTTTAACGTTACGATACGTTATGGATCAAATCCGTTGTTCTTTTGTGATTCATTTCCTCGTCGTTACTTCCTTCAAAAATAACAAAAAAGCGCAAGGGAAAAGTCATTTCTCTGCGCTTGTAATCTTATTGTGTTTCATTGGCGGTTACCTCCCGTCGAGAGTTTTAGTTTTAATAATTTGTTGGTTTTTTGTTCTGCTTCTTTATCTTGTTCTTGATGTTTCAGTATCTATCTCTATACGGATATTATCAAGTATATTATAGCACAAAATTTTTATTTTTTCAAGCCTTAATGCGCTATTCTACGGCTGTATCGGCTATATTACCTCGATTCTCTATCTGCTGCTGCAAGGAGTGGGCGACGGCAGCCAACCGCTGATCAGTCAGTATTACGGAGAGAAAGACCAATCTTCCGTTCGGACTACCCGAAAGCTGGCATATTTGACCGCTGCTGTGATTACGGTAGTCTGTATGGTCGGCGTCTATCTTGCAAGAGCAAAAATCGGCATTCTGTTTGGTGCTTCGGCGGAGACAAATGCCGGGGTCATTCAATATCTTCCGTTTTTCCTCGCAACGCTGCTGTTTCTGGCGTTTGTCCGCATTACGACTTCCTATTTCTACGCAACGGAAAAGAATGCTCTGTCCTATCTTCTTGTATATGCCGAGCCGCTCGATACGCTTCTGATGCTTCTGATTCTTCCGCCAATGCTGAAGCTGACCGGCGTATGGCTTGCCGTACCGATTGCGCAGGTTATCACCTTTGTGATTGCCTGCGTTGCCAAGCGGCGTGTGGATGCTAAAATTTGGAGTAGCACTATGGCAGGGTAGAAAAGCGGTACTTATCTTTTGCATGACCTGTGCCTGCAAGAAGATAAAAACCATACATCCCCATTTTTGACACCGCTTACAGGCGAGAAAATCCCCAATATCCAACCCTAAACTGCGCACAAATCTACCCTATCCATCTGTCCTATATTTTTGCCTCGACATGCCAGCAAACCGCTCGCCCTTTGATTGATAGATTTATACTTCATCAGGATAGTATTTGATTCTTTCGTAATTATTTAGGTAGTATTTATTTGCGTTGACTTATCTGCCGTCTATGCATATGGATTGCACTATTCCGTGATACACAACACAGAGTAGCCGGTGCTCGGCTTTGCGTGTTCTTTTTCGGTTTGATTAGTTATCGTTCAATTCCGTGAAGCACAAAGATGCGTCCTGCGTGCAAGGCTTCGAATGCAACTCTCAAAATCGTCAGAAATGAAAAAACTCTGTGCCATGTTTGATATGCAGCACAGAAACTTCCTATGTTGTAGAAGGTAATGGACAGCGGACTTGTCCTTCGCCAGATGCCCAATATAGGCTTTGCGGTGGATTTCTGATTGCATCCGCACCGCTATTTTTCTTGTCATGCTTTATATAAGGTTGTCGTTCAAGTTCTTTTTGGTAAAGACAGATGAGGGTTTTTACTTGCCAAACTGTTCCTTGTCTATCAGATTGCAGATACCCAATTATAATAGACAAAGGAGCAGTTTATCTATGGAAAAAGAAATTTCAAAAGGCACTCAAAAGTTCTTATGGCATATGGTCTCATTTGTTGCGGTATTTATTATCGCATTGGTTGTTCTATGCCG
The DNA here is from genome assembly GCA_902491535.1 of uncultured Eubacteriales bacterium. Taxonomy (GTDB): domain Bacteria; phylum Bacillota; class Clostridia; order Oscillospirales; family CAG-272; genus UMGS911. The sequence continues at coordinate 4,419 of CABUHS010000002.1, forward strand.
CTTTTTGCCCGAACCGAACCGTACAGCTACCACAGATCCGAATTTGCAGGTAAGCACATCACAAACAGACAGTACATCTACGGATTTTGATTCGGTAAAAGAGCGTGTGGACCGGGCAAATAACACTACAGGAAAAGAAGTGAAAAGCCTTTATATGGGCGAGGGCAAATCATCCATGCAGAAACAGCTTGAAACAAAGCTGTTTTTCAATACCGTAAAGAACATACTGATTTGCGTTTTGCTTGCCGTGGTGATTATCGCACTTCTGAAAAAGGGTTTCAGTCTCAAAAAGATCAAGAAGATTCTGGACGAGGATGACGAACTTACGGACAGTACGCAGCCCGCCAAAACTCCGGAAAAAGCCGAGACAAAGGATGAGCCGACAAAGGACGATGCAGACGATACAGTTGCTTCGGAGGAGAGCGATAATTCCGACGAAGAAGAACCGCCGATTGTTGAGCCAAAGGAGCCTGACGAACAGGAAGTTGCCGAAAAGTGTAAGCTGTAACAGACGAAGAGAGAGGATGTGGGTGATCCTCTCTCTTTTTTACTTGCCAACATAGTGATCGGATAACAGAATGTCAGAGCAACTTTAAAATAGAGTAAGGAGGAATAGTTTATGCTGATGCCGGAAAACTTTGAAATTCGGGATAACGGTGTGCTCGTGATTTTCGTAAATGAGGTTGAGTATGAGTTTGTTGAAAAGGACGACTTTATTTACAGCGACAAAAAGAAAATCATTCTCAAGCATCATGCTGTTATCAACCTGGCAAACAACGCGAAAATCAAGGTGGGGCCGCCGGTGCTGCTAAGCAGTCACGACTCAGGCAGTTTTGTTTTCTGCCGTGAAGCGGTGATGAACGACGGGACAAAGTATTGTGCTGTCGGGGAAGCAAACGGCGTAAAGGATAATCTGTGGAGCGAATATCTGCAGCAGTATCCTGCGGAAACAGCAGATAACCGCGCTTATGAGCGCGCAGTACTCGGAATCGTCGGACTGTATGGTAAGGTGTATGGCGGAAGTGAAATTCCGTTCGCTGACGAAAACCTACCTGCGGCGGCTGCGGAAAAGGCGCCCGAAAAGCAGCCGGAAGAACATCATACGGAACAATCGGCTGAAAAAACCGATGAAACTCAAACCGCTTCTCCGGAGGCACCGACCGGGAATCTGCCGAAATGGTGGAATGATATCGGTGTCGGGCTGTATACGGACAAGCAGCTTGATCCGGATACATTTATCGTTACGCAGGGACAGTGCAAGGGGAAAAACTGGACGGTCAAATATCTGTATGACTATAACTACAAAAGCTGCTGGTATTTTGCCACCAGGGATCTTGAAAACGCACCGAGCGAAGACTTCACCAAGCAGGTATATGCCTGCCGGCGCGCCGTCAAAAAATATGGCATCAAACCGGAGGAAAAGGCTGCGTAAGCAGTCTTTCCTACATAGCCCGATTGAATAGGCAAAAATAATTATATTTGGAGGTGATAGCTGCAATTTCTGCGAAGTACAAAGTTATTTATGCAGATCCGCCGTGGCAGTTCAAAACATATTCCGAGAAAGGACTTGGAAAATCGGCAGACCAACATTATCCGACAATGTCGGTGAGCGACATCAAAGCATTGCCGGTATCGGAAATTGCAGACAAAGACTGCGCTTTGTTTTTGTGGACGACCATACCGTTTTTAAGGCAAAGCTTCGATGTAATGAAATCCTGGGGATTCGAGTATAAGACAGTGGCATTTGTGTGGATCAAGCGTAACCGAAAGTCGGATGGTCTGTTTTGGGGAACAGGATATTGGACGCGGGCTAACAGCGAGATCTGTATGCTGGCGACAAGGGGTAACCCCAAGCGCGTATCTGCAAGTGTGCACCAGGTCATAATCTCACGCATAGAGGAGCACAGTAAAAAGCCGCAGGAAGCGAGAGAACGTATCGTAAAGCTGATGGGAGATGTTCCGAAAATCGAATTGTTTGCGAGGCAGAAAGTCGATGGGTGGGATGTCTGGGGTAACGAGGTGGACTGTGATGTCGAGCTGAACGTGGTGGGCGTATGAAAAAGTATCAAATTATTTATGCAGATCCGCCATGGCGATATGACAGAAGCGGAGTGCAGGGGTCGGCGGAAAAAATCTACCCAACCATGACGCTGGAGGATATTTGCAATCTTCCGGTTGCCGACATTACAGATACGGATGCGGCGCTGTTCCTGTGGGCGACATTCCCTAAGCTACGGGAGGCTCTGCAAACAATAAAATCGTGGGGCTTTCAGTATAAAAGCGTCGCATTTGTCTGGCTCAAAAGAAATAAGAACGGACAGGGCTGGTTTTACGGTCTCGGCTTCTGGACGCGGGGAAACGCTGAAATTTGCCTGCTTGCAACAAAGGGGCATCCGAAACGAAGATCGCGCAAGGTGCATCAATTTATCATCAGTCCGCTGCGCAGTCACAGCCAAAAGCCGGACGAAGCCAGAGATAAGATACTTGAGCTTATGGGTGACTTGCCGCGAATTGAACTGTTTGCGAGGAGAAAAACAGACGGTTGGGATGTGTGGGGGAACGAAGTGGAAAGCGATATATCATTGACGCAGGAATAATAAAAAATACCGAAAGGGGCTTGCCAAATCAAAAAGTATGTATTATATTCTCTCAGCAATTTATGAAAACGGCGATTTGTTAAGGAGGAAGCGTAAATGAATCATAACCGCGATATCGGGATATCCGACGGAATGCTGCGCAAAAACATTTATCCCGGACTTCGTGTCCGTATCGTCCTGAAGGCTGATCAGAGAAGCGGCAAGCTGACCGAAGGTGTCGTTCGGGATATTCTGACGAATGCCGAATATCATTCAAGAGGTATCAAGGTCAGACTTACAGACGGAAAAATCGGCCGTGTACAGCAGATTATAGATTAGGCGGTGACGGCGTGGGAAAATCGGGAGAAGGCATTTATAAACCGATAGACAAAATCACGGGAGTATCGTGGAACTTTGTCAGGCTCGTATGCGGAAGGCATACCGATAAGCGGCCCGGATTGATTTTGGAGAATAGAAACGGCGGACCGTATTATCGGTGTGAAACGGAAGATTGTGCATTTGCATTCCCGGCCGCAGTGCACGAAAGATTACTTGATGAAATCATAAAAATACTGAATGCGAGGGGCAGTGTAATCGGCTATACTTGGAGAAAGCAGATATTGGGGCATGTTTACTCGTTTGAAATATTTGAATATGACTATGAAACCGGAGTGACAGTCGGCGTCAATCGCCTGCACTGAGGTAAAGCCGTTGCGTAAATGCAGCGTCTTTTGCTTTTTATATCCGTCATACACTGCAAAATTAAGATTGGAGGTAATAGTTTTGCTTGAAAAATACAGTTATCAAACACAGATCGTATTTCAACAGCTTGAGTGCCCGATAACCGAAACGCTTCTTTGCGGAATAGACATCGGGTACTCCGGCATTAAAATTCAAAGCCCGTATAACGCCTCGACAATTCCGAGCATCGTGGTAAAGGAACGGCACGATGCGCCGCTGCTTGTCGGAGCTGAGGATATACGGTACAGGGATGAAAAAGGGAGAGTTTGGTATGTAGGCTCTCTTGCCAAAAAGACATTATTGCACGGCAGTACGGCGGTCAAGCCGACAATGCTGCTCGGACGCCAACGGGTACAGTCGGAGGATTTTCTTGTGCAGCTGCGTGTAGGGCTGTTCTTTGCAAAATTGAAAGACCTGCCGGAGGGTGGATATGATATCGACGACAGACCTATAAAAGTACAAACCGGATTGCCGCCTGAGTTTATTGTGCAGGATTCGGAAGAACTGCGGAATAAGTTTGTCGGGGAGCATAAGTATTCGATCAAGGTTGGAAAACGGCCTTGGGTCAATATCCGAATCAAGCTTGACACAAAGGATGTATTTATCTGTAAGCAGCCGTTCGGAACGCTTATGGCAAGCGTGATCAACTCAGACGGAGTGATGACCAATCCGGCACTTCTTAAAAAGAATGTGCTGATCCTTGATGCCGGTTTTCATACGACCGATACCTTCCACTGTATACAGGGGACACGGGAGGGCATTGCGCTCACCTGGGAGAATTATGCGATGCAGGAGGTCTATCAGCGAACCTGCGATAACATCCTTGAAGCCAGCGGAAACCGTGCGGATATATCCGTTTACAGCCTTGAAAAGGCTTTTGATAAGGGAGTGATCCACTATGGCCCTAAGAAGATTCCGTACGATTTCACGAAGGATTTTTACCGAAATCTCAAAACGGTGTGCGTAGAACTTCTTGACGAGCTGAATACGGCTTATAACAGTATGATGAATGTGGATGTTATTCTTCTGACAGGCGGGACCGGTGTTGCGTGGGAAAAGTATATCCGGGAGTATTATAAGGACACGCAGGCACTTGAAATTGCTCTGGCGGGGGATGGAAAGTCAGCGTCAAGAGCAAATGTGATGGGATACTATAATCTGCTCGTTTCCCGGAGCAGATAATGGAGAAGGAATTCAGGCTGCATCTTCGTCTGACCGAAAAAGATCGGGATTTGTGCCGATGGAGGCACTCCGTTAAAAACAAAATGCTAACATATTATATTTGTCAGATACTCACGGCTGAGATGCGTGGTGAGATTGCCTTTTTGCACGGATTTAAGGGAATGTCGGCAAATGATGAGCCCTGCGATATTTTTATGCGTGTGAAGGATCCGGATATTATCGGATTTATTGCCGCTATGCCGGAGAACAGACAGAACGCAACTATTAAAAACATCATCCGCAAACATCTGTACTCTCAAACGGCGGCAAGCGGCAATCTGTTTTTCAGCCCTGTGCCATCTCCGGTTTCCGCAAGGCCGAAAGCTGTCACGAAAAAAGAATTCCCTGAGTCTGCTTTTCGGGAAGAACGCGACGGGACGGTTGCCGAAGAAGTGCACTGCGAAACAGACGAAGATCGCGAGGCGCTGCTTGCTTTGATTGCGCTCGGCGGAGAATAGGAGGCAAAATGAAAATCGAAAAAATACTCGGAATCGCACTGTCGGCATTGGTCGTGATTTGTGCTGTCGTTTATCTGACACTTCCGAAACGGGGAGAACAGGTCTATATTCCACCTGCGGAGCATACCGTGCCGGACGGCGTGGAGATACCGGAGGGGTATAAGCTTGTAGACAATTATACGGATGTGTATTATTCGGAGCAAGAGGACGGTATCCATTATTATTGGCTTGTAAAGTTCAGCGACGGATCATACGGCTGGCAAGAGGTAGATAAAGACGGGAATATCATATTTCCGAATCATGGAAGTGAAGCGGAACAATCGGAAAGCACCGGCGACGAAACAACAAATAACGAATCGGCGGAAAGTACGCCCGAAAACACCGAAAGCAGTACCGTGACAGAGACCGGCGAATAAATTACTTGCGTTTTTTGCTGCCGGAGCAAATAATTCTTCCGCAATTATTTGACGAAGTAAGGAGGAATTTATTATGGTTACGGAAGAAAAAGAGTTGAGAAAAGTGGCAAACAACCTGATTCTTGTGTTGACTATGAGTGAACAATGGAAACAAGGGCTTGACAGTTTTGAAGCTTTGCTGTTCATGACCGATTACGAGCAACGCATTTTTGAGAACCCGGCGGCAATGTCGCCGTTTTCCGCCGCAAAGGAACACTTGAAATCATCTTTTGAAGAATTCAAGAAAACCTACGGCTCATCCGTGATTTCAAATGCGTATGAGGCTTTTAAGTCAGCATTGTCAACGGAGACATTTTGTGCAGATGCCGGTATTGAAAACGAACTGACAAAATCCGAGGCAGCCACACTGTTCAATAAGGTTTTTGAGCAATTGTCCGGTTCTGTCGGTGAGCTTCCGGAAGAAGCGGACGGCTATGCCGTATTTCTTGAGGCTGTGCGCAGTTCATTTGCTCCGGCGGATACGGAAACCGCAAACGGAGATATCTGTCCGTATTGCGGCGGAACACCGACAAAAATTTCACGGGCTGAGTTTTTCGGCACAGGCGTTGACGACAATAACGGCTGCGTCTGGGCCTGCGAATGCGGCGCTTATGCGGATATCTCTACCGACGGAGCTATTATCGGTACGATGGCTGACAGAGAACTTCATGCAAAGCGAAAAGCGATAAAGGGAATTCTTTTTGAAACGGTCAGAACAGTAGGCGTTACCGTTTTTGAAGCGTGCAGTTGGATCTCCCGCCTGACCGGACGCAGAATTCGGAATGTGCAGGATATTGAATTCCTGAATGCCGAGAACTGCCATGCCATAGAGCAGGAATTTGAAAAGCTCAAAGAACGCTTAAAAAACCTAAAGGTGCAATATCCGAGCAATCACAAAGAACTAATGGAATTCTTTGAGGAGGGCGGTCGGCTTGCGGCGGTAAATGCTTACGGATATAAAACGGGACGGCTGTTTGTTCCTATTGATGTCGGGAAAGAAGCAGTGCGTGTGCGTTTTAAGAAAACCGTGCAGGACATTATGTTTCCGAGTGAGCTTGACTATCGATTTTCCGGTGCGTTGCTTTCCATAACACATCCGACCGGTAAATGCGAAAAGTTTCGGTTGTATACAAAAGCGCAGAGAATGATTCTTTTGGGGTAACTCACGGTGGCGGCACAGTGCTGCCGCCTATACATAGAAAGGCAGAACGGTGGTGCAAAGGTGAAAAATAAGATTTATAAAATGATGATAAATAAATGGGATGTGGAACTGTGTGCAAAGACGCTGAATGTATCACGCAGAAGAGTGGAAAAGTATCTGAATGCGCTTATGAAGACTGCACTGCGGGATCACCATTCACTGAGGATGTTTTGGGGCGATGTGATCATGCTGAACCTGATAACCAATAAACTGCTGAAACAGGCAGATCCGAAAACGATAGAGCAAATTCTGTCGCCTATCGAAGAACAGAACGGAGGGAATGAGGATGAACTTTAAAATGCTGAATGTCGGTAACGGCACTTTTGCCAGAGCCGATGAAGTGAATGTGATCACAAGGTTTGACTATGTGAAAATTAAAAAAGAAATTGCACGGCTTAGAGACGGAGAAAACAGCGATAAACTGATTGATGCAACCAAGCGTAAGCCGGTGAAATCTGTGCTGATTTTAATGAACGGTACGCATGTGCTCAGTATGCTTTCGGCGGAAACATTGGCGAAAAGAATGTCTGAGTTAAACGGAGGAAACGATGAATAAAGAACAAGTGTGTAAACTGCTGCGCGGTTTTGATAGCGACGGCATTATCTGTTATGCATACAGGGAAACCGCTTTTGCGCTTCTTGCCGACGGAAAGTGCGACGGAACGCTGCATCTGATTACCGACGCTCCGGCAGGCAATGTGAGCGATGTGCTGACAAAAAACGATTGCAGGGATATAACGCAGCTCGGAGACGTCATTGATGCAAAGCTTGCACAGCAAAGCGTAAAAGTAAAACTGATTGACGGCGATATGGATAAACTGACAAAAACGATATGCCGCCCTTTAACCGTTTGTTCGCTGATGCTGCGGGCAAACGGCGATGTCTATGATGAGTTCGGCGGTATGGACGATTTGAACGCAAAAATACTGCGAAAAACGGATGCGCCGATTCGGGACAAAAACTATTTTTGCACCTTTTGCTTTGACCTTACATTGAAACGGGGATTTGTTCCCGACGCAAGCATTCGGGATGAAATGAAGCGAATGGTAACGCTTCCGCTCAGCAAGAAGATCCAACTGCTTTTGACGGTAAGAAGCGTTTTGAAGAGCAAGCAGTTCAAAATAGAATATGTTTTGAACGCTTTGACTTATGACGGGTTGTTCCCCAATTCCGGCGATGTATCCGATTGTAAAAAAGACAGCCTTGAAAGGCTGCTCAAAAGTGCAGACGCAGATAAAATCACTTTGCTTTTATGTTATCTTGCCGGGATTCGGGGGGACCAGCTGAAATCGGTTCCGAGCTTCGGATATGAAAAAGTGTTTTATGAAAATGTGTGCCGCTTTATAAAGGAAAATAAATCGGTAGGTGATACCGAAGTAATAAAGCATTTTACGGGTAAAAACGGTGAAGCGGCGGGATTCATTGCCGAGGCACTTTCACTGCTTGCCGGAACAGAACCATGCACAAAAAAACAGACAAGTGATCTGCTCCGAAATCTGAATAAAAGTGAGTATTGGAAGCACGAAGACCCAACTGTGGGACAACTTGAAATTGAGCCTGAGCGCGATTGCAGTGATGATGAAACTATTGCCGCGCAACAGGATGACATAGAGAATATGGAAGATCTGCTCGGCGGATTGGAAGACGACGGATACGAGGTCGAGTACACGGAAAATCCCATTTCGATTCCGGAAAATTCAAGGTTCGGTCTGCGTAATCCGGCAGATAATCACTATATAAAGAAATAATTTTTTCAGCGCTTCGATTTTTCGGGGCGCTTTTTACTTGCCAAATCGTATCGCCTTAATCAATATCCCACTGCAACCTTTAAAATATTAAGGAGGAATACGAAATGCAAATTCAAGACAAGGTGCAAAATTGGAATCAGGGTATGACGCGTGAGGCGCTTATCTTGGCAAAGGCAAACGGAACTTTACGAAGTCTCGGCGCATCGGACGAGGAGATCAGCGCTATTATCGAAAAGTTCAAAGAACCGGAGGCGGATTCTATGGGATATCTTATGGATACACTCATAGGTTACCGTAGGCGTTATGAAACCGGAAGTGCTGCATATGCAGCCATTGACCGCCTGATTGCCGATTGTAGGTCGGCACTCAGTAAGAAACATGCAGAATGAAATATTGAAAAGGAGAACAACGCTATGAACAACAAAGAATTTATGACGAAGGTTACCGAAATGGTGATGCAGGACCCATCTATGAAGGAATCTCTGAAAAAACTTTATGATGAGCTGTCTCAACTCGAACCTTCGACGGAACAAAAGCCGGACATGATGTATGTTCTTACCCAAAGGGTCAAGGTTGCAACCGAAAACGGTGAAGAACTGTATCATTATCATCCTTTGGTCGGTGAATGCTTGCTTATCCCGAGCGCGAAAAAGAATCAGATGGTTTGCTCGGGGAACCTTCTGGAACTGCAGACAATGCAGAAAAACGAAAGGCTTTCCCAAATGTGCGGCATGTGCGAAGATTTCCAGATCCTCGCTCTCAAACCGGACGAATTTGAACTGCTGCAGCTTTTGCTTGATGAAACGATAACCGCTATCATTGACAATACGCATAAGGCAGTTGAAGCACTGTTGCTCAACGAGGCGTATATGGGTATCGAATCGATCTCGTTTGAAAAAATCTATCAAAATGTGATGTTTGATCTGATGACAAAGGCCCATGGGACTTTCGGTTCGGCACTCGGCGCCAACGGTGAAATCATCGAGAAAATCGATAATGTCCGATATGAGTATCCACAGCCGAATTGTTGCGGCTGCTGCGATGATGACGAATATGACGAGGAGGACGAAGACGAATACGACGATGATGAGGATGAAGACGACGATGACGATTACTCCGGTGAGGTTTATATCGTGCACAGGGCAAAATAAGCGGCGATGAAGTGATGTTTCGCTTTCGCTGTGCTTTGATTCCATGGCGGTGTCTTGAAAAATCTTTTTATGTCGAGAAAGGAAAAACAACTATGGCATTACTCAGCACAAACATCAACTCAGGGCATTGTCAGGGAATCATTGCAGGGGAAGTGTATTCACCAAAACCGGGCGTTGCATTGGTCACCCTGAAAGTAAAAGGCGGAAAATCCGATCCCGAAACGAAAAAGAGACCTCTGTATTTTATCCAGTTTATCGCTTATGACGAATTGGCAGAGGAGCTTATCGAAAAGGGTGAGGAAGGGCGAATCTTATATCTGCACTTTTATCTTTCGACGAATAACCGAAAGGATGAAAACGGCGTTTCGGCGTTCTATTATAACCGCATTGCCGACCGTGCCGTATTTGGTAAGGTGATCGGCGATGAACCGGTGAATGTGCCGTATTTGAATTCCGGTGTGCTGCAGGGTGAGATTGCCGGCATCAGACGCGTATATGACGGACGAAATCAGTGGAGCCTTTTGGTCCGCGATACCGTTCGTCATGAAAGCGGCAGGGAACTGAAAAGAGTGCATCGATTTGTGATTGACAGCGATGAACTCAAATTCCGTGCCGGTCGCAGAAAGAACGGCGACCCCGTATTGGTGGAATATCGTATGGAAAGCCGCAAGGAGGTAAAGGACGGAAAAACGGAGCACTTTGTTGATTATGTGCTCACTTCTATCGTCTGAGTTAAGCAATGAGAAAAACTGTGCAGGTGTTACTGCTGCTTGTTATGCTGGCGGCGGCAATATGGATCATCATTGACTCCCGTCAAATTGCAGACACCGGCACAGGAAACGGCGCGGCAATTCTGTGGGACAATGAGTTTGAGGCTTTTGTTTCTTCGTTGTCCGCAAACTGTGAAAACGATATGGAAAAGGTGACTGTTTATCGGGAATGGGTCATTGAAAACATTTCGTATGATTATGCTTGCGAGACGCTGTTTTATCAGACCTTTGATGTAAAAACGGTTCTGCAAAAACGAAAAGGAGTATGCTTCGATTACGCTTGCCTTTTTGCGGCTATGTGCCGTTCACAAGGCATTCCGTGCTATGTGCTTGACGGCACATATCGCACAGATAACACATTTCGGCATGCGTGGAACCGTGTTTATGCAGAGGGTCAGTGGTGGAGCATTGACGCAACAAGAGATTGTATCGCAAGAGACGAAGGCAGCGAAGAAATGGGATTTGTTCCGATTGGAGCGGACCCGAAAGCGGAAGACAAATATTTCATAGTTCATCAGACATTTTAGCTGTCGGACGAACAAACGGCAGACGAGAAAGGATTGAATAAGAATGATTAACCCGTATGATTTAACAGATTCAAGGCAGCTGGCTCTGATTCAGGGCTATGTGGTCGATGTAAAGGACAAGGGCGATGTGAATATGCTCCTGTTCCGCAAGGATACAACCAAAGGGGACGGCGGACTGGTTTCTGTAGCAGCGTGGGCTGTCGGAGAAGGTCAGGACACCCCGGATATGAAAAAGATGACTGATGATTTGAAGGGAACCTTTGTTGCCTGTATCGTCATTGTTCGTAAAAAAGAGAAGGACGGAAAGCTGTATACCAACTACGACTTGAAGTACCTGATCCGACCGCCGAAGGAAAAGGCGTCGTAAGAAAACCGGAGGCAGACTGCGTGACAGTCTGCCTCTGTCAGTTAAAGGAGAAGTATTATGGTTCAGACGAAAAGCTTATATCAGTGTTTTTTGGACGGTGGAATTCCTCCCGAAGAAATAGACCACCATTACAGCGACCTGTATGTAAAGGTTTCCTGCAGGTCTAAAAGAATATTGGAAGAATATCAAAAACAAAGTACCACACGCTGCTTTGTCAAAATGTTCAAGGCGAATGACGGAAGCGGATATTGGTATGACTTCGCTTTTGCATATGACCCGTATTGGGAAGAGATGGTGAAGAAAGGCAGGGCGTTATATGGCAAACTTGCTTCTTAAAGCATACGGCGCATATGTACAGGAACTGCGTGATGCTTTGGACTTGGAATGCAGCAGGAAAGATGCAAAAGCATACGGCACTCTAAAAGAATGGAAGTCTGTTGACGGAAAGATCCGAAGAGCAGAGCGCAACTTTGCAAAAAATCGGAAGAGCAATGACAGGGCCGCAAAAACAAAAGAGGATTTCGGGGATACGGTCAAGGTCTTATTTGTTCCTTTTCTTTTGCTTTTATTGAAGATTGCCTTTGATCTGGCAATTATCGTTCTTGCGGTTTTCGCGGTTTCACGACTGTGTGGCAAGCCATTTTCTCTTTTGATTTTAATTGCGGTTTGGCTTGCCGTCAAGGTTCTGCTTATCTTTCTGCGGAGAAAAAGTGGGTCCTGATGTAAAACGATCTAAATAACGAAAAAGAATGGAGACGACAAATGAAAGATTTAAAGACGCTGGCAGCAGAGTGTGAGGCAGAACTGCGCTCACTCAATATTCAACCCGGGGAGATTAACAGTTGGATTGTCAACACACGTGCAAAGAATCGGTGGGGGCAGTGCAAGCGCTACTTACCCGGACTTTTCGATATCAGCATATCCGCAAGACTGTTGCAGGATAGCGTCAGTGATCAGGCTGCAAAGAACACGATCATGCACGAACTTCTTCATACGGTGAAAGGGTGCTACGGACATAGAGGAAAGTGGAAGGTCCTTGCAATGACGGTAAACCGTCTTTTGCCGCAGTATACCATCAAGCGGACAACGAGTGCCGAAGAAAAGGGGCTGGAATCAATCCGAAGGGAACGCACTAACCGATACGCAGTCAAATGCGACCATTGCGGAAAGGAATATTGCCGTGAAAAAGCAAGCAAGCTCATACAGCATCCAGACAAATTCAGGTGCGGTGTTTGCGGCAATTCTTTGACAAGAGTCCGATAAATAGCCCTCGGCGATTGAATTGCTTGACAGTTTATGCTATAATGCAACATAAAGGAGCGATGGATGTGGATCAAATGCAGCTTGACACTGCCATAAAAACGGTCATATCGGCACTGCAAACTGCGGGATATGATCCGTATATGCAGCTGTTAGGATATGTGAAAACCGGAGAATTGGCGTATATCACACGGCAGGGCGGAGCCAGAGAGCTGGTTGAACATTTTGGCGTGAACCGGATCAAAGATTTTCTTAGGGAGCATAACAAAATATAAAACAGAGATAAAATGAGTTTGGGTACGAAGGCTTCGGCTTTCGTACCTTTTTTATTTTTGAGTCGCAACACTGCGGCTCTTTTTTACTTGCCATTTTTCTCTCTATATTCCAAATTTCATACGCATTCATTTAATACAAATAAGGAGGAGTTTGAATGAGAACCAAAATCAAAAATGAAGGCGAAAAGATACTCATTTACAGAGCAATACTGAGTACGGACGAGTATCGAAAGCTGTCGGGATTATCGCCCGGCGAAGAAAACACACTTGCTTCTCTGAAACAACAGCTTGAAGACCCACCGGGACCGGATAAGGATTTTTGGTGGTCTCCCGTAACTGATCTGGAATTCCTCAAGGTAAAAGCCGTGAACGAGCCCGTCAGAACGGCGCTTGTTACAGATGGAAATACCGCAATAATTTGTGAGCTTCCGGGCAGTATTCGGAGAGAGATGTTTATTGAAGTTGATTAAGGAGGGCAGTGATGTTTGAAAGAGAACAATGGAAGGGTGACTTTACCGATTGCTGTAAACCGGGGGAAGAGATTAGTGAGGAACTGTATTGGAATTTTCTCAACGCAGCCGATCCGATCGAGTTAAACCCGCAGTCCAAAATGTGTGGGTTTCAGCTCGGAGAACCGCATGACCATGTACCGTGCAAGGACGGAAAAATGCGTGCACGGTATGCAACATTCGGGACGAACAGCGGAAAGTATTATTACCTCGGAATTTTTACAAAAGGAAGGACGGACGACGAAGATGTGTTGCCTTAAAAAAACAGTAAGTGAAGTCGAAGGTGAAAAATCCGGTGCAGATATGGAAAACAGGCTTGCAGAAATCATTACCGATATTATTTTTCAGCACACTTCTTGCGATTACCACAAGGATGGCGGTTTCTTTACCTGTGAGATCTATGCTGACTACCGCGACTATGCCGAAAACAGCACTGTTATTAAGTGGTGTGAGGCAGACAATCCCCATGAAGCTTTCAATGAGGAGTTGTTTTGCTGGTATCAGGATTGCATTTTCGAATGTGAAGATGATGTGATTGATACCGTTAAGAAGCATTGGACCGATGCGGAGCTTTCATTTGATGATAACGAAGAGTTTATTGTTGACTGGATTCGTGAGCACGTTACCGTTGAGCTCCCGACGGACCATTATCTTCAGCAAAAAGTATGCGTGGATATCATCGTGGATACCGGCGACGGGAATTATGACTTCGTTTGCAATGACATTTTTCCGCACTATAACGCAAGATTTGGAGATGTGATCCAGGAAGAAGCATCTGTTCTTTGGCTTGCAAGGCAGCAGGGATACAAGAAGAGACAGCTTAATCGGGCTATGCGTCATTGCGATTATTCGGGGAGCGAATTGCTGAAAAGCCTTCGTGCCGAAGTTCATAATTGTTCTTCGCATATGAATGCACTGACCTTTTTTGTGGAGATGACTGTGGAGCAGCTGTTTGATTTGAACGAGGCGATAAAAGACAACGGCAAAAATGATCCCCCGCTGAACAAAGACGAATACAGATGTACCTGGGAACGCAAAGGAAAACGAAAGATCACCCTGGATAAGTCTGCTGTTTGCGGTCTTTATGACAGTTGGTCCGGTGCAGGCTCAATTCTTGAAATAGAGCTTGAAAAGGATGTCGTGCTTCCAATGAAGTACATCGGCACAGCTCTGCCGGATGGCGGACGGGGGTACAGCGTGGCGAGTATATACGGTGTGTGCAGTTCTATGTGGACGCCGACATTAAAGAAGATAGCGTGACGGGTATCCGTATTTCGCTGTCATCGTTAAACATTACACATTAAAAGACGAAAAGCAGAAAGGAAGTTTTGTATGAACAATACCGGCAACGCAGAATATCAGGTCAAAAACTGTCATGGCTGCAAATGGCTTGATCGTTATAAGGAGGACGGCAGTGGTTATTGCAGCAGGGTCGAACGGAGCGAGCAAGGAAAAGCTCATCGGCGTTGGCTTTGGGAGCATAGGGAAGAATTCATGCTCGGACGAAAAGAAGAACCGTCCGTTAAAGTCAGAACGCCGGATATGGAGCGCTGTGAACTCTATGAAGAAGGCCTCAGCGCAAGACAGGTGTATCTTAAAAACTTGAAAAAGGAGAAATAAAAATGGGATTTCAACTTCACGAGACGATGTACGGAAAAAGATTTTTTGAGAACCAGCTTCCGTCACTGATCAGGGCAATCAACCGCTTGGCGGATGCTGATGAAAAAAAGCAAGCGTCAGAGCCTGTTGCGGTTATGAATAGTAATACGGTTTATGTCTGCTATGAGGAAAACTCTCATGAGTTGGCCATTGAAGACGGTGCTGTCAATGAATTATATGTTGCTTCCTCTCTTGATGAGGTTTACAGGTGGGTGGATAAACAGCAAAAGAATGCAGAGCAGAATTTCTATACCGTACTGAACACTGAGGAAGAAAGTGAGTTTTATAAAAAACTCTGCGCCGGCAGGGAAACTGTCTTGGGATTATATCATAACGGCGATGAAAGCTCCCGTTTGTTTTACGCTATAAATGTGAAACCGTTCTCTTTTTCCGACAGCTTTTTCCCGAAGGCAACAGAAAAGACCCGTGGTCGCCTTGGTGCGGTTATGGCGGATGCGGAAAAGGCTGAAAAACTTGGCGAGGTGTTTGCTGAGCAGGTTGCTTCCGATGATGAAAAGAAACGGCGTATCGGATATTATCTTGCAAAGGCGATTCTGGACGACAATGTCGAAGATTTATTGGTCGCCGTGTGCGGCTGGACAAGCGAAAGTCTTTTAAATATCGCAGAGTTTGGTACGGCATATCCGGAGGAGGGAAATCATCATGACTGACTATGATGAAAATAAGGTTATTACGAAAGAAATGCTTAAATCCGGAATAAAGGCGAAGCTGGTCACTTTTGCAGAGGATCTCAATGCCGATCATGGCACAGTTTGCAGAATAGGTGACGGCTGGTTTTATTTCGGAGGTACTGAGGCTGAGATGTGTTCCCCCGAGGAATATATAAAGAATGTTCCGGTAGAAGACATTGTTGATGAAATTTTTGATGTTCTTGAATCTTTCCGGAAAGAAGGCAAGGATGATATTGATTTCCGAGAAGAGTACGACTACTATTGGCATATTCTGACCTACAGAAACGATATGTAAGATTGGGAAAATCACCTTTGTAAGGAGGCAAAAATGGAACATCAATACAGTTGGTCCGTAGATGAAAATCATGTAATGACTGTGTGGGAAGATAACGCGGTTCTTGCTACTTTAGAGGATTGTTATGAAAACACCGAGGACTGCTTTGATACTTCACTTGAAGAGCTTTTTGAGGATGTAATCTACGAATTAAGAGGAGTTGATTTGAATGCAGAGAAATGAGCAACAAGAAAAATTTATACAGGCACTCAAAACCATCAGAGACTATTGGCTGTCTTTATCGGGTAAAACCACAGAAGAAATTGTCGACGGCGTTCTTTTTTCCACCCTTGTTATGATCGATGGGGATAGTTCGGCGAATGATTTTCATGCATTGACAATTATCGACAGAGAGGCAAAGGAACGAATTGATTGCGGCAGCTTACACGAACTATATTTCAAGACACCCGTGGCAAACAATGTAGGGTGTGTTTCCGATGTTGTGGGCACTCGAACCATGCTCATAGGGATCGTTTACAATTGGAAAGGATTGGAAGAAGAAAACTATCTTTATACCCTTGACGAAATGGCAAAATACGATTTTGAGCTTTTAAGGGATTGCCTGAATAATCCGGATGGTTTCAATGACAGTTCAAAAGCGAAATCTGCGAACAAGACATGGATGGGACGGCTGCTTAAAACAGTGGAAGAAGTAAAAGATTTTCTCAAAGGCAGTTGGAACGATGATACCGAACTGCTGAAATGGGAAAATCCGGATACCGATTATAGTGACTGGTATTGGGAAAATGTCCGGGACAACGATCTTTACGGTGAAAAGTCCGGGACAATGAAGCAAGCCTTGAAAAGGTTTGGGCTTGCAACATCGGATAATCATTCGGAAAACGGAGGCAAATGAGATGAACAAGCAAATTGCGGAGATTCGCAAAAAGTATGGTGAACCGATGCTGCGTATGGCAATCGACCATGTGATCAGCGTTGGAACAAATAATCTGAAAAATGTGAATGCCGACAAGGTCTGTGCGCAGATCTTGAAGGAAACGCCTGAAAATTCCATTATGACGCCGGAGTTCAGTGCGGAACTTATGCGCTGTGGAATTGAATTGGCGCAGGTGCCCGTCGGGGATATCTTAAAGTATATTCAAACCGATATGCGGTATGATGGCGTCACGGTACATCCCGGCATTATAGTACGGTTCAGGCAAAACGCAACCTGCCATCACATAATGACCAGTGTTATTCCGGCTGATACGGCTGAGGAGACGCTTGAAGATGCAGTGAAGGCCGTTGAGGATAAGCTTGAGGCGTATATCGACAAAAACGGAAGCGCTTACGCATTTTCTTTCACGACCGCCATTGAGAATGCTTTCAAAGACGCAAACATCGAAATCAAGGACATTCCCGTGGACAAGACCTTTTATTTTTAAGGAGGCATCAATGGGTTCTCAGAACATAAACCGTGAAATAAAAGCCGGCGATAAGGTGAAGATCAATCTTGAGGTGGTGGCAGAGAACGGATTGTATGAAAACGATGAGCAGGAAAAGCAATTTGAGTATCTTGAAGTGCATCCGGACGAAGTATTCACCGTGGCTGGCACAATCAACGAAGCGCAAGCACCGTATCAACTGGATCACCCTGTTATAGGCGCAACTTCTTTTTATGCGGAAGAATTGATTTTGGAGGATGAGATAAATGACGGTTGAAAGAAAAGCAGATGAAAACGGTGCTGTCACCGAGATTATCGTAATGACAAAAGAAGAAAATGCTGCTATCGACCGGGCACATAAGATCGTTGTCGAACGATATAAGCAGCTCGGAATGGAGCAAACCGCTTGGGAAAAGGAACATTTGGAATATGCGCTCCAAGGTAAGCTCCGTTTCGACGGTGTAGAAGAAATGCTTCGCTGGGCGAATTCAGCAGCGATCATCAAAGGAAAAGGCAGTACCCTACGCGGGTACTGCTGACTGAGACTGATTTGGAGGATGAAGTTATGGAAAAACAGAGTTTGAATAAGCATATCGCCACTTATAAAATGTTGCAGGGTATTCCCGTGTTGAATATGCCTTGCCCACGCTGTGGGCAGCACCACATGAAAAAAGATATGGCGGAAAATGCTCTCAGCCGTTATATAGATATTTATATCTGTTCAGATTGCGGTCGAGAGGAAGCGATGCTTGGTGCTTCGGAGCAGATGCCGAAGGAAAAATGGTATGCGGTCCGTTTTCTAAGCGGAGATGTTCTTCCGTATGAAAGGATAACAACGGAAAAAACGGACCCGTACTATATGTTATCGACAAATGTTTCCGCAAAGGTTTGCGATAAGGATATCGACGACATTATGTGTGCGGCACTTGAAGGCGGTATCACCTACTGGTGCAGCCGGGCAGAGGTTGTCGGAGAATATCTCGGAGAATATGCAAGCGAACAGATCAGTAAAGGCGGAGAACTTCGTTTGTATGACTGCGAGTCCGATGAAGTGTATACGCTGACTCTGGACAAATTTTTGCGTGGTCTGGCGACCTATATCGGCAGCTGCTATGGCTATGTTGTTGAAAACGGTTCTCTTGAAACCGGTGTGATCGACGCCGAGGGTGCAGATTGCATTGTTCAGTATGCTCTTTTCGGTGACGTGATTTATGGGTAAAGGAGGTGCGGTATGTTAAAGGAAGGCTTATATGTCTCCGAAAATCATGAGAATGCATTGGAGGCCTACACGATCAAGATGCATGTAAAGGAAACGGAAAAATCATATATTTTCACTTTGATCGATTTTGAAAGCCGATACAGCGGAGCGCATATTGAAATGCTTTTCAAAAACTCCAAGCGCTTTGTTTTAAGAAAAAACAGGGGCGGACACGCATTGCAGATATGGGGAGATGACGATTTCACATTCTATCCGTATCAGGCAGGAATCCCGTATTATTTCAAGATGATCGAAGAGCCAAAGGAAAATCATGAGGCAGATAAAATGAGAGTAGTAATCTATGCAAGAAATGCTTGTCTTAATCAAAAAGCCGTTGACAGTCAGCGTCGTCAGCTGGAGCGGTATGCAGAGGAGAATAATTACGAAGTCGCCGCCGTAATTACGCTTGACGGTATTCCGGGAAACGGCAATGAGAATATGATGGAGTACCTATTGAATGTTGCGAAACGGCAAAATGTTGATACAATTCTCACCTGTGATAAAACGTGTATCAGCCGGGATGTTCCGGAGCTTTTGAAAATTGTGCAGAAGTTCCGTGAGAACGGAATGCGGTTTGAGTATCTGTCCCAAACAGATGCCGAAAGCCCAGTCGACAGTCTGCTGAAACTGTTTGATAATGTGTACAAGGAATACTGCTCTGTACCGGAACAAAAAAGCGTGAATTAACGATCAAGGCAACAGACAACATGGAAAGCATCCGAGCACTATAACGGCTCGGATGCTTTTTACTTGCCAAACTTAACGGTGTCGATAATACTTCAACCGTAATCATAACAAGGAACAAAATCACCTTGAAAATTTATAAAGGAGGAATGCAGTAACTGCTCTTGCAGAACTGTTCAGCGGACTTTTGCTTTGGCTTTAGGGAAGAGTCAAATACCGATTTGATAAAAGCTGACGGTTATACACTTTCAAATTTCTGCTGGAAGCCGATAAAAAATCGGAGAAATTGTGAAAGTGATTGCAGAGCAAATATTTTTGGTAAGGAGGAAAAATGGAGCAATACGATAAAAACCGAATTACGTATGCTGCGTCCTATGCATTGCTGAAACGCCTTGTCCGGAAAAACATAATAACAATGCAAACCTTTGAAAAGCTCAATAACGCGATGGCTGAATGTCAAGTATGCGATTTGCTCATTTCGCATCATTGTAAAAATGCCGAAAATCAATAAACTTAAGACTAACGATGAGAAAAGGAGTAATGAGTATGACGACAAACAAAAAGGTTCAGATAATCAGAGGAAGCAAAAGCTATGCAGAGGATATTTTGCGTGTGGCGGCTTATTGCAGAGTAAGTACTGACTCTGAGGATCAGGTGAATTCATTTATTGCCCAAATGCACTATTATTACAGCTTCATCAAGCAGGCAGAAAATATGGAACTTGTCGATGTATACGCAGACGAAGGCATAACCGGGACAAGCGTTGCTAAACGAGATGATTTTAACAGAATGATAAAGGACTGCAAAACAGGCAAAATCGACCGCATCTATGTTAAAAGCGTTTCCCGCTTTGCAAGAAATGCATTGGAATGCCTGGAATATCTCCGCATTTTAAAAGAATGTGAAGTATCCGTCTTCTTTGAGAATGACGGCATTGATACAGGAGCCTTGAATTCCGAACTGATTTTGTATATCAAAGCGGCATTCGCTGAAGCGGAATCGACATCTAATTCAAAGCGTGTACAAACCGCCAACCGTATGAGAGCAGAGAACGGAGAGTATGTTTTTGTATCAGCTCCGTTCGGTTATCGAATTGAGAATAACGAACTTGTTCCGATTCCGGAAGAAATTAAAGTTGTCGAAAGGATTTTTAAAGAGTATCTTGCCGGCTTGGGTGCGGGAAAGATTGCCGCACAGCTTAATGCGGAAGCCGATATGATCGGAAAGCCGTGGGGAAAAGAAAGAATTCGATATATTCTTTCGAACGAAAAATATATCGGGGACAGCCTGTTTCAAAAAACATTTACGCCTAATGTGCTTCCGCTGAAAAATCGTCCTAACAGAGGCGAAGTTGAAATGTATTATATTTCAAATACACATGCTCCTGCAATAGACAGAGAACTCTTTGGCGCAGTTCAGGAAATGCTGAAACGCAATATGCAGAAAAAAGCTAAGTGTGCCGAGTCAGGCAAGTATAGTCTTAGCGGAAAACTGTATTGCGGTGATTGCGGATGGAGATATAAGCGGAAAGTACAGAATGGAACTGCTTATTGGATATGTTCCGGTGATGGTATCGCCGGACGGCATTGCAAAACGAAGCCTTTAAGCGAAGAAGTGTTCTTCAAAACTTTTGTTAATTTCTATAACCGACTGCGGGTGCACGAGAATTTAATCTTACGCAATTCTGTCACAAGACTTAGTGAGATAAAGAAAATGATTACTTGTATGGATTCGGAAATCAGTGATTTGGATAAGCAGCTCGGATTGCTGACTGAGAGACACAATTTATATGTAACGCTTATGCAGGGTTGTCAAATGGACGAAATCTCTTTTGCTGAGCAATGCGCAAAGGCGGAAAGAGAAATCAATAAACTGAGATCAAGAAGAAACAAACTGCTCAGTGAGGACGAAGACGAAAAAAGTATTGACGATATCAGGATGCTTCGAAATAAACTGTCCTCAGCACCTAAGGCTATTCTGAAATTTGATTTTGAATTGTTTGACGCAGTAGTTGAAAAGGTAATCGTTGATGATGACAGCAAGGTGTCTTTTGTTCTTTGCTGCGGTTTGAAATTGAGGGAGGCGATAGCATGGAATTGAGGACTATTTTGTTTGGCTACAATAAACATCAGTTTGAGTATTCGGTAAATGCGGAAGAGGCGAAAATCGTCAAACGTATTTTTAAAGAGTATATTTCGGGAAGAACGCTGCTTCAAATAGGCAACACTCTCACCGAAGAAAAAGTTGTTTATTACAGAGACCGCACTCTCTGGTCGAAGCAAGCAATACGACGTATAATCGAAAATAAACACTACGTCGGAGATGAAAGCTATCCGGCGATTATAGACAGAGAAATGTTTGAAAAAGCCAATTTGCTCAGGCTTGGAAAAGGCGGCGACAGGGAAAAGGACAGCGAAGGAATTCATTATTTTAAATACCATACGGAATGTATGCGCTGTGGCGCAAGGATTACCCGCAAAAGTCATTACAGCCGGCAGCGTGAGGCTTGGGGGTGTGTAAACGGCTGCAAGACCACTCGCTATTTAGATGATGACGCTTTTCTTTCTGATATCTTGGGAATTGTCAACAAGGCAATTGGTAATCCGGAATTATTGCGGCTTCCGTATAGTGATGACGATTTATATTCGCCGTCGATAAAAGTTCAGAGAGACGAACGGACATTGAGTGATTTATTGCAAAAGGACACTGTAACTTTTCAGTCGGCGAAAAAGGTATATTTCGATATTGTGACCGAAAAGTTTGAGTGCTGCAAGCCTGACAACAGCGGCGCCGTCACGGAAGCCTTAATCTCATATATGGAAAATTACGGACCGATTGAAACTGTTGATCTGACTTTATTTAAAACGATATTGGATAAAATTCTCGTCGACGAAAGCGGTGAGATAGCATTGAAATTTATAAACGGAGCAGTATTAAAAAAAGATATGGAGGATGCATGTGATGAATAATACCGGTGTTCAAGTCAGAACCAAAACAGTAACGAAAATTGCGGCTAATCCGGCATTGTCTAAACGAAATGATCCCAACCGCATACTGAGAGTGGCGGCATATTGCCGAGTGTCTACTGACGATGAAGATCAGCTTAACAGCTATCGCACGCAAAAGAGTTATTATACAGAGCTTATAAAAAAGAACCCGAAATGGCGTTTTGCAGGTATCTACGCAGATGAGGGTATCACCGGTACAATGGTGAAAAAGCGTGACGATTTTCTTCGTATGATTGAGGATTGCGAAAAGGGGAAAATCGATCTTATTCTTATCAAGTCAGTATCGCGGTACGCAAGAAATATTGTTGATTGTATCTCTTATGTCCGTAAGCTGAAAGCGTTGGGAATCGGTATTTACTTTGAAGAGCAGAACATCAATTCTTTGACAGAGGATAGCGAAGTATATATTGGTATCTATGGTGTTATGGCGCAGTCCGAAAGCGAGAATATCAGTGCAAATGTCAAGTGGGGAATCAATAAGCGTATGCAAAATGGTACTTATGCTTGCCGTTTTACTTTGCTCGGTTACAGGAGAAACAAGGATACAAAAGAAATTTATATCGTCCCGGAAGAGGCAGAGACTGTTAAGAAAATCTTTCAGATGTACTTGCAGGGGAGAAGCCTTGATCAAATAAAGAGATACCTTGAAGAAAATAATATTCTAACCGTCAGGGGAAATCCAATATGGGATAAGGGTGTAATCAAATCCATGCTGACTAACGAGAAATATGTCGGCGATATAATGTTTCAAAAGACCTATCGGGAAGACTGCATAAGTAAAAGAACAAAGATCAATCGCGGGGAAATGGACAGGTATCTGGTTACGGATAATCACCCGGCGATTATTGATAGGGAAACATTTCGGATGGCAAAAAAGGAGATGGTGAAGCGAAGTTCTAAACGCCGTACTTCCTCCAACGCAGTTACCGAACTCGGAAAGTACAGTGGTAAATATGCGCTCAGCGAACTTCTTTTCTGTGATATTTGTGGAAGTCCGTTCAGAAGAAAGACATGGACAAGAAAAGGCGTAAAAAGGGTTTATTGGAGATGCCTAAACCATGTTGAAAACGGCGACAAGGCTTGCCCACAGTCAAGAGGGATAGAAGAGAGTGTTCTTCACGAGGCAATTTGCAGAGGAATGTCGAAATGTATTCCCGAAACCGGGGATGTGAAAAATCTCGTAAGAACAATGCTTGCGTATGCGACTTCGGAAGATCAAGGGCTGCTTGAATGTCAAACGCTTGAAAATGCGATTAGGGAACTGCAGGAAAAAGCAAACGAAGCAGAGGAAATGTGCATCAGGACTGAAGGTAATAAAGAACCGTATATGGAGCAAATCAAAAAATACTATTCCTCAATAGCTGAACTTCGAGCGCGAATAACTGAAATAACAAAGCAACTTGAAGAAAGCGACGAATTTCAAACTGAAATGCAGCAAATCGACAGTTGGCTCGAAAACGAGGAGATTTTGTTTGCTGAATATGATGACGATATTGTTAGGTATTTGATTGACAGTATCCGTGTTACCGATGACTTAAAGCTGATTATAAATGTCAAAGGCGGTGTATCGGTAACGGAAGAATTGGATCAGAAAGAAGATTGAAATTTTTGCTTTCAAGTGTAAAAAAGTCTTGACTTTTTGGCCTGACTCCGTTATAATAAATGCAGTTAAGAAAAGACAAAGCGATATACATACGAAAAGGGGCTTTTCCCGTGGTTGTATATTCGTGGAGTAAGCACATAAAAAAGCACTTGCAAAGCAAGTGCTTTTTTTTTATTTAAAAAAACATGCGATAGTCGAGTGGCTCAAATATGCTATGATATTACTTGCTTTACTATTATATATTTTTCGTTGTTTAAAGGCAAGGTTTATTTTATGTTTGTTAAAGCCGAATATTTTGCTTTGGATTGTAAACACAATATAGTAATATTTACTTTGAAAATATTCCGACTATATGTCAGAATCTAAATTAAGATTTTTGCATGTAATTTTATGATTTGAAACATGATTTTAAATAATGAAAAATTACATAATCGACAATAATGACAAAATCAGATAATTAATATTGACAGAAAATAGTACATATGCTATACTTGTGATATCCACTAACAGATGAAAAGTTTTATTATATGTTTTGAGAAAATATGATAACTTTGTGGACTGAGTTGAATTTAATTGCAGCTTATTAGTGTTATGCTGCTGTAGGTTTGCTGTAACGAGGATTTAATTATTATGGATATGAAAATGAAAAAATCAAAACTTATCATATCAATTATATTTATTATATTAATCGTAGTTGAAATATGTATCGGTACTTATATCTTACATCGTGATTATATGAACGAAACTGAAAATTTGGGAAAAGCTTTAACTAATATGCTTGCTCCAGTTATGGGAACTTTAATCTTAATCCCTGAACTTGAAATTTGGCATGTTATTCTGCATTTTGTATCGGATAAGAAGTATAAGAAAGTAAACAAGACAGTTATAAATTCCATTGAAGGAATACTTGCAATCGGTATTTTGTTTTTTAATTTCGACTCTATTTTTTATTTTTTGCCGATCAAAATATCTGAAAATATATTTTGGATATGGCTGATAATATATGCAGTTGTTAAATTTATTCATTTATTTGTATGGGGTGCAAATTTATCTACAATAGAAAATGAATCATAATCAGAATAAATACATCGTCTCTTTTTCAACCTTTAGATTCAATTATTTTGTATAACACACCTTTTCCGGAAGTTATTAAATAATATTTGTCAAGAAATTTTATATTAGGAGGACGGTAATGAATATAAAGAAAATAGAAAAAGCTAACAAAGTACTAAGTATACTGAGAATCTGTCTTGTTATTGTTCTCCTTATTCTTATTGGCTGCAATATAGTACATGAGTGGATAGGTGTTACTTATAGTTTATTTGAATTAGAAGTCGAAGACAATTTCAAAAAGCATATATTAGATTTCGATACATTGGCAAAAACTTTTTCTGAGAGATTTAAAGATGAATGCAAAAAAAATGAAGCTCTTGAAAAAATGTATTTTAAAGAATATGATGGCAGACTATATATTAACTTCGTATATAAGGACGGAGAATCATATAAAAGCATTGACAGGGATGAACCTTTAGATAAAAAACTCGAGTTATGTTTTGATTCATTACGAAAAAATGTATTTACACGCAGATATGACAGCCATAACATATCTTTTTATGAAATTGAAGTAAGTAAAGAAGAAATCAGATTTTTGACAGCCGCATCGTACTTTATTGTATATTCCAAAAAACGTCCGTCATATCCATATAAAGGATATGGGAATTATCGTGATGATTTTGTAGACCGAATCGGATTCAATTGGTATCAGGTTATCAGTGATGCGTGGGGTATATATGCAGGGTAATAAGAATGAAAATTAAAAGAAAAACTGGTATTTTTCTGATAAATCCAGTTTTTCTTTTTTCCTAACCGTTTATATTATTTACTTCAACTTAATACCTTGAGCAAATAAAATTATTTTATACATGATTTTGCGGCAGTTTGCAGACGATTATATGCTGTGACAAATCGTGGATTATTGCGAATTTCATCATATATAGGTTCGCGATCAATTTCTTTCAAATATTGTGAAAGAATTGAATATACATTTCCCAGAGTGTACTTTAAAAAGGGGAGATGATTCAATAAGATATTTTTATATTCGTAACTTTCCGGAAGATTACAGTAGTCTATCATTCCGCAAGCTGCCATCTCAAAATATTTTAAGGCTTCATCAGACATATTCAGATATGCATATTCACGTGCGAGAAATGCGTTATACTGCCAAACATAAAATGTATACTCTCCGAGATCTCCCTTATCAAAGAATGCATAGAAGATATCTTTGCATTTATGTAATAATTCAATTTTTGTTTCATGAGCAACATTTAGTGAGCTATTGCGGCAGGACAGATCGCCGTATGTATCAATATATGTGTTGAGATGCCACCACATATCTACAATTTCATGCTGAATCAGGATCTTACCTTCGTCGCTGTCCATGGGATATACTTTAAACCAATTCCAATCCTGATTGTATTCGATATATTTTCGGAGGAACATAAGTCTGTCCTCAGCGGATTTTAAACCGCATATAAGACCTGAAGCATCTCTGCACAGTTCTGTATCGTCACAATTTTTCAATACCAGTTTGCAAAGCCTTGTAATTTCATCGTGCGTATCGTGATCTCCGAAAAGGATAAGCGCATTTACGTAAAGCATGACAATACGGTAATCGTAGGGGAAATCAGAATATGCCCGTTTAGCCGCTTCTAACGCTTTGTATCCGGTAAGCTTTTTGCATTCTGTAATGATCGTTTTTATTTTTTCTTCGATTATTATTTTATCATTGCCAAGCAGCTCATCTATGCTTATGCTGAATGTATTTGCTATGACAGGAAGCAACGTAATATCGGGGCATGTATCACCGCGTTCCCACTTTGATACGGCCTGAGCGGAAACACCAATAATATCCGCAAGGTTTTCCTGCGTCATATTACGCTCATTCCGCAATCTTTTTATATTTTGACTGATATAAATTTCCATAACTCTTATTTCCTTTATTGTAGTATCTCCATAATATCACAAAAAATTAGTTTCCGTCAATGGCGCAATTTTAGGATTAAATTCAACGGTTATTTGAAGAGAATAATCTTTAATTGTTAATAATGAAACGGTATATGTTTATTAAGTACATATAACTCACCTGAAAGGTGAATTCATCTCGAAAAAAAGACGCTGTTCAGATTCGGAAAAGTATTCTATAATACATATAGAATCATGATTCAATAAACAAACGGAGATATGAAATATCTTGCTTGGTATGCATCGTGTTTACAAATGCTTGGAGTGGCAGAAAAAGACGAGACAAAACGAAGGGCAATATACGAACGTGCCGTTTCGATTTGCGATACTGTAATAGAAAGCGATGCATCGCAGGAAATACGCAACAGCGCACTGTCTACAGCAGTATATTCTCTTGTAGATTCGGATTGCAGGAAAGAGGCGCGTTACTATGCGGAGCAATATCCTGAGAATTCCGGAACTACAAGGGAGCAACTGATCGGTATAACGCTGACCGGCGAGGAACGTGCTGTATACGATCAAGAAGTACTGCTCCGAAAGGTTGAGTGTTTGCTTTCCGCTTTATCGAATATGAATCCGGCGGATGAGCGTGTACCGATACTTTGCGACGCTGTCGGGAAAATCATTAAGGTTTGCTTTCCGGACGGAAATTATCTGTATCAGTACGACTATCTTTTTATGTCGGAAATTACACTCGCCTGTCATTTCGCTTATAAGGGAGAAAAGGAGAAATGTCTATCAGCATTGTATAATGCCCAAAAATATGCGCAGGCATTTGACAAAATTTTTATAGAAAGCCCTTGTGAATACCGTTATTCCTCGTTGCTTTTTTCGTTTGTAAAAATAACGGAGGATGACTGCCGTTTATTTACAGCGCATTCAAGAAAAGATTCATTTAAATGGTGGCTAAGCGCGGTATGGTTTGACGGAATACGCGACACAGCAGAGTTTCAAGGACTTATACAATGAGTATTTGCCGAAAGATTTTATTATTAAATAAAATCGTGATAATCAAGGTGTTAATAAAATCCTTATAATTTTACTGTTTACTGATGTCTGCTTTACCGATTGCTTTTTTTAACAGCATAGTCTATATTGTATGAGAACTTCGGCACATCGCCTGAGTTCTCATATTATTATGAAACAACAAGGTTCCGGGCGGTGGATCAGGTTCCTGTTTGTATTTTATTTGTGAGTAAAATAAAAGGAATATATTTATTGCCTATTAGAATAATGTAACTATTATTGACAAATATATATTTTTATAGTATTATGAAATTGGATGTTCACATAAATTTATCGACAAATTCAGCTGAGGAGAAGTGAAATGAAAAAGGGATTTTTCTTATTTATGATTTCAGCCGTGATTTTTGCAATGTGTTCCTGTACTTCGTCGGTTTTGAAGGAGGTAAGCAGCGGAACGACTGAAAAAAACGATTCAGAAACTAACGGAATATCAACTGAAAAAAATAATGTCGAAGCGAGCGGAATGTGCGGTGAAGATGTCAAATGGGTGTTAGATACATCCGGTTTGCTCACGATCAGCGGTACGGGTGATATGACGCGAATCATTGATGCGGATTACGAGTCCTCAAATGTGTTAGGAATCCAATATGCAGACCTGATCACGGCTTGTGTGATCGAGAACGGCGTTACTTCTATCTGCCAGGATGCATTTTACGGTTGCACTGCCCTAGCCCGTGTTGAGATACCGGACAGCATTACGTCGATAGGGCAGAGCGCTTTTGGCGGCTGCAGCAGTCTTGCGAGCATAACGATACCGGACAGTGTTACATCGATTGGCAACAGTGCGTTTTGGGCATGTGCAAGTCTGACTGATATTGTGATTCCGGGAAGTGTGAACGAACTCGGTTATGCTGTTTTTTCCGGATGCAGTAATCTTGTAAGTGCAACGCTGTCTGATGGCTTACTGTCTACAGGTGACCGCACTTTTTCGGATTGCAGCGCTCTTTCTCATATTATTTTTCCGGACGGACTTAAATCAATCGGACATGAAACATTTTTGAGATGTACCGGTCTTACGGAGATCGTTATTCCCGACGGTGTGACAGAGATCGGAGTTTATGCCTTTTCCGATTGTGAAAATCTCTCTGATATTACGATACCGGACAGTGTTGTTTCGATCGGTATTCTTGCATTTAACAATACAGCATATTATAATGACGATGCTAATCTGGATAACGGTATACTGTATATAGGTGATTGTCTGATATATGTAAAAGAGGTGCAAAGCGGCGCATGTATTGTAAAACCTGGTACAAAAACGATTGCGGATCAAGGATTTTGGCTCTGCAACGAGCTTACTGATATCACGATACCGGACAGTGTTACTTCAATCGGAGTGTGTGCCGTACATTATCCCGGCCCGAGATCGGTGACTTATGAGGGAACTGAGGCACAGTGGAAACAGGTTCATGTCTCGGAAGGGAATAATCCTTTGCTCGCTGCAGGGATTATTTGTACCGACGGTGTTATTGAGCCTGTCAGCACTGAGGCCGTCGGAGATATCTGATAAAATAACCTCACGATGTA
Source organism: uncultured Eubacteriales bacterium (assembly GCA_902491535.1). Classification (GTDB taxonomy): domain Bacteria; phylum Bacillota; class Clostridia; order Oscillospirales; family CAG-272; genus UMGS911. Next base: position 33,875 of record CABUHS010000002.1, read on the forward strand.
AACCGAAGCTTTGCAGTGCAAACCTTCGGACATCTGAGAGAACATTGAATGACTAAAAGCAAAACGCCTGTGTCGTTTTGACGCAGCAAAGCTGCGTACCAAGGCTTACGCCTTGCTTTTATGATATAATAAGGAGTACTAAAATGCACATTGTCAAGCTGATATTGAAGATTATTTTATGTCTGATTTTGATTATCGGTATTTTTTTCACCGCTGTATATGCATATTATGAGTACATTATGAAAGAAGAAATTGTTACCATACATAGTCCTGATGGAAGATATTCTTTTGTATTTTATCAGATAGGCAGTCCGGAATGGCCTTTTGGATCGGTTACAACTCAAATATGTGTAAAAAATGAAAAGGGGCGGATTATTGATAAGAACAACTTTGAGTTGGTGAATGACGGTGCTTCTGCGAATGAGTATAACATAGAGGATATCAGGTGGTATGAAAATACTGTTGAAATTGATATCAAGGGCGCAGACGAAATTAAATTTACAACATATACTTTAAAGCTTCAATAGTTTGTAAAAGATATTTTACAGGCATGATATATCGATTTTATTTTGAAACAAAACGTTCGCCGTTTGACTGACGGCGGGCGTTTTTATCTGTTGACACGCCTATTCGTTTGTGATATACTGAAAAACAATATAAATGCCGTATAATGCGGAATAGAAAAGCCGCAGCGGGTCGAAAATAATATATAAATATGAAAAAACACACATGAAGATCCCGCCGGGCGGAGAGAAAGGTTTCGTTTTAATGGCAGAGAAATATAAAGATAACGACAGAAGATATGACTCATTTTCGAATAATACAGAAGATTCGGCAACCGATATTATGTGCGGACGTATCATGGACGCTGTGCTTTCATCGGAGTATAAGCCATGCACTCCCGATGAACTTGCTGCATTTATGCTTCTGTCGGAAGATGACGAGCGCGTGTTCAATGAAGCAGGATACCGCCTGGAAAATGAGGGCAGACTTGTTCGTCTGAAACGCGGACGAATTGCCGCGACCGAAAATTCTTCATATATTCGTGGTATATTCCGCGCTAATGCTAAAGGCTTTGGATTTGTTACACCGGAGGAAAGCTTTTCATCGCGTGTCAGCGGAGATCTGCATATTTCAGCCGGAAGGACGCTCGGAGCTGTCAGCGGAGATACTGTTCTTGCTGCCGTTACAGGAAGAGCTTCGGATTCCAAGAATCCGGAAGGCGATGTTGTTCGGATTATTTCGCGCGGAATTATCGAGCTTATCGGAACGGTCGAACCGATTCCGCGTTTTCCGCAGAGCGCCAGGCGCGGAACTGGAATGTGCGTTCGTCCGGACAAGCCTATATATCCTTTTCTTGTTTTGCTTGATGACGGAGGCGATACGCTTCCGCATATCGGTACAAGTGTCAGCGTAAGACTTACCGAATATCCCGATTATTCAGGCTATGCAAGCGGAGTTATAACAGAGGTATTCGGCAGAAGCGGCAGTACTGATGCTGTATATGCTTCTATCATGTACGAATACGGTTTAAGTACCAAGGACGGAGGAGGATTTTCTGACGAGCTTATCGGTGCGGCGAAGGCTATTTCCGAAAGGGGAATAGTATATGATGATGCAGAAAGCCGTATCGGCGGAGATATTGACGGACGGCGCGACCTGAGAAATGAGCTTATTTTCACTCTTGACGGAGCTGATGCTAAGGATCTTGACGATGCTATAAGTGTCAAACGTGACGGTGACGTTTTTGTTCTCGGGGTTCATATCGCCGATGTCTCTCACTATGTTTCTCCGGGATCGCCGCTCGACAATGAGGCACTTACCAGAGGAACAAGCGTTTATCTGACTGACCGTGTAGTACCTATGCTTCCTCGCCCTATCTCGAATGGCATATGCTCGCTCACTGCCGGTACAGACAGACTTACACTATCTGCAATTATGCATATAGACCGCGACGGAAATACAGTTCAGACCGAGCTTTGCGAGAGTGTTATCCATTCATCGCTCAGAGGCGTTTACAGTGAATTTAATGATTTTATACAAAACGGAAGTGATTCGGAATATGCCGATAAATATTCTGTTTTAGGTGACATGGCGGAAGCATGTACAGAGCTGTACAGCATACTTGAGAGAAGAAGCCGGTCGCGCGGCGCGCTTGAACTCGAAACTTCGGAGGCGAAAATTTTTCTGGGAGCGGACGGCGCTCCGACAGACATTAAAGTATGCGACCGCGGAATAGGCGAGAGAATGATAGAACAGTTTATGTTATGCGCGAATGAAGCTGTAGCTACTGAACTTTATTTTCGCGATATGCCGTGTGTTTACCGTATCCATGAGGATCCGTCTCCGGAAAAAATACGTGCATTCACGGTTTTCGCTCATAATCTCGGACTTGATATATCCCCGCTCAGAGCTAAAAAGATATATCCGACCGCTATATCAAACGTACTTGCTCAGGCTTCCGAGCGTGAGATCGGCGGAGTTGTGTCGTATGTATTGCTTCGTTCTTTGATGAAAGCGCGATACAGTGATAAATGCCTTCCGCACTTCGGACTTGCTATTGATAAATACTGCCATTTCACATCTCCCATAAGACGTTATCCCGATCTTGCAGTACATCGGTTTGTAAAGGCAATGCTCCGCGGCGAAATGTTCGGTGAGAGACTTGCTTCGGCGGAAAAATTTGCTGCTAAGGCGGCCGATATGTCGAGTGATAATGAACTTCGTGCGGTTTCTGCAGAGCGTGCGGTCGACGATCTGTTTAAGGTCAGATATATGAGTTCATATGTAGGCGAAACATTTGACGGAGTTGTAAGTTCGGTAACTTCATTCGGAATGTTTGTTGAGCTGCCGAATACATGCGAGGGACTTATTCCGATCACATCTATGGACGGATATTTTATATATGATGAAGTCACTCTTACACTTTCGTGCGGTAATAAAATATTTCATCTCGGTGATAAGGTTACCGTAAAGCTTATTTCAGCGGACGTTGTCCGCAGAAAACTTGAATTTGAACTTATCGGCGACGGAATGAAAAAGTCTGAAAGCCGCGCAGGTCATAAAGATAACGCCGCCTGTGATTTTTCAGGGCGACGTAGCAGAAGATACGGACGCAAAAAGGTTCCGTCCGACCATAAGAAGCCGTCGGGACGCAGGCGAAAAGATGCAGGAGGACGGGAAAACAGTTCTTCAGGAAGACGCAGACGCCGCTGATTCCTTTTAAAGCTGCTCTGTCTCTTCGGCTTCAAACGATATAGTTTCGAATGTATTATCTGTTTCGATCCGGCTTTCATCTACGTGAGACATGTTTTCCGGATTTACCGAATCGGTATGGGAATCAGGCTTGTGACCGATAAGCGTATAGATTCCGATCACGCATGCCATCAGTGCGCATGAGGACAGGACGTATGATACGGGGTTTTTGCATTTCCTAATATATTTTTTCATGCGACATACCTTCCTTTGTGTTATATCCTGTGATGTATCATTCTCAGTGTTATATAAAAATATACATTATGGAAGTATATAAACCAAAGGTAATGGTTTCCCCTGTTATGCGCTGATTTTAGAGTTGCCGTGAAAACGGCTGAACGGAGATTTTTATGGAAGAGAATAAAATATCAAAAAAAATAAGGGTTGAGACTTCATCACGGGTATGCAATCTTGCATTTGAAGATGCGGTGAACGACCGTCTTGAGAAGCGTACCCGTGCAGAATACCGCCGCCGCGCATATGAGGAATGGATAGATTCGATTCCGTCTAAATATCCCGGCGAGACATCGGACAGAGCGTCGTATAAGCCTGAGAATACTGCACTTGACAAATTTATAAAAAGTCTTTCGTCTGACCTTCCGGATTCGGTCGAAAGGATAGAATCGAATTCTGCCGGGACGATAAGCTTCAGCGGGGATGAAAGCGGCAGGATAGACGTTGAATACGATGAAAGCGGAATGCTTAGAATGGATTGCAAAACTGTCGTTACATTTGAGAGGGAATTTCCCGAACGCATAACGGTATACAGAACCGGAACTGCGGGAGCTTCGCTTGTCTTCGACAGCTCGACTCCGCGCGTTTACTGTATGTACGATACTCCGGCAGGACAGATCGGTATGGGTGTTCTGACGCATAGAATACGAAATACTGCACCGGAGTTGCTCGACGGCGCAGAGAACGGTGAGATCGTGCTTGACTATACTCTCGAACTTGGCGGTGTCAAGGCGGAATATACACACCTTGAACTTAAGCTTACGGTTTGTGAGGAGTGAATTTCGGTCAGTCTGAAATAAATATCGGATCATCTGTCGGGGACAACCCGATTGAAGGTTTTATTTCATTTGTCAGGATATTAAAAAACGTATTTTAAAATATACTTATTATTGTAAAAAACGTTTTTCTATGATACAATACAAATATACATATCGTAATAAGGAGTAAAACCTATGAAATGCTATAACTGCGGATATGAAAGTCAGGACGATTTTGCTTTTTGTGCAAAATGTGGCGCGGCTCAGAACTCTGCGTTACAAGGTGAAGCTGCGCCTGTACAGGAGCCTGCACCTACGCAGGTGAACACACCTGCAACGCCTACGCCTGCATATACCTCTGCAGAGCCGAGGTATTACAATAGCGGGGCACAGCAGAACACGTTTTCTGCACCGGGATCTATGGCGGAAAGAATTTTAACATCGCTTAAGGACAGCCTGTTCTTAATTCTTTGCATTGCTTACAGTGTGAGTACGGCGTTCCTCCTTTTCGACGGAAGCATTCCCCTTATCGGAATACTTATAACTATATTTTTGTGGATCACTTTTGCCAAGTCAAGAAACGGTATCGCGAGCAGAGAACACATCCGCTGCATAAGCGGTACGATATTCGCTTCATATGTAGTATGTTATGTTATCGCCGGTTCAATGGCCTTTTCCGGACTTGGAGTAATGATATTCGGCGCAGGCGGAAGCGGTTTTATAGCAGATATATTACAATCTGCATTCAGAGAATCCGGATTCGGGCGTTATGATGGCTTTATAGGCGGATTTATCGCAGGCGCTGCTATTATATTCGGTATTGTACTTATAATCGGAGCGGCAGTTGTTGCAGTTATAAACTATTTCTCAATACGCAACATACATCTTTTTGTTCAGTCGGTCTATAACAGCATCGGCGGAGGACAAACGGATATTGTGAAAGCAAATACAGCAAAGACATGGCTTATGGTAATGGGCATATTAGAAGGTATCGGCTCTTTAACTTCACTTATCAAACTAAACTTTTTACAGTTTATTGCTTTTGGTGCCGGTGCCGCCGCTATGATTATTGGAGGTATCCTGATCGAAAAGTATTATAATAATATTAACTCATGAATATTTAAATTATTAAAAGACTTACGTCGTTAATATTCCCCCAAAAGCTATATGCTTTTGGGGGAATATTATTGTGAAACAACAAGGTTCCGGCGGGTCGGGTTCTTATTTTGATAGCTATTTTGAAGCTAAAAAAATCATAAATAATAAATGACACTGCATTTTTGAAATACGGTGGTATAAATTTGATTTTTTACATATTTTCATTTTCACTATTTGCATTTAAAAGTTCATCACAGCTTATTCCGAATACTTTTGCAATTTTGACAACTTCTATATCTGTGACAAAGCGCTTTCCGCATTCGATTCGCTGTATCGCATTCTTATCAACGTCAATCCCGTTAAGTTGTAGTTGCTCAGCAAGCATTCTTTGCGACATTTTAGGTATATGATTTTTCCTAAGCTCTGATACTCTGTTGCCGCATAAATTATTTTTTCCGTTATTTATTTTATTTTTAAACATGGTATCCTTCTTTTTTTGACATTCAGTGCTTGACAAATATATTATAAAAGACTATAATAAGGTTAATGACATTCACCGGATGTCAAAAACAAAAAGCAGGTAAATAACGATGAGTAACAAAAGAAATTCAAAGATAATAAGCATTATTTTGATTAGTGTATGTATTATGATATCTCTTGGAATTATTCCTTTTTCAACCGGTTTTTGTGATGGAATTATTCCTGACGCTGACAGTATTGGTAAGGGTGTGTTTTATATATTGAATAAATGTGTTGAAAATGAAAAGGAATTGCGATATGTTACATCGCGTGGAACATTGTATGCGGCGTTTTTTGATCTTTGTCTTTTAGTTTCAGCGGTATATGGTAGAAAAGGCTTTATTGTTATATCTGCTTTGGGCGGTTGGATTAGCTTATTGATCTGCCTCATAAGGCTTATTAATATGAATGGATTTGACAAAATATTTGATTTAGATGACTGCGGACTTACAATCGGGTTTTGGATTCCTTTTATTTTGTTTATTATATGCTTTTTTATTTCTTTAAGTATTTCTTCATATAAAAAATGTTTAGAAATAAACAATCTATTATAGTTAAAGGATTTTTTATGAAAAAAATATTATTTTTTTGCTTGATTATATTATCAGTTACTTTGTTTATTGCGATTGTTTTTATTCAAGAGCAATTTGTGCCTGTGAAAACTGAATCTGAGGAAACGGTACATGAACCGCTTCCGTGCGAAGAACTATATGATAATGTATTAGCATCCGGTGACGGTTATTATATAGTAAGTAAATGGATTGAAAATTATCAGGAGGCGTATACTGAATACGGAATAATAGATAAAAATTCAAACTGGTCTGTACCGTTATCAAAGGATAATGAAATAGCTTCTTCCGCAGAAGGTTTTACTCCTATGGCAGAATCATATTATGATTTAAAATTTGATTATATAGGAGAAGGTATGTTTGTAGTAAGAAGGCAGTGCTGTATATTTCCTGAGGCTATAGATTATTATAATTATGCATCATCTTATATGGCTAATGGCGGATGCTATATTATTAATGCCGTAACGGGGCATTGCTATGAAGCAGGCGCCTTTATAACACCTTATGTTAACGGATATTGTTTTTATTTACAAACAAGGTGGGGACTTATAATTCGTATTGATAAAGACGGAAATAAAATTGAATTTACAAAGGAAGGAGCAATTCCATTTGGAGTTCCGGCTCAGGGATTGATATTTATTAATGACAAATTTTATGATATAGAAACTGCTGAAGTTAAGATTGATTTAAGTGATTATAATTTAACAGAACGCGGAAATAGGCAGTTTGACGAGTCAGGCCGTTATACATTTAAATTTAAAAATTCTGCCGGGACAAATTACATAGCAGAAATAAATACAAACGGGGAGTTTACATCCGGGCCAAACAAGTTGGGCTATTAGTAGAATTTATATTAGGTAATAAAATGCTTATATTTAATGAATAATATAAATTTACGAATAAAATAATTTTTTCATCTTTATATTAGAATAAAAATAAAGCTGTAGCAAGTGATTTTATTACTTGCTACAGCTTTGCTTTAGTTTTCGCCGAGCAGCTCTGCGATCTGTTTTTTGGACAGTGAAATAAGCTCGTTTGCTGCTTCGGTGTCGTGTGAATCGGCAATTATTCTGAGTGAGCATCCGCATTCCGGAACGATTCTCACGCGCCCGGTCTCTCCGTGATCTATCACGACGCCTTCGCCGTCGGGCGTTCCGATCGAACGCATAATACGTGTTTTCACTCCGTTATCCGCTTCAATATGCTCCTCCGAAAAATAGAAATCGGGTATTTCTTCACAAAGCTTACGCAGGGGCGTGCCGCGGTCGAGCAGCATACAGATCTTTACCGCGGCAAACGACGCATCGTATATCCACGGTGTGGATTTGGCACAGCGCCGAGCTTTCTCCTCCGAGTTGTCTGACGGACAGCTTCCGTATTTCGCTACGGTAATGTTCCCGCTGCGGAATATCTGTTCAAGACTTGCAGGAACTATATACGGAAGTGCAGCCTGACCTATATTTTCGTGTTTTATCTCATCAAGTGTCAGGACGGATACCGTGTGCCACATGTCCGCGGTAAAACTGTCGCCTCCCCGTCTGTCGGTTACGCTTAGTTCTGTTCCGGTTCTGTCAATATGAAGAATAATGTCCGCATCTCTTTCATCAACAGATTCAAATCCGAGTTCGGACAGCGCGCAATAGAGAGGGAAAGTATCGGTATCGCTGTCGGTGTAAACAGAAATCCCGCGCCCCGGCCGTTTCTTTTTTGTCTCATTTTCCTCGCCTGCTGAGATCAGCGCATTCCGGTAAAGAGTTTCAAGATCGCTGCACTGTTCGGTGTCAGATATATTTCTTTTTATATCTGTACCGATCGGGCTGTCGAGCGCCGAGGCGAGCGCACGTTCAAAGCTTCTCGGAGGATATAGTCCGCTTCGGTCAAAAAAGGAAACAAGTACAGTCCGCAGCTTGTCGTCTGCCGGAGATACTGTGCTTTCGTCGCAAAAGCTTACGCGCATAACAAGCTCCATACCGAGACGTGCGGCGGCAAACGAAGCCATTGCTTCGGTACCCTCTCCGAAATCGTAGGTTGTGCATCCGCCTCCGCTGAGTCCGCAGAGTACGGCATTTTTTGCGAGATGATCGGACGCGGTGAACCCGCTGATAATACCGACACGGCTGCCGCATCCGACTGCTGATGCAGCGGCAAGACCGAGGCGTATGCATGAAACGGTATCTCCGCTTCCCGACACTCCTCCGCGTTCAAAGACAAACGGGCTGCCTTCACTGTACCCGGTGCCGTATGTCTGACCGGCATTTATTACAGTTCCTTTTCCGAGTCTCGATCCAGGAAACAGAAAGGCGCCGTCCTCAATGCGGCATCCCGAGCCGATAACGCTGCCGTTGCCTACCGTTACATTTTTTCCGATCGTACATCCGTCGCATATTATTGACCCGGATATCAGACTGCATGCTCCGATTTTTACATCACTGTAAATTATACTTTCAGATATAGACGATGTGCTGTCGATATCAAACTGTCCTTTGCTCGAAAAAACATTATATCCGCCTGATATACGCATATTCTCCTTGAAATAATCGGGAATAGAGCCTATGTCGCACCAGTGCGCAGACGTTTCATAACCGAAAAGTTTTTTTCCGTCTTTCATAAGCGCGGGAAAAAGGTCGCGCGCAAAATCACGTTCTGCGTTTTCCGGAATGCTTTCCATTACTTCGGGATCAATAATATATATTCCTGTATTTACAGCGTCCGTGAGAACATGCTGCCATGCCGGTTTTTCTATAAATTTTGTTATTCTGCCGTCTCTTCCGCACAGTACGGTTCCATATTCGCGGGGATCTGCCGCACATGAGAGCGCTACGGTTACATCGGCGTTTTTTTCGGAATGAAACGACATCATTTCCGTTATGTCCGCGTTTGTCATTGCGTCTCCGCTTATAACCAGAAACGGCTCGCCGTCTGAATATATTTCCGATGCATTTTTTACGCCTCCGGCTGTGCCGAGCGGCAGCTTTTCTTCAAAATAACGCAGCCGCAGAGTTTTTTCTGCCGAAGTACTTCCGGTGCTGTAGCTTTCTCCGTATCTGTTTTTTATCATGTCGCCGAGATAACGCGTTGTTACTGCGGCTTCGGATATATCGTGTTTCATCAGAAGTCTGAAAATGTGTTCTATTACCGGTATGCCGTCCACCTCAACGAGCGGTTTCGGCATACTTTCTGTTATAGGGCGTAGTCTTGTACCTTCGCCTCCTGCCATTATTACTGCTTTCAGATAAGATCAGTCCTTTCGTTCCGTGATTTTCGGAAAATTTTTCCTCCTGTACTGAATATATGCGCATGATATATGTTCATAATATCGTTGTAGAAATAACCTGTGTATTCAGGATACAGAAAGGTTCGGTCGGTATTATGCTTAAAGGATGTCAGCGAAAAATAATTATGCTGAAGAATACGGGAAGTAATATATTTGAAGAAGCATATTTTGTTATACGGGACAGCGCGCTTCGCTCTCACGTTTCCGAAGCGGATATGATTGCGGAAGCAAACCGTATAATACGTGAAAACGGTACTGCGCAGCTGTCACAGAAAAAATCAAAAAAGAAAGCTGTTGATATTGCGCTGCTTGTCCGTATATTATTTGCCCTTGCCGCACTCGTTTTTGCAGTCGGGTTTCTTTTAAGAGTTTTGTAAATTTTATCTCGTACATTTAATTACAGATCGTCCTGATCCTGCACGGGACGGTCGTCGGAAGCGCAGTCGCCTCCGTCATCGGTGCAGTGCGGACAGCCTGTCCAGCTTCCGTTCGGATCGCTGTCGTTGCCTGTGGAGCGATAGGTTTTCGCGGCGCGCTTTCCGCATCCGCAATCTTTTCCTTTTTTTTCTCCGCTGCGGTGGCATGCTTCAGTATCGTTGCGCGGCTGAGTGTCAGGCTCAAAAGGTCCGATAAACTGTGCCGCGGGGTTTTCGCTCGGACGTTTCGGAATATCGCCGATCGTTTCTTCTGCGAGCGGGGCGCGTGTAGGTGCGTCGTATTTTTTTGCACAGCCGAAAAAGTCCTGCGCGGCTTCGGCATCATGGAATTTTATATGATCTATCGAAAATTGCTTTCTTCCGGACGGGTCTTTGCTGTAATCTTTTTTACTCATAAAAGCTCCTCTTGTGTTTTTTTATAATGGAATTTTATAATAACATTCGTGATATGCGAACGTTATCCGTTACGGTATTATTTTGTGCGATAATCCTGTAATTAGTCATAACTGAAGTGATTTTATGATTCAATTAACATATAGTTAATTTATAGCTGCAAATCAGTTCATATAAAAGTGTTAATATTATTACATTGTTATTTGTTCGTTTTATGCAGTCCGGAAGCGGCTGCAAAGAAATACATATTCTGTCGAAGCGGCATATTGCTATTTTCGGAAAAGGTTTACGAACGCCTATGTAGTCTTGACCGAGACAGCGATGATATCTTTGAGCGGTTGCTGTATGCATGAAAACAAACCGGAATTTGTTTGGTACAGTATGCTGCAATACTGATGAAACTGGCTGCGTATTTTCACGGAATAGGTAAATTCGGCATTTATATAATATAGGACGGTCAGGTCATTGTACGCTATGATGACTTATACTGTTTTATACCTTTTTGATCTTATCTGATATGCCGGAAGCATTTTAACAATCAAAGAATCCGTTTAATTTTTTTATTATTTAAAGAAAGGAGAGCGGTAGCTTTGTGTATACGCTGCACGGCTGCTGCATAATTTTATGGCGAAAACAAAAGGAAAATCAAAAGGAAAAATAAAAGGCAAGCTTAAGGTCGCTATGCTCGGAGGTCTTAACGAGATCGGAAAGAATATTGCGGTAATTGAATTCGGAAACGATATAATTGTAGTTGATTGCGGTCTCGGTTTTCCAGACGATGACATGCTTGGTGTTGATCTTGTAATACCGGATGTCAGTTATCTTGAAAAGAACATAGATAAAGTAAGAGGAATTTTTATTACACACGGACATGAGGATCATATAGGTTCGCTTCCTTATGTACTTCGCACGGTCAATGTCCCGGTATACGGAACCCGTCTTACTCTCGGAATTCTTCAGAGAAAGCTTTCTGAGTACCGCTTTGATACGACTCCGGAGCTTGTATGCGTTGAGGCAGGCGAAATTGTTCAGGCAGGCGTATTTTCTATAGAATTTATCAGGGTTAACCATTCAATTGCCGACGCATGCGCACTGGCGATACGTACTCCGCTCGGTACTATAGTTCATTCGGGAGATTTCAAGCTGGATCTTACTCCTGTTGAGAGTAAAATGATGGATATAACACGTTTGGGCGAACTTGGAAACGAGGGAGTCCTGCTTCTCATGTGTGAGTCAACAAATGCCGAAAGACCGGGATATACCCCGTCGGAGCGTAAGGTCGGCGCAACTCTCGATGAAATATTTCTCAAAAATAAGGATCACCGCATAGTCATAGCGACATTCTCATCGAATGTTCACAGAGTTCAGCAGATAATAAGCAAGAGTGCGGAATACGGAAGAAAAGTTGCGATCACCGGACGCAGTATGCTTAATATCGTCGGAGTTGCTACAGAACTCGAATATATGAATGTTCCGGACGGCGTTCTGATAGATATAAACGATGTAAAGAAATATCCCGCCGAGCAGGTTACCGTTATTACTACGGGAAGCCAGGGCGAGCCAATGAGCGCGCTGTACCGCATGGCGTTCTGCGACCATGATAAAATTGCTCTCGGAGAAAAAGACCTCGTCGTAATAAGTGCAAGCGCAATTCCCGGAAATGAGAAGATGGTCGACCGCATTATAAATGAGCTTCTCCGTCACGGAGTGACTGTATGGAGAAATGCAATGCTTGAGATACATGTTTCAGGCCATGCATGCCAGGAAGAACTTAAGCTTATGCATGCACTTACAAAGCCGAAATATTTTATGCCCATTCACGGCGAATACAAGCATATGATCGCACATAAGGAGATCGCTGAGTATATGGGAATGCCGGCGCAGAATATTTTTGTGTCTGATATAGGAAAAGTGCTTGAAATAGACGCGGACGGAGCGCGCTTTAACGGAAGTATACCGTCAGGGCGTATAATGGTTGACGGATCTGTTGTCGGTGACGTCGGAAATATAGTTCTCCGCGACCGCAGGCATCTTTCTCAGGACGGACTTATTGTTGTTGTCGCAACCGTCGATACCGACGAGCGCACGATAGTTTCCGGACCGGATATCGTTTCGCGCGGATTTGTATATGTGCGTGAATCCGAGGAAATGATGGAGGAGGTGCGCGATATATCGCGCCGTGCGCTTGAAGACTGTCTCTATAACGGAATTATCGAATGGACTCAGATGAAGTCTGATGTTAAGGACGATGTTTCGAGATATCTGTACAGCAGAACAAAGAGAAAGCCGATGATCCTTCCGGTCATTATGAACGTATAAAAAATGCGGATGCAGAATTACTGCATCCACTTTTTTTATAATCATTTTATATTTCTATAGAAAAATGATATATTTATTGACATAAATGTAATTATTATGTTATAATAATTGTACTAATAGGTTAAAGTTTTATAAATCATTGTTTCCATGACTGCGGATGCAGTATATAATATGAAAGCGGTGATACCCTTGTTTTACTTAATGTTTCGGTAAAATCCCTGTTAATACTATAAATACGACTGAATTTATTATGTTTAAACGAAAGGATATGTGAAATGAGGAAACGGCTCAAAACTCTGATAAGCATAATACTGCCGACAGCTTTGTGCGCAGGAGCGATATTTGCATTTTCTGCGGTTGCGGCGAACAAGTATGATGTTACAGGTGACGGTAGGGTAAACAGCCATGATCTTGTAAACATGATGAAATATCTCTCTGGAGAGATAAAGTATGATCCGGATACCACGGAATCCGATAAGGTGACCGATGTGACGAAAGATCCGGACACAACGGAGAACCCCGAAGTTCCAAAGGACACTGATAAGCCTATAATTCCCGATGATCCGAAGGACACCGATAATCCTATGATCCCAGACGATCCGAAGGACACGGATAAACCCGTAATTCCCGAAGATCCGAAAGATACCGATACGACACCGACCGAACCTGATGTTCCGGCGGCAATAAAGGAGAAAATTCCCGGAGAAGATATGCCGTTTGAGGTCTTTTTTACCGCATCCGCAAATGAATCTGATATAGATAAAAACTTTGTATTTGATGATGCGTCGGAAGCATTCACATATTTGGATGAAATACTTCGGTACAGTTTTAACATTGGTTTAGAGGAAAAATTACAGCTTGTGTCAGAAGTAAATACCGAAGAAAAGCGTATAGTGGTTCTTGCAGTTCCTCATACTTCACTGGCGGACAGCACCGATAGACTTACGCAGCTTGCAAAGCTTTCTTTGAATGATGGCAAACTCGGTGTTTTATATGCAATAAATGATGCGCCGGATATTGTACAAGATTGTCTTGATGTTTCTTTGATAACTGTTGTTACGGTTGATCGTGAGACGGCGGAAGCCCTGTCTGCAAATCCCGATGTTGAACTTTATATGTATCGAACAACGAGCGGAGTTTTAAAAAAATATTAAAACTTGCTTGAAATTTTTAAACCTTTCATGATCAACTTATGAAAACATCATGGGGTTATTACGCCTCGCGCATAAATGCGCGGGGCATCTTTTATTGTGAAGCAAGAATGTTTCGGGGTACCCTCCCGCAATCTTTGATTGCATCAGCGGTTCGGGTTCTTATTTATATAATGTATTTGTTTCACTGATTGACTTAGCGTTTACTGTATGATATAATAACCTCACGGCGCAAGCAAAATCCTTGCGATGCAAGCCTTTTGACGCCTGAGAGAACATTGAATGACTAAATCACGGCTTCGCCGTACCGCACCTTGCGGTGCTGCTGCGTTTCACGCAGCGATTTATGATATAATTAAGCATGCAGTATTTTCCTGTTCAAGGTTTTTATATTAAACAATTCTGTTGTAAAGGCATTTGCTTAGCGTTTAGCAAAGATATAAGTTTAAAAAATAATTTTAATAATACCAATAAAAATTACCGAATTAAAGGTTTACAATGTGATCATGACCCGACTGTGATACATTTGCATACCAAAGGAGCGATTTTATGAACGATAGACTGTTTGATTTTATTGAAGCGTGTCCGACACCGTTTCATACGGTGGCTCATACTGCGGATATACTTAAAAAAGCCGGATTTACTGAGCTTTGCGAGCGCGACAGCTGGGAGCCTGAACCGGGCAGAGGATACTATATCACAAGAAACGGATCGTCTTTGATAGCGTTCCGGTTGCCGCCCGACGATTTTGTTGGATTCATGATGGCAGCGGCGCACTGTGACAGTCCGTGTTTCAGAATAAAAGAAAATGCCGAGCTTAAAGGCGGCGATTGTTCGCGTCTTTCGACAGAGGGATACGGCGGTATGATTTGTTCTTCATGGATGGACAGACCGCTGTCGGTTGCGGGACGTGTAATGCTGCGAACGGAAAGCGGAGTCAAAACTGTGCTTGCCGATCTCTGCGGAGCGCAGGCCCTGATACCGAATATCGCGATACACATGAACCGATCTGTCAACAGCGGCGCGTCGTATAATGCGGCGGTGGATATGCTACCGATATATTCATCCGGGACAGAACCCGGAGGATTCAGACGGGCTGTAGCAGCGGCTGTTGGCGCGAATGAAGAAGATATTCTGTCATGGGATCTTTCTCTCTATGT
The DNA here is from genome assembly GCA_902491535.1 of uncultured Eubacteriales bacterium. Classification (GTDB taxonomy): domain Bacteria; phylum Bacillota; class Clostridia; order Oscillospirales; family CAG-272; genus UMGS911. Next base: position 49,042 of record CABUHS010000002.1, read on the forward strand.
TCCGCAGCGCGGAACCGAATGGAACGGATTTATTTCAGCGCCTAGACTTGACGATCTTCAGTGTGCATTCGGCGCGCTTACAGCGTTTCTCGGCGCAGATGACAGCGGAAGCGCAAAGGTTTTTTGCCTGTTTGACAATGAGGAGGTAGGAAGCCGTACAAAGCAGGGCGCTGCATCGACATTTCTCACAGATGTGCTTACGCGAATAGTTCGGAGTACCGGAGGCGACGATACCGTGTACAGACGCGCTGTCTCGGAAAGCTTTCTTGTTTCGTGCGATAATGCACACGCTGTTCATCCGAATCATCCTGAATTTTCTGACAGAAATCATTCGGTATACATGAACGGCGGTATAGTTATAAAATATAATGCAAGTCAGAAGTATGCTACCGATGCTGTATCGTCCGCACTGTTCAGACTGATATGCGAGGAAGCCGGGATCCCTGTTCAGCTGTATGCAAACCGTGCAGACATGGCGGGCGGCTCAACGCTTGGAAATATAGCGAATGAACATGTCTCGCTTAATACGGTTGATATAGGTCTGCCTCAGCTTGCAATGCATTCTGCATATGAGACTGCGGGGGCGGATGATACGGAAATGCTTGTCCGCGCACTGACGGTATTTTATGAAAAAACTCTTTGTATGGAGAGAGACGGAGAATATAAGCTGCTTTAGGCGGCATTTACAGGAGAAGACCGAATGGATTTTAAAACAAATGTTATGCGCGTGATCGAGAGCAAAAAAATTAAGTATAAGGCGCATTGCTACGCGGATACCGACGCGGTGAGCGGAACGGAGATCGCTGAGATTCTCGGCGAGGATCCGGCACATGTTTTCAAAACGCTTGTTACAGTGGGAAAAAGCGGGGCAAATTATGTGTTTATGGTTCCCGTTGCAGAGGAACTTGATCTGAAAAAGGCGGCTAAAGCTGTCGGGGAAAAGTCTATAGAAATGCTGAAATCCAAAGATTTGCTTCCTTTAACAGGATATATACACGGCGGATGTTCTCCTATAGGGATGAAGAAATTTTTCAGAACGACAGTCCATATGAGTGCAACCGAATTTGAAACGGTATTTTTCAGTGCGGGAAAGATAGGGTATCAGATAGAAATGCCGATATTTGACCTTGAAAAGATAATCCGTCTCGGATATGCCGATCTTATAGTTTGAAACTACAAATAAGTTTCGCTTATGGACGGTAAATTTTACGTATAAATATTCGCAATCTTTATAAAAGCTATTCCATTTTCAGAAAATATGTGGTATAATAACCTCACGGCGTTTGCAAAAGCCTTGCAAAACAAGCCTTTTGACGCCTGAGAGAACATTGAATCATCAATTTGAGCTATCGCTCTGCGGCTTTGCCGCGCATTGTGCCTGCGGCACAATGAAATTGTGTTATAATAACCTCACGGCGTTTGCAAAAGCCTTGCAAAACAAGCCTTTTGACGCCTGAGAGAACATTGAATCATCAATTTGAGCTGTCGCTCTGCGGCCTTGCCGCGCATTGTGCCTGAGGCACAATGAAATTGTGGTATAATATAGTGTAATGCTGTTTTTTTACATGTAAAGCAGGCTCTGTTATTTGATATTTCAGGAGCCTCAGTCAGAACGAAAGGCACGGTCATAAAAATGGGAGAAGTGTACGAAAATCCGTTGTGTACAAGATATTCCGGTTCGGAGATGAAACGGATCTTTTCACCGGATACAAAATTCCGCACATGGAGAAAGCTTTGGATCGCACTTGCTGAGAGCGAGCGTGAGCTTGGGCTTGATATTACAGAAGAGCAGATAGCTGAGCTTAAGGCGCATGTCGATGATATAGATTATGAGCGCGCTGCTAAATATGAGCATGAAGTTCGCCATGACGTAATGGCGCATGTTAAGACATACGGAGATGCCTGCCCCGGCGCAAAGGGAATAATACATCTCGGAGCGACCTCCTGCTATGTCGGAGATAATACCGATATCATCGTTATGCGTGATGCGCTTAAGGTTATCCGCAAACTGCTTGTAAACTGCATAGCCGCAGTGGCGGAGTTCGCAGAAAAACATAAGGATCTCCCGACGCTTGCATATACGCATTTTCAGGCGGCACAGCCGACCACACTCGGAAAGCGCGCGACGCTTTGGCTTCAGGATCTTACATATGACCTTGAACAGATAGATTTCCAGATAGGACGTATGAAGCTGCTCGGCTGTAAGGGAACAACAGGTACCGCAGCCAGCTTTTACGAGCTGTTTGACGGAGATACCGATAAGGTTAAAAAGCTAGAACAGCTTATCGCAGAGAAAATGGGCTTTGACAGCTGCTGCGCAGTTTCCGGTCAGACGTATTCCCGTAAGGTCGATTATAATGTTGTATCCGTACTCTGCGGAATCGCGCAGAGCGCTGCAAAATTCTCGAACGATATTCGTCTGCTCTCTCATCTTAAAGAGTTCGATGAGCCGTTTGAAGCAGGTCAGATCGGTTCTTCCGCTATGGCATACAAGCGCAATCCTATGAGAAGCGAGCGTATTGCATCGCTTGCGCGCTATATAATGGTGGATACATTGAATCCGGCAATTACCGCGGCTACTCAGTGGTTTGAAAGAACACTTGACGATTCTGCAAACAAGAGAATCTCGATTCCGGAGGCATTTCTCGCAACAGACGCGATCCTCTCGCTTTATATCAACGTAATAAGCGGCGGTTCGGTTTATCCGAATATGATGAGACGTCATCTCGAAGAGGAAATACCGTTCATGGCTACAGAAAATATCCTTATGTACTGCGTCAAGAAGGGCGGAGACAGACAGGAGCTTCATGAGGCGATACGCCGTCATTCCGTAGCTACTACAAAGCAGATCAAGCTTTCCGGAGCGCAGAACGATCTGTTCGACCGTATTCTCGCCGATCCCACGTTCGGTCTTACTGCGGAGGAGCTTGAAAAGCTCGCAGATCCGTCGCTTTTCGTCGGCTGCGCACCGAAGCAGACAGAGGAATATCTGCGTGATTATATAGTTCCCCTTCTTCAGGCAAATAAGGACGAGCTTGGCGTTGACATTTCGATCAATGTCTGATTTTCGGATCAATTCAGGTATAAATTTTAAAATTATATAAAGAGGTTTAAAAATGCTTACTGCAATTACAGGTATCAATTGGGGCGACGAAGGCAAAGGCCGCATGGTGGACCTTCTCAGTGAGGATTATGATATCGTTATCCGCTATCAGGGCGGAAATAACGCCGGACATACAGTCATAAACGAAAAAGGAAAGTTTATACTTAACCTTCTTCCGTCCGGTATACTTCGCGACAGCACAGTTAACGTTATGGGACCGGGTATGGTTATCGACGTTGAACATCTTTTCGGAGAGGTACAGAAGCTTCGCGACGCAGGAATAAATATTACTCCTGACAATCTTAAGATAAGCGACCGTGCCGTAATATGCATGCCTTATCACAAAATGCTGGATGTTCTCGAGGAAGACCGTCTCGGAGATGCGAAGTTCGGATCGACAAGACGCGGTATTTCTCCGGTATATGCAGACCGCTATATGAAAAAGGCGTTCCGTATGGGCGAGCTTCTTCACATGGATTCGGTAAAAAAGAAGATGCCCGGAATCCTTGAGTGGAAGAACCTTACGGTACACGGCGGATACGGAGCCGATGAGATCACTTCAGAGGATATGATCGCATGGCTTGAAAAGTTCGGACTTCCGTTTAAGGATTATATCTGCAACACGACAGAGTATCTGAATAAAGCTGTCAAAGACGGTAAGAAGCTTATGTTTGAGGCTCAGCTCGGAGCGCTCCGCGATATCGATTTCGGTATCGTTCCCTATACTTCGGCTTCGTATACCATTTCGGCTTATGCACCTATCGGCGCAGGTATTCCCGCACAGCGTCTTGACAAGGCTATCGGTATCATGAAGGCTTATTCAAGCTGTGTCGGAGAGGGACCGTTTACATGCGAGCTGTTCGGAGACGAGGCGAAAGCGCTTCGCGACGCCGGCGGTGAGTACGGCGCTGCTACAGGCAGACCGAGACGCGTAGGCGGATTTGATATTCCCGCTTCGAGATACGGAATAATGATGCAGGGAGCAGATGAGATCGCGCTTACAAAGCTTGACGTTCTCTCATATCTTGATAAAATTCCGGTATGCGTAAAGTATGATGTTTACGGAGAAATTACCGATGTATTCCCGATGGGCGATGCGCTTACAGACGCGAAGCCGGTATATGAGTATCTTGACGGTTGGAAATGCGATATTTCCGGATGCAGAAGCTTTGCTGAACTTCCCGAAAATGCTCAGAAGTATGTTAAGTACATCGAGAAGATGACCGAGTGCAACATCAAATATGTTTCCGTCGGTGCGGGCCGTGACGAATATTTCGTTATGGACTGATTTCCGATTCGATAATTATTTATAATTGAAGAAAAAATGCATGTCTGCCTTGACAGACATGCATTTTTTTGTTGCTTTGTGACTTTGATTCTGTCCTTATCGGAAATTCGGCGGATAACCGGTGACTTTGTTATTTAGTTTACAGATAATCAACTATTCTGAATCCTTTTTCTTATTTTTATCGAATATCTGATCTAAAAGTATTTTCATGAATTTTTGGGGATTGGAATTATAAATTTCTTCAACCCAATCATAGTATTCTTCCGCCGTCATTCCCATTTCTTCGCCGCATTCTTCGAAACATTCTGATAATTTCGGATTTGATAATATTATCTCTTTTTCCTTTTCATATTTTTCCCTGAGCATTTCAACAAGTTTTTCATCCTCCATAACGCAATCTATAAACACTTTTTTTATATTTTCAGTTTCCTTAAAATAATTAATCCTTATGGAGAGCCTTATACCGCCGTCTTCAGAAGCCGTAAATGTAACATTATGGGTTTTTGCAGCCATATCAGATAACAGGGCAAAATCCATGGGGAAACAAGCCTCAAAGTACGGAAGCTCAACATAAATATGAGCTTCATATTTTTCGTAGTCAACTATACCTTTAATTTTACCGTGTTTCCTCATTGCATAAAAATCAAGGCGGAAAAGCAGGTCTTCATATGCTTCTTTATCCTCTTGTACAACATATTTCGGTATTTTCCGCTTAGCTTCATCGTAAGCCTTAAAAAGGCCGCTTTCTACCGCATATTCCCAAATTTTCTGTTGACTTGGAGACAAAGTTTCTTTATTCTCTGTTCCTTGGTAATCTCTTTCAAAAATTTCGTTTTCCATAAAACATTTAATCCTCCATGTTTTTTATTATTATGTTTATTTATCTTCAATAGCTTCGACAATATATGGCGATAGCTATGTATGCCCCGTAGTAACAGTGATAATGTTTGGTTGTGTCCCTGTTTCAGTTCTTACCTTTCTCCAAATAATTTTTTTGATTTATACTCTGCCAGAGTATCGGTGCCTCTGGCTGATACTGTATGAAAAGCTCTCTTTTAGATATACTGTCAGTGTAGTTAAAGTTCTGCAAGAGATAGTATTGAAGGGGTAACAGTGTGAATTATAAATCGATTGGTAAAAATATTAGAAAACGTAGAGATGAATTAGGAATTAAGCAAGAAAAACTTGCAGAAATGGTTGATTTAAGCGTTAGCTATATGGGAGCGATTGAGCGCGGAGAAAAATTACCAAAATTAAAAGCTTTTATCAGCATTGCCAATGCTTTGGAGATTTCAGCAGATACACTATTGTCGGGCGTACTTGAAGTAGGAAACCAAATTGTTGCTTCTGAATTATCGAAAGAGTTATCAGGTTTATCAAAATCAGATCAAATACGTATTCTTAATGTTCTCCGAACTATGATAGAGGATTCAAAATAATCACTATCTACTCTAATAGAGTATAACACATTCTAACAGATAAGTAAATAGCTTTTTACTTAAAAATTATACACTGGCAGAATATGTTATACTCTGACTGATACTGTAAATATGTTTCAAAAAGATATACTATTAGTATATGTGATGCACTATAAGAGTGATATGCTATGAGGTTAATATCATGGAATATAAATCGATTGGTAAAAATATAAGAAAATGCAGGGATGAATTAGGAATTACACAAGAAAGACTTGCAGAAATGGTTAATTTAAGCGTTAGCTATATGGGAGCGATTGAGCGCGGGGAAAAATTACCCAAATTAAAAGTTTTTATTAGTATTGCCAATGCACTGAAAGTTTCATCAGATGTGTTATTGTCAGGCGTACTTGATGTGGGAAATCAAATTATTGCTTCTGAATTGTCAGAAGAGTTATCAGGTTTATCAAAATCAGATCAAATCCGTATTTTCAACGTTCTCCGAGCCATGATAGACAATATGAGATGAAGAATTAAATAAACAAAAGTCGCTTGCAGGACGCAGGCGAATTGTTATTGTATAAAGAAAACCTGCTTGTATGATACCATACAAGCAGGTTTTGTCATTTCATTTTTTATTTAAGCGAATCGAGATCTACCCCTACACATTTGAAGAAGTATTTTGACCATTGGACACTGTTTTGACTTTGAACATTGTTTACAAACAATATATCCGTGAGTCCGTAATCCTTGAATTGGTCGTAAAGATTTATGTCGCAGTATCTGGGATCTACAACGATTATGTTTCCGTAGTGTTCGGTAAGAAACGGGACGAATGCGTTTCCGAAAGAGTCTTTCAGAACAAGAATTGAAAGATCCTGAGGGTTATCGGGAACGTTGATTACTGTATACGGATTATCGCCGGCAAGAAACGCCTGATAGTTTGCAGTTTTTGAAAGAATAAGTTCGTTATATGTATGAGTGTTTCCGTCACGGTCTGTGACTGTCATTGAAGCATTCTTTGTGGGATAGTGAACTTCTACCTTATCAATAAATTCTTTGACGCGTTCATCTCCGGTGAAGTGATACATAGAGCCGTTATATGAGTCGTTTATGACTTCGAAACGCATACTGCCGAGCGGAGTCGGATCAAAACCGACCGATCGCGCAAATGTTTCGTATGCGTAATATGCGCCGAGCTGTGTCCAGTGATGATCGCTTTTGAAATACAGATAATCGTTGCGGTGGGCGAAAATATTATCATATATATTAATAAAGTTTATATCCGCACTCATTCTTGACTGCATATTATCAAAGATGCTTTTTTGACTTGTATAATTTTTTGTTATCTCGGGATCGTCTATTACTGCAGCGGATACCGGAGCGGGAAGTACGCTTATCCTTGTATTCGGGAAAAGCTGTTTATAGTAATCTGCGCACCTGGACAGATAACCGACTGAGACAGAGCTGTAACCTGATATTGTATAGACTGCGCCGTTGTAAATGAACATTCCACTTGAAATAAAATCAGCGCCCTCCTGATTGTCGCTGACTTTAACTGCGGTTACGGTTACGGAGCATTCGTCATATACATCTCCGAGTTTTACGGTTATTTTTGCAGTGCCTTCATGCGCTCCTGATATTATCAGATTTTGTCCGGATATTGAAACTGCCGCACAGTCTCCGTCGGATTCGGCTGTCAGTTCAAGTCCCTCGGCATCTTTTACCGTGAATGCAATCGACGCCGTGCTGCCGGACGGCAGCTTTATTTCCTTTTGGGATAGTGTTATTTCGGGTATTTTCGGATTTATTTCGGTTACGGGATCTGTGTCTGCCGCTGTCGGCTCGGTTACGCGCTCTGTGACCGGAGAAGTGAGCTTTTGCAGTTCTTCTTCGAGCTTTTTCTGCAGTTCATCATCGTTTGTATCTGTCGGCTCGGTTTCGGCGCCTCCCTGAGATATTACTGAAAAGCTTCCGTGCAGACCGAGGTATTTATCCATTCTTCGGGATATGCCGACGAGCTTTTCCCGCCCTATAAAAGTGTCGGAAAAGAAAAGAGAGAGCTGATTGAAGTACGATCCGTTTGTGACAGAGCTTACAGACAGTTCCGGAAATTGCGTTAATGTTCTTTTTTCCTGCTCAGATACGGTGGGACGGTTGGGCTGAAAAATATTTGCGGCTGTTGCCGAGAAAAAAATTACTGCAAGCAGAGCAAGGCACGGGATTTCCGGCCGCGGTGCTTTACGCTTGACAGGTTTATTATAATATGCCTTTTTTTTCTTCAGATTGTCTATAGTGTGTATAATAAATTCATCATCTTCGTCGAGGTCACATTCAGAAAGAAAAATATTTAAACCGTTAATTTCGGAATTCGGAGATTCTGACTTTTTATTTTCGGTATCGCCGGATAGTCCGGCTATATTGTTGTCTTTATGATTTTTGTCGCTTGAATGCATTAGGGATATCTCCTTTTACGAGAGCGTCAGAAGCGGAAGTACAGGAACGGATTATATGAATTCCCCGTCAGCCTTACGGTAGAGGCAAAAATAAGCAGAATAATAGCTGCCGTTTTGCATACCGCTTTTACATTTATGTTTATCCTGCCGAATTTTGCCTCAAAAGCTTTTATAGCTGTCGGGACGGTCGGAACAGACAGGATCGCAGCGGCGGCGAGAAGAAAAATATTTTCCTTTATTATAGAATTTGTATACATATCGGAAAAACCGCTGATCCCGTGTCCGAACAGATATCCGAGATTACGGAAAAGATCATTTTCAAAATAGAATATTGCCATACCGAATACGGTAATCACAGCAAAATAAACATGAGAGAGTATTGCCGACGGAATTTTTGGCAGACGGTTTTTGATCTTTGGCTCCAGAATCATTTCGAGTGTTAAAAATATAAAATAGTACAGTCCCCAACAAACGTAATTCCAGCTTGCGCCGTGCCATAATCCCGTTGAAAACCATACGATCAGAAGCCCGATAACAGTCGGTATAAGCCTTGACGCTTTTTTGTGCCCTCCTGATGAAAGCTTTTTTGTGAGCGTGCGGAGCGCTTTTGAACGAAGAACAGGGTAAAAAAGATAGTCCTTGAACCATGTGCTGAGCGAGATGTGCCAGCGCCGCCAGAATTCGGTTGCGTTGCGGCTGACAAACGGATATATAAAGTTTTCGGGAAACCGAAAACCGAACACTCTTCCGAGACCGATCGCCATGTCGCTGTATCCGGAGAAATCAAAGTATATCTGGAAAGTAAAAAACAGTGCGGCTCCCCAGCGCGCAAGCAGAGACGGCGCTCCACTGATAGATATAAGATTTTCCACAACAGAAGCACAGCAGTTTGCAATAAGGACTTTCTTACCGAGTCCGACTGAAAAACGAAACAGACCGTCAAAAACGTCCGACGGAGTTGTATGTATATCGTCAAGCTGCGGCGCTATATCCTGATAGCGGACTATGGGACCGGCTATAAGCTGCGGAAAGAATGATATGTACAGAAGCAGCTTTACCGGAGATTTCTGCGCCGGAGTTACTCCGCGCCACACGTCGATGACATATGACATTGCCTGAAACGTGAAAAAGCTTATTCCGATCGGAAGCTTCGCGTTAGTGAGCGGAATATGAAGTTTCAGGAGAAGATTTACCGTTCCTATTATAAAATCGGCATATTTGAATATGCCGAGAAGTCCGAGATTTAAAATTACACACAGCGCCATTAACAGTTTCGGATGTGCGGAGCATTTTTTTGAAAGGCTCAGTATACCGAGAATGTAGTTTGCGGTTGCTGCCGCTATCATCAGTAAGACATATACAGGCTCACCGCATGCATAGAAAAGCAGTGAGAATATCACAAGCAGGACACGTCTGTATGAGGACTTTTTTATCGGAAAGAAAAGAATAAAAAGTATCGGAAGAAAAGCATACAAGAAAAAAAGGCTTGAAAAAAGCATTTGAAATTACCTCATAACTTTTAAAAGAGCATAGCAATATTCTATCACATTTTATATAAAAGTCAAGGCGAATATTGACGTCAGAATTATCTTTTGGAAAAAAATAACCGGCGAAATTCCGACTTGATTTTTATTACTGAATTGTTATATATATTAATTATAATTGAAAAAAATTGGTGAATGATTCATATTATGGCGGTGTCTATATGTCAATCGGCGCTTTGCAGCTGGGTTCGTTAAAATGCATTATTATCCAATGAAAATAGTTATATTTTTCGGTAATAAAAATACAAGTATTTATAACTCAACAGTGGTATAAATAAAATAAGACTATGAGTAGTATGTATTGATATAGTTATGCCCATTTGAAATTAAGTTTTCATATAAAATCCCTGAAAATGATTGTTTCGTATGCTCTATGTGGTACAGCTCTCTTTTCGGTGTCTGCGACTATCAGTATATAGGCAGATACCGGTCAATATGAAAATTTTGACATATTTACAGGAGCAAAAAATTTATGCAGAATATCAGCGAAAAAAACAATAAAATAATCGTTCGGCATGTGTCGAACGCTACACCCGCCGGACAGCTTGCTGTGGTTACAGGAGACAGCTTTGACGGTGCAAAGGTTTTTCTTAAGAAGATCTGCGGCGGAAAGGCAATGCTTGAAAAGGCGCTGAAAAGCGGAAACTTCGCCGAGGCATATACAGTTGATGAAAGTGAGACAGAAGCAAAGGTAGTCAAGATAGCCGACGGACACGTTATGACGATCGTAACTCCTGACGGAGAATTCAGCGGCTGGCAGATCGTTGCAAAATGCGGCGACCGTGAAAGTGCGCCTTTCAACATGAATGTACCTGAAATAAAGTGGGTACAGAACGATGCCGCTGTTGTCGGTGACGAGCTTCGCGTGTTCGGTCAGTGCTTTGCAACTCCGGATTGTTACGGGGATATCGATGTTTCCGGAGACGAGGTACACGGATTCGGACGCATGTTGAGCGAAGGACACGGAGTGTCGGTATTTCTTTGCGACTGCGCCGGAGGAGTTCATGAGCTTCCTGTGACCGTTGCAAGCTGTTATGAGGTGCGTGCAAAGGTTCCCGCATGCGTTCCTTGCGGAAAAGGCAAGCTATATATTGTAAATGAAAAGAGCGGTGCGCCCGTATCTGTAGAGGTGGACGTTTTTGAAAACGGTCATTTTGATGCTGTTAAGGGCGCTGATAAGATATTTAAGGTTACTGATTTCGGAGCTGTAGGCTCATTCCAGAAATCTTCTGATTATACCAGCGGAAAAACATTTGAAAATCTTCCCGACAGTACTCCCGGATTCCAAAAGGCACTTGATGCGGCAGGAGCAGCAGGCGGCGGAACGGTAATCGTACCTAACGGACGTTATCATTTTTACGGTCCTATCCATATTCCGCGTAATGTAAAATTGGTCGGTGAGGATCCTAACCGTGTATGGCTTGAGCTTCCTCTCGGTATGAATCCCTGCGACGGTTGGGGAACTTATGCTCAGGGTACTAATATAGATGTATTTATTGTCGGTGACGGTGATTTTGAGATCGCAGATCTTAACATAATGAGCGTTTATTCTCCGCTGGTTATTGGCGCTCCGATTCGTCCGGACGGTCCGAAGATAGGACAGGACAAATTTAACCGTGTGCCTTGCGCGGCTAATATGATAGATGAGACGAGAGACGCCGACAACGTTGTTATCAGAAACTGTCATATATATCAGTCGCCTACATATATTCAGCATAGAAAAGCAGACAGAACGGAACCTTTTTATGTAGATGAATATAACAATGCAAAAAAATATGCACAGTCAACGGCAAACTATGCAGCAGTGACAAATGTATGGGATGTGGTTGCTATAAAGGGAAGAAATATAAAGATCCTTGATAACTATATAGAAGGCGGCGGAAACTGTCTTTCGCTGATGGGTACTCAGAACTCCGTTATAAGCGGCAACAATTTTATTGGCGGCGACATGGCTGGATGTATTGACTTTTTCTCTACATCGTATAATCCGGATTACAATTGGCGCCGTCAGTGCCGCAATATTATTCTTGAGAACAATATTCTCGGAACTCAGTCAAAAACAAGCCGTGCAGTGTTCTGGATCATGGAGGAACATGCAAACTATTATATGGCTAACAATGTAATAAAGCCGTTCCACTGGCACTGCGACTCGGAGGGCTTCTGCTTCCACATCTGGAGCAATCATATGATCGTTCCGATCAAGAAGTTTGAGGGCGACCGCCTGACTCTTGATATAGACGGTATTTATAAGCAGTACGGGGAAGCTCCTCTGAAATGGCTGTTCAAGGACGGAGAAATTATACCCGGTGCGTTTGACCGCGGATGTGTATATGTTACTGCCGGACGCGGCGCGGGACTCCGTATGCCGATCAAATCGAGCGGAGGAGACGGAGTGACTGTTGAAAACGTTCCTGACTGTGAGCTTGATGAAACCAGCGTTGTTTGTTTGTCTGATTTCAAGAAGTTTGAAAATACATATGTTATCGAAAATGAGGTCGGAGCGCTCGGCCGCGGTATCTATTACTGGGGCGGAACTTATTCAAATATCGTTGACGGTAATAAGCTTTATGAGAACGGCGGCGTTCTTATGGAGGATCTCAGCGGTATCGGTGAAACATGGAGCAGTGCCGGAGAGATATTCGGTCAGATATTAAATAACCGTGTTTACCGTTCGCGCGCTTTCTACAGTAACAGTGCGTCGATCGGACTTCTCGGAGGCTCGACTCACGATACGACTCTGTCTGTTGTTATCCGTAACAATGTCGCAGAGGATGACTGCACGTTTACTGCTTTGCCGCGCCGTACACACGAGGACGGCAGCTTCAGCTATCGTGGTGTTGTATTTGAGAATAACCTTGCTAAAAATTCAGATTGCGGTATTGAACTCGGAGACGGCGTCAGCGTTGTTCTTCGCGGAAATAAGTTTGAAAATGTTACAAACCCGATCGAAGATTCCGGGGCAGACGTTACTGTTGCTGACTGACGGACTTTGGTAATTTTGACAATGCACTAAATAACAGAAGTATACTGATTGCCCGTCAGGGGCGAAGGGAGAATCAATGGAAAGAAAATTTTATATATCTGCCGATGCTGTGTCCGGCGGAGACGGAAGCATCGGAAAGCCTTTTTCGACGCTTGAAGAAGCGAGAGATGCAATCAGAGGGCTTCGCTCTGAGGGCAGGATTTCGTCAGAAGATGCTGTTACGGTACTTCTCCGCGGAGGCGAATACTGTCAGACTCATATGTTTGAGCTTGACGAAAGAGATTCCGGAACGGAAAAAGCGCCGGTCACATTCAAGGCATATGAGGACGAAAAAGTTTACATATCGGGAGCGCGCACACTGAAGCCCGAGAAATTCTACAAGCCGTCGGCTGATGTTATGGAGCCGATAGCTAAGAAATATCCCGATGCAGTCGAGCATATAGTCGCATACGACCTTAAGGCGGATGGGCTTTCATGGGAAGGTGAATCGCAGATTTACTGGAACGGAAACCGCGGAATCCTTGCAAGATATCCTAACGAGCCTTATCACTACATGGAGGGTGTTGAACAGCTTCCTTGTGACGAGGACAGAAGATGGCGTTATACCTTTAAAGATCTTGACAATATCGTTCAGACGTGGAGAAGTTTTGAAGGCGTAAGAATAATCGGTAACTTCTATCTTGACTGGGCAAGCACCGACGGCTATATTATTGGCTGCGATCCGGAAAAGGGAACAATAACGATCGACTGTAACGGGGAAGCGCGTGATACCGGACGTTACTACTTCTCAAATATTTTTGAGGAGCTTAACACTCCCGGCGAATATTATATCGACAAAAAGAACGGTATTCTGTACTTCTACTGCGATGGCGATATCGCACAGATGCAGATTCAGATGAGGCAGTGTGCCGAAGGAGTTATCTCGGTAAAGGCTGATTATATTACTATCGAAGGCTGCACGATCGAATGCGGAAATGAAGTGACCGTGGTATTCGACGGTACCGGACTTACGCTTCGCGGATGTACAGTCCGCAGAACATATAAAACCGGTCTGCGTTTCGACGGATACAAGGGACTTATCTCTCACTGTGAATTCTATACGATCGGCGGAGATGGAATTGATATGGGTGGCGGAGATGCGAAGAAGCTTCTCCCATCTGAGTCTGAGATATCCGATACCGTATTCCATGATTTCGGAGAAGTGTTCCGCGTTTATAACGGCGGTGTTTTCCTCCGCGGAAGAGGAATCAGATGTATTCACAACGAATTCTACAATGCTCCGCATCTGGCGATGTCAGTGTCCGGAAGCGAGCTTGATATCCGTTACAACTGTATTCATCATGTTTGCTATGAAGCTAACGATGCGGGTGCGGTTTATCTCGGAGGCTGGGCTCCTCAGGATATTATCTTTGATCATAACATTATCAGAGATGTAAAGAATATTTACGGAACGGGTTATCCTAACGGATATTATAACGATGACGGCGGAGGAGGAAAGACTATCCGCAGCAATCTGTTTATTAACATTAACGGAAATGCATTTGCAATGGGTGGCGGCCGTGATAATATAATTGAAGACAATATCATGGTAAATACAAGACTTTCTTATGACGAACGTCTTTATTACGATCAGTGGGAAATGCACAATGCAGTATATCAGACCGGAGGTCTGTGGGGAAATCTTCTTCGCGATCCGGGGTACGGAACGAAAGAATGGGCTCTGCGCTATCCCAGAACGATGCTTATAAAAGCAACGAATGTCCGTGATTATAGCAGCCGTTTTGTTCCTTACGCTTTCGGACATACTGTGGTTCGTAACAATGTTACATACCATCAGGGCGGATACAAGATGGACGCTCTTCCCGATACAAGACGTCTTTCAAACTTCCGTGATAATATCCAGTATGATTCACTTGAAGATATAGGCTTTGTCGATTTCGAAAACGGAGATTACAGACTCAAGCCTGAATCCAAAGTATTTCACGATCTTCCCGGATTTGCAGAATGTGAATTCTCGATGATCGGAGTAAGATAATACGGGAGCTTATTCCCGCGATAAAGAAGTAATTTATAGCGTCACACGCAGCGAAATGATCCTTCAGTAAGGTCTGGATGGGCTATTGATGCAGGTCGGATGACGTTTAGATTAAAAAATAAATGAAAGGTATGGCTACAATATGAAAAAGAATATCAAAGCGATAGCATTCATTCTCAGTTGTCTCATGGTAGGAAGCTCGATTCCGGCTGTGTTTGCAGCGGGAGGCACCGGAAAAAAAGAGTTCGGAGACGTTAACGGAGACGGAGTGACCAACTCTAAAGACCTTACACGCCTTATGAAATATGCGGCGGGGGTTGATGTGGAAGTCTTTGATGCTGATTTAAACCGTGACGGTAAAATTAATGCAAAGGATCTTACGCGTCTTATGAAATATCTTGCCGGCGATTTTATTCCTGAACCAGATGAAACCGATGTAACAACAGCGGAAGACACAAATACACCTACTCCGCCTGATAATACAACGGCGGAAGATACAAATAGACCTACTCCGCCCGACGATACAACAGCGGAAGATACAAATAGACCTACTCCGCCTGACGATACAACAGCGCCTATCACAGATGTGCCTACTCCGCCGTCGACGACAGAGCCGGAGCCTGAAACTGAGTTTGAGACGTCGAATTTCGATAATGAGGTTTATCCCGATCTTGAACCCAAAGGTACTCCTGAGGATGTATCCGACCTTGTTGTAAGCAATAAATCAGATGCTCTTGAGATAGTTTCTGCTAACAAGACATCGAATTATCAGATCGTATGTGTCGGTGCAGCTAACAAGGTAACATCGAATCAGGATCAGGTATCCATAAAAGATTTTGCCCAGGCTACACATGAGTATGAGGTTGCGGTTGCGCTTCAGAATACTATAAGACTTATGACCGGATGCAATATCAGAATAGTAAACGATACTGCACGCAGAAGCGGTGAATACGCTGATTATGAGATAATAATCGGTTCTACATCCAGAAACGATCTTTTCCCTGAGATTGATTTTACCTCATATAAAGGCGACAGCTTTGAGATCGTAAGAAAAGGTAACACGGTTCTTCTCGCGGCTGCCGAGAATCCGAGAACAGAGGAGAACCTTTACCAGAATTACGACCTTGCGGACGGTATCTGGAACGCAGTTGATTATTTTGTAAAGGAATATCTTAAGTATGATGTTTCTTCTACATTGGTAACTCCTACTGCTACAAAGGGTATTAAGCTTGATGTTGTAAATTATAAGTATGACGATCCTTATGTAACGCCCGGACTCAAGGAGAATACCGTTATCGACGGATTCGACATTTCTCAGTATGGCGATATAGATTATAATAAGCTTATGACACATGTTGCATATGCTAATCCGGGTACAGACAGTCCGTGCTACGCTACGCTCAGCACTAGTAATTACAATAAGATTCTCAGAAAAGCAAATAGTTTAGGCAGCCTTATATATAATACAGCAGCTGCTCCGAAGTGCGGAGGCGTTGAACAGTGCGAAGCTTGCCGTAAGGCCGCCGAGGAGGAAGGAACCGATATGGGAGCCTACTTCCAGATGGTTAAACGTGCTGCAGCTGATGTAGACGCAGGAAATACGGTTCGTATACTTGCTGCAAACGAAACATACAAAGCTCCTAAGTCATATCTTGGCGATAACGTAGAGGTTATTATTTACAATCCGAAGCTTTGCTCGGCACACGCTGTAAATGATCCTTCCTGCGAAACAAACGCTGAGTTTGTTAAAACTGTTGAAGAGTGGAAAAAGGTCTGCGGACGGGTAAGTGTTCTTGATTTTACATCAGACTATTACTATTTCCCTGTAACTTTCCCGAACTTCTATACAATGAAGCAGAATATTCAGTGGTACAAATCTGAGGGTATGTACGCTGTATATCTCCAGTTTGACACAACACAGTCATGTCTTGAATTTGCAGACCTTCGTCTGTATCTCGCAAGAGTTCTTCTTGAGAATCCGAATATGACAGACGCTGAATACAATGATTTCATGATTAGCGGTCTTGCTCATTACTACGGTGCTGAAAATGCTGAAACGCTCAAGACATATATCGACCGCTTTACAAAGGAAGCAACCAGAGACGGAAAATGCTTCAACATTTATTCCGAACCGGCCGAGATACTTCCGATGAAGACAGAGGTTGACGGTGTTGAGGGATATAATACCGCATTTGCAAAAGAGGCATATAAGCTTTGGGAATCTGTACATCCGTACAATGAAACTCTCGCAAGAAACGAGAGCTATCTTGCACGTATGATCTCGTCCCGTTATCAGTCTTCACCTGTATCCCATGCAAAAACGCAGTATCAGGAATGGATGATGTCCGTTATTGATATGCCCGATAAGTCATGGGTCCTCAACAGAATATTGAATTACAACGATTGATTGTCTGAGTATTATTTGATTCACATACTGCGGCTCTTTTCAGAGCCGCTAATGTGAATCGGTATGTATAATATTATCGTTTGTAACATTGAAACTGAAAGGGAGAGTTTTTGCAATGGATAGATCTGCATTCAGACCCCATGGCAGAATATTTAAGAGACTATGTTCTGCTGCGCTCTCTGTCACGATGCTCGCTTCCGTATTTATGGCTTCAACGATAGGAGGACTGGCGATGTATGCATCAGAAGATACCTCGGTAGTGCTGTATGTTTCCGCCGGTGCAGAAACGGGAGGAGACGGATCTTTTGAATCTCCGTTTGCCACTGTACAGGAAGCTAACGAAGCGCTTAAAGCGTTGAAAAACGAGGGTAAACTGTCGGACGGTGCGACTGTGTATATTCGTGAAGGAATATATTATCAGACCGATACACTTAAACTTGAAATATCAGGAAGTAAAAATGCGCCGGTCGTTTATAAGGCGTATGAAAATGAAACTGCTGTTATAGACGGTGGATATGTTCTCGAAGCTAACGGATTCCGTCACCCTGAGCCGGATGTCGCTGCGTGGATAAAGGATGAGACAGCCCGTGAAAAAGTAATGGTTTACGATCTTAGGGCTGCCGGAGTGGAAATTGATTCATCTTGCGGCCTTTTTTATAACGGGACCCGCGCTGTTCTTGCAAGGTATCCGAATGCATGGGATCCGAACGGTAAACCGCTGAATCTAACTAACGTTAAAGCAGTAGGAATTGACGGAACGGTTCCTTTTACTTGTGATGCCGATCCTGTTGTATCGACATGGCATAGTACCGATGGTGTTAAACTCGGCGGGCATTTTCAAATCGACTGGATACAGACCAACGGCATTCTTTCTGATTACAATGCTGATGAGGGCAGAATAACCGTTGACATACCGTCAGGAAATAAGGAATACCGCGAAGGCGGAAGATATTTCTTTGAAAATGTTCTTGACGAAATCGATGTCCCCGGAGAATATTATATTGATGATAGCGGACTACTTTATTTTTATCCTGACAAGGATATTTCCGAAATCAGGATCACATATGCTCAGTGCAAAAAGACGCTTGTTTCGGTAAAAGGAGATAATATAGTTCTTGACGGACTTATTATTGAAGGAACCGGAGGAGATGCGCTTAATGTCCGTGGTAACGGTGTTACTGTGCAAAACTGTAATATCGGATGCTGCGGTCAGGATGGCATTGATATTAACGGATATAACAATGTTGTCTATAATAACGAAATCGCACATGTCGGATATACCGGTCTGAAATTGTCGGGCGGAGATCTGGCTAAGAGTATTTCATCAAATTCAGTTGCAGACAATAACTACATTCATGATTTCGGCGAAATAAAGACTGTATACGAAGGCGGGCTTTATGCCGAAGGCGTTGGTTTTACATTTACGCATAATGAAATTGCATACGCGCCTCATTACGGAATGGGCGCATACGGACGCGATATTATTATAAAATATAACAATTTTCATGATGTTTGCCGTGAAGGCGGAGATGCCGGTGCGGTGTATGTAGCTTGGTGGACGTCGCAGAATATTGTTTTTGAAAATAATATCGTGAAGGACATATATAATATATACGAGCTTGGCGCTCCGAACGGATTTTATTGTGATGACGGAGGAAGCGGCAAGATTGTAAGAAGTAATCTGTTTTATAATGTTGCCGGATGTTCCATTGCTATGGGAGGCGGTAAGGATAATATTGTTACTGATAATATTATTGCGAGCAGCTCTTCTTTCAAATATGGAGGCGGTTTTAGTTATGACGGACGTACATGGTATGATGACTGGTGCGCATATTTTGTAACTTATATGAATGCAATTGCTCCGTATCGCGACATATTGTGGGATAATATTTTCGGTGAACCGGGTTACGGAACCGATCAATGGACAATGCGTTATCCCCGCACTATGTTTTATAAGACGACCACGGTTGAAGATCGGTATGATCGGTATATGTCATATGCGACTGCAAATGTCGTTATCAGAAATAATGTGATTAGTCAGAAAATCAATTCAATGGAAATTCCGTTAGTTGTAAGACGTTTTGCGGTAATACGTGATAATATGCTATACAATACTTTGAATCCGATTGGCTTTGCTGATGAAGCTTCCGGTAATTTCGCGATCAGAAGCGATTCACAGCTATTCCGGGATATTCCGGGATTCAGCGCTTACGATTTTGATGAGATCGGAAGAAAATAAAGCTTATATCAAGTATCATGGTGTCGTAAAAATGAGATGAAAGGACACATAAATGAAAAATAAATTAAACGGTCATCGTTTGACTTATAAAATCGCAGCGTTCACGCTTGCGGTACTTACAGCGGTACCTGCATTCGGAATAACTGCTGCGGAGTACGCAGACGAAGTTGAGCCGACGAATGTTTTATACGTTTCTCCGGATGGCAACGACAGCGGAAGCGGAACTGAAAACGAGCCTTTTGCAACTGTTGCAGGGGCAAGAGATGCTATACGGAGAATGCGCGGAGATATAACAGGCGGCGTTACTGTATATATAAAGCGCGGAGTGTATGCTCAGTCGGAAACACTAATTTTTACTGAAGAGGACAGCGGATCTAAGGATTTTCCTATTATATATAAAGCAATTGGTGACGGCTATACTTCCATAGACGGCGGTATCACGCTTGAAAACGGAAAATTTGCTAAACCGTCGGAAGATGACGTTTTGGCTTCGCGTATTAAAAATGCGGAAGCAAAAGCAAATACACTTGTATATGATCTTAAAGAACTCGGAGTAGATTATAATTCGGACGCATTTGCTTTATATTATGACGGAATTCGGGGAATGGTTTCCCGCTATCCTAATGAGCAATTTATTCTTGGATTTCATGATTTGTCTGATGGACACAGCGGACTTCCAGAGTATTCATGTGACGGCAGATCTTTTTACGACAAAGAAAATGTTGTCGGAACATGGGCAAGTACCGACGGTGTAACGATAAACGGTAACTTTGAAATAGACTGGAGTTCAAGCAATCCTCAGACGATTACATATGATCCTGCTACCAACCGCGTTACAGGATCAAAAGGCGGATTTAGCGGATACAGCGGACGTTATTATTACAGCAATATTATTGAAGAGATCGATGTAGTCGGTGAGTATTATATCGATAAAACAAATGGAATGCTGTATTTCTACGCTCCTGAAAATTACATGGATATACGTATATGTGTACCGGTACTCAGCGGTAATCTTGTAGATATAAACGGTGCCGACTACCTCACATTTGACGGACTTATCTTTGAAAATTGTGACGGAACGCTCATAAATGCAGAGGCTAATAATTTTACTGTTAAGAACGGTATTATACGTGACGGAGATAATGCCATTAATACAAGAGGTTTTCATAATACGATATATAACAACGAGATATATCATATAGGATTCGGAGCAATCTCTGTATACGGCGGAGACCTTAATAAGATGATCTCGTCCGGTACTGTTGTTGATAACAATAAAATACATGATTTCGGAGATATAGGACGTGTATATCAAAGCGGACTTTATGCTGAGGGCGTAGGTTTTACGATCTCGCACAATGAAGTATACCGCTGCCCTCATGCTGCTATGCAGAGCTTGGCATGCGATATGCTTGTAGAGTATAACTACTTCCATGATACGTGTTATGAAGGCGGAGACGCCGGAACGATATACGACGGAACATGGCGCGGAAACGGCAATGTTTTCCGTTATAATCTTATTGAAAATGTAACTAATCCTACGAGTCCTTACTATACCCCGAGTGCTTATTACTGTGATGACGGCGGCGGAGGAAAGACCTTTATATCCAATATTCTTGTTAATATAGACGGCGCTGCTATATTTTTCGGAGGCGGACCTTCAAATATTGCAACCGACAACGTGATGGTAAATTGCGGTACAAGTATTCGTTATGACCAACGTGCTTATTTTCCGGGTACCGGAGCGAGTGCAGGTTGGACACTTACAGGAAGAGTCGGAACTTCTATAATATATAATGAGGATGGATCTTTAAAATCTACCGACTGGGGTCTTAACTGGGGTTGGATGTTCCAGGTGGGCGGATATGCAAGCCGTATATGGGCTTACAAATATCCGTGGACAATGCTTCTCAAAACTACAAATGTAGTAAATCTGGATGATAATTTCCTTTCATATGCGTTCCTTACTACAAGAGTAAGAAATAACGTAATTGTAGGAACTAAGATTGTAAATGAAATCCAGAACAATACCGAGCGGCTTGCGGTGTTCCGTGATAATATTCAGGGATTTATGCCGAGCGATGTGTTTGTTGATTACGACAACGGAGATTATACGATAAAATCCGATTCCAAGTTGTATTATAGCGCACCCGGCTTCAAAGCTTATGATTTTTCAAAGATCGGGATTCAGTAATTGAAATCTATAGTTTATTCTGTGGGACAGAACTTCTGCCCCACAGAATAAATAAAATTAAACGGTGATACCGCAGAACAGATGATGTGATTTTTGTGAAAAAATGCGAAGATATTCGCGTGTGAATTTGAACTTATCGGTTACCGGCTCAAATTTGCACAATCAGAAGAGAGTAACTTTTATAGGATATTTAAAAGCCGTTAGTTGTTTACACGGACGGCTATTCTGACGGACAGAAAAACGAGTTTTTTAGAAATCTATCAGATATTTCCGCGTTTGAGATATTCAACGCAGATCTTATCGGCAGATATAGTATTGATTCGGTATAAGAAATTAATTACGGAGGAAGGGTACATATGACAACAAAGAAATTGTTCTTGAAAACACGTGTTAAAACCGTGTCGGTTGCACTTGCGGCATTACTTGGAATGCAGGTACTGACTGTCGGGGGTGTTTTTGCCGATGAAGCAGCGCCTGATACTGTTATTTATGTTGATGACGATGCTAAAGGACAGGGAGACGGTTCTTTTGAAAATCCGTTTGCTACTATAGAAGAAGCACGGGATGCGATTCGTCTTATGAAAGAGAACGAGTCGGTTTCCGGCGGTGTTACCGTCTATATTCGCGAGGGAATATACACTCAGACAGAAACTCTTACCTTCGACAGAGAGCTTGGCGACAACGGCTCTGCCGAACATCCGGTGACATATAAAGCTTATAATGGCGAAACTGTCATTGTTGAGGGAGGAAAGCTTCTCGATAACAGTAGTTTCTCTGCGCCGGCTGAGGGCGATAAGCTTGCTGCAAGAATAAAGGACGAGACAGCTCGCGCTAAGGTGCTTACCTATGATCTCAGCGGAATTAACATTGATCTTACTTCCAAAAATCTTGCATTGTTTTTCGGCGGAAAACGCGCAGTTGAAGCCCGCTATCCTAACGAAAAGGCTAAAAATGAGGGGGACCCCGAAAGATATATTATCGGTTTTGTCGATCAAACTCCCGGACATGACGGTTCGCAGTATGAGTGCGATTCAGCAACAAAAACATATTACGATAAAAGTGAAATTGTAAAAACATGGGATCCGGACAGCGTTATAGGTGTGAAAGTTCTCGGCAATTTCGAAATTGACTGGTCAAGTTCTGAAGGAACAATAAAAGCATATGACCGAGAGACAAACCGTGTTACTCTTAAGACTTCAAGCTATATGAATGCATACAGCAGCCGTTATTATTACAGTAATATAATAGAAGAGATGGACGCTGTTGGCGAGTATTATATAGATCAGGAAAGTAAGACGCTGTATTTTTATGCGCCTGATGATTATGAGAATATGACAATCATGTTCTCTTCCTGCAAAGACAATGTTATAATGGCTAACGTTGATTTCTATACCTTTGACGGACTTACAGTAGAAGGCGGACTCAATAACAATATAACTATGACCGGAAACGATAATACGATCTGTAATTCTGTTATACGCTGCGCTCATACTGCTGTAACTGTGAAAGGATACAGTGAGGATAAGCAGGAAGATCTCGCCGAGTATAACCGTGTTGAACTTAGCGGATACAGGAATGTAATATATAATAATGAGATATATTCTACAGGCGGAACAGCAGTTCAGCTTCACGGCGGAAATATGAGAAAGCTTATTTCATCGGACTCTGTTATTGATAACAATCATATTCATGATTTCGGTGAAGTCAGCAGAGTTTATAACGGAGCTATCTATCTCAGCGGAAACGGTTTCCTTGTGTCTCATAACGATATACACACCGGACCGCACACTTCATTTTCATGTGTTGCAAGCGATGTGATAATTGAATATAATCATATTCATAATGTTTGTTATGAAGCCGGTGATGCCGGAGCAATATATGTCGGCGGCTGGTCGACTAATAACTGTGTATACCGCTATAATTTAATGTCGGATATCGTAAATAATCTAAGCCCTTACTATACTCCTAACGGATTTTACTGTGATGACGGCGGTTCGGGAAAGACCTTTATAAATAATATCTGCATAAACATAGACGGTCAGGCTATCGCATTCGGAGGCGGACGTGATAATATCTGCACAGACAACATTATAATCAATTCCGGAATGGGATATGACCAGCGAGGATATTATCCCGGAACAGGTGCAAATGCCGGCTGGACTCTTGTAACAAGATTTGACGTTACCGATGCTACGGGAAATCTCGGCCTTCTTTGGGGAGATCTTCTTCCTCATGATACAGAAGCATGGGGACGGGTAGAAACATATCCCGCGTATGCATCCCGTGCGTGGGCATTCAGATTCCCGTGGACAATGCTCCTTAAAACTACAAATGTTGTAGATCTTGAAGATAACTACGTATCTTATGCGTTCGGTACAACAAAGGTAAGAAACAATGTTTTCTGCACTCGCGGCACGGCTATGAATATAAGTAATAATACCGAACGTCTTGGAATTTTCCGTGATAACTATAATTATTCGTCTGTATCGGATATCGGATTTGTAGATTATGAGGGCGGAAATTATAATATACGTGAAGATTCGAAAATTTATCATGATATTCCGGGATTTAAAACATTTAATGCTGATCTTATCGGAAGACTTGATGTGGAATGATTGGCGGTAAATGCTGATATTTACTTGTTCTGCCGAACCGCCTTTTGAGGCGGTTCGGCAGATTTACTAATAAAATTATTTTAATGTTTTATAACGCGCAAGGAAAGGAATTGCCATATTATGAATCGTAAAAGACAGGAATTTTACAGAACCGGCAAACGAGCGGCTGCCGCTGCATTATCCGTGATCATGCTTTCGTTGGCGGTAAGTACCGGCATTGCCATGCATGCGTCTGAACCGGGTGATATAAACGGAGACGGAAGTATAAATGCTAAGGATCTTACCCGTCTTATGAAAAATGTTTCAGGCGCTTCGTCGGATGTGGAAAAAGACATTCTTGACGTTACTGGAGACGGGGTTGTCAACTCGAAAGATCTTATCCGTTTGATGAAGTATATTGCGGGTGAGGACGTTGTGCTTCACGGGCCGAAAATCGATAGTACAGACTCATCGGATAGAGTGAATGGAACAGAAACCGCTACCGATAGCCTTGCCGTGACTGATAAAGTGACCGACAGAGTGCCTGATGTAAGCGAGACGCGTGATGATCACGGAGAACAGACTTCCCAAATAACGACCGGTTATGAGTCAGAAAAGCCTATAGATACCGAGTATATTCCGGAGGAGCCTCCGATCAGAGAGACACTTGGTTTGTATGTTGATATAGCTGCTCCATCAGGCGGAGATGGATCTGAAAGTCTGCCGTTTGACTCTATTAAAGCAGCACGCGACAGAATCAGAGTTATGAAATCTGAAAACTCGATTCCGGAAAATACGGATATCGTTGTGTACATAAAATCAGGAAAGTACCTTAGAAAAGAACCGCTTACGTTTACTTCAGAGGATTCCGGTACTGCTGATTACAGCATAACCTATAAAGCATACGGCGACGGGGATGTTGTTATAACCGGCGGTGTTACACTTTCTCCCGATAAATTCGGCGGAGCTGATGAAAAGGTCCTGAGTTCGCTTTCCGGCGATGCGCTGAAAGCCGTTAGAACATATGATCTTAAGACTGAGGGAATAGATTATACTTCCGAAAAATTCGGTCTTTATATAAACGGAACAAGAGGAACTCTCGCAAGGTATCCTAACGATGATTCTATATGGGGATTTGAAGGAGTATCAAATAATGGCGGAACATGGACCTTTGATGATCCCGACGGCATAGTCGGAACATGGAAGAACTTAGACGGTGTTACGGTTGAGGGCCATTTTCATATAGACTGGGTTCAGGATTCCGGAATTATTACAGGATATGACTATAATAACGGCCGTGTCATAATGTCGTCATCGGCGGAAAATCTTACAGGAAACGGAACATATTATTTCAGTAATATATTTGACGAACTTGACAGCGCCGGAGAATATTATGTTGACCGCGAAACCGGAATTCTTTATGTTTATCCGATCGGGAATATAGAGGATTGTGAAATCGTAATTCCGGTATGCGATGATGCCGTATTATCTGCGGATGTCAACTACTATACATTTGATTCTATCATATTTGAATACGGTTTATATGATATTATACATATGAACGGCGACTGCAACAGCATCGAAAACTGCATTGTACGCAATGCAGTTAAAAACGGAATCGTTGCAAACGGAAACAAAACGTATATTTATAATAATGAAGTCTATACAATAGGCTCTACAGGTGTTAATGTAACCGGCGGCGATCCTTATACGCTGAAGCATTCCGGTAATGTTGTTGACAATAATGAAATACACGATTTCGGTCAGATAGATAAAACCTATAATCCCGGAGTTACTGCAGGCGGCATCGGCTGTACGGTTACTCATAATGAGATTTATAATGCACCGCATAATGCGATAAACTATACTGCGTCATCAATGTATATAGCATATAATTATATTCACGATGTATGTAGAGAAGCAAATGATGCCGGCGCAGTGTATGACGGCGGATGGCGTGGCGGTCAGATGATATTTGAACACAATGTCATTAAGGATATAACAAGTCCTAACGGTAGGCCTAACGGATATTACTGTGATGACGGCGGCGCCGGAAAAACAGTCGTTTCCAATATGTTCATAAATGTTGCCGGAAGAGGTCTTATGATAGGTGGAGGCAGGGATAATACAATTACGGATAACATACTTATAAATTCCGGATTTTATTATGATGAGCGTTGTTACTACCGTAACTATAATAATAATCCAAATGCCGGATGGGCGTCACAGGGGTCTCATGTTACATTTCCTACCGGAAGTCTTTGGAAGGATTTATTAGCTGCCGAGGCATACGGCTCCGAGGTATGGGCAATGAGCTATCCGTGGACTGTTCTTATAAACGGCTCTGCCGTAGTTCATCCGGAGGCGAAATACACTTCTAATTCTTTCGGTAATTCAAGTGTGCGCCAGAATATTATTTTCCCGCGCACCAGAAGTATGGAAATACAGCCCGATACTGGCAGATTGGTAGATTTTCGTGATAATATATATCTGAGCAATCAGAATTATTTCGGATTTGCCGACATAAACGCAGGGGACTATACAGTGAGCAGCGACGCGACTATATATACCATGCTTCCGGGCTTTAAGGCATGCGACTTCGCAAATGTCGGAAGAATAAAATAGGGAGGTGCTTTTATAATGATAAAAATAAATAAGAAAATCATATCCGGATTGCTTTGCTTTTCTGTGCTGACCGCGGGAATGCTTACATTATGCGGAAATGCAGATACAAGCGGCGTGGTAAAAGCAGTCTCTGATACAATAGGAGATATGGACAGCGGACTGGTTATTGCTCAGAATAAAGGTGTCAGCTATACCATTGTTTGCAACAGCTATTCTTCCGGAGCTACGGATGAGTATGAAGCTGCGAAAGCGCTTCAGAGCGCCTTTTCTACATTGCTCGGAGGATCGTCTCCGAGAATATCAAGCAACGCAATGAACAGCCGAACAAAGGAGATAGTTGTAGGTACGGGTACTGCCCCGGAGGAAGCAGGATATTTTACAGTAGATCGATCCGGACTTGGGGAAAGCGGATTTTTGATTCAGACGATCGGAAACCGTATCGTTATTACCGGATCAACTTCTGACGGAACTTGGAATGGCATTGAGTATTTTGTAAAGAATTATTTGGGATATGATGCAAGGACGAATGCTTCGCCGCCGAGTGTAAGAAATATTGCGGTACCTGCAGATATAAATTACAGATCGGAAGGAAATGATAATATCTTTCCGTTGCGCTCGGTCCAGGCAGACGGAACTTTCGGGATCATGGAATACGGCGATATAAATTATGATGATATGTTCGAACATATCGCGTCGAATGGTGTAAATACAACTCCGTGCTATTCCAAATCTACTGTTATAAATACACTGGAACGAAAGGCAAAGGTCAAATACGCTGTTACATTTAATACGCCGGATGAGCTTTGCAACTGCGCTGAATGTATGGCGGCTGCAGAGGCTGAAAAAACAGAGATGGGGGCTTATTTTCGTGCGGTAAAGACCATAGCCGAGAGGAATCCCTCATTGAATATCCGTATTCTCGCGATGAACAGAACATTTAAAGCTCCTGTATCGTACCTCGGGGATAATGTCGAAGTTCTTATCTGTGACAGGAAAGCATGTTCGGCACATGCGATTGATGACAAAAACTGTTCGGTAAACAAAACGTTTGCTGATGAACTCAGATCATGGAAAAAGGCTTGCGGAAAAGTCAGTGTTATTGATTTTACATCTGACTATTACTACTATCCGGTAAGTTTCCCGAATCTTTATACGATTAAAAAGAATGTTAATTTCTATGCTTCAGAGGGCGTACACGGTGTATATCTGCAATTTGATACATCGCTTTCAGATCTTGAATTTTCCGATTTGAGAAAATATCTGTCGGAATGTCTGCTAAGTGATCCGGATATGAGTGACAGTGAGTACAGCGAGCTTATGGATATCGGTATAAAACATTACTACGGGGAATCATCGGCGAAGGCAGTACGCAGATATATAGATCTTTTTAATGATACGGTTTCGGCTCGCGGAGAATGCTTTGATATATATTCTGAGCCTGATGAAATACTTCCGATCAGGAAAGTCCGCGGAAGCGGTGCGGATGCATACGATCTTACTTTTGCCTGCTCAGCTTATGATATATGGAACGAAGCCTTTCCTTATAACGAGATACTCGGAAAATCAACATCACTTTATTCCCGCTATCTTCATTACAGATATATGTCATCTCCTGTATCGCATGCAAAAACGCAGTTCAGCCTGTGGCTTGGAGCTGTAACGGATATACAGGACAGAACGGAAGTGATAAATGCTGTGATGGCGGAGAAATAAAGAATATTGTCCGTACAGTTCAGGCTTTGTGAACAATATGAAATATGAGTGGGATAAATTGTACAAATAATTTTTGCGAAACACTTGACTTTTGGGTATAGAATATGATATTATATAATACACGGCATGAGGCGATATTGTTTATTATATGAATTGTATAATAAATAGGCGCAGCGGTTATTTCAGCAATGTCTGCGATGGTTTTGTTGAAGAATCCGTGTATACGGTAAAAGACAGTTAAGTAAGCCTTTCCGGTGTAAGGTTTTTCATATTTTTACTGCGCATGAAAAAAAGTACTGGTTTGCAATTTTGATGTTTTTTTATCAAAAAATATAAAAAAATTTTTCGTAAAAACTATTGCAAAATTCGCAAAAAAATTGCATAATATAAGTGTGATCGGAGATGTTGTTTCGGCAATAAAATTTCCGCTCATAAGCGGTTGGTTTAAACGGCTTTTATATCTTTGTATACAAAAAGTATACATTGATTTAAATAAAATAATATGAGGAGAACAGAAATGAAAAAGTTTAGCTTGTTCATGGCAGCGGTACTTGCTTCAGCGGCTTTAGTAGCTATACCGTCGAATGCGGCGGTAAACGGTGATGGAGTGCTTAAGTATACTCCTGTCATTGACGGTAAGATCGATGCTGCATATATGCAGTCGGCAAATGTTACACATGATTTCCCTGCTGAGAGAGACAGCTCTAACTATTGGGGCAGCGGTAAATTTGAGTTTACCGATAGAGAAAAAGATGAAAAGGGAGAGCCTTTGCCCGACAGCGTCGGACATGTTACTGCTTACGGTTGGGACATTCAGGCAACTTCCTACTTTCTTTGGGATGATGAAAACCTTTATGTTGCTGTAAGAATTGTTGATGACGATGTTACTGGTGTCTCAGATGCAAAGTACAATGAGGCTGTAGAGGATTATGAGGACTACGGTCTGTGGCTTACAGACGCAATAGCGCCTTGCTTTACATACAAGGGCATGAACTGCACGCTCCGTGTTGAGGCTGTTGGACGCTTTGGTACCGCATATGATTCTCCTGAGTCTACCAACTGGATTGAATGGGCTACATGGCATAATCATCAGCCTAATAAGGATAACGGACTTTATGCGGTTTCACGTACAACCGATGGCTATATTGTTGAGATGAAGCTTCCGGTTAATGAGTCAACCAGAAATAAGCTCATGAAAGACGGAGGAAGTTTCAGTTACGGTTTATCTGTCTGTGATATTCCTATGAACTTCAAATACGGCATAGACCCCGCTCATCTTGAAGAGGGAGTTGTAGAAGAAAACTTCAATTCGGAAGATTTTATGCTTTGGAATGACCTCGCTCTGTACGGCGGCGGAAAGTATAAATTGAAGCTTTCGACTAATACTCCTACAGTTGATCCCAACGCAGATGCTTCACCGGAGACAACTGCACCTGATAATACAAATAATCAGACACCGTCCAACGGAAATTCCGGAAATACAAATAATGACAATACTGCTCCTAAGCCGGCTGCTCCTAACGGCGGAAACAGCGCTGCTCAGACAAGCGATATAGGAATTGCGGTAGCGGCTGCATCACTTGTGGCAGCAGCAGCATTTATTGTAATTAAAAAACGTAAATAAATATAAATCATATAGATAATCATATAGATTATGATAAAGAAAAAGTTTGCATTTTTATTACTTTCACTTACCGTTCTGATAGCACCGCTTAGTATGGCTGTATCGGCTGAGAATGAAAAGCCGACGATATCGGTGAGCAGTGTGTCGGCGGATGCCGGAGACAAAGTTTCTGTTGATGTTTCGATTTCCGGCAATCCTGGCATATGTTGTTTCATACTTGGTCTTAAATACGATACATCAAGACTCAAATTTGAGTCTGCTGAACTTGACGGTAAAGTATCCGGTATGTTTGAGGCTAAAGAACGTATAGTTTGGGTCGGTGATAAAGATACCGATTATAACGGCAAATACGTTACGCTTAACTTTACGGTTCTTAAGAGCGCTCAGGCAGGAAAAGCTGATATCACGCTTACATACAGTGACGGCGATATCTGCAATTACAATGAAGAGGATGTTACTTTTGATGTCGTTCCGGGCGTTGTTAATGTTGAAAAAGGCGGAGATCCTTCGCTTGCTCAGGATAGCTCGTCCGACGGTGAGAAAGGGATATCTAAGGATATCGTTACTGTCGCTATTGTTGCCGTCATTATTGTGATAGCGATTGCAGCATGTGCTATGGCGGTTATCGTTTCCAAAAGGAAGAACGGCAAAGACGAATAAGAATATTTTCTTAAAGATGTAAGAGCCGGCCGTTAATTCTTGGCTGATGCATCTTATGCTGTGGCTAAAATGAAATAGTGCTTGAAATTCGGTATGCACTCGGGTGTATGCCAAATGACAGGTGTTATTTATAGAACGTATAAAACCCGAAAGACCGCGCGTATATGTTGGGGGTTATACAAAACTTCGGGTGGATTTATCCTTACGAAGACGGACGTAATGAAGCATATGCTTCAAAATAACTTGCTTGCGCATCGGTATGTTATTCGGATCGCGCCTGAATATGTGCTGATGTAATGGCGGAGCCTGCGGTCTTTTACCGCAAAAACAGAAAAGGAGAAAAACATGAAAAAACTTGCAATGTTCTTAGCAGCAGCGACAGTTGCTTCATCTGTTGTTGCTATTCCGAGTGCTGCGGTTGCTGATATTGCTCCTTCCGACAAGGTACTTATGATCCCTTCTATTGATGATATAGAGATCGACGGTATCATTGACGGAGCATATATGAGTTCATATCGCATCGAGCATGTATGGCAGGATTACAAGGACGGAGATCCTAACAATACTGCTGACAGCAACTGGAATCACTGGGAAAGCGGTATTTACGCAAAGAAGATGAACAAACTCAATGAGGACGGAACAGAGTACAAGGATGAAAACGGTGCGACTGTCGAAATTGAAAATCCTGACTATACGCCGTATCCTTATAATGATCCCGAAAAGGGTAT
Organism: uncultured Eubacteriales bacterium; assembly: GCA_902491535.1. Classification (GTDB taxonomy): domain Bacteria; phylum Bacillota; class Clostridia; order Oscillospirales; family CAG-272; genus UMGS911. The sequence continues at coordinate 80,650 of CABUHS010000002.1, forward strand.
AAGCGCAACTTCATATTTCCTGTGGTCTCCCGACGGATATCTTTATGTAGCAATTGATGTACACGATCCTACGATGGGAGTCGTATCTGATGCAAAGTACGAGGCAGAATGCCTTAACACAGGGGCTCCGTACGGACCTTGGCTTCAGGACCAGGTAATGCCGAGATTTGGTATAGATATCGGCGGACAGATGAGCTATTTCGATCTGAGCGCAGAGCGCGGCGGCAGGTATGCTCATAAGTTTTCAACAGGTGAGTCGTGGGCTCTCAACTGGAGAGGTTGGAACGGTCATGAGGATAACTATGACTTGGATGCTCTTTGGGCAACCTCTCAGAGAGATGACGGTTATACTGTAGAGCTTGTTATTCCCGTAGACCTTGATCAGGCTAATTTTAACGAACTTATTGGCGAAGGCCCTGCTTTCGGTGACGGTTACAATATTTTCTATTCTCTTATTGCGGTTGATGCCATTGATTTAGGAACTGGTGATGATGACTGGCATAACTATGCTCTTGATCCCGGTAAACTGGCTGAAGGTATAATTGAGTGCGGTACATGTTTTGCAAACTTTACAAATATGACTTCCGGTCAGCATCAGTACGGAGATCCGACGCTTAAGCTCACTCTTTCAAAAGAAGCTCCTGCTGAGCATGAGCATACATGGACTGTCGTAGAAGGTACCAATACTGCAACATGTACTGAAAAAGGAACTCAGAAAGTTATCTGTGAAGTTTGCGGCTTGGAGTCTGCACAGGAAACAGAGATGCTTCCTCATACATGGGCAGATGAGAAAACTGTAGATCTTGCTCCTTCATGTATCGCTGAAGGATCTAAATCGATTCACTGCACAGTATGCGGTGCGATAGATCCTGATTCTATAGAAGTAATTCCCGCACTCGGCGGACAGCATACATATGATCCTAATGCTGAAAAGGTAGTTGATAAAGAAGCTACCTGCGAAGAAAAAGGACAGAAGTCGATTCACTGTGAAGTATGCGGATTCCCTGTAGAAGAAACAATAGAAGAACTTCCTGCACTCGGACATGATATGGGTGAAGCTGTAGTTGTAGACCCGACATGTACAAAAGACGGATCTTCGACAAAGTCATGCACAAGAGAAGGATGTGACCATAAAGAGGTTGAGGTAATCGCGGCTCTCGGTCATGATCTTGGCGAAGCGGTAGTTGTAGCTCCGACATGTACAGAGGACGGATCTTCTACCAGAACTTGTTCAAGATGCGATCATAAAGAGGTTGAGGTAATCGCGGCTCTCGGTCATAAGTACGGAGATGCTGTAGTTGTAGATGCAACATGCACAGAGGCAGGAACTTCCACCGTTAAATGTGAAATATGCGGTCACGAAGAGGTTACAATAATAGCAGCTCTCGGTCACGATTTTGTTGACGGCGTTTGCACACGCTGCGGAGCAGAGGAAGAAAAACCAGGAGCTGACGGAGACGTTAACGGCGACGGAATTGTAAACTCCAAGGATCTTACCCGTCTTATGAAGTATATTGCCGGCGATCCTAACGCAAAACTCGAAGGTAGCGGCGATATAAACGGTGACGGAACTGTAAACTCCAAGGATCTTACCCGTCTTATGAAGGTAATTGCCGGTGTTGATTCGGCGAAATAAGTATGTAATATAAAGACAATAAAGTTAAAAACTTGATAAGAAATTATCAAGAAAATTATAAAAAATATTTTGGAGGAAAAAATGAAAAAATTATTATCATTTGTAATGGTAGTAGCTATGCTGATGAGCGTTTGCGCATTCGGCGTATTTGCTGCCGACGAACCCACTATGACTGTAAGCTCTGCTACAGTTAACAAGGGAGAAGAGTTTACACTTACTGTTGATGTTGCAAACAACCCCGGTTTTACTGCTGCAACACTTTCTTTCGAGTATGACAAGGAAGCTCTTGAACTTGTATCAGTTGAAAATACAGCTGATTTTGACGGAAGCACAACAATGGCTGAAAAGTTTGTATGGCTTGCAAAAAATGATGTAACTGCAAACGGCACATTCCTTAAACTCAATTTTAAGGTTCTTGACAATGCTAAGGGCGGAAACTACACTGTAGATGCTAAGTATGTTGAGGGTGATATCTGCAACTATGACGAGAAAGATGTAAACTTTGTTGTAACTGCAGGTAAAGTTACTGTATTTGATCCTACTGCTCCTACAATGACTGTCGGAACTGTATACGGTAAGGTAGGCGAGCAAATCGAGGTTCCGGTTGTTGTTTCTAACAACCCCGGTTTCACCGCTGCAACACTTACTTTCGTATATGACAATGAAGCACTTAAACTCGACGAAGTTGTAACCGGTGCTGACTTTGATGCAAGTACCACTATGGCTGAGAAGTTTGTATGGCTTGCAAAAAATGATGTTAAGGCAAACGGCACATTCGTAACACTTAAGTTCACAGTTCTTAAGGGTGTTGACGGTGAATCTACTCCTGTAAGCGTAACATACGCTGAGGGTGATATCTGTAACTACAATGAGGAAGATGTAAACTTCCAGGTAGTTGCCGGTAAGGTTATCTTCGGTGCAGAGCCTGTTCCGGAGACAACAGCTCCCGTTACAGAGCCTGTTACAGAGCCCGAAACAGAACCCGCTACAGAGCCGGCTACAACAGCTAAGCCTGATAATAAGCCGAATGACAACAAGTCTCCTGCAACAGCTGATGCAAGCGTTGTAGTAGCAGCAGTTGCTCTTGCGGCAGGCGCTTGCTTCGTAGCAACAAAGAAGAGAAAGTAATTTAAATAATAAAATTATTTTCGGCTCGTTTATATCATTAAAGTGATATTTCCGGTCCGCTGAGTGATCGGCGGACCGGTTTCTGCATATGATATATAGTGATATGTTTTAATATGAAATGTATGTAATTTTATTACAAAGGTGATTACAATGAAAAAAGTTGGTATGGCTATTGCTGCTTTAATTGTTGCAGCCACAACTCTCACTGCAATTCCTGCTTCGGCTGCGAATCACAATGAGAACGTACTTAAGGCTACGCCTAATATAGATGGTCAGATTGATGCGGCATACCTTGAATCTTTCTATATTGAACATGAGTGGAAATCCGAGCGTAACAGTGAGAATTTCTGGGCTAACGGAAAATTCGAGTTTGACTATGAGAAAGATGAAAAAGGAAATAAGGTAGAAGGCAGCGTTGGATACAACACTGCTTACGGATGGGACGCGAAAGCAACATCGTATTTTCTTTGGGATGACGACAACCTTTATGTGGCTGTAAGAGTTATTGATGATGATATGGGCGTTGTTGATGATGCTCATTATCAGATGGCTTGTGAAGCTACAAATGATTACGGACCATGGCTTCAGGACTCTGTTCGTGTTAATTTTACATTCAGAGGAATGACTTTCTTTTTGACCGCTGACCGTGCAGGCAGGTTCCTTACTGCGTATAAGGAAATGAACTACGGACAGAGCTGTTGGGTAGATATTTACAGTTGGTTTGAGCATCAGAAAAATAAGGATGCCGGATACTATGTAACTAAACAGACGAATGACGGTTATATAGTTGAGATGAAGCTTCCTGTAAGTGAGAATGCTAAGGCAAGACTTCTTCAGGATGGCGGAAGCTTTAAATATGCTGTAAATGTTATTGACAGTCCGGCAGGCAGTAAATACGGTCTTGACCAGGCACGCCTGGCTGAAGGTATAGAGGTTGAGGGATGTAACCTTGACGACTTTATCGTACTTACTGACGGTGCCAATCCGATTGACGGTACTCCTAATATAAAGGTTAAGCTTTCTTCAAATGCACCGACAGCGGCGCCTGATGTTCCTGCTGATACATCTGCTTCCGATAACAATAATAACAATCAGAATCAAAACCAGAATCAGGGAAGCGGATCGAATGGTTCTTCTGATAAACCTGTTACTCCTACAACAGGAGATAAGACAAATTCAAACGCAGCTCAGACCGGAGATGTCGGAATTGCAGTTGCTGCTGCAGCTTTGATTGCTGCTGCGGGCTTTGTAGTTATCAAGAAACGTAAATAATTTTTTGATATAAACTCTCTCTTTTTCAGCGCGGCCGCCGCTTTGCGGCGGTGAAAATGAGAGAGTTTTATATATTTATTGAAAACATGAAATTGATTGGAAAATAATATTGTCCCGAATTGCGCTTATAATGCGATTCGGGACAATGTATTATTGATTATTTAAATTTTCGCTTATCTCGGAGATGTTTGATGTAAGAAATTAAATTGCCATGCTGTTAATTATTATCTATAGTGTATGTAGGACTTGTGACTTCCTTGTAATTTATATTTGCAGAAAGAGAGCTTGATTCATTTACGACAATAGACGGTCTGACTCCGTATCTTTTGGCAAGTACTTCGCGGAGAACAGGATAGAGTCGCTCTGACATAAGTCGGTTTCCGATATCGTTTCCATGCAGCATGTCGATTGTGCATGCGAAGCGCCCGACTGTGCCGTATGTCTCGCTTCCGTCTATAAAATAAACATTTTCGTCACCGGCAGCAATTGCGTTGCGGTAGGTTTGACGGATAATATCGCGACGCTCCAATTTTTCAAATTTAAATGAGTCATCGCACAAAGACTGCATTATTATCGGAAGATCAGGCTGCGCCTCTCTGATAATCTTGTAGAAATTTTCGTGTGTTTTACGCAGATGCGCTGCGCTGTCAGCATTATGGTCATAATCCATAACAAATGCTGACATTTTCTGTTTGGCGAGAAACTCTGCCATGGCGGGCTCTCCCATTCCCGATCCTGAGAAGCCGAAGTTGACAAAATCTGCGTCTACCCATCTTGCTGTATATGCAACAAAATTACATGACGGATGTGATGCGCTGCATCCTTCTGTTATGGAAGATCCATAGTAGAAAACCGGATCTATATATGTATACGGAGTAGGTGCAAGAACCTGAGCGTCATCGTCAACAGACATTTCAAGATCTTCAACTGCTTCATTTCTAGGAAGATATATTGTATAATCATCCATTGTGCCTGGGAGTTTGATATCGCGTTCGGCAACGAGTACGCCGTATGCTTTGGGAACTGCGTAACCTATATACTCAGCTTCTATTCCGCGGCCGCGCAGAACATCGCATGCGGAGGATCCGATGATCGGGAAGTTACTGTCGCATGTGCATGAGTGGAGAATTACACGTATGTGAAGATTTTTTGAATCGGTGCGGAAACGGATGCGCCCGCCTGTACAGCGGATACCCATTATGTCAACACCGTCGTTTACCTTGCCGAAAAGTTCTTCCGGAACTTTCCAGAGATGTCCTTTGTGATAATTCGAGAGAAGTCCGTTTATTTCTACCGGAGCTTCGTATATAGATATATTTTTCATGGCGTTATGAGTCCTTTCTTTTTCGAAAATGCCATTTTATAATTTTATTTGCATGGATGATAGACCGTGGCAAACATTTGCTATTTTATCAGTTGAATTCAAGAAAATACTTGCATCCGGGTGTTGTATCGAAACGGACGATGCCGTTTTCAACCTGTGTCTCGATGCGGCATGAACCTGAAGAACCTTTGCAACTTGTAGTACCTTTCAGACGTATACAACATTCTCCACCGCAGTTTGAAGCAATAGTGGCATGTACAACGCGGCCGTTGATCCAATCAAAATCGACTATAAAACCTCCTCTGCAATGGAAGCCTTCGATATTGCCGCTTTTCCAGTTTTCAGGGCATGCGGGAAGCGGAGAAATCACATTTTCATAGCTTTGGATAAGCATTTCTGCTATAGCTGCCGAGCCTCCGAAGTTGCCGTCTATCTGAAATATTCGCGGGGGATGAAGATCGAGCATTGAAATTGTTGCAAAATCGCATATAAGCGCGCGCAAGTGTTCCATTGCAAGTTTACCGTCACCGAAACGTGCATAAAGTCCGGATGCCCATGCGCGGCTCCATCCGGTGTGTCCTCCTCCGCCTTCCAACCTTCTGTCAAGAGATACCTTGCAGGCATTGAATATGTCAGGGGTATCTTTTTTATTTATTATATCTATTGGATATACTCCGACCAGATGTGAGAAATGGCGGTGTCCCGGTTCTGTTTCCGTAAGTTGTTCGGTCCATTCGAGAAGCTCGCCGTTTTTGCCGATTTTAAGTTTGGGCAGACGCTTACGTATTTCTATCCATTTTTCGCATTGCTTACGGTCCGCACCGCATAGATTTGAAATGAATATTACCCAATCGAATACGGCGGTGCAAAGCTCAATGTCTATAGCTGATGAAATACAGGCTGATACAGGATGCTTATCTCCTGCCTCTTCAAAGCGATTTTCGGGAGACTGTGACGGAACAATCTGGAGGTTTCCGTCAGGATCCTCACAGAGAAAGTCCTCATAGAACTCGGCGATCAGCTTAAAGAACGGATATGCGCGATTTACAAGAAACTTTATGTCACGGGTATACTGCCAGTGCATCCAGTAATGTGTTGCAAGCCACGCGGCGGTTCCGACAAATATGTCCCATCCGCTTCTTGTGATTATCGCCCGTCCGTGACAGTCGGTGGCAAGCGGATAAAGTATTCCGCGGCAGCCGAAGTGCCGCATTGCTGTTTTCTTTCCTTCTTCTATCATTCCTTCGCAGAAATTGAAAAATGAGTCGGTGAATTGGGAGAGACCTACAGTTTCTGCCATCCAGTAGTTCATCTGGAGATTTATGTCGCAGTGGAAATCACTGTTCCACGGCGGAAGCAGCTCTTCATTCCACTTTCCCTGCAGATTTGCCGGAAGCTTACCGGAGGAAGATATGAGAAGATATCTGCCGTAGTTAAAGTAGAGTATCGGGATTATGCTTTCAAACTGTCCTGCTCTATAGCCTGCAAGAAGTTCGTCTGTATAAAATTTTTCCGCTTCAGCGCAGTCATTGTCCGCTATATTTACACGGCATTTGCAGAACATTTCCGAATATGACTTCAAATGCTCTTTCAGTGCAGACTCGAAATCTCCCCCGAAGAGATTGAATGCCTCTTTATCCGGTTCGCCTTTTTTGTCGGTCACGCCGATGTTAAGGTATGCAGTTACGGTTTTTGCATTTTTTATTGTGATACTTGCAGAATCCTTTGAGTATTCCGGTTTTCCGTCGGTGGATGCAATATATATCGCAACAGTGAATCTGCTGTCTCCGGTGAATTCGCCGTGCATAACAATACGTTTTTCGGTGCTATCGGTGTACAGTGACAGCTCGCAGTCCGGATCGTCGCGGCGCGAGAGATCAAGCTTCCAGCATATTGGCTTGCTTGCACTGAGACGAATGCACATATTTCCGGGTTCGCTCTGAGATGCAAAGAATTCCCGTTTTATATTGATTCCGTCGCATATTCTCGAAACGGATACTAATGCGCTGTTCATATCGAGCTGACGAATGTATTCTTCGTTTCTGTCAAATGTATTCCCGAGACCGTTAAGCTCGGTTATTGTCAGATCGCCGGCAGGTTGGAACGGATCCATAAGGAGAACCTGTTTATCTTTTATTGTCGGATTGCGATAGTCTGACAACTCAGTAGTACAATATTCAGTGGCTTCTTTGTATTTACCCTCGAAAAGCAACGCACGTGTTTTTTCGAGATTCTCGCGCGGTATCTCGTCTGCCTCTCTGTCTTTGAATATACCTTTATAGAGCCATTCATGATTTAGAGCGATGCGCTCAAATCCTGTGGATGTGCCGCACACCATTCCCGCTATACGGCCGTTTCCTATCGGCAGCCCCTCCATCCATTCGGATGCCGGTTTGTTATACCGCATTACGAGCGTTTCCCGGCGCTCGGTGCGTACAATATTTTCTTTGTTAGTCATTTAAGGTGACCACTTCCTTTCACTTAGGCATGAAGATGCTTCGTGCCTGTGCCAAACGGTAGACGGAGACCTCCGATACCTTATGTGAAAAAACGTTACGATAATAATCCAGATTAATGTTTTTATACAATAAATATGTTGTTAAATATATTATTTATAATATAAATAAGAAGGAAAATTTGTCAGAATCATATCAGTGCAATTATAGCATGTATTTTCTTATTTTGTCAAGGCGCATGAGCATAAATATTTGAATAAGATATTTTTAGAAAAATGTTCTTTTGTAAACAAATCGATTATGTGAAAATATTTCTATTATTGCTCTACGAAAATAATAGAAAAATGGTCACCGTAGTGATACTATTGATTATGGTTAACTGTAATTTTTTAAAGCCGATAATATTATGTTTATTATATATGTTTGATTTAAGCATCCATTGTTAATGTTCATATATTTATGAAAAGGAGTAAATATTCATGTTTAACGGATTGGGAATGAATCCCGGAAATCTGTCAAGACTTTCAAATGCCAAATCACGTTCTATATCTGCCGAAAACTTAACCGGAGAGGTCGGCGGCGGCGCACGTGCTGTCCCCGGGGATTTTCAGGCGACTGCTTCTGCGGCGGCGCGCGATCTCGGACAGGGCTGGAAGGTATCGCCTTTTGTTGCAGTACCTCAGGGTGTTGAGTTTACTATCGCGGAAATAGACGGTCCGGGTGCTGTTCAAAGCATGTGGTTTGCCGGATGGATAAAATACGATATAATCCTGCGTATTTATTGGGAGGATCAGAAGAATCCTTCGGTTGAAGTACCGCTTCCTGCGTTTTTTGCTCATATGTACTGCTCGGATGAAAATTCCAACGGTAAATATCCGACGCTTGATTCTGCCATGGTCATGGTAGCTCCGAAACAGGGATACAGCTGTTACTGGGAGATGCCGTTTCGCAAGCACTGCCGTATAACACTCGAAAATCTTACCGACGGTCCGAAAGGTATTTACTATCAGATTAATTATACACTGACAGATATTCCTGATGATTGTGCATATTTTCATGCACAGTACCGCCAGAGACGGCCTGTCGGATATATGGAAGAGTATGTTATTCTTGACGGGGTTGAGGGTAAAGGCCATTATGTCGGCACGTCGCTTGCTGCCGGAATGAACGGTTCAAACAACTGGTGGGGAGAAGGCGAACTTAAATTCTACATAGACGATGACGGTAAGTTCCCTACAATTTGCGGAACCGGAATTGAGGATTATTTCCTCGGGGCATGGGGATGGGTTCCGAAGGATCATTATGTGACCTATTCGGGACTTTATGCGGGAATGTTTCAGCATATACACTCAAATGCCATATATCAGTGTCAGGAAAGATTTCAGCTTTATCGCTGGCATGTTCCGGACCCTATCCGTTTTGATAAAAAACTTCGTGTAACTGCGCAGGATCTCGGTTGGAGATCAGGCGGACGTTATCTTCCTCGCCGTGATGATTTCATGACGGTAGCGTATTGGTATCAGACGCTTCCTACAGCGCCTTTCCCGGTGTTCCCGTCTGTGGACGAACTTGAAATAATATAATATCCGATTTTCTATTATAGAGAGAAAAGAGTAGAATTATGGAAAAATTCAATGGACTCGGGATGTGTGTCGGAAATCTTTCCCGTCTGTCTGATGCGAAATCCCGTTCTATATCTGCTGAAAATTTCGGCGGTGAGGTCGGAGGAGGCGCGAAAGGGTGTCCGTCAGACACTTCATTGACCGGCTCCGGAGCTGCCAGAGATCTCGGGCAAGGGTGGAAGGTATCTCCGAGCATTTCGCTTGCTCCGGGTACAGAACGTACCATAGCGGAAATAGACGGTCCGGGAGCTGTTCAGAGCATGTGGTTTGCAGGAACTACCGATTACACAATGATACTTAGTATATACTGGGACGGGCAGGAAACTCCGTCTGTAGAAGTTCCGATATCCGCGTTTTTCGGTCAGCTTTTAGGCGATGAAATAAATGAGGACGGAGAGTCTTCGATACTTAATTCTGTAATGGTAATGGCAGCTCCGAAGCAGGGATTCAGCTGTTACTGGGAGATGCCTTTCCGCAGACACTGTAAAATGACGGTTAGGAACAGCGGACGAAACGAAGCAATATTTTTCTATCAGATAAATTACACGCTCACAGACGTTCCCGAAGATTGTGCATATTTTCATGCGCAGTACCGTCAGAGCAGGCCGATAGGATCGGGTTGCGATCATACGATTCTTGACGGGATAACAGCCGGGAAAGGTCATTATATCGGCGCTACGATTGCGGTGCGCCTTGATGGTGATATTTCGGTAGATCCGCTTGCAAACCGTGAGGTTGTTTTCCGGGATCCGAAAACTTCATCTGTGCTGTCCAGAACAGGACTTGAAACCTATGTTTTCGGGGCTAATAATTGGACGGCAGGACCGCGCGGTAATGAAAAGATAAATATGTATTCCGGACGTTTCGGAGGGATGTATCAAACATCTGTCGGTGATAAACTGAAAGAAAACCGTCTTCTGCATATGTACCGTTGGCACGTGCAGGATCCTGTGCGATTTGAAAACGGTATTCGCGTAACTCTGGAAGCTTTGAATCCCGAGACGGACAAATCCGATTGCACTGAGAACTACATGACGGTGGCATACTGGTATCAGATGTTGCCGACAGCGGAATTTCCTCCGCTTCCTTCGCTTGAGGAAATGGAAAAATAAAAAATCACGAAAATAATCACAGTTGTATACATTATTCCATATATTTTAATAAATATGTGGATATTAGTCTGAGATGACACATTAAACAGAGCAGAGGTTATTGCCGATTAGGCAATGCTGTAATAAAACAAAGATATCCGGGGACTGCTGCCGCAATAAAGTTGAGACCTTGGAATATACTTATGCGGCTCTCCGTATATCACTTATACAGGCATAAAATATATTTATGTCGGTTGATAAACTGAAAGGAGAGTTATGAAAATGACAAACAAGAACTTGGCAAAACTGATTTCCCTTTTTCTTATCGCTTCGATGGCGGTTACCTTTGCAGCCTCCTGTACAAAAGATGAGGTAAAACCCGGCAGTGATACAACACCTCAGTCTACTGCACCGGTCTCAGATCCTGATGATGACAACGCTGATGCAATTGTGGAACGTCTCTACGGAGATAAGAAGTATGATGGTGAAGTATTCAGAATACAGTGTGTGGAACCGGGCGGAAGCTGGCTTTACATGATAGGTGAAAATGCCAGTGAAGTATGGTTTGAAGACGCAGGTTCGGATGTTCTTCAGCGGGCTGTGTACGAGCGTAACAGAAAAACTCAGAATCTTTTAGGTATTGAAATAAAGCCGGTATACACCGGAAGTGTAAACGATGATGTTACCGCCGGAATAGATGAGTATGATGCTGCGCTGATATCGTTAGGCGATTCTATGGTAGTCGCTCAGAACGGAAATACACTTAATCTTAATAATATCTCTACAATGGATTCATCACGTGATTGGTGGGACAATCAGTTTGTAAAAGACTGTACGCTTTTCGGCGAAGATCTGTATGCAATTGCAGGCGCCATAAATATTATGGATGACTGCGCGACGAGTGTTCTTCTTTTCAACAAGGATCTCCTTGAAAGAAATAACTGTGAGATACCGTATCAGAAAGTTTTTGACGGCACATGGACAGTTGACGTTTTGGCGGAGATCGGACGTAAGTGTACGGTGGATCTTAACGGAGATACCGAGCTTGATCATAATGACAGTTGGGGCTTCGGCACATACGGAAACGGTATGGTCGGCTACGGACTTCAGGGATTTGCCGGCAACATCGCGTCTCTGAACGAAGACGGTATTCCGACTATAGTCTGCAATACGGAAGAGAACATTGAGAAATGCCGTTATTGGTTTGATAATATAACAAATTCCGAATGCTATTACAATCAGAATATAAATGGCGATGAATCCTATGAAAATATGTTTTTGAATGGTCAGCTCGCATTTGCGCTTACCAATCTTACACATACATTTATGCTGCGTGACATGGACAACGAATACGGAGTTCTGCCGCTGGCAAAATATAATGAACAGCAGGAACGCTATACAGCGGGATCCAACAGTGCATTTTTTACTACATATGTAGTACCGAAAACATGTAAAAATCCCGAAATGGTAGGTGCCTGCCTCGAAGTTATGTGCGGATATTCGGTCAATACGGTTGACGAAAGTCTGCATGATATTGTTTTTGACTCGAAGCTTGTACGCGACGAGGAATCCAGGAGAATCCTTAAGATAATTCAGGATACAGTGTCGTTTGACTGGAACGAAATCGGAAACTGGTCATTTAACATAAATGCATGTTTTAATATGACTCAGGGTGCATCTTTTACGCTTGCTTCCAATCTCGCATCTGTCATCGACAGTGCAACTGAATCTCTTGATTCTATGATACAAAAATTTGAAGCCCTAAATTGAGAGGAGAAACAAAGAAAATGAAGAAAATGTCCAGGGTAATATCTTTATTGCTGATAGCGGCGATGTCTGTAACAGTTGCTGTTTCCTGCGGAGATAAAGATGAAAAGAAACCGAATGCCGGTGAAACAACTCCGGAGACAAAGGCAAACGGCGAAGATGAGGATAATACCGATGCGCTTGTTGCTGAGCTTTACGGAAAGTACAAGTACGACGGTGAGACGGTGCGTATTCTTTGTCCCGAAGCAGGATCAAGCTGGATACGTAACATAAGCGATACCGCAAATGAGGTATGGTTTGAAGATGCCGGCTCCGATGTACTTCAGAGAGCGATATATGAACGCAACAGAAAGACTGAAAATCTGCTCGGACTCAAAATAGAACCTGTATGGGAGTCCGGCGGTCAGGCGATTGCTGAGCGTATAGGACAGGATACTGCTGCAGGTATCAATGAATATGATACAGCGCTTGTAGAACTTGGAAACTCAATCACTATTGCGCAGAACGGTAACACTCTTAATCTGAATGATATCAGTACATTCAATTCTTCTCATGAGTGGTGGGATGAGAGAGTTGTCAAAGAACTGACACTTTTCGGTGAAGACCTTTATGCGATAGCAGGTGCAATCAATATTATGGACGATTGCTCTGTGAGTGCGTTTATATTCAACAAAGATTTGCTTGAACGTTATAACTGTGCCGATCCGTATCAGCAGGTATTTGACGGAACATGGACTGTAGATGCTTTGATGGCGGCTGCCCGTGCATGTACACAGGACCTTAACGGTGATACAGAGTTCGATGAGAATGACAGCTGGGGAATCGGAACATACGGAAACGGTCTTGTATTCGGACTTCAGGGATTTGACAGCGGTATTGCTCGCATGAACAGCGAGGGTATACCCACAATTATCTGTAACACAGAGGAGAATATCGAGAAATGCCGTTACTGGTTTGACAATGTAACAAATTCAGATTGTCTTTATAATGAAGGAGTAAACGGAGCTGAATCTTATCAGAACCTGTTTTACAACGGACAGCTTGCTTTCTATATGGGTAACCTTACGCCCAGTGCTGCACTCCGTGAGATGGAAGATGAATACGGTATTCTTCCGGAAGCAAAGTACAATGCAGATCAGGCTAACTATACTGCTTCCTGTAATACAGCATGGTTCACAGACTATGTAATTCCGAAAAACTGTGAAAATCCCGAAATGGTAGCAGCGTGTCTTGAAGTAATGAGCGGATATTCAGTAAATACCGTTGATGAGAGCCTCCATGAGATCGTTTTTGATTCCAAGTTTGCACGTGACCAACAGTCCAGACGTATTCTTAGCATTATACAGGAAACTATTTCGTTTGACTGGAGCGGCATAGGTGAATGGGCGGCTATAAACGGTATGGGAATCAATGCTTGCTTTGCAGGTATGCCTCAGGGCGCTTCCTTTACGCTTGCATCAAGCCTTGCATCTGTTATAGACAGCGCTCAGGAATCGCTTGATTCGCTTATCGAAAAATTCGAGAGCAGATAAATTCTGAAAAATAATACAGAAGTTAATAAAGAGGTCTTATTATGGGATCAAAACGAATTATAAAGATTTTATCCTTTGTCCTCTCTATTGCAGCGGTGGTTTCTGCCGCCGCTGCATGCTCTGCGGAAGAGCAAAAACCGAATGTATCGGAGGAAACTGCCTCCGATACATCCGGAAATATTAATGCTCCTGAAGATGCAGATGCAATTGTTGAACGTCTGTACGGAAATACAAAGTATGAAGGTGAAATTGTACGTATACTTTGTCCGGCAGCAGGAACGACATGGTGCCGTTTCATCAGTGATACGGCTAATGAAGTATGGTTTGAGGATGCCGGTTCGGATGTTCTTCAAAGGGCAGTGTACGAGCGTAATACAAAAACAGAGAAACTTCTTGGTATTACGATATCTCCTGTATGGGAAGCCGGCGACAATCCGATCGCAGAACGTGTAAACCGGGATGTAGTTGCAGGTGTAGATGAATATGACACGGTACTTATGACGCTCGGAAATTCTATGACTGCGGCACAGAACGGAAACACTCTTAATTTTAATGATATAGGCACATTTGATCCGTCCCATGAATGGTGGGATGCACAGTTTATAAAAGATTGTACTCTTTTCGGAGAGGATCTTTATGCTGTTGCCGGAGCAATCAACATTATGGACGATTGCTCTGTCGGTGTTCTTATTTTTAATAAAGACCTTCTCGAATTTAACAATTGTGCCGATCCTTATCAGCAGGTGTTTGACGGTACATGGACGGTAGATGCAATGATGGCTGATGCCCGTGCATGCACACGGGATCTGAACGGTGATACGGAATACGATGAAAATGACAGTTGGGGAATCGGAACATACGGAAACGGCATTATATTCGGTATGCACGGATTTGACAGCGGTATCGCACGCATGAATGAAGAAGGCATTCCTACCATCATAGGTAATACCGAAAAAAATATTGAAATGTGCAGATATTGGTTTGACAATGTTACAAATTCCGATTGTCTTTACAATCAGGGTGTAAACGGTGAAGAGTCGCCTGAGGATATGTTTTATAACGGCCAGCTTGCATTCTATGTAGGAAATCTTACTCCGCGTACACAGCTTCGTGAGATGGAAGACGAGTATGGAATCCTTCCCGAGGCTAAATATAATGTCGAGCAGGAGAAATATACATCTGCCTGCGAGACCGGATGGTTCACGGATTATTTGATTCCGAAAAGCTGCTCCAAGCCGGAGGTTGTTGCTGCATGTCTTGAAGTAATGAGCGGATACTCTGTAAATACTGTCGATGAAAGTCTGCACGAAATAGTCTTTGATTCAAAGCTTGCGCGTGATGAACAAACAAGACGGATACTAAAGATAGTACAGGAAACAATTTCATTTGACTGGGGCGGTATCGGAGAGTGGGCTGCCATAGGCGGAATGGGAATAAGTCCTTGCTTTGCAAGCATGCCTCAGGGTTCTACCTTTACGCTTGCATCGAGTCTTGCTTCCGTTATAGACAGCGCACAGGAGGCGCTTGATTCACTTATTGAGAAATTTGATCGCGGTTAAATACATAATAACGGTAATCTTTATAGCTATTATTGAGGAATGCCACGGTAAGGAACTGTTCAGTTACATGGTTTGATTTAAAATATAATCATATATTTATTCTATTGTTTTCGATTATAGGCGATTTTGGATGACACGATTTTAAATTTAAAAAGAATTGGAAGTGATAGTTATGATCACAAGAAGAACAATTAAAGTTTTGTCTCTTCTCCTTGCTACCGCAATGGCGACTGTCACGGCAGCGTCGTGTTCCGGCGAAAAAACATCGGTGGATAATTCTGGTCAGACCGGAAGCACAGCGGAAAATCCCGACACCTCCGGCAAGAGCGAATCCGAACAGCTTGTAGAAGAGTTGTACGGCAATAGAAAAAACGATTATGACGGAAGAATTTTCCGGATTATCGCAAGTGAAGAATGCTGGGGATCTTCTATCGGAAATAATGCTAATGAAGTATGGTTTGAGGATGCTGGCTCCGATTTGCTTCAGAGATCAATATATGAACGCAATCATAAAACCGAAGAGCTTCTCGGTATTACCATAACTCCTGTATGGGATAAAACTTCGGAAGAAATATATGACAGAGTTATTAGTGATAATAACTCCGGAGTGAACGAATATGACGCCGTAAACATCACGCTGGCACTCGCTATGACATGTGCCCAAAATGGATCTGCGATAAATCTTCTTAAGTGCCAGACTTTTGACGAGTCGCATCCTTGGTGGAATCAGACTTTTGTTGAGCAGTGTACACTTTTCGGCACGCAGCTTTATCCTATCGCGGGAGCGATCAACTACGGAGACGATCTTTCGAACAGAATGGTGGTTTTCAATCAGGATTTTCTTGATAGATATGGATGCGGAGATCCGTATCAGTATGTTTTTGACGGAACATGGACGATTGAAAATATGATGGCGATGGCTCAGAAATGCACCCAAGATATAAACGGTGACGGAGAAATGGATGAAAACGACAACTGGGGCGTCGGATCCGGAGGCATGACTCTTTATGATAATCTGGTAGGAATGGACACAGCTGTTTCCAAGCTCGGGGAGGATGGATATCCTGTTATACTGAGTAAAAATGAAGATCATGTTACCAAAGTCGAATATTTCTTTAAGAATATAATTGATACCGATTATTTGTATTACGGAGGCATAACCGGCAGTGCTGATGTCAGTTATATGGATCTTTTCAGTAACAGTCAGCTTGCATTCGGTTTTGTTATGTTAGGCAGTTCTATACAGCTTCGCGGAATGGATGATTACTGCGGAGTTCTTCCGATGCCGAAATACAACGAAGAGCAGACAAAGTATACTTCAGGTGCCAATACGCTCTGGTTTACAACGTATATTATACCGAAATCCTGTACAGATCCTGATTATGCGGCTGCATGCCTTGAGGTAATGAGCGGTTATTCTGTAGATACTCTTGATCATAATCTTAATGATGTTATTTTTCAGAGTAAAGTCGCACGGGATGAGAACGCACGCAAATGCTTTGATATAATAAAGGATACCTTATCATTCGACTGGTCGTTTATCGGATCATGGCGGGGAGATCTTGTAAGTGCTTATGAACTTAAGTACGGTCACAGCTTTACCCTCGTATCAAGAGTTGAGTCGGCTTACGACACTGCTCAGGAAAGTCTTGATGTAATGATAGATGCGTTTAGAGATTGGGACTATTAAATTGATCCGTAATAAAACAGCTTAATATCGTTGCGTTGCGGCATTTGATGCTCCGCATAATCTGCATATAATTTCAGGTGCCGCATACGCAGTATATTTGCTTTTCCATTTGTGTTTTTATATTTATGAAAACGCAAATGAGGAAGTAAACTTATGATATAGCTTCTTCATAATAATGACGGCGGAATATTTTGCGGTCAAACGGCGAAAACACATTCGTCGTATAATATAGTCAACTTCCGGGATTATCCCGGAAATGAAAGGAATGAAACTGATTTGAAGGAATTTTATCTTGTACAGGACAAGACTCCTAAGGCTAAGATCATCTGCACTACAGGCGATCAGCGTGATCCCAGCAACGCTTTTGAGGCGGCAACTGCCCTTGCCGAAGTGATAAAGTGCGCGACGGACTGTGATATTGATATCATAGCTCCCGACGCAAAGAATGAAAATGATGTAAATGTTACGGTTGCAGTCACCGGCGACGGTACTGATTCCTCGATGACACTTGACGGAGATGCATTTTCCGTTTCAGTAAACGGCGGAAATGTATCTATACTTGCAGGAAACGTTACAGGAATCTGGAATGCAATGGCATATTTTGTGTCAGCAGTTATCGGATACGATCCTCATACCGGAAAGAAACCAGAGGTAAGAGATTCTATAAAGCTTCCTGAGACTCTTTCGTATACATTTAACGGAAGTCCTGCTCCTCAGCCGCTTATCCCGGTTGAGCCGGACGGCGCATTTAAGGTTACCGGATGCGGCGATACATACTATGAGCAGTTGCTTGAGCATACGGCTTTTCTTTACAGAGATAACCTTATTCCTTGTTGTTACAGCGGCGAGCATCACGAATATCTTATTCGTAAGGCAGTTGCACAGCAGCGTCTTATCTGGAATGCAACAGGCGACTGTCACTGCGATCACTGCTCACGTCATGAAGGTGAAACCGGTGAAAAAGCGCATTCTTTCTGTAAGTGTCCGACATGTGCTGCCGCTGCCGAGAGAGAAGGAACGCTTTGCGGTGCGTACTTTGATATTGTCCGTGAAGCTGCATCCCGCCTTGCAAAGGTAGATCCTGATGCATATCTTACAATAGCAGCTACATCGGTTACTCTTGATCCTCCCAAGACATACCTCGGAGACAATGTACGCGTTGTTGTTGCAGACCGCATGCTTTGCTCATCTCATCCGATAAGCGAAGATTCATGTGAGCGCAATGCGGCGTTTGCAAAGAAGCTCCGCGCATGGAGAAAGCTTTGCGGCTCGCTTTATGTCATAGATTTTACATCCGATTACTACTATTTCCCGGCTACCTTTCCGTCATTTGATATAATGCGTCAAAATGCAGCATTTTATCATGAAGTCGGCGTAGACGGCGTATTCTTCCAGTTTGACCGCATGCAGTCAGAACTTGAATTCAGCGATATCCGCATGATACTTGCAGAAGCTGTTCTTAAGCGCCCGACAATGTCGGCTGATGAATTTGACAAGCGTATGGATAACGCGCTTGTACATGTTTACGGAACGGACGCGGCTCCCGTGATCAGACGCTATATCGACCGCTTTACCGAGCTTGCACTTGACGGTCATTGCTTCGATACGCATAGCTGGCCGCATGAAGTTCTTTCGCTAAAAAAAGATAACGGCGAATACGATCTTTCGTTTGCAAAAGAGGCATATAAGATGTGGGATTCTATTCATCCGCATCCTGAAGCGCTTGCGCGTAATGAGCTTTATCTTGCGCGTATGCTGTTTACCCAATATCAGGCACAGCCTGTATGCTATTCCAAAACTCAGTTTTCCGAATGGCTTATGGATTGCATTCATATATATGACAGAGGGCGCGCTCTCGAAGAAATTATGGCAGACTGACAGAGCCTGCTCAAAGGAGATTTTAATATGTCACAGGACAAGAAAAACAAGATCATACTTTTTCAGGGAGATTCGATCTCTGACGGAAACAGATATAAAGATCCGATGGCACGCGGAGACCTGAATCATCAGATAGGACATACCTTTATTTATACTATAGCAAGCGAGCTTGGATACAAATATGCAGATAAAAATCTTGCTTTTGTAAACCGTGCTATTTCCGGAGAAAATATTGAGACGATCTATGACAGACGCGAGGAGGATATTTTTGAAGAGCATCCTGACGTGTTCAGCATACTTGTCGGCAGTAATGAATATTGGATTTGGAAGGACGAGCCGGATCATACTGAGGAATTTGATGAGATATACCGTCAGCTTCTTGACGAAGTTCTCGAGCATAATCCGGATACAAAGATAGTTATCAGTGAGCCGATGGTTCTTCCGGTAGTACTTGAACCGGATGTTTATAATGCAAGACTCAAGATGACATATGAAGAAATCGAAGTTCTTCAAAAAATTGCGGAGGATTACGGCGCTATTTACATACCGCTTCTCGAAAAATTTCAAAAGGCCTGTGAGATCCGCGAAGCAAGCTACTGGATGTGGGACGGTGTTCACCCTACAGAAGCAGGTCACGGAATGATTGCAAATGAATGGATGAAAGCAGTGCTTCCGAGCGGAATTCTCGGTTTTAAAGCAGAACTTTAATTTATAAAATAAAATATCGGCGGAGACGATTTTATCGGCTCCGCTTTCCGCTTTTCTGCATATTTAATAAATTATGCGATAATTTCTTTTTGGCGGATAATTTTCGGTTATCATATTATGGAAAATATCATGGCGGCAATTCTTTTTACATGTTAGGTTTATAAAACGGAGGTTTTATGTATTCGATTTTACTTGCGGTGATTTATGCTGCATTTATAAGTCTCGGACTGCCTGATTCATTACTCGGAGCTGCATGGCCTGCCATGCAGCCGGGAATGGCAGTTCCTGTATCGGCAGTCGGAATTGTATCAATGATAATATCTTTGGGAACGGTTGTGTCAAGTCTTATGTCCGACCGATTGAACAGACGTATGGGAACTGGCGTCGTTACAGCTGTCAGCGTATTAATGACTGCTGTTGCGCTCATGGGATTTTCACTTTCAGGATCATTCTGGCAGCTTTGCATATGGGCAGTTCCGTACGGACTCGGCGCAGGCGGTGTTGACGCTGCACTTAACAACTATGTGGCGCTCCATTATTCATCAAGGCATATGAGCTGGCTGCACTGCTTTTGGGGAATAGGCGTATCTGTCGGCCCCTATATTATGGGACAGTGTTTATTGCACGGCTTTCCATGGGGAAGCGGATATAAGATAATTTCAGTTATACAGTTTTTGCTTGCCGCGGTAATTTTTATAAGTCTGCCGCTTTGGACACGTGTACACGGCAAGGAAACATATTTGTCGGACTATAAAAAAGACAATACTAAAAGCGCTGATAAACCGGTGGGACTGCTCCATGTAATGAAAATTCGCGGAGTTCCGTTTGTACTTATATCGTTTTGTGTATACTGTGCATTGGAATCTGCAACGGGACTGTGGGCAAGCAGCTTTTTTGCGGCGTGCCGCGGTATTGATACAGAAACAGCGGCTTCGCTTGCATCCCTTTATTATATAGGTATTACTGTGGGTCGTTTTGCCTGCGGCTTTATTGCCGACCGTGTCGGTGACAGGATGCTTGTGCGGATAGGACTTATTACTGTCATTTGCGGGGCAGGGTTTATTATTATACCTGTAAGCTCGGTTGTACTTGCATGTGTCGGTATTGTTATATGCGGTGTAGGATCTGCACCAGTGTATCCGTCGGTAATACATTCAACGCCTGATAACTTTGGAGCTGAGAATTCTCAGGCTATTATTGGTGTGCAGATGGCGAGCGCATATGTCGGGACAACATTTATACCTCCGCTTTTTGGTCTGATTTCGGAAAAAACAGGTATGTTTATATATCCGTTTTTTATAATTCTTCTCGCAGTTGTCGTACTGATATCTACGGAAACTGTCGGAAAGACGGTTAAAAAAGAACATTGACAGACGCTATGTATTATTTAATGAGTTTTTGAAAAACATGATCTGCTGCTTTCGCCATTAACAAAAAAATTACTTAAAATTATATAAAATCAATTGTAATTTAAGTTCTTATGTGATAATATATAATGAATGGATAATCAGTTTTCTACACTGATTTTTCGGCTTTTCGGTGCTTCCGTTCTGTTTTACGGTGGGCATTGCATAAATGACTGCGGAAAGGGTGAATTACAGTTTGAATGCAATCTGGCGCTTTATAATGAACCTCGGTGATAATTTCAAGGGAGTTATCATGTCGATCGGTTTTAAAGATATTGCAGATATTCTGATAGTCGCTGTATTTTTTTATTATGCTATAAAATTTTTGCGCGACCGACGTGCGGGTAAGCTTGCATTCGGAGTTGTGCTTTTGTTTGCAATACAGATAATAAGCGATCTGTTTGATTTTGTAGCGCTTCGTTTTCTGCTTCAGAATGTTTTTCAGATCGGGCTTATCGCGTTTGTAATACTCTTTCAGCCGGAGCTTCGTTCCGCTCTTGAGAAGATCGGTGGCGGCGGAGGCTCAATAAAGACGATTATAGGAATGACGGGGGAGCGCGATTCGTCTACAAAAGCGAACACGATCTCGGCAATCGGAGAAGCAGTCTGCGATATGTCAAAGGATAAGACCGGTGCGCTTATAGTTATTGAGCGAAGCACAAAGCTTGGAGACATAATAGGAAGCGGAGTTATTGTGAATGCCGATATTACGCCGTTTCTTATAAAAAATATCTTTTTCAACAAGGCTCCTCTGCATGACGGCGCAATGATTATCCGCGATTTCAGAATATATGCCGCAGGATGCTTTTTACCGCTTTCATCAAATGATGATATTATCAAGGATCTGGGAACAAGGCATAGAGCTGCAATCGGTATGAGTGAAAACAGTGATGCGGTAGTTATCGTTGTTTCGGAGGAGACGGGGACGATATCGATCGCGATTGAAGGAAAACTGTACAGAAATCTTAATTACAGTTCGCTTATCAGTATACTCGGAGAGCAATTGACGTCAGATTCGGAAAGCGGTGTTATAAGAAAGTTTCGTATAAGGAAAAAAAGAGGGTGATCGGTTATGGAAAAAAAGGAAAAAAGAATGACCGACTATGAAAAGCATCTTGTAGAAAAAGACGGCGATTACCGTATAAAAGGCACACGTTTTTTCAATGTTTTTGCAAGACTTGTTGCTCTTCTCATAGCCTTCGGAATATGGGTATATGCGAAAGAAAATGATACGGTTATCGGTGATATATCTTTTTCCGGAATCCCGGTAAAAATTGTAAATACATCTGATACTCCGCTGTCTGTTATAAGCGGGTATAATTCTACCGTAGATGTTGTACTTGAGGGTAAAAAGGGAACTGTCCGGTCTATAACTGCTGATGATATAGAGATAGTGGCTGATGTGTCAGATATTACATCGGCAGGAAGACACACAGTCCCGATAGATATCAGCGCTCCTGAGGGGGCGACAGTTGTGTCGCAGAGCTTGTCGTCGGTATCGGTGTATATGGATAAGACAATATCAATAACGGTTCCGGTGCAGGTACGTTACAGCGCTTATATGCTTGATGACGGATATGAGCTTGGAGATGCGGTTCCGAGCATAAGCCAGATCACGGTTTCGGGACCTGAAAATATTCTTAAGGACGTGTATGCAGCCGAGACTTCGCTTGATCTCGGACATATAACCGGATCGGTTGTGATGACCGGAGATCTTGTGCTTATTGATGCTGACGGAAGTGAAATATCAAATCCTTATGTTAAACTGCAGACCGGCGCAGTTCAGGTGTCTGTTCCTCTTCAGACTGTAAAAACTTTGCCTCTGACGGTTGATTTTAAATACGGATATATTAATGAAACGAACTCGGCAATAACTGTTACTCCTGCTGAGATCGAAGTAAAAGGAGAAGTTTCTGTGCTTGAGGGGCTTGAAAAGCTTTCTGTTGCCACTATAGATGAGAAGCATATTTCCGGAGATACATTTGTGCAGCCTATAGTTTTGCCGGACGGTGTTTCAAAGGTATCTGATGCCGATACTGCGACTGTACGTATAAGTCATATCGGCACTGCTCTTAAAAGTATAGTTATAACCGATTTTGACGTTCACAATCCGAATGCTTTGAATTACGAGATTCAGAACAGTTCTCTTACGGTAACTCTACGCGGACCGGTTTCGGCACTTGCTGAGATTACGGGCGAGACGGTAACTGCTTCTATAGAACTGAACTTTGATAAAAGTGTGAACGGTATTTCTACTGTTCCTGTTAAAATAAGCATATCCGGAGCTTCATCGGAGGTATATGAGGTAGGAGACTATACTGTGTCTGTCCGGCTGCGGCCTTGATTGCGCCGCCCTTGAAAACACACTGAAATACGGGGGAAAAATAAAGTATATGACGGAAGATATCGGAAAATCTGACAACAGAATAAAAAAACTGCTTGTGAGGGGGATAAATCTTCCGTATAAGTCCGATGCGAAATGCGCAAAGGAGATGGCAGCTTATAAGCTTAAACGGCTTATGCCGGAGTGCAGGATACTGTCGGCCGAAATTTCAAAGAGATCGGTCGACGCCCGCAGACGCGGTGATATCCGTTTTATATATACAGTCAGTGTCGAAGCGGAAGCTTCCGGAGCTGCACGGCTGCCTGATGATAAAGATATATCCGAAGTTCCGCAGGAAGATACGGAGATCGTTTTGGGAACAAAACCGCTTACGGACCGTCCGGTTATTATCGGATTCGGTCCGGCGGGGATGTTTGCCGCCCTTTTTCTTTCATCCCGGGGATACAGACCGCTTGTGCTTGAGCGCGGAGGTTCGGTGGATGAGCGAGTTTCGGCTGTTGAGAATTTTTATAAAAACGGAAAGCTCGATCCGAATACTAATATTCAGTTCGGCGCGGGCGGTGCAGGTACATTTTCGGACGGTAAGCTTACGACTCGTATCGGGGACAGGCGATGCCGCGTGGTACTGGATATGCTTCACCGGCTCGGCGCTCCCGACGATATACTTGTAAATGCCAAACCGCATATCGGGACGGATATTCTTCGTGATGTGGTGAAAAATGCTGCCGAAGAGATAACAAAGCTCGGCGGAGAGATCAGATATAATTCTGTTGTCAGAGACATTGTGCTGCGCGGAGGCAGGGTGGACAAGCTTGTCACATCGGACGGAGATACCGGATGCGGTCCGGTCATTCTTGCTATCGGACACAGCGCCAGAGATACATATGCCATGCTTATGCGCAGAGGAATTACGGTCGTTCCGAAGCCTTTTTCGATGGGAGTCCGTATTGAACATCTCCAAAGCGATATTGACGCAGCGCTTTACGGTGAATGTGCCGGCGATCCGATACTTCCTCCCGCTGAGTATAATATGAGCAGGCGTTTCGGAGACCGTGCTGTATACACATTCTGTATGTGTCCCGGCGGAGAAGTGGTTGCTGCGTCATCTGAGGAAGGCGGACTCGTTGTAAACGGAATGAGCAGCTATGCGAGAAACGGCAGGAATGCGAATTCTGCAGTTGCGGTATCGCTCGGACTTTGCAATACACCTGCAGAACAAATAGAGCTTCAGAGACGGTATGAAAGAGCAGCTTTTGCGGCAGGAGGCGGCGATTACAGCGCACCGGTGCAGACGCTCGGCGATTTTATTTCCGGAAAATGCATCAGTGAGCCGGGAAGAGTATACCCTACATATATGAACGGAAACGTATCCGAGCCGAAGGTAAGGATTGCAGATATATCCGGTATTATGAACAGTGTTATCGGAGAGGGGTCTACCGCGATGATGCGTGAAACGCTTTGCCATTTCGGACGGCAGATACGCGGATTTGATGCTCCCGATTCGATCATAACAGGAGTTGAAAGCCGAACATCGGCTCCGGTACGCATTATACGTACGCCGGTGTATACATCGCCGGATGCCGATAACATTTATCCGTGCGGAGAAGGCGCGGGATACGCGGGCGGTATAATGAGCGCCGCGGTCGACGGTATTCGGTGTGCAGAGGCTGTTGCGGAGAGATATGCTCCGTTTGAATGACCGGAATAAAAATACACAGATTGATTATGCAAAGCGGAAAGAGGGTGCGGACATGTACGGCAGGAAAAGATGGATTATAAAAGATATAAGAGAAAAATATGCTGGCGAGATCGAAAAAATATCCGCAGAACTCGGTATATCTGAGCTTACGGCTTCGATGCTGTTCGGCAGGGGATATAAAACGCCTGAATCGTCACGCGCTTTTTTACAGCGTGACGATGAATTTTTTCATGATCCGATGCTGCTTGCCGATATGGATAAGGCTGTTTTCCGAATTGCAGATGCTATACGCAGCGGAGAGAGAGTAACAGTTTACGGTGATTATGATGTTGACGGCGTGACGGCTGTATCAACTCTGTATCTGTATCTGAAATCAAAGGGAGTCGACATACATTATTATATTCCCGAGCGTACTTCTGAAGGGTACGGTGTAAACTGCGGAGCAGTAAAGCGGATTGCAGAAAGCGGTTCATCGCTTATAATAACCGTCGACACTGGAATAACCGCGGTTGCGGAGGCAGAGTATGCCGCTTCTGTCGGTGTGGATATGGTAATTACAGATCATCACGAGTGCCACGGAGAGCTTCCGGATGCGTGTGCAGTGGTCAATCCGCACCGCCCGGATTGCAGGTATCCGTTTAAAGAACTTGCCGGAGTCGGTGTTGCATTTAAACTTATCTGCGCGCTTGAAAGGATACTTGAGCCGGACGATGAAAGGTATCTGCACCGCATTTGCGCTCAGTGTGCTGACATTGTAGCGGTGGGTACGGTGGCAGATGTTATGCCGCTTATCGGCGAAAACCGGCTTATAGTGAGTATAGGCCTTAAGCTCATTGAAGAAGGCTCACGCTGCGGTTTGTCAGCGCTTTGCGAGGCGGCGTTAGGTTCGGAGCATAGAAATTCCCGCGGCGGAGCGAAAAAAAAGAAGATCACTACATCGTTTATCGGTTATACCCTGGCACCCCGCATCAATGCTGCCGGACGTATACGCAGCGCGTCTCTTGCGGCTGAGCTTTTTCTGACAGAAGATCCGGATCGGGCGCGTGAGATCGCAGGCATGCTTTGCGAGATCAACCGTGAACGTCAGGAATGTGAGAATATGATGGCGGAGGAAGCATACCGCATGATAGAACAGACACATGATTTTAAGCATGACCGTGTGATCGTTCTTTCGTCCGAAAACTGGCATCATGGAATAATAGGAATAGTCGCGTCAAGAATTACAGACCGTTACGGGCTTCCTTCAATACTCATATCGTTTGACGGCGGAAGGATCACGGACGGTATTACAGATGATGACGTCGGAAAAGGATCCGGAAGAAGCATAAAGGGAATGAATCTTGCTGCAGGACTTGCCGCGTGCGGAGAATATCTTGTAAAAGCAGGCGGTCATGAGATGGCTGCCGGCCTTTCGATAAAAAGAGGGGAACTTGAAAGCTTCAGAGATGCGATAAATGAGTATGCCTCGCGTGTGCTTACAGACGAAGATCTCATTCCTGCGATCGAAGCTGACGCAGAGGTTACGCTGTCGGAGCTTTCGATAAGATCTGTTGATGAACTCGGACTTCTTGAACCTTACGGTATTGCAAATCCGGCTCCGGTATTCGTCCTCAGAAATGTCAGGATTGCAGATATTGTCGCTATAGGGGGCGGCAAACATACAAGGTTTATAGCCGAATACGAAGGAATGGCTGTTACTGCGGTTTATTTCGGTCAGAACCCGTCGGCGCTCGGAATTTACAAAGGCGATACGGCGGATGTGCTGTTCAGTCCTGATATAAACGAGTTCCGCGGGATCAAGAGTGTTCAGCTTCTTGTTAAAGATGTGAAGGTCTGCGTCAGAACGCTTAAGGAACGCGAAGCAATGATAGCGGAATATGACAGAATTGTCCGCGACAGAAGCAGTATGATAGATGATAGCTTTGTGCCTCTTCGCGCTGATTTTAAAAACGTTTATCTGTATATAAGGAGAGAACTTCGTATATGCGAAGATGCTCCTGTCAATATATATCAGATAATGAAGAATACGGTCGGGGAAAGTATTTCGGCATATGTCCGATTGCGGTTTATAATAGATATTCTGATACAGACTGGAATAGTTTCTTTTAACGGAGATCCCGATTATTCTCCGGACGGCGGAGCGCTTCCGCTGACAGTGAATAACGTTGAGGCTAAGGTGGATCTGAAGGCTTCTGCGATATATCAGTCACTTATATCGAGGATACGCGTACATAAAACAAATATATAGTTCGGATGCAATAAAATGTCGGCATAAATGCCGTCAGATATATAAATGAATAGAGGAATATTATCTTGAACGAAAATGAGATCAGGGAGGACGGCGTTGCCTCTCACGATTATAAAGATATAGAAAAGCTTTTACTGTCTCTTGAGGCAACGGGAAAAAAGTATAATACAGATAAAATAAAGAAAGCGTATCTTTTTGCCGATGCACTGCATGCGGGACAGTTTCGTGCAAGCGGCGAAAAGTATATTTACCATCCTATAGCGGTGGCGGAGATTGCTGTGTCTCTCGGACTTGATACCGACTCCATATGTGCGGCACTTTTGCATGATACTATAGAGGATTGCGGAAGTCTTATTAGCCTTGACAGAATCGAGTCGGAATTCGGCGAAGAGGTGGCAATGCTTGTCGACGGACTTACAAAGCTTGTACATATTCCTTTTGAAGACAAGGAAGAGAAGCATATAGAAAATCTTCGCAAGATGTTTCTCGCTATGTCAAAGGATATCCGCGTTATTTTTATAAAGCTTTGTGACAGACTGCATAATATGCGCACGCTGAAAGCAAAGCCTGAGCCTAAACAGAGAATGACGGCTCTTGAAACGATGCAGGTATATGCTCCTCTTGCCCACCGTCTCGGTATGCAGAGAATGAAGCAGGAGCTTGAGATACTTTCCCTCAGTTTTCTTGATCCTATAGGGTATGCTCAGATAGAACGGCATATAGAAGAAAAATACGGACAGAACCGCGATTTTATAGAGCGTGCAAGAACTCAGATATCCGATAAGCTTTCCGAATGCGGCGTCAAGTTTTCTCTCGACGGGAGAGTTAAAACGGTGTACAGTATATACCGCAAGATGTTTGAGCAGAACAAGAGCTTTGATGAAATATATGATTTTTATGCGCTGCGCATTATCGTGGATACCGAGCTTGAATGTTACACTGTGCTTGGAATCATTCACGATATGTTCCATTCTGTTCCCGGACGTTTTAAAGACTATATTTCAACGCCTAAGCCGAACATGTACCGTTCGCTTCATACGACGGTTATAGGGCGCGGAGGTATACCGTTTGAGGTTCAGATACGTACATGGGAAATGCACAGGGTAGCCGAATACGGTGTCGCAGCGCACTGGAAATATAAATCCGGAGAGGAAAGCTCGATGGAGATAGACGATAAGCTTACATGGATACGCAAGCTTATTGAGACCGAGGACGACACGCGCGATCCGGACGAGTTTATGCGTGCGCTGAAGATAGATATTTTTCACGATGAGACATTTGTATTTACTCCGAAAGGAGATGTTATTACACTTCCGCAGGGTTCTACTGTAATCGACTTTGCATATGCTATACATTCCGGTGTAGGAAACCGGATGGTCGGCGCTAAGATAAACGGTATGATAGTCCCGATAGAGCGTGTGCCTCAGAACGGCGAGATCGTAGAGATCCTGACGTCGGCTGCGTCAAAAGGACCGAGCCGTGACTGGCTTAAAATAGTAAAGACCGGCGAAGCAAGAAATAAGATCCGCCAATGGTTTAAAAAGGAACAGCGTACCGAAAATATTGCGATGGGAGCCGCAGAAGTAGACAAAGAATTCAAGCGGCTCGGCAGACCGTGTACAGAACAGCAAAAACAGGCTATCGTTCTCGCAGTAGCGTCGAGAATGGGTATAAAAACTGCTGACGACCTTTATAATACTATCGGTTACGGCGGTGTGACGGTTTCGAAGCTTGCTCCGCGTATTCGTTCTGAATTTGAAAAGACCGTCAATGCAGAAGCGGTTCAGCCGCGTACCGACGTTTCTGCAATACAGACAACTCAGATACCGAATTCGCGCAAGGGACATTCGGGAGTTATTATAGACGGAGTTGAGGGATGTACGGTAAAGTTTGCAAAATGCTGCAATCCGCTTCCGGGAGATTCACTTATCGGTTTTATAACGCGCGGATACGGAGTGTCTATCCATAAGCGTGACTGTCCTAATGTTGCGCTTTCGATGTCACGGGGGGATACTGCGGAAAGATGGGTATCTGCGAGCTGGGATGTGCCTCAGCAGGGAACAGGCTCGCGAGAGCTTTTTGAGGCGGCACTTACTGTATATGCAGAGGACAGAATTTCACTTATTGCAGATATAACTACCGTACTCGCTGAGATGAGGGTGTCTATTACGCAGATAAATACAAGATCCAAGAGTGACGGCAGTGTCGTAATAAGTCTTACGGTAGGGGCTAAAAATCTCGACCATGTAAAATCGATCGTTGCAAGACTTAAAACAATAAAAAGTGTTGCCGATGTGTCGCGCGGATATAATGCTCCGCGCTGATGCGGTTAAATAAAAAAACAAAAGAACGGATACTTCAGATGAAACTGTATATAGACGGAGATATAAGCAGATATTATGTTCAGACGCTGTGCATGATATTTTTCCCCGGAGCTAAATTTCCGGAAAATGAGGAATTTCTGCCGGGAGGCGATGAGGTAACGGTAAATCTCAGATCTTCCGAAGGAACGTATGATGCAGAGGTTATCATGCGCTCCGGAGGAAAAAGCTGCGTCGGCAGAAGATGTGAGATCAGGGGCGGAATAGATTCCGATGAACGTTTGAAAAAACGTGCGGTCGGAAAGGCGCTGTATGATGCCGGATCAGAGATGTTCGGTTTTTCTCCGGATTGGGGAATACTTACAGGTGTTCGTCCTGCAAAGCTGGCGGCCGAGCTTATGAGACTTGCGGAGACTGACGGGTATGCCGATCCCGCTGCGGAAGCAGAGAGAATATTAATGCAGGATTACTGTGCTTCTGCGGAGAAAGCCAAACTGCTTACAACTGTTGCCCGAAACGAGGAGAGGTTGATAGGATCGTTCGGCGAGAATACGTGCAGTGTGTATATATCAATACCTTTTTGTCCGACAAGGTGCGCGTACTGCTCATTTGTTTCGTATTCTACAAAACGGTTGCTTTCGCTTATTCCGCAATATGTTGAACGGATTTGTACCGATATAGAACGGCTTGGCAGAACACTGTCTGAAATAGGCCAGAAGCCGTCGACAGTATATATCGGAGGCGGTACGCCGACGATACTGGATGTATCTCAGATTGAAATTATCCTCAGATGCATAGACAGGAATATAGATCTTTCAGGTGTCAGGGAGTTTACACTTGAAGCAGGACGTCCCGATACTATAACTCCTGAAAAACTTATCGCCGCGAAATCAGGAGGGGTATCGAGAATAAGTATAAATCCGCAGACTACAAATGATGAGATTCTTAAAGCAATAGGGCGGGCGCATACGTCGGAAGAGTTTCTGCGTGCATATGAATCCGCTGATTCAGTTGGATTTAAGTGTATAAATACCGATCTTATTGCAGGACTTCCCGGAGAATCGTATGACAGCTTTGTCCGCAGCATGGATACCGTAAGTGCCCTTGCACCGCGTAATATTACCGTTCATACCTTCTGTGTAAAAAAATCCGCCGAGCTTCATGACAACAGCTCGTCATATTCCAGAACCGGCACGGACGCAGGACGCGCGGTCGCTTATTCTCAGCTTAAAGCAAATGCAGACGGTTACCTTCCGTATTATATGTATAAGCAGAAAAACTCTGTCGGCAGTTATGAGAATGTAGGATTTTCCAAACCCGGCTACGAGGGACTGTACAATATTCTGATAATGGATGAGGTACACAGTATTTTTGCCGCAGGGGCAGGCGCCGTCACAAAGCTCGTTTCCCGTTCGCGAAGTGATATAGAGCGGCTGTTTATGCCGAAATATCCGTATGAGTATCTTTCCGGAGACGCCTGCGCAGCATATTCGGACTATGAATCAAAGGTTCTGGATTTTTATCGTAATACATACTGATTTGCAGCGATGAATTGTTATGACTGTAATAAAAACACGTCAGTTTTAGAATATTCAGAAATTTTTGAAATAAAATATAACATATGTGCGCTGCGCTGGTGCGGTAATTTCCGATAGAGGTGAGCTTTGTTGTCAGAAAAAATAAAATATTTTAATGAAAATATAAGTGCGGAGATGTTTATCCGCGAGTGCGAGACCGATTTTGAATCTCAGCTTGACGCTGCGATCGGCGAGATAAAAAACAGGCTTTCGGTACAGCCGGATATCAGGATAATAACGCTTTCAGGACCTACCTGCTCAGGAAAAACTACGACGGCGGGAAAGCTTATATCAGCGCTCGGAGAGATGGGAATGCGGATATTTTCGGTTTCTCTGGATGATTTTTTCAAGAGTGTTGACGCGGATCTCGATTCATATTCTGAAAGCAATGAGCTTCTTGACCTTGACAGTGTTGACGCTATAGATGTAGAATATCTTCGGAAATTTATTTCGGGAGTGTTTTCCCGTGAGAGGGTATATCTTCCGTATTTTGATTTTCATATACAGACATGCACAGGCTACAGAGCCGTTGACAGCGGCAGATACGATATTATTCTTCTTGAAGGAATACAGGCGGTATATCCGGCTGTACGCGCGCTTTTGCGAGGGCATCAGTTTATAAGTATTTTCACAAATGCCGCTTCCGGTGTGGCGGTCGGCGATGTTTATTTTGATTGCCGTGAAGTCAGATTTATGCGGAGGATACTCAGGGACAATCTGTTCCGCTCGGCGTCTGTGGAATTTACCGTGCAGGTATGGAGAAACGTTGTTGCAAACGAAGAAAGCAGTATATTGCCGGGTGAGAAATATGCCGATATTTCGGTAGATTCGACGCTTGCGTATGAACCCTGTGTTATCAAGGAACCTCTTCTCAGACTTCTTGATAAAGTTAAAGAGGATTATCCGCTTTATCCTACTGTAAAGGCGATTGCAGATAAGCTGAAATTGATACCGTCGCTTCCGTCGGATTTAGTTCCTGACAGATCCGTGTTCAGAGAATTTATCGGGAGCAAATGATTTACATGAAGAAAAGGAAGGAACAAAAATGAAGATATTATTCAGAGGTGCCGAGCTTATCGGCAAAGGTGTTTCCGATGTTGTAACAGACGGAAAGTTTATCTCATATATCGGAGAGAAAGCACCGGAGGACAGTTATGACCGCGTTATAGACTGCAAAAACAAAATGATGCTTCCTGGACTTTATAATTGCCATACTCATGCGGCTATGACGCTGTTCCGCGGATACGGCGAGGACATGCCGCTTCAGCAATGGCTTACCGAACGTATCTTTCCGGCGGAGGATCTGCTCACCGATCATGCCGTACATACAGCTTCTCTATTTGCAATTGCAGAGATGATACGCGGAGGTATCGTTTCTTTTTCCGATATGTATTTCTTCTGCGAGGATACTGCTACAGCAGTTGAAAAGACAGGAATAAAAGCAAATCTCAGCCGTGCCGTTACTTCATTTGATAAGGATATCGACATGGCTTCCGATCCGAGGTTTGCAGAGGCAAAGGCGCTTTTTGCCGGATGGAATAATACATGCGGCGGGCGAATAAAAATAGATATGGCGATACATGCCGAGTATACTAACGTTGAAAAGGCATGCCGTGCTGTTGCTGAATATGCGGCTGCAAATTCGGCGGGACTTCACATTCATCTTTCTGAGACAGAATCCGAACACAGAGAGTGCATAGAACGGCACGGCAAAACTCCCGCGAAGTTCTTTGCAGACTGCGGATGCTTTAATGTCCCTGTTACAGCGGCTCATTGCGTGTGGGTAGAGGACAGCGATATCGAGCTTATGGCAAAGCACGGCGTTACTGCGGTTTATAATCCCGTCAGCAATCTCAAGCTCGGAAGCGGTGTTATGCCTATGAAGAAACTGCTCGACGGAGGCGTAAATGTTGCGCTCGGAACTGACGGAGCCGCATCGAATAATACGCTCGACATATTCAAGGAAATGCATGTCGGTGCGATAGCTCAGAAAGGATTCATGAGAGATCCTTCAAAGATAGGTGCTGCGGAGCTTATCGCAGCAGCTACGGCAAACGGCGCAGCTGCGCAGGGACGCTTTGACAGCGGCTGCCTTGAGGCGGGAAAGTGTGCCGACCTTATTCTCGTTGATCTTGATGCAATAAACAACATGCCTTATTATGATCTTCGTTATACTGCTGTTTACAGTGCATGCTCGGCAAATGTCAGACTGACTATGGTTGACGGAAATATACTCTACGAAAACGGAGAATATACAACTATTGACGAAGAAAAACTGAAATTTGATATGAGGAATGAATGCGGTGGCTATTTCAAAAATAAAAAACAATAAAAATCTGTTCTTCTCCGGAGTTGCGGTACTGACATTTACCAACGTGCTTAACAAAGTGATCGGGGTATTGTTCAGAATACCGATAAGCAATATGCTCGGAGACTCGGGCATGGCGTATTTCAATGCCGCATATCACATATATACATGGTTCTATATGCTGTCAACAGGAGGACTTCCTCTTGCAGTATCCATGCTTGTCTCTGAGGCGAGATTCAAAGGCAACCGCGAGGAGATAAAACGGATATATAAAATATCAATGCGGCTGTTTTTCGCTGTCGGTGCGGTCGGAACTACCCTTATGATAGTATTTTCAAAAGGGTTTGCGCATATGAACGGCGTCTCGGATTCATATGTTTCGATAATCGCAGTTGCTCCGACGCTGTTTCTTGTTTGCATAGCAAGCGCGATGCGCGGATATTTTCAGGGATTTCAGGAGATGCGGCCGACTGCGGTTTCTCAGATCATGGAAACTGCAGGAAAGCTTGTGATGGGTATAATTTTTGCCCGTTACGCGCTTTCACAAGGTTACGGCTTGCATATAGTTGCAGCATATGCGATTTCCGGTCTTACGATCGGAACCGCATTCGGAATGCTCTTTCTGTTTATTTCGAAGCTTCGTTTTCATGAGGAGAATTATCGTGTTGAAGGCGTGCTTGAAACTGCGGAGGTACATAAGGTACGCTCTGTAAAGAGTATAGTAAAACAGCTTCTTTTAATAGCGATACCTATAACGATAAGTTCGTCGATAATGAGTCTTACAACCATGGTTGACGATATGATAATCAACTGGAGACTGATGTCTATCGGTTACACAGAGGCGGCGGCTAACGCGCTTTACGGAAATTATACCGGCTTTGCAGTTCCGTTTGCAAATCTTCCGCCGGCGCTTATATATCCGATATCTTATTCACTGATACCGCTGTTAAAGGGCACTCTTACGATTGGTGACAGAGACCGTTCGGTAGAGATATGTAAGCGGTCACTGAAGATTACAGCACTTATTTCGATACCGTGTACTGTCGGAATATGTGTTATGTCCGAGCCACTGCTCAGATTGATCTATAATGCCGACAGCTCGAAGCTTGCTGCGAAGCCGCTGTCTATTCTTTCACTTTCTATCTTTTTTGTATGTATGCTTTCCATTTCGAATGCAGTGCTTCAGGCGCACGGTAAACAGAATTTACCTATAATATCTCTTGTTGCCGGATCTGTTGTCAAAATGATATCGAGCTTTATTCTTATAGGGATTCCGGAGATCGGAATTTACGGAGCGCCGATATCGACGGTTATCTGCTATGTCGTTATAACCGTATTCAACGTATATTTCATGTCAAAATATACAGGTGTTACGCCCAAAGTGTTTCGTACCTTTTTTAAACCGCTCGTCGCATCGGTAATTTCCATGGCGGGTGCGTTCGGAACTCTTTGCCTGCTTGAAACAAGAATGCAGGGCAAGCTTGTTACTGTTTTGGCCGTCGCCGCAGCGGCAGTGATATATTTTATCGCTCTTATTGTATTGCGCGGCATTGATGATGACGATATCAAAATGTTTCCTAAGGGGGATCGCATTCTCGAATCTCTTCAAAAGATAGGACTGTTTAAAAGCAAAGGATGAACTATAAAAGATCGGAAGTAATTATGAAAAAAGAAGATATAATTCAAAAATACAGAACTGAAGCTAAAATGGGTATTGATGACCTTCGCGCGATAATATCAATGCTTCGCGCTCCGGACGGATGTCCGTGGGATAAAGTTCAGACTCATGAGAGTATACGAAATAATTTTATTGAGGAAACATATGAGGCTGTCGAAGCGATAGATAACGGGGATGTACCTCTTCTTCGTGAAGAACTCGGAGATGTGCTGCTTCAGGTAGTGTTCCATGCTTGCATGGAGGAGGAAAAGGGAAGCTTTTCGCTTGATGATGTGGCAAATGAAGTGTGCCGGAAGCTTGTTCTCAGACATCCGCATGTCTTTGCGGATGTTCAGGCTGATACTGTCGGCGCTGTGCTGAACAATTGGGATGCGATAAAACAGAAATCCAAGCATCAGAGTACCGCTACAGAAACGCTTGAGAGCGTTGCACGCTCGCTTCCCGCGCTTATGCGTGCGGAAAAAATGTACGGACGGGCTGCCAAAGCAGGATATGCAGGTGCGGCGATGCCTTCGGATGATGACAGCTCGGTCGGAGCGGATCTTTTGCGTATTGTGTGCAGGGCAAAGGATAACGGCATCGATGCGGAGCAAAAGCTGTATGAGGCATGTGACGCTATGACAGAGCGTGTCCGCGCTGTTGAAAACGGATCGGCAGTTAAGTAATTAAGGCTGTTTATCACGGGGGAAGTTGTAATGACAAGGTCTGATATGATAGCCGCTGTAGCAGAGCTTACCGGATTCAGAAAGAAGGATATCGAAACTACGGTCGCTGCTGTCTTCGATGTGATCGGAGATGCTCTTGCATCCGACGGAAAGGTTTTGATCTCGGGTTTCGGTACATTTGAAGCAAAGATACGCGGAGAGCATGAGGGACGTAATCCTTATACGGGAGAAACTATGACGGTAGCGCCGTCATGCCGTGTGTCCTTCAGCAGCGGAAAGACTTTAAAAGAGAAGCTCGGATAAAAGCGGGATTGAAAAGAATTTTTAATAATATAGATAAAAACGGTTAAAAATCATTTTTGCCGACGGTAAAACGAACGCTGAAAAATATACGGATTATAGGTTCACGGCGTTCTGAAAGGAAGAAAAAATGCGTATAGACAAGTTTTTAAAGGTTTCACGTATTATAAAACGTCGGACGGTTGCAAACGAAGCATGCGATGCGTCGCATATTTCGGTAAACGGACGCCCGGTGAAGGCTTCGTATGATGTAAAAGAAGGCGACGTTATAAATGTAACCTTTGGAGAGCGTTCTCTCACAGTTCGTGTTAAAGATGTGAAGGAGCATGCGCTGAAGGCGGATGCAGCGTCCATGTACGAAGTTATTTCCTGATATAATTTTTAAGTCGGACGTTTTTCGGAATACCTTTTTAATAATAAACATATTATAATTCTGAGAGAATTTTATTGTTTGCCGGATAGTTTGCTTGCGGATACGGACAGCTCATGCAGCTTGCCGGATTTCAAATTAAACTGCGCCGCAGCTTTTCGGCTTTAAGGAAAGGTATGGCAGAATTATGACTGAAAAAGGAAAGGCTACGGAGAAACGTTCACCGCATGATGTTGTTATGAAGGGGCGCAGTGCGCTTCAGATCACAGGTGTGGAGGATGTACTCTCTTTCGATGATGTGAGTATAGTTATGCTTACGGCAATGGGTACACTCTCTGTGGACGGAGAAAATCTCAGGATAGTCAGCTTTAACTCTCCTCAGAATGCAGCTGCTAAGTCAAGTGCAGCAGGAGAAAGCAGCGACAGGCATATGTCTCTTTATTACGATGACGCGGAAAAGAGTGATGATCGTTCTCTGCGGGCTGGATGCATTGCCATAGAGGGAACGGTCAACGGGCTTGTGTATACCGATGATACGGAGCCTCAGGAGCGCGGCGGTCTGTTCGGACTTTTCAGAAGGCACTGAATATGGACATGATCCATGTTTCGCAGTCGGCTCTTGCATCGCTTTCGCTGTACAGTGCGGCGGTCGGAGCCGCACTCGGTGCGGTGTATGATATTTTTCGCATTATCAGGATAGCAGCTGAACCGTCTTGCAGACTCAAAAAGAAAAAAAGCGGACAGGATGCCGATTCAGACTCCGCGGTCCGCGGAGAAAAAATAAGATTTTTTGCAATTTTCGCAGAGGATATAATATTCTCGGTAATATGTGCGGCGGTTATCAGTGTTACGGTATTTCACCTTGATTCAGGTCATCCGCGATGGTTCATACTTCTCGGTGCAGCTTTGGGATTTACGGTATATTATCATACGGTCGGAAAACTTACGTCGGTAGCTGCACCGTATATAATTCTTTTTGTCCGGACGGCGGTATATTTTGTCATGAAGATAACCGTTATACCGGTTATTCGTGTGATCCGCCGAGTATGGCACTGTATTTCAGAGCATATAGCTGAACGCTTACGTATACGTCATGCGGAGCTTATGCGTCTCCGAATCCTTGATGACGCACGTACAGGTTTCGGACTTGCGGATGCGCTTCGCGAACGTATCTGAATCAGTAAATTACCGAAAAAGTTCAGATATTTGCTGTACAGAAATAATGCATTTTGGTCTGCGGAGAAAATGATCTTTACTTTCGGTATGTAATACAGGAAATCAAATAATGAAAAAACAAAGGAAGTGAACGGAAATGAACAAATATATAGTACCCGAAAAACGGCTTAATATTTTTGTTAAGGCGGCGATAGTTACCTTTATCTGCTTTTGCGTAGCTTCTATTGTTGAACAGCAATTCAGCTATAACAGTCTTTGTGTGGAAGAGGAAGATCTTCAGCAGCAGGTGCTTGAACGTACTGAGGAGCTTGAAGAACTTGAAGAGTTACTGAAATATGATTTCAGTGATGATTACATAAAAAAGATTGCCCGCAAAAGTCTTGGATACCATATGGCGGACGAGATAATATACTATAACAATCTGAGTAAGTAAATACTGCGATAGGAAATGACGTTAAAATGAGAAAGAAACAGACAGTTGACAGACGAATATTTATCCGTACTGTGATCGCATTTTCGGCGGCTGTTATATTGCTTGCATCCGTTACAGCATCTCTTTCGGTAATGCTTGCCCGAAGAAAACCATATGCGGACGGTGATTCTTTGGAATCCTCCGGTACAGATTCTGCAGTGATCACACTTGCTGATGATCCTGAAAAAAAAGAGCTTAAGCGTCTTTTGGAATCTGCCGAAGCGGAACGCGCCCGGCTTTCGGAAGAGCTTGAGGCGCATGACGGGTGTGAGAGCGAGCGTATCGAACTGAACAGGATGCTTTCTGACAAGGAAGCTCATATACTTGAGCTTAAGGGTATGATTTCGGTACTTCAGTCTGACTATGCCGGAGATGAAAAGAAACTTGCATTGCTTTTCTCGGCGCTTGCGGATAAGATATCTTCTCCGGTACTGATTGAATATGAGGAAGAGACGGAGGAGACCGAGAACGGTGTGACACATACCGTCACCGAAAAGAAACAGCGCCTGCCGAAACTTGCGATGTGTTATCTCGATCTTGAGACCGGATATACATTTTCTTTTAACGGAGATCTTGTCTTTGATTCGGCAAGTGTTATAAAAGCCCCTTTTGCGCTGTCGGTTTTTCGCGCTGCATCTGACGAAAAGGAAAAGCTTGCAGAAATGGAGGCTTCCGGTGAAGATATCTCTGAGATCGAAACGGTATATGATTTTTCAAAAAAGATAACATATACAAAAGACAAATATTATATGAGCGGTACAGGAGTTATTGCCGGACTCGGCGAAGGTAAGGAGTATACCTATTCCGATCTGTTCACGTATATGCTTTCGGCCAGTGATAACGTAGCGTTTCACGTTCTTATAGGAGAATACGGCTACGGACTTCTTCGCGGTCTTGTAAATGAAAACAAGTGGCGGTCGATGTACGATACTATGAGCAACATGTCGGCTTCGGACGGATGTGCCGTTATGAAAGAGATATACGACTTTGTTGAGAGTGGATACGCTTATTCAGAGCTTATGAAAAATGCTATGCTCGGAAGTGATAATCTGAATCTTATTATGTCGGTCGCGGGAGACAGGGATGTTATACATAAATACGGATGGGATGACGGAGCATATCACGACATAGGGGTTGTCTATGACGAGCATCCGTATGCAATTGCTGTATTTTCAGATTATGATGAGGCGACAAAAGAACAGATCGCATATATGCGTGAGCTTCTCAGGGCTGTGGATAAGATCCATAAAGCATACCACGGATCACGGTGATATACAGATTTTTCTGTATACATAGCTTGCACGGTAAAGTTAAAATGAAGACTGCTTGTACAGCGGCCTTCATTTTAACTTTTTTCAATGCCGGAAATGAATTGTTAGGTAAATGATGTGATTTTATCGGTTTAGTCGCCTCATTTTGATAAACTTCGGCATTTGAAAGATGACATTGCTATATAATCTGTTAAATAAATGTAAACAAAGCAAAAAAAGCCTTGATTTTGATACGATATGCGAGTATAATATAAAACAGCAGTTAGCACTCGCCTGCTTTGAGTGCTAAATATGTTTAATATGATAAAAAAATAATATAAGATATTCAGGAGGTAAAGTTATGAAACTTAAACCGTTGGCTGACCGTGTTGTAATCAAGATGGTAGAGGCTGAAGAAACTACAAAGAGCGGTATTATTCTTGCAGGAAGTGCAAAAGAAAAGCCGCAGGTTGCCGAGATAATAGCCGTAGGACCCGGCGGAGTTGTTGACGGTAAAGAGATCGTCATGACCGTTGAAGTCGGACAGAAGGTTATTACAAGCAAATATTCCGGAACGGAAGTTAAATGTGACGGAACAGAGTATATGATCGTTCGTCAGAGTGATATTCTCGCAGTTGTTGAATAATTTTGTGAATGGATTTTAATAGGAGGAACTGAGTTATGGCAAAAGAACTTATGTATGGTATGGATGCAAGAAATGCACTGCTCCGCGGTGTTGACAAGCTTGCAGATACAGTAAAAATCACACTCGGACCGAAGGGCAGAAACGTTGTTCTCGAAAAGAAGTACGGCGCTCCGATGATCATTAACGACGGTGTTACTATCGCTAAGGAGATCGAGCTTGAGGATGCTATGGAGAACATGGGCGCTCAGCTTATCAAAGAAGTAGCTACAAAGACAAACGATGCTGCCGGAGACGGTACAACAACAGCTACCGTTCTTGCACAGGTTCTTATCCGTGAGGGTATGAAGAATGTTACCGCAGGTGCAAATCCGATGGTACTCCGCAAGGGTATTGCAAAGGCTGTAGACAAAGCTGTTGAAGAACTCAAGTCTATGAGCAAGAAAGTGAACGGAACAGAGGATATTGCAAGAGTAGGAACTATTTCTGCTGACGATCCGGTTATCGGACGCCTTATTGCGGACGCTATGGAAAAGGTATCTTCCGACGGAGTTATTACCGTTGAGGAGTCCAAGTCCGCTGACACATATTGCGAGGTTGTTGAGGGTATGCAGTTCGACCGCGGATACCTCTCGCCTTACATGGTAACCGATACCGATAAGATGGAAGCTATAATTGACGATGCTCTTGTTCTTATCACCGATAAAAAGATATCCAATATTCAGGAGATCCTTCCCCTTCTCGAGCAGATCGTTCAGGCAGGAAAGAAGCTTCTTATAATTGCTGAGGACGTTGAGGGCGAGGCTCTTACGACGCTTGTACTCAATAAGCTCCGCGGAACATTTACATGCGTTGCAGTTAAGGCTCCCGGATTCGGCGACCGCCGCAAAGAAATGCTTCGTGATATCGCTATCCTTACAGGCGGAGAGGTTATCTCCGATGAGATCGGTCTTGAGCTTAAGGATACGACCGTAGCACAGCTCGGACGCGCAAGACAGGTAAAGGTAAACAAGGAAAATACGATCATTGTCGGCGGTGCAGGCGATTCTGAGGAGATCAAGAACCGTGTCGGTCAGATCCGTTCGGCTATAGAGACAACAACTTCTGATTTTGACCGCGAGAAGCTTCAGGAGCGTCTTGCTAAGCTTGCAGGCGGCGTTGCCGTTCTCAAGGTAGGTGCAGCAACCGAAACTGAGATGAAAGAGAAGAAGCTCCGTATCGAGGATGCTCTCAATGCAACAAAGGCTGCTGTTGAAGAGGGTATCGTTGCAGGCGGCGGAACAGCATTTATCAATGTTATATCTGCTGTTTCCGATGTTGCAGAAACGCTTGAGGGTGATGAAAAGACAGGTGCAAGACTTGTAGTACGCGCTCTTGAAGAACCGCTTCGTCAGATCGCAAACAATGCCGGCTGCGAAGCATCCGTTGTTGTTGACAAGGTAATGAACAGCGGTAAGGTTGGATTCGGATATGATGCAGCTCACGAGACATACCTCGATATGGTAGAGGCAGGAATCGTCGATCCTACAAAGGTATCCCGTTCCGCACTTCAGAATGCGGCATCTATCGCATCGGTTGTTCTTACAACAGAGGCACTCGTTGCCGATAAGAAGGAGCCTGTCGCAGCTGCTCCTGCTGCTCCCGGTATGGACGGCGGTATGGGCGGTATGTATTAATCTGTTTAATTTATCGAATACTGACATTAGATTCCGGCGGAATTCCCCTTTCGGGGATTTCACCGGAATCTTTTACTGATAAAAATTTAAGATTTGATTGTATTCGGAGGATAGAGGTTCTCATAGTAGGTAATATAGACATTATTAATATTGTTTTTTTGAATGTGCATAATAAACAAAATAACATCCTTATTTCCTTAATGCAATTTACAAATATTTAAAAATATTTTTTTATTATTGACAAAAATCGAAAAAAGGTTTATTATTAAGTTGTAAAAGTTTTTATGTCATATTTGTAAATTAAAGACTATTCGGAATTAAATAAAAACTTTTGTCGGCAACTTGAAAAATGCGGACAAGTTTTTTGTTTTTGTGAGAGTTTTGAATCGGAAATTAACGGGATTCTGACGGATCTCATTAATAAATAAAATTTTTTGGAGGAATGAACAAATGCTTAAAAAGATTCTTTCCGTCGCACTTGCGTTGGTTATGATCGCATCCGTAGCCGTGATGGCTGTATCTTGTTCTAATAGCGTTAATGATGATAACGATAAACAGGATACTCAGGGCGACACCGGTGCTTCTGACAACAAAAACAATGCAGATGACGACAAGTCGTTTAAGGTAGGATTTATCTTCCTGCACGACAAAAACTCAACATATGATCTCAATTTTATGAATGCTGTTGAGGCTGCACAGAAAGCACTCAATTTGACGGATTCTCAGGTTATTATGAAAACAAATGTTCCTGAAGGCCAGGAATGCTTTGATGCATGTGAGGATCTTGTTGAACAGGGCTGCTCGCTGATTTTCGCAGATAGCTTCGGACATGAACCCTATATGATAGAAGCTGCACAGAAGTACACAGATGTACAGTTCTGCCATGCAACGGGAACAAGGGCTCATACTGAGAAGCTTGATAATTACCACAACGCATTTGCATCGATATATGAAGGCCGTTATCTTGCAGGTGTTGCGGCAGGAATGAAACTGAATGAGCTTATTGCTGACGGCAAGTTTTCTGCTGAAGAAGCTATGATCGGTTACGTAGGCGCTTACACATACGCAGAGGTTATTTCCGGTTATACATCTTTCTTCCTCGGTGCAAAATCCGTATGCCCAACTGTTAAAATGAAGGTACAGTTTACAGGAAGCTGGTATGATGAAGCTGCTGAAAAAGAGGCTGCGAACAGTCTTATTTCTGCCGGCTGCAAGCTTATAAGCCAGCATGCTGACTCTATGGGCGCTCCTACGGCATGTGAAGCTCAGAATATTCCTAATGTTTCTTATAACGGCAGCACTGTTGATTCGTGCCCGAATACATTTATTGTTTCATCTGCAATCAACTGGGCTCCTTATATGCAGTATATTATTGACTGTGTAATGAACGGAAAGGCTATTGACACTGACTGGACAGGTACTCTTGATACCGGTTCTGTTGTTCTTTCTGATATCAATGAAAAGGCAGCTGCTGCAGGTACTGCTGAAAAGCTTAAAGAAGTAGAGGCTGATCTTAAGAGCGGTAAACTTCACGTATTTGATGTTTCTACGTTTACTGTAGACGGCAAGGCTGTAGGCGAGGATCATCAGGCAGATGTTGATACAGATGATAGCTTTACTCCTGATACAAAGGTAGTTATAAACGGATACTTCCATGAATCCGAATTCCGTTCTGCTCCTTACTTTGATCTTAAGATCGACGGTATTGAGCTTGTTAACAGTGAATTTTGATCTGACCGATTTCCCGAAAGACTGCTTTGAACAATCAAAGC
The DNA here is from genome assembly GCA_902491535.1 of uncultured Eubacteriales bacterium. Taxonomy (GTDB): domain Bacteria; phylum Bacillota; class Clostridia; order Oscillospirales; family CAG-272; genus UMGS911. The sequence goes on from CABUHS010000002.1 coordinate 124,218, forward strand.
GTTACTGTTGAACATTTCGGAGAAGGGCGGGGCTTCGCCCCGCCCTTCAATTGTTTTATACCGTGAGATTCAGATTTTCCGGTATCTTACTTAATACCCGGCTTTTATTTTTTCGAAGAGATACTTTCTGAAATTTCTTCGGATTTTTCTGTTTTAAGAAAGCGAAATAAGACCGAACATTTATATATCGGAGGTAACAGCGTGGGCAATATTGCTGCGATAGAATTAAAACATGTAACCAAAAGATTCGGAAAAACGGTTGCAAACAATAATGTAGATCTTGATGTAAGGCACGGAGAGATAATCGCTATTCTCGGAGAGAATGGCAGCGGAAAAACTACTCTGATGAATATGATATCCGGAATATATTTTCCTGATGACGGACAAATATTTGTTGACGGCGAGGAGGTTGTTATCCGTTCGCCCAAAGATGCGTTTCGTTACAAGATCGGAATGATACATCAGCATTTTAAGCTTGTTGATATATTTTCCGCGACTGAGAATATTGTACTCGGAATAAAGGATAAGAGCGGATTTTCGCTTAAAAAAGCACGTGAGCGTGTTATTGAGATTACGGAGCGGTATGGCTTTGCATTAGATCCGGATAAAAAGATATATGAAATGTCGGTTTCCGAAAAGCAGACTGTAGAAATAATCAAGGTTCTTTACAGAGGCGCAGATATTCTTATTCTTGATGAGCCTACGGCTGTTCTGACTCCGCAGGAAACAAGACGGCTTTTTGCAGTTCTCAGACGTATGCGCGATGACGGAAAATCGGTAATAATAATAACTCATAAACTGCATGAGGTACTTTCTGTATCCGATAGGGTTGCGGTTCTTCGTAAAGGGGAGCATGTTGCTACCGTAAATACATCGGAGACAGATGTTTCACAGCTTACGGAAATGATGGTCGGAAAGAAGATAACGCTTGATATAAACCGGTCGGAACCTAAGGAATCTAAAGACCGTCTTATTGTCAGGGATCTCAGCTGCACAAATCATGACGGTGTCAAAGTACTTGACGGCGTATCGTTTGAGGCGAGATCGGGAGAGATACTCGGTATTGCCGGTATTGCCGGAAGCGGTCAGCGTGAGCTTCTTGAATCGATTGCCGGGCTTTACCGTATAGACAGCGGCGAGATCACATATATTGATCCTAAAAGCGAAGAGAAAGTTAATCTTTGCGACCGTACACCGCTTCAGATTCGTGAACTCGGTGTCAGGCTGTCATTTGTTCCCGAGGACAGACTCGGAATGGGTCTTGTCGGGAATATGAATATCATAGATAATATGATGCTCAGAAGCTACCGCAGAGGAAGATCTGTGTTTGTCAACCGCAAGAATCCGCATGAACTTGCAGATCAGATAATAGAGAGTCTTGATGTTGTTACCCCTAATGAATATACTCCTGTGCGCAGACTTTCAGGAGGTAATGTTCAAAAAGTTCTTGTTGGCCGTGAAATATCATCTGCACCGTCCGTACTTATGGCGGCGTATCCGGTTCGCGGACTTGATATTAATTCGTCGTATATGATATACAGCCTGCTTACAAAGCAGAAAGAAAACGGCGTTGCCGTAATATTTGTCGGTGAAGATCTTGATGTTCTTACAGAACTTTGCGACCGTATTATGGTAATAAATTCGGGCAGAATATCCGGAATGCTTGACGGGCGCAGCGCAAGCAAGGAGGAGATCGGACTTCTTATGACGAAAACTGACTATGTAGATATGTCGGAAAAATCCGACGGGACTTCTTCTGAGAAAAAAGAAAGCGGAGGACAGGATGATGGCGAATAAAACTCATTTGAGGGAAGTGCGCGAACCGCTTTTTCATATAACAAAGCGTTATGCGATGCCTTGGTGGAAATCGTGGATTATTCGCGTCATAGCGATAGTATTTGCATTGATTGTTTCGGCGGTAGTGACTATTGTACTTACAGGACAGAATCCTGTAGAAGTGTACAGTACGATGATAAAGGGCGCGTTTGGAACGCCGAGAAGAATATGGCAGCTTCTTCAGAATGTTGCGCTTCTGCTTTGTATTGCTCTTGCCATTACACCTGCATTCAAGATGAGATTCTGGAATATAGGCGCAGAAGGACAGGTTCTTGTCGGAGGTCTTGCTACAGCCGCATGTATGATATCTCTCGGAGGAATAGTTCCCGATTGGCTTCTTATCGTACTTATGGTAATAAGTGCTGTAGCTGCCGGAGCTGTATGGGGTATAATACCCGCTTTCTGCAAGGCAAACTGGGGAACCAACGAAACTTTGTTTACTCTTATGATGAACTATGTTGCCATGCAGCTTATACAGTATTTTGTAGTTCAGTGGGAAGTACCGAAGGGCTCGGGAAAGATCGGAATTATAAATCAGAAGAGTCACGCCGGCTGGTTTCCTTCGCTTTTCGGCCAGGATTACACGCTCAATATAATTATTGTAATTGCAATAGTTTTATTTATGTATATCTATCTTAATTACAGTAAACACGGATATGAGATATCTGTTGTGGGCGGAAGCGAGAATACAGCCAGATATATAGGTATAAATGTAAAACATGTAATAGTACGTACAATGGCGCTTTCGGGAGCGATATGCGGAATCGCAGGTTTGCTTCTTGTGGCAGGAACAAACCACACTATCGCAACTACGACAGCCGATAACAGAGGTTTTACTGCTATTATGGTATCGTGGCTTGCAAAATTCAACCCGATATACATGGTTCTCGCTTCTTTTCTGCTCGTTTTTCTTGACAGAGGCGCCAGTGAGATCGCGACTGTATTCAGATTGAATGAAGCTTTTGCGGATATTATTTCGGGAATAATACTCTTCTTTATAATCGGAAGTGAATTCTTTATAAATTATAAAATTGTTAAGCGCAGCTCGCAGAAGGAGGTAAAGTAAAATGGTAGTATCGACCTTTATTCAGCGTGCGATCGTTCAGGGTATTCCGTTGCTGTACGGTTCGACCGGAGAGATCATTACCGAAAAATCAGGTAATCTTAACCTCGGTATCCCAGGTATTATGTATGTCGGAGGAATAAGCGGCGTTATAGGCGCGTTCCTTTATGAGCAGTCGGTTCCTGCGGACGTTCCGCTTAATGCATTTCTTGCTATTGCTATACCTCTTTTTTCATCTATTCTCGGTTCTCTTCTTATGGGACTCATCTACAGCTTTCTTACCGTAACGCTCAGAGCCAATCAGAATGTTACGGGACTTGCATTGACAACCTTCGGAATCGGATTCGGTAATTTCTTCGGCGGCTCTCTTGCAAGTATAACAAACAGTCAGACTGCATCTGTTGCACTTGTAAAGACAAGTGCATATTTCAGAACGTCGCTGCCTTTTGCCGAAAAGCTCGGGTGGTTCGGAGAAATATTTCTTTCACATGGCTTCCTTGCGTATCTTGCGGTAATTATAGCGCTCCTATCCGCGTTTGTTCTCAGGCGTACAAGGGTCGGACTTCACCTGCGTTCTGTCGGTGAAAATCCTTCTACGGCAGATGCGGCAGGAATCAGTGTCGGCCTTTATAAATATGCCGCGACATGTATAGGAAGTGCGATTGCCGGACTTGGCGGACTGTACTATGTTATGGATTATACTATGGGCGTATGGTCCAATAACGGATTCGGCGACAGAGGTTGGCTCGCTATTGCGCTTGTTATTTTTGCGATATGGAAACCTAATGTCGGTATTATCGGTTCGGTTCTGTTCGGCGGACTTTATATCGTATATAACTTTATTCCCGGACTCAGCCGCAGCGCGACCGAGCTTTTCAAGATGCTTCCATATGTAGTTACAATTATTGTTCTTGTAGTTATAAGCATTCGTCAGCGCCGTGAAAATCAGCCTCCGGCTTCTCTCGGACTTTCGTATTTCAGAGAAGAAAGATAGATAGGAATCAGCCTCACCGCCGCAAGTAAAGCTTGCGGATGGGTGTTCCGGAATCTTGTTGTATTCACAATAAAAAATCTGTATTATCTAAGTACAGCGGTCAGCCGGCATTATATGCCGGCTGACCGCTGTTTTTTAAATACAAGCTATTTTGTTTTTAATTAAAGAGATTGTCTGCGTTTTTTCCATGCATGTATTCCCGCAAATGAAACTGACGCTCCGAGCATTGATATTGCAGCGAATGTCAGAATAACGGTGAACCATCCGTTGTTCTGCGAGATAAAGCCGCCTATTATTCCTGAGCAGGCTGCTCCTGCATAAGAGAATGCATTAAGTATTCCCGAAATACCCGAGGTTATTCCGGAGTTTTTGTATCTCAGCGGAATAAATGTCATAAGTGCTGTGTTTGCACCTGTCGTAGCAAGCATTATGATCGCAAGAAGAGCAATTGAAAGATACATGAGCGGAGCGTTGCTTGATCCGTAATATGTAATCAGACACAGCGGTATAAATGCTCCGGCTGCGAAAAGATACATAATGCCTGTTACCGACATTTCGTCGAGTCCGAAACGGAAGAAAAAGTTTGCAAAATGCGCTCCTGCAACATTAAGTATCGGAATAAATGACATAAGTATTGCAGAGACGGAGGCAGATATGCCGAAGAATTCGGAGATGAATGTCGGTGTCCAGAAATCAAGACCGTCTTTCAGCGCACCGTTGCATAATACCGACGCAACTATCAGCAGCATACTGACGGAGATCATTGCGGCGAAAAGTCTTTTTTCTTTTGCTGCCGTTTTATTACCATTTTTCTTCTCGGTAATTTCAACGGTAGTTTTACTGTCAGCTATAAAGGTTATATACGGGGACAGGTGAGCTACAGACAGCCGAAAGATCAGCCCCGATATTATGCAGATACTTCCGCATATTGCGAGAACCTCGCGCCATCCTGCCAGTTTCATTACACCGGACGCAATAACATATGTAATAACCGATCCGAGCGGAACGGTTATTGATATATTGACTCCGGCTTTTTCAATACGGTCTTCAGGCAGCCATTCGGCAATACATTTTATGATAGACGCCCATAACATGGAGCAGAATGCGCCGCACAGGCACCATATTGCCGTGACGAGCGCGGGAAACCTGTTTACTGCCATAAGCAGATTTGCACATCCCGCACCGCACAGCCCTATGGTTATCATATGCTTCGGCGATATGCGGTCGGATATGATTCCGCTTACCGCCTGTCCTACTGCGTATATGATCAGAAAAGCTGTTCCGGCACTGCCGCCTGCAATTTTATCAATGAAATTTTCATCAAGCATTGCAGAAAGACATACGGAGAAATTTTTTCTTCCGATATATATAGCTGTGTATGCGAGTACACACAGAAGAAAAACATTTCTGGCTCCGGAATCTATTTGTTTTTTTGATAGTAATGTGTTCATAGCGTTATTATCGGTATGTCGGATCACTGCTCTGAGGTCAACATTTCCATCTCAGATATCAGTTCATCAAACATACTGAGCGCTTCATTTATCGGTTCCGGCGAACTCATATCCACTCCTGCGATTTTAAGCAGTGATATCGGATCGCTGCTGCATCCGGATGAGAGGAATTTTTTGTAATCTTCAACTGCGGGAGCGCCTTCCTTTAAAATTCTTCCGGCTATCGCCGCTGCTGCTGAAAATCCGGTTGCATACTGAAACACATAATAATTATAGAAGAAGTGAGGAATACGTGCCCATTCGAGCGCAATTCCTTCATCGGATATCATATCCGGTCCGAAATACTGTTTGTTAAGCTTCAGATATTCCTCGCAGAGTCGGTCAGCTGTAAGTGCTTCGCCGCTTTCCGAGATTTGTCCCATGATCAGCTCGAATTCCGCAAACATTGTTTGACGGTATACCGTTCCTTTAAATTGGTCGAGAAAATGATTTATCAGATATGCACGTTCTTTTTTATCTTTTGTTTTGCCGAGCAGATAATGCATAAGCAGAATTTCGTTGCATGTGGAAGCAACTTCGGCAACAAATATTACGTAGCCTGAAGTAGATACAGGCTGATACTTGCAGCTGTGATAGCTGTGAAGCGCATGTCCCATTTCGTGAGCAAGCGTAAACATGCTGTCAAGATTGTCCTGATAGTTAAGCAGTACATAAGGATGAGGACGTGACGAGCCGGAAGAATACGCGCCTCCGCGTTTTCCAGTGTTTTCGTAAACGTCTATCCAGCGGTTATTAAATCCTGTTTTAAGTAGCTCAACATAATCGTCACCGAGGATCTTTAAGGCACTGAGGACTGTTTCTTTAGCTTCATCGTATGGTATTTCTGTAGCTGTATCTGCTACCATAGGAGTGTATACGTCATACATGTGCAGTTCATCTTTGCTGAGCATTTTCTTGCGCAGAGTGACATAGCGATACATTTTATCCATGTTTGAATGAACTGCATCGATCAGATTGTAATATACTGAAACCGGAACTTCGGTACGGTCGAGTGCCGCATTAAGTGTACTTTCATATTTTCGCGCGCCTGCAAAAAATCTGAGCTGCTTGAACTGTGCGTCAAGAGTTGCCGCTATTGTATTTTTGTATTCTCCGAGACGGTCATAATAGCTGTCAAAAACTTTTTTACGGAAATTTGCATCCGGATTTTCAAGAAGCGGAACAAAAGATTCGTTCGTGAGAGGAAACGTATTTCCGCTTTCATCTGTAACATCGGGAAAACGAAGCTCGGCATTGCGGAAGATACTTCCGATGCTGTCCGGACTGTCTGCCATTTCCCCGGCTGACGCAAGAATATGCTCACATTCATCCGAGAGGATATGTGCTGCTTGGCGGCGTACGCTGTAGATGCTTCTGCGGTATATTTCGAGTTTCGGCTCTCTTCTGTAAAATTCATTCAGACTTTTTTCGGGAATTGCCGTGATCTCGGGCGCGGCGAAGGAAGCGGCACTGCTTATTTCGACATAGATGCTCATCGCTTTGCTTCGCATATTCTGATAAAAGCTGTTGCCTGTATCCTCATCGCTTTTACAGCTTGCATATCCGATAAGTTTGCCGAGATTTACATCTATGATATCCTCGAGCTTGAAAAAATCGAGCAATGTTTTTCCGTTTTCGCCGAGTTTTCCTTTATATTCGGATATCATTGCAGGCATATTTTTAAGTTCGTCATATGCTTCGTTCCATTTATCGTCATTTTCAAATATATCCGAGAGATTCCAGGTAAGATGTTCCGGGACTTCCGATCGGTTGATTATTACAAGATTACCCATAAGTCTGTATATTCCTTTCGCGGTAATTTATTCTTATAGAAGTATACCACAATTTTAAGTAACTATCAATGATATCAGAATAAAAGTTTTTATAGAAAATATTGCATAGGTGTTGACAAATTAAGAAATATATGGTATACTGTGAACACAATATATGTAAATGAACTATAATATAACAAAATAGTAAACCTTTATATTTCAGTTTCGACAACAATCTTTCGATTTCCCCGGTATCTTTTATAAATAACTTTATTAAATATACGGAGTTTGAAATGTTTACTTTTTACACTTATGAAGTTTACGGATTTGTATTGAAAAGCAATATTTTTATGCCTCTTCTTCCTGAGATAGGGGCAGACTGTGCTTTCGATGTTGAATTAAAGGTTACATATGATTTGATAGAGGATGATTCACCTATCAAGATAACGGAAAATAGCGAGTATTTCGTTGTTGATTTATGTCCGTTTGCCGTTTATAAAGTATATAAAAGGGAATGTTTAATAGAATGTAGTGCGAGAAATTTTACAGATTTCTTCTCTACTTTCTTTAACATTCCTTTTTCTGTTTTTGATACTGAGAACGCGGTATTAGGTCAGATAGTTTGCGGCGTTCAGATTGGTTGTAACTGTGGATGCGGTACAAGCTGATCAAGTTTAATGCAGCGCAGTTGATAGGAATTTGTTCCTATCAACTGCATCCTAAATTATGTGTGAGATATATGGAGCATAAATATGAAAAAAATTTTAATTAATATGAAGAATACATTTCTTTTAGTTCCGTATACGATAAAGTTGGCATGGAATTATAATAAAATGTTTTTGGTTTCCAGATTTTTTCTTGCATTTTTGCAAGGTATTTCACCAACTGTTACAGTTATCTTCTCCAAATTGATAGTTGAAGAGATGGTTAATAAAAACTGGAGACTGACTGTGTCGTATATTTTTATTTCGGTCGCGGTTTCTTTAATATTATATTCATGTATTCATTTGATAAACAGTGCCTTTGGAGTTTACGCATCTCTATTCAGAAATGATTTATTTTTTAAAGTACTTGTTAAAAATACGCAGCTTGACTTATCGCATTTAGACAATCCGGATATAGCTACAAAAAAAGAATTGGCGACATCATCTGCGCAGGGAAACTATATTGTAGATGTTTTTGGTTCATTTTTCAGTATCTTTTCCGGATGTGTAACGCTTTCCAGTGTTACATATATTTTATCATCAGTTGAAATATATATTTTCTTGGTTTTATTAATAATTATTTTACTCAGGGTATTGATTATTATGGCGAATAATAGCTTGGGAAGAAAGCAATTTGCCGATATGGCTCCGATAAATAAAGAAGTAAGTTACTATATGAATGTTTTTTGCAATTCTTCTTATTCGCTCGAACTCAAAATGCATGGCCTCGCCGAATGGATATCTCAGAAATATTACAAATTGCTTATTCGTATAAATCATATAGTAATAAAAGCCAACAAAACAATGTTGGGTTATAATATTTTGGGTAATGTAATTTCTTCTGTTCAGGATATCGTACTATATCTGTTTCTTGGGTGGAGAATGATATTTGCCGGACTTGGATTTGCAGATTTTACGATGTTTTTTTCTGCACTTCAGACTTTTTCAGGTACGGTATCATCTCTGATCGGAGAATTTATAGGTATAGGTGATAAATGTAAATATGTTGATGCTTATCGTGAGTATATGACTATTGAAAATAATATTGCAGTGGTTCATGATGACGATTTAAGGCTGAAAAAAGAAGAAGTAACCGGAGATATTGTATTTCGTAATGTATCATTTAAATATCCGGGCGGAGACAGATATGTGCTTGAAAATGTTAATCTGGAATTGAACGGCGGTAAGTTTTATGTTATTGTTGGTGTAAACGGAGCCGGAAAATCTACATTCGTTAATCTTCTGATGCGCCTTTACGGTGTTTCATCCGGAGAGATAATGTTGAATTCTAATGATATAAAAAAATATAATTATCAGGATTACCGTAATATATTCGGTACAGTATTTCAGGATTATCAATCGTTTGAATTTACTATTGGAGAAAACGTTGCACTTAACGACTTTAGTGATAGTGAAGAATGTCGCTCAAAGATAAATAACTGTCTAAGTACAGTTGGACTGTTCGAAAAGGTCAATTCATTGCCGAAAAAGATTATGACTATGCTCGGAAAGCTTTTTGATGAAAACGGGACGAGATTGTCAGGCGGTGAACTTCAAAAATTGGCGCTTGCAAAAGCAATTTATCGTGATCCTAAAATTATAATTCTCGACGAACCTACAAGCGCTCTCGACGCATTTGCAGAGGACGATCTCATTCGTACATTTGGTGATGCAACGAGAGGAAAAACCGTATTTTACATTTCTCATCGGCTTTCCGTGGCAAAATATGCAGATAAAGTTATTTTTATTGACGGAAATACGGTTTCAGGCTTCGATTCACATGAACAGTTGCTGAAAAATAATCACAGATATGCTGAAATGTATGAGGCTCAGGCTAAGCATTATACATGATTATAGTTAATAAAAAAGGTATCGAACCAAAATCCGATACCTTTTTTATTGTGAAGTAACAAGGTCTGTGATATATTCCCGCAATCTGTGATTGAGCCCGGAAGGTCGGGTTCTTATTTACGGTCAGACGTTTATTTTAGTGCATCCTTCATCGATTTTACATATTCTCTGATATGCTCAGGAGCTTCTTTGCCGTATTTTTCAAGCAGTTTTACAATAGCTGATCCGACGATAGCGCCGTCGGCGATGTCCGCCATTTTTCGTGCCTGCTCGGGCGTGGAAATTCCGAATCCGATAGCGCATGGAATGCTTGTGTTCTGTCTTATTACGCTTACAATGTCGGAAAGATCGGTCTTTATCTCGCTTCTTGTTCCAGTAACTCCGAGACTCGATACTATGTAGAGGAATCCGTCTGCTTCTTTTGCTATCATGGCAACTCTGTTTTCCGAGGTCGGTGCAACCAGAGATATAAGATCGACGCCGAAACGCCGGCACGACGGAAGAAATTCATTCTTTTCTTCGAACGGAAGATCGGGAAGTATGATACCGTCAATACCTACGTTGTTGCATGAAGATATGAAGCGCTCGGTACCATATGAGAAGACGACATTGGCATATGTCATGAATACTATCGGAATCTTTACATCGCGGCGAAGCTCTGCGGCAAACTCAAAAATTTTGTCTGTTGTTATACCGTTTTTGAGCGCCCGAAGATTTGCTCCCTGGATTACAGGGCCTTCGGCTGTCGGATCTGAGAAGGGAATGCCAAGCTCGATAAGATCAGCGCCGCCCTGCACGGCAGCTCTTACTGCAGCTGCTGTTGTTTCAAGATCGGGATCTCCGCATGTTATAAAAGCGATAAATGCTTTTCCGTTTTCAAAAGCCGATGATATTTTACTCATGGATATCCTCCCCTCTGTAGCGCGCTATAGCTGCACAGTCTTTGTCTCCTCTTCCGGAAACGGTTACTACGATTATTTTGTCTTTATCCATTGTCGGCGCGAGCTTTCTTGCATATGCTATCGCATGGGACGATTCGATAGCAGGGATGATTCCTTCGGTTTTAGCCAGGTACTCAAACGCACAGACTGCTTCCTCGTCGGTTATCGGAACATATTCGGCTCTGCCGATATCATGCAGATATGCATGCTCAGGTCCGACGCCCGGATAATCGAGTCCTGCAGATATTGAGTATACCGGGGCGATCTGACCGTACTCATCCTGGCAGAAATAAGATTTCATTCCGTGGAAAATGCCGAGCTTGCCGGTATTTACCGTAGCGGCTGTTTCGAATGTATCTATGCCCCTTCCGGCTGCTTCGCATCCGATAAGCCTGACACTTTTATCCTCAATGAAGTTGTAGAAGCTTCCAATCGCGTTTGAACCGCCGCCGACGCATGCAATTACTGCATCGGGAAGTCTGCCCTCTTTTTCGAGCATTTGCTGTTTTATTTCCTTGGATATTACCGCCTGAAAGTCGCGCACTATTGTAGGGAACGGATGAGGTCCCATTACAGATCCCAGACAGTAATGAGTATCGTTGATTCTTGATGTCCATTCACGCATTGCTTCGGATACAGCGTCCTTGAGTGTTGCTGTGCCTGACGTGACCGGTATTACCTCTGCTCCGAGCAGACGCATGCGGTATACGTTGAGCGCCTGTCTGACAGTATCCTCCTTGCCCATGAATACGACACATTCCATGCCCATAAGTGCAGCGGCGGTAGCTGTTGCAACACCGTGCTGACCGGCTCCTGTTTCAGCTATAAGACGTGTCTTTCCTATTTTTTTGGCAAGAAGTGCCTGACCGAGTACGTTGTTTATCTTGTGCGCACCTGTATGGTTCAGATCCTCACGTTTAAGATATATCTTTGCGCCGCCGAGGTCTTTTGTCATTTTTTCGGCATAGTAAAGTCTCGACGGACGTCCCGCATATTCGTTGAGAAGCTCGGAAAGCTCACGGCAGAATTCCGGATCGTCCTTGAGACGGTTATATTCATTTTCCAGTTCGATGACCGCATTCATCAGTGTTTCAGGGATATACTGCCCCCCATGAACACCGAAGCGTCCTTTTTTATTTGACATTTCTTTAGATTACCTTTCTTATATTACTGTACAGAAGCTGATCTATCCGGTAAGTGGATATTAATTCTGCATTTATTATATAGATGAGCCGGATCTGACGGAGCGGACAAAATCTTCCATTTTGTCAATGTCTTTGTGACCGTCTGTTTCAATTCCGGAGCTTACATCAACTGCAAACGGGTGAAGTGTTTCGATTGCTTTTTGTACATTTTTCGGATCAAGTCCTCCTGCGAGAAAATACGGACGTTTGACCGAGTGTATAAGCTCCCAGTTAAATACTTTTCCTGTTCCTCCGCTTCCAGAGTCAAGCAGTATATAATCAGCGGGACTGCATTCCGCTCTCTTTACATCTTCGGAAGATGATATTCTGAATGCCTGTATAATCGGTTTATCCGTAAGCGACCGAAGGTGTGAAATATATTCATTGTCTTCATGACCGTGCAGTTGAACTATGCCGATTATTCTGTCTGAAATAAGTCCGGCAATGATATCAGGCGATTCATCTACAAATACTCCGACCGTGCATACCGACGGATCTATCAGAGCGCGAAGTGCTTTTGCTTTTTCCGGCGATATATATCTGCGGCTTTTACGGAAAAAAACAAAGCCTGCATATTCGGGTTTCAGCCTGTCTGCCGCAGAGGCGTCGCGTTCGCTCATGATACCGCAAAGCTTTATACGTGTCATAGCATACTCTTAAGCTCGGCGAGCTTTGCCTTTTTGTCATCGGCACGCATAAGTGCTTCTCCTACAAGAACTGCATCTGCGCCGAGATCGCTTACCTGCTTTATATCATCTGCGGTTTTAACGCCGCTTTCCGATACAAAAAGAATGTCGGACGGCACAAGCTCTCTGAGTCTGCGGCTGTTTTCGGTGTCGACGGTGAAATCCTTAAGATTGCGGTTATTTACTCCTATTATACGCGCTCCGGCGGATATTGCCGTTTTTACTTCATCTTCACTGTGCGTTTCTACAAGCGCCGATAGCCCGAGTGTATCGCATATTTCTATATACTTACTGATCTTTTCTTCGGGAAGTATGGAACAAATCAGCAAAACCGCCGATGCTCCGAGAATCTTTGCTTCGTATATCATGTACTCATCTACGGTGAAATCCTTGCGAAGACACGGTATACTTACCTTTGACGCTATTTCTGACAGATATTTATCGCTTCCGAGAAACCACTTCGGTTCGGTGAGAACAGATATGCAGTCAGCGCCTGCCGACTCGTAGTCTGTTGCAATTTTAAGATATGGAAAATCAGGAGCTATCAGTCCTTTTGAGGGCGATGCTTTTTTACATTCGCAGATAAAAGACATGCCGCTCTTTCCGAGCGCTTTTTCAAATCCGAAATTGTTTTTCGGAAGTGATAACGCACGCTCTTTTATTTCGCTTTCGGAAATGTGTTGTTTCGCAAGCTCTGTCCGTTGCCGTGCATGATCCGCAAGCTTGTCGAGTATGGTCATGAATTTTCCTCCGGACGGTTGCTTACTTCGATGAAAGCATTCAGCGTTTCGGTCGCCTTGCCTGAATCTATGATCTGTGCGGCAAGCGCTATTCCGTCAGATATGGATTCTGCTTTTCCGCCGATATACAGCGCAGCGCCTGCATTTATGAGTACTGCGTTTCTTTTGTGGCCTTTTTCTCCGCGAAGAATAGCTCTGGTTATCTCAGCATTTTCCTCGGGCGTTCCTCCGAGAAGATCTTCTTTTGTACAGCGCTCGAATCCGAATTCTTCGGGGGTTATTGTATAGGATTTGAACCAGCCGTCTTTAAATTCGCAGACGGAAGTCGGCGCGCTCATAGATATCTCGTCGAGCTTATCCTGACCGTATACGACCATTCCGCGGCGGACGCCGAGATTTATGAGTACCTGTGCAAGCGGCTCTGCAAGATATTCGTCATATACTCCGAGAAGCTGCATTTTAGGACTTCCGGGATTGGTGAGCGGGCCGAGAATATTGAAGACCGTGCGGAATCCAAGCTCCTTACGGATCGGTCCGACATATTTCATTGAAGTGTGATATTTCTGTGCGAAGAAGAAGCATATTCCGACCTCTTCCAAGAGCTGCTTGCAGCGCTCGGGACTTTGATTTATATTTACTCCGAGAGCTTCAAGACAGTCTGCGGTTCCGCATTTGGACGATGCAGCGCGGTTGCCGTGTTTTGCGACCTTCATACCGCCTGCTGCACATACAAGCGCAGAAGTTGTGGAGATATTAAAGCTGTGCGCATTGTCTCCTCCGGTTCCGACGATTTCGAAGATATCCATTCCGGTGTCGACCTTTGTTGCATGATCGCGCATTGCTGCTGCGCATCCGGCAATCTCATCGGTGGTTTCTGCTTTTGCACTTTTGGTTGACAGAGCGGCGAGAAATGCGGCGTTCTGAGTCGGTGTTGTTTCTCCGCTCATGATTTCGCTCATTACAGAGTAAGCTTCATCATATGAGAGATCCTGCTTATTTACTATCTTTACGATCGCTTCTTTAATCATTATCTTATCTCCTTAATGAAGTTTTCGAGCATTTTCTTTCCGTCCGGAGTCATGATGGATTCGGGATGAAATTGAACGCCGAAAATCGGATAATCTTTATGCTGTACTGCCATTATTTCACCGTCGGCAGTGACAGCCGTTACTTTCAGTGTGTCCGGCATTGTATCTGCATCGGCGGCGAGAGAATGATATCTTGCGACCGGAGCGGTATTCGGACAGCCTCTGAAAAGCGAACATGTTTTGTCGAAAGAAACCTCGGATTGTTTACCGTGCATAAGCTTTTTTGCGTATGTGACGGTTGCGCCGAATGCCGCACAGATCGCCTGGTGGCCGAGGCACACTCCAAGTGTCGGAATTTCTTTACCGAGTGTTCCTGCTGCTTCGACAATGATTCCTGCATCTTCAGGCCTTCCGGGACCGGGGGACAGAATTATTCTGTCGGGAGACAGCGCCCGTATTTCTTCGACAGTCATCTGATCGTTGCGTATTACTTTTATATCAGGATCGATCTGTCCGACCAACTGATAAAGATTATATGAAAAGCTGTCGTAATTATCTATCAGTAAGATCATATGTCCGCCTCCTGTGCAAGTTCAAGCGCTTTGACGACCGCTTTCGCTTTATTAATGCTTTCCTCAAATTCCTTTTCGGGAACCGAATCAGCGACAATTCCGGCTCCGCTTCTGATAAATACCTTGCCGTTCTTCTTATATGCGATACGGATAGCTATGCAGGTATCCATGTTTCCTGTAAAGTCTATATATCCGATCGCTCCGCCGTATATGCCTCGTTTATTGTTTTCAAGCTCCGCTATGAGCTGGCATGCGCGTATCTTGGGCGCTCCGGAGAGCGTTCCTGCGGGAAGTACGGCTTCAATAGCGTCGAGCGCATCGAACTCATCCCTTATCTCGCCTCTTACAGATGATCCGATATGCATGACATGTGAATATCTTTCGATCGAATGGAGCTTTTCGACGTTAACGGTTCCGAAGCGGCTTATTTTTCCGAGGTCATTTCTTCCGAGATCGACAAGCATATTGTGTTCTGCGATTTCTTTTTCGTCGGAGAGAAGATCGGTTTCAAGCGCGGCGTCCTCTTCAGGTGTTTTTCCTCTCGGTCTTGTTCCTGCGAGAGGGAATGTGTGAAGGATTCCGTTTTCGAGTTTTACGAGCGTTTCGGGAGATGCTCCGGCGACCTCAACATCCGTTCCCGAAAAATAGAACATATACGGTGACGGGTTCATTGTGCGCAGAATGCGATATGTGTTGAGAAGGCTTCCTTCAAACGGCGCTTCAAGCCTGTTTGAGAGAACTATCTGAAAGATATCGCCCTCCCGGATGTTATTCTTCGCTTTTTCTACCATTTTGCAGTATTCTTCGCGGTTGAAAAGCGGAGTGACCTCTCCGGTAAGCTTACCTCCCGGTTCATTCTTTTTTTCTCCGTTCACTAGCAGCTCAGTGAGTTGCCGAAGCTCTATGACAGCTTTGTTGTATCCTGTTTCAGGATCGTCAAGCGACATGTTTACGATGATAACTATTTTTTGGCGGAAGTTATCAAACGCAATGACCTTGTCAAAGAGCATGAGGTCGACGTCTTTAAATTCTTCGGTATCTTTAACGTCTATTCTGACCGACGGCTCGCTGTAGCCGAGATAGTCATATGAGAAATATCCTACAAGTCCGCCGGTAAATGATGGCAGGTAGTTAAATCTCGGGCTTTTGTAATCCGCAAGGATCTGTCTGAGAAAATCCGACGGATTATCTGTTTTGAATTTTATATTACCTGCTTTCATTTCTCCGCCGTGGCAGGTCACCTCCATTTTCGGATCAAATCCGAGAAAGGTATACCGCCCCCACGTCTCATTTTCTGCGACAGATTCGAGCATATAGCAGTGTGTTGACACGTTTTTGAGAATCTTTATCGCTTTGATAGGCGTGCATATATCAGACAAAATTTCGCAGCTGACAGGAAGAACCTTGTATTCTCCGCTGTCTGCAAGCTTTTTTACTTCATCGATACTCGGTGAGATTTTCATTGTGTTTTCCTCCGTAAAAAGAAATACTCCTGCCGACCTTTCTGTCACAGGAGCAAAAGAAAACGCCCCGACAGAAATTCGGTTTCTGTCAAGGACGAATAAAGCATATTATCCGCGGTACCACCTTGAATTCACGGAGAAATTCCGTGCGCTTGGCGGGATACAAGCATATCCCCGGCAACTGACGTATGCCGACAACGTTGCAGAATACTTTGCGCATTACGCATTTGACTGCACCCTCAGCGGTCCATTTGACAATTTGTTTCATGCCCGGATCGCAGCACCCCGGACTCTCTGTAAAGGCATCATTGCCGTTATCTCCGCTTCAACGGTTTGATTATTAGATTGTATTTAATTATATCACTGCAGAGGGCGCTTGTCAATAGCTGTAAATAAAATTTATAAGTATCTTTTTTAACGTTTTTTGTTGCCGTTTGTTTTGCCTAATGTAACCCCTTTGATATAGTTGAATAGCTGAAGATATAAACGGCTGTATACTGATAGAATTTAAAACAAGCAAC
>CABUHS010000003.1 GCA_902491535.1 uncultured Eubacteriales bacterium
TTCGGCGTAATCCGAACACAGATTACTGAGCTTGTGGCTTTTAATCTTTTGAGCTTTTCCAGTCTCGGTTTGCTGTTCCGGTAAATTGTTCATTTATTTATACCGTCCTTTCGTTTGTTGAAGTATTTTCCGTATTCGTATGCGGCATTTATACATACCGCTTGACTTGCATAATTTTCTCTGTATGAGGTGTTTTGCAGACACAAAGTGAGATTCTTACATCGCCGGATCTGTCCGGGTTAAAATAGTTATATTTTATTTTAAATATTATAGCATGTTACGGAGAAAAAGTAAAGTATGTGTATATTTTTTTGTATGCTTTTGTTTTGGTTAAAAGGATTTGCTAAACTATCTTTTTACAAAATATTTATTAAATATATTTGACGAAGTATAAAAAGCATGATATAATAATTTGATACAATGGTAAAGATATACGTTCGTGAATGTGCGTGCGGTATATCCTGTGCCGCGCAGGCAATGAGAATTTGCGGCAGCTTTAGTACGCGGCGCTTCGGAAAGGAAAAATTACAGATATGCCTAAATATATTGAAAAGATAGATACACTGAGACTTCCGGCGGTTGTACTTGACGGGATAGTTATTTTTCCGTTGATACCGACGAGCTTTGAGCTTTCCTCGGCGGATTCGATCGCTGCATGCGAACGCGCAAGCCGTGAGGGCGGAAAAGCGTTTTTCGTATTGAAAAAGTCAAGCGATGCCGAGGCCGTATCCTCTCATGAGGGTGCTGAGCGCACGGTAGGAGCCGGTGATATATATGAAGTCGGTTGTGTGGCGCTTATAAAGCAGATAGTGAAATTCCGTGAAAACAGCGCAAGGATCGTAGTCGAAGGAATGTCAAGAGCAACCGTTATTTCTTTTGAAGCGGAAGCAACCGGTTCTTATACGGCTGATGTTCTTAGCAAAGCCGTTATAGTTGAGGGAAGCGATCCCGAAATTGAAGCGATTGTACTTACACTGAGGAATATGTTTGCAGATTTTTCTCAAAAGCTTCCTAAGCTCTCGGGAGATTTGCTTATGTCTATAGGTTCTATAACATCGCCGGGACTTTTGTCGGATTTTATATCCTGTAACACGCTGCTTGATACGTCGGATAAGCAGGCGGTGCTTGAACAGTTTGATCCGGTCGAACGCGCACGTGTACTCTCGGTTATCCTTGCTAAAGAGACGGTTATTGCGCGTACTGAGCTTGAAATACGTCAGAAGGTGCAGGCAGCAATCGACCGCGGACAGAGGGAATACTATCTTCGTGAGCAGCTAAGAGTAATTCAGGCTGAGCTTGGAGAGGGGCATGCGGCAGGAGATGCCGACGGGGAGTTCTACGATGAAGACGATACGGAGATCGCCGAATATATGGCTAAGATCGCCGGAGCAAAACTTCCCGATGAAGTGGAAAAAAAGCTTGTCAAGGAGACAAAAAAGCTTGCTAAAACGCCGTATAACTCGGCGGAGGCGGGTGTTATCCGAAACTATCTTGACATCTGTCTTGAACTTCCGTGGGGAAAACGCTCAAAGGACAGAGTAGATATCGAAGCGGCGAAAAAGATACTTGACCGCGATCACGACGGCCTCGGAAAGGTCAAGGAGAGGATACTTGAATACCTTGCCGTAAAACAGCTTAATCCTGAACTCAGACATCAGATAATATGCCTTGTAGGACCTCCCGGAACAGGAAAGACATCTATAGCAAAATCAATAGCCGATTCAATGAAACGCAAATATGTCCGTGTTTCTCTCGGAGGAATACGTGACGAGGCGGATATACGCGGACATCGCAAGACCTATATCGGTTCTATGCCCGGACGTATTATCAATGCGATAAATCAGGCGGGGGTTATGAATCCGCTTATGCTTCTCGACGAGATCGACAAGCTTACAAAGGATGCACACGGCGATCCGTCGTCTGCAATGCTTGAGGTTCTTGACGGAGAGCAGAATAAAACATTCCGCGATCATTTTATAGAGCTTCCCGTCGATCTGAGCGAATGCATGTTTATTGCAACTGCAAACAGTACAGAGACAATACCTGAGCCGCTGCTCGACCGCATGGAAATCATAGAGCTGCATACGTATACCAGACACGAAAAGGCAGCTATTGCAAAGCATCATCTTATACCGAAACAGAGAAAGCGCCACGGCCTTACCGCTAAGGAGCTTAAATTTACCGACAGCGGTATATATGAAATAATAGATTATTATACCTCCGAGGCCGGAGTCCGGGGACTTGAACGTAAGATCGCTTCTGTCTGCCGCAAGGCGGCAAAGCAGATTGTTGAGACAAAGAAGTCGGGACATGAATCCGGAGAAAAGCCTAAAACAATTACCGTTACGGCGGAGACCGCAGCGGCGATGCTCGGCTCGCACAGGATAATACCTGACAGTATTGAAAAGAACTACGGTGTAGGAGAGGTAAACGGATTGGCATATACCGAAGCCGGCGGCGATTTGCTCCGTATCGAAGCTGTTTCGATGCCCGGAACCGGAAAGCTCGAGCTTACGGGTTCTCTCGGGGACGTTATGAAGGAATCGGCACAGGCTGCAGTGACATATATCCGCGCACATTCCGCGGAACTGTCGGTTGATCCTGATTTCTATAAAACAAAGGATATACACATACATGTGCCGGAAGGGGCGGTTCCGAAAGACGGGCCGTCAGCCGGAGTCACTATTGCTACCGCACTCGCCAGTGAGCTTTCAGGACGTTCGGTGCGCCGTGACGTTGCTATGACAGGCGAGATAACCCTTCACGGAAGGGTACTTCCGATCGGAGGACTTCGCGAAAAGACTATGGCGGCATATAAAACAGGTGTTAAAACAGTCCTTATACCCGGGGATAACGTGAGAGATCTTGAGGAAATAGATCCTATCGTCAGAGATACTCTCCGATTTGTTCCATGTTCGCAGATAGGCGATGTTCTGCGCGAAGCACTTATATAACACTTTGAGCAGTCCGGAAAATATTACTGAATGGAGATCGAGCCGGTCTGAGTTTCGCTCGGATTCGTTTGAATTCCTGATCGAGCCGGGTTTTACCTTATGGTTCCGGTGAGTTTCGTTTCTGCTTGCTCAGCCGCTTGCCGCGGCAGAATGGATACTATTATGATAACTAAAGCCGACATTAATCTCAATAATGTTACTCTTTCAGCCGTGGCGGGCGAGCCGTCACAGTTTGTACGCGACGGACTTCCGCAGATAGCCTTTTCAGGGCGTTCTAACGTAGGGAAAAGCTCGCTGATAAACACGTTGCTCGGCAGACGCGCGCTTGCCCGCGTAAGCTCGTCGCCGGGAAAGACGATTACCGTAAACTACTACAGCATAGATAAAAAATTTTATTTTGTCGATCTTCCGGGATACGGATTTGCAAAGAGAAGTCCCGCGGAGCGCGACCGCCTTTCGAGACTCGGCGACGGATACTATGCAGACCGCGGTCCTGTACTTACCGTACAACTCATCGATATAAAAGTCGGACCGACCTCCGATGACCTTATGATGATAGACTTTCTCAGACAGACGGGAATGGAGTATATCATTGCCGCGACAAAATGCGATAAGCTTGGAAGCAATGCTCTGAAAAATGCGCTTGCGGAGCTTCAGCCGTTTTGTCCCGAGATCATTCCGTTTTCGTCGCTCAAGGGTACGGGACGTGAACAACTGTGGAGCTGTCTCATCAAAGCTGTGAACGGAAGCCGCTGAAGCATAAACTACAGACCATAACATAAAAGGAGTATTTGCCGATGAAACAGCAGATCTTAATATATCTGTTTCGCATACCTACAATACTTTTTGCAATTTCGGTGCATGAAAGCGCGCATGCGTGGGTAGCATACAAGCTCGGAGATCCCACGGCGAGAGATAACGGCAGAATATCGCTGAATCCTTTGCGCCACCTCAACCCGCTCGGTATGATAATGATGCTGCTTGTCGGATTCGGCTGGGCGAGTCCGGTAATGATAAATGCGCGTAATTTTAAGAACCCCAAGGCAGGTATGGCGCTTTCATCTCTTGCAGGACCGCTTTCTAACCTTATTCTCGGTTTTATTGCTTCGATCGGATATGTGTGCTGCAGTGTTTTTCTTGCGGACAGCGGATCTGCATTTGTTGCCGCACTGACTATGTTTTTGTGGGTGTTTCTCAATTTGAATGTCGGACTTGCGATATTTAATCTTATTCCGATTCCGCCTCTTGACGGATCCCGTATACTTTTGCTTTTCCTTCCGCAGAAGATTTATTTTAAGATCATGAGATATGAGCAATATATTCTTATTGCATTTATGGTTCTTATGATAACGGGAGTCATAACTGTGCCGATAAACTATATTTCATCGGCAGTTATACAGGGAATGTTCAAGCTGATACTTATACCGATCAGGCTTTTTGTCTGATAATACAGAGAAAGATACAGACAGACTATGGAAGAGATAAATTATCATCTCCCGTCATTTGAGGGACCGCTCGATCTTTTGCTTTCCCTGATATCGAAGAACAAAGTCGATATAACGGATATACCGATATCGCTTATTTTCGATCAGTATATGGAATATATTGAAACGGCTCAGGCGATGAACATGGAACTTGCCGGGGATTTTATAGTTATGGCATCCGAGCTTATGCTTATAAAGAGTAAGCTGCTTCTGCCGAAGCCAGAAAAAGAAGAGGAAGATCCTCGCGCCGCGCTTGCTGCTGCGCTTATTGAATACAGCCGTATAAAGTGCGCTGCGGAGATGCTGAGCGGATATTACGATAGCTGCGGAGGCAGGGTGTCGAAAGAACCAGAGACGCTTAAAGAAGATAAAAATTATGTTGCGGACGACAGCATTGCGAGGCTTGAGAGGGCTTTCAGAAATGTGCTGTCGGGAAAGCTCGGAAAGACAAGCACTGAACGCGCGGACCGACCCGAGCGTATGCTTGGGTCTCTTCTCAGCCGCGGCGGGCGCAGAATACCCGTTCCGGCAAGAATATACGGTATTATGCGGCGGTTGTACCGCAGGGGTGACTGCTCGCTTACGGAGCTGCTGAGCGCAGGAACAGATAGGGCGGAGCTTATTACCACATTTGTAGCCGTTCTTGAACTTATCAGGTCGCAGCGTGTATCTATAACCGATGAGGAAGACGGAGATCTTACTCTCCATCTGTCCGCATAACATAAATAGAATTGCGCCTGCCGAACGGTATACAGAATAAAGCGCGCACAAAAATTTACCGCAACTTATCAGCGGAAGAAAGGAAATCAGCTTTTATGCCATACGAATCAGACAGGGAAAATATGTCGGCGATCGAAGCTGTGCTTTTCGCCTCGGGATATCCGGTGAAAATATCTATGCTTGCGGATGTTCTCTCTCTTGATGAAGAAAAAGTAAGAGATCTTATCCATGAGCTTGCTCAGTCTTATGAAGGGCGCGGTATCGAGCTTGCATTGCTTGAGGATGAATGTCAGCTTTGCAGCTGTGCAGAGTATGAGGAATCGGTCAGAGCAGCGCTCGGAATACGCCGGGGAACAAAGCTTTCTCCTGCACTTCTTGAGGTGCTGTCTATCGTTGCTTACCGTCAGCCGGTTACAAGAGCATATATAGAGCAGGTACGCGGAGTCGATTGCTCATATTCGATAACATCGCTGCTTGATAAAGGTATGATAGAAAATAAAGGGCATTTGGAGCTTCCCGGCCGTCCGGCAATATACGGAACAACTCCGGATTTTCTCAGAGTATTCGGAATTGCATCGCTCGGCGAACTTCCGCCGATAGAGCTTTTTGATGCTATTGCGTCCGGCGGGGATGAAAAGTCCGATAGCGTCGGTTCATCCGCGGAAGGTGATTCGGACGGCAGCTTATCGCTCCCGAATGATGATACGAAAGAAAAGATTTCCGAAGATGAAGAAGATGAAGAGGATGAAAACGTAGAACCGAAGACATGATGCGGCGCTCATAATAAAAGTATGTAACAATGCCGGAAAGCGATCGTAAGATAAACGAAAGCGAAGACTTAGGCAGGATCAGGTTGGATAAAACTGTTGCAGAGAGTTTTCTGTACGGAAACAGCATACGAATGTAAAAAACGGATGGAGGTACGTGTATGGGGTGGATCATTGCAGCGTCGGTGATAGCTTTTATCGTCGCACTGCTGATGCTTCGTATAGGCGTTCGAATCCGATACACAGAGGATCGCGGACTGTCTGCCGTGGTAGCGGTTTTCGGAATTCCGTTAAAAAAGCTATATCCGGAGAAACCTAAGGCAGAAAAAATAAACTTTCGCGATTATACCCCGCGTGCAGTCAGAAAGCGTGCTGCGAAACTCTCGAAGCAGAAGCGGCGTAAAAAAAATAAGACTGTAAACAGTATAGGGAATCCTGTTAAAAAGCAGACTTTTTCGGACAAGCTTGAACTTGTAAAGCGCATAACTGCAATTTCCCTGAAGCTGATTGAACGGTTTGCGGAAAGTCTGCGCACGGATGTAAAGGCACTTCAGATATATGTATCCGCTGAGGATGCGGCGGATACAGCGCTTATGTACGGAGCGGTGTCTCAGGCGGTTGCATATCTTGCGGAGCTTATAGAAAATAAAACTGATGTAAGATACGCGAGAAACGCACATACAGGAGTGTACTCCGATTTTCTGTCCGGAAAATCGTATGCGGAGGCGGATATTACTTTCAGCATGCGCTTGTGGCAAATCATATCGCTTGCCGTCCGGGCAATAATGATGTTTTTATCATAGGAATGATCGGCGGTACTGCGGAAATGAACGAACCGACGAAAACGGACTTTACCCGAAAATTCGACAGTGAGTCTCTATAATATATAAATTAAGTAAAAAATATAAGATATATAACGGAGGAATGACTATGGCAGATTCTGCATCAAATCTCTACGAAACGCTTATAAACTCGCTTGAGAGCATGAAGGAGCTTGCAGGTGTTAATACCATTATCGGCGACCCGATAAACACACCGTCCGGAACGATAATAATTCCTGTATCAAAAGTGTCAATGGGAGTTGCATCCGGCGGCCTTGACTACGGGAAAAAAGATCAGGCAAAAAATCCGCAGGATCAGTCTGCACGCGCGCGCGGCAAGAACTTCGGCGGAGGCGGCGGAACCGGAATTACGGTGACTCCGGTAAGCTTTCTTGTTATCGGGGCATCCGGAAGCGTTGAACTGCTGAATGTCGGTGCGGATATGCCTCCGGCAGGACCTGTCGAGTCGGTTGCGTCGCTTATAGAAAAGTCTCCGGATATTCTCTCCAGGCTCAAAAATGTGATCTCGAGCATGAAAAAAGATAAAAATGACGTTCAGGACGCCGATACTTCTGCACAGGAAAAAGATCTTTGATAATAAAAAGAAAATAAAGATCAGGTAAATACCGGATAATTTTGACGTAATTGGATTCAGGACACTTTACCGCATTGTTCAGAAGTTGCCGAAAATTATACTTTGCGATGTTTATGAATTATTGCAGTTTTTAAATTATTCAGGACATATAAACTTTCGCTTTAAAGGAATATGTGAGCTTTTTTCGGCATATCCATACACCAGACAATTTTAAAAATCGGACGGTGTTTGATCTTGAATAAGCTGAACAGAACGGAAAATAACAAAAGAATAATAACGACAGACAAAAATATGCAGCGCACACGTTCGCAGGCGTTTATTACTGCGGCTGCGGCCGCAGTAACGCTGTGTGCTGTACTGCTGTCTTATGCTGCGCTGTCTTTCTGTGCGGCACTTGTTACAGAGCAAGCCGGCGGCAGCAGAAATATGGTATATTCTGCTCCGACGGGTGTGCTGTCAGATTCCTGCGGTGACGGATATATCGCCGCAATGTCTGCTGCGGGACTTGCATCAGAACCGCGTATAGGGGATGCCGTGTTTACCTCGGGTACTCCGTCAGAGGAGGAAGAAAAGATCCCCGCGCTTCCGGAACTTGCTGCTTCTGCAAAGGAATATTTCCCTGCACTGTCGGTTTCGGCTGAATGTGCGGCTCTGCTGTGTGCTGATACAGGAGAGCTTCTGTATGTTAAAAATGCAGATAACCGTCATCCGATGGCAAGCACTACGAAAATAATGACGGCGCTTGTGGCGCTTGAGAACAGCGGACTTAACGATACGGTACGTGTATCTCCTGAGGCTGTAGGGGTTATCGGTTCGTCGGTGTACTTGTATGCTGATGAAGAACTTACGATGGAGACGCTTCTTTATGCGCTAATGCTTGAGAGTGCCAATGACGCAGCGGCAGCTATTGCTATAGCGGTTGCCGGAGATGTAGAAGGTTTTGCCGGAATGATGAATGAGCGCGCGGCGTCTCTCGGACTGGAAAACACCCATTATGAAAACCCTCACGGACTTGACAGCGCCGAACACTATACCACCGCACGTGAGCTTGCCGCGCTTACAGCGGAGGCGCTTAAAAATGAAACCTTCCGCGAACTTGTTTCTACATACAAAAAAACAATCGAAATGCATAACGGCAAAGGAAGCAGGCTTCTTATAAACCATAATAAGCTGCTTAAAAGCTATGACGGAGCTATAGGCGTAAAAACCGGATATACATCAAGCAGCGGACGCTGTCTTGTCACTGCTGCGGAGCGGGACGGACTTACATTTATTGCGGTCACACTGAATGCTCCTGACGACTGGAACGATCACCGCGCAATGCTTGACGCAGGTTTTGATTTTTATAAGCGTGTTTCGCTTGCTGAGCCGGCATCGGAGAGCTATGATATACCGGTTATAGGCGGTACGGAGGAGACAGCGCGCGTGCTTAATAATACCGTTGAATCTGCTGTACTTCGTACTGATGCCGACAATATAAGAACAGAAGTGGAACTGCCGAGATTTTGTTTTGCACCTGTAGTCGGCGGAGAGAAGCTCGGCCGGGTATGCTACTACAGCGGAGATACATTGATCGGCGAGACCGCGCTGTATGCCGAAAAAGATATCCCTGCGGTTGAAGAAAAGACTTCTTTTATCGACAGAATTATGTCATTCTTCGGAAGATAAAGCATGTGACAGATATTTCGCAGTTGTTTTATGTTTTAATGATAGCTTAATCAACATAATAACGGCGGCACGGCTCGGTATGTCTGAAATTGCCATCCGAAAAGGACGGAGCTTGTTTAAAATGGAAAAAGAAATAAAAATACAGAAATATATATCCGAATGCGGCATAATGAGCCGCCGCGCCGCCGAAAGAGAGATAGCAGCAGGATTTGTAACTGTCAACGGAGTTACTGCATCAATAGGCGACCGGATGAATCCGGATCGTGACACGCTTTGTATCGACGGTGTACCTGTAAAACCGCGTACCGAAACACTGACGGTTATGCTCAATAAACCTGCGGGATATTTAACCTCTGTTACAGATGACCGGGGAAGACGGTGCGTAACGGAGCTTGTTTCGGAATTTGGAACGCGGCTTAATCCTGTCGGAAGGCTTGATAAAGATTCAGAGGGGCTTTTGCTTCTTACGAGCGACGGCGAGCTTCTTCAGCACCTTACGCATCCGAGATACAGTCTGCCTAAAACATATCTTGTGACAGTTGACCGTGCGGTCGACCGCGACAGGCTTGAGCGGCTTCGTTCTCCGATGGTCATAGACGGGTACAACCTGCGTCCCGTTGAATGCGACGTTGCGGACGGCTCCGGCGGCAAGCGTCTGATAATGGTACTTCATGAGGGAAGAAACCGCCAGATACGTAAGATGTGCGCTCAGGTCGGACTTTATGTCAAAAAGCTCAAACGCGTTGCCGTCGGAACTCTCGGACTCGGAGGATTGAGACTGGGCGAGTGCCGTGTGTTGACAGATAAGGAGATAGCATATCTCCGGCATGAAACCGGGCTTGAATAGGTGAAAGCATTTTTTGAAGTATGCCGTGAGTTTGTATAAAAACGATGTAATAATTTAATAAGAAATACCCGGATACGGTCTTTTTGCAGACTGTATCCGGGTATACGTATTTTCGGTTAATGTTGCTATAATATAAGTATTAACAGTAAAAAATATAACCACCCGCTATGTGAACTTGTCAAGTAAAAGTTTAAACAAGCGGATGGTTTTTATTTATTCGGTTTCGTTGTTAATAACCATTTCCATGAATTGCTGGCGCGTTATAAGCACTGTTCGCGGTTTCTGACCTTCAGGCGGAGATACGATCCCCATTTCCTGCATACGGTCTATCAGCTTTGCAGCGCGTCCGTATCCGAGTGACAGCCGGCGCTGTATAAGTGAGGTTGAGATTTTTCCGCTGTCTACAGCAAGTTCTATGGCTGATTTCAGCATCGGATCGAATCCGTCCTCCCCACCGAAGTCCGCGTCGGACGATCCGCCTTTTTTGTTTCCGGATGATCCGCAGCGCTGAGCTTCCTGCTCTATCTGGTTTATTATTTCATCATCATATGAACCGGTTCCGTAGGTTTTTCCTATAAACCGTATAATATCGTCTATCTCGGTTTCGCTTACGTATGCACCTTGAACTCGTACAGGCTTTGTAGCCCCGACAGGCGCATAAAGCATATCTCCGCGTCCGATCAGTTTTTCTGCACCGACCATGTCGAGGATAACGCGCGAATCTACCTGGGCAGATACTCTGAATGCGATTCGCGACGGAATATTTGCTTTGATAAGACCGGTAATGACATCTGTAGACGGACGCTGTGTACCGATTATGAGATGCATTCCGGCTGCGCGTGCCTTTTGCGCAAGACGGCAGATAGATTCTTCGACATCATCGGGTGCAGTCATCATAAGATCGGCAAGCTCGTCGATGATTATAACTATCTGCGGAAGTTTTTCGCGGTCTGCGGTACCTTCGGCAAATCTGTTATATCCCTTAAGATCGCGCGCGCCTGCTTCTTCGATCAATGTGAAGCGGCGTTCCATTTCGGTTACCGCCCATTGCAGCGCACCCGCCGCTTTTTTCGGATCACTTACTACCGGTACAAGCAGATGCGGAAGCCCGTTGTATATATTTAACTCTACCTTTTTTGGATCTATCAGGATAAGCTTGACTTCATCAGGCTTTGCTTTGTAAAGAAGGCTTACAAGCATGCTGTTTATGCATACAGATTTGCCCTGTCCTGTCGCACCCGCTATAAGAAGATGAGGCATTTTGGCGATGTCGAGATATATCGGTTCGCCTGCAACATCTTCGCCGAGTGAAGCTGTAAGCTTACTTGCCGCCGATGAGAATTTTTCGTTTGCAACAAGCTCCCTGAGATATACAGTCGCAACGACGCGGTTAGGAACCTCTATGCCGACTGCCGCTTTTCCGGGTATCGGCGCTTCAATACGCACTCCCGAGGTTGCAAGATTCAGAGAAATATCGTCGACAAGCGCTGAAATTGAACGAACGCGTACTCCGGCTTCCGGCGAAAGCTCATAACGTGTTATTGTAGGACCTCTTGATATGTTTACTACCTTTGCGCTGACCTTGAAGCTGTTGAGCGTTTCGATAAGCTTCTTTGCCGTACTCTGAAGTTCCTCGCTTATGTCTGTGCTTGCCGGAGCTATCGGCGCTGACAGAAGCGATATAGGAGGAAATATATATTTGGGTTTTGACAGAGGTTTTGGCTTTTCCGGGAGCTTTCCGAGATTATCCCTCTGAAGAAGAAGCTCCGGATCCTGCGGTCCGTTGTTTATAAGATCGGTCAGCTCGCGATTGAATTCTGCTGCTCCCTTGCCGTGTTCGTCGCTGTTTGTAAGGAATTTTTCGAGAATCTCTTCGCTGATCGGACCGTCCTCCTTCGGGCTGTTTTCGGAACTGTCTATCGGGGCTCGCTTAGAAAAGCTTGCGAGCTTTTCAGCGTGTTCTCCTGACGAAGGCTCGTCCATTCCCTCCGCATCGAAAGAGTTGTCCTCGTCTGCTGTCGGATTTATGTCATTTTCATCAAGTGTACGGCAGTTCGGACCGGTACTGTCAATGTCATCGCTCTGTTCTCCCTGAACTGCGGCTTCGTTCTGCTTTTTGAGTATGTTTTCAAATATTGCAGGATCTACACCGTCGAAACTGTCGGAATCCTTTTCTTCCGTATTTTCTTGTATTTCGTGTTCACCACTTGTCGCGGATGCATTGATTATCTTCGGAACTCTGCGTTTGCGGCGATCCGGTTCATGCCCGCAATTGTATTCGTCGGTCGCCTCTGCGTCGTCTATTTCGGTATCTGCACTTGATACGTCAAGCTTTTTACGCGATTTTTTCCGAATCTGACCGTAGTCGTCTTCGCGCCGCTTTTCCTGTTCGTAAGGATCTGCATCAGTATATGTGCCGTACTGTGCGCGGTCATCGCCGTAATATCGCTGCTCATCTACCCATGCCGGAGAATTGCGTGCTTCAGATTCTTCGCGCATGCGTTCTTTGCGTTCGTGTATACGGTAGGCGATGTTCAGGTATATTATGTAGGGCGTAAGTCCAACGTAAAAAATACCGAACAGAAGCACCAGAACGATAGATACAATAACCGTACCGACAGTGCCGATAAGACGGCAGAGCAACATTCCGATAAGTCCGCCTGCCGCACCGCCGCCGGAAAGCGCTTTGCCCTGTTCATAGAAATATACTACATCGTCGATTTTCTGTTCAATCATATTTCCGCCGGTAAAAACGTAAAGCAGTACAGATACAAACAGTATGAGAAGTATGGCAAATATTATTTTATACCATACGGCTTTATTTTCAAGATCCCGCTTCCAGAAAAAAGCACCGACAAATATAAGAACCGGAACGAGTACGGCACCTCCGGAGAAAAGACCGAACAGAACATTTCTGAAAAGCGGCCCCATGCCTCCCATGCTTTCCGGCATGGATAGGGAGAGCGCGATCAGAAGTGCCGCAAGAACAAGCAGTCCGGGGAACAGCTGAAGAAACAAGCTGTGTTTTTTATTTGCGGTTCCGGCGATCTCCTGTGTCTGTCTCTTGCTGCCGGACAGAGTTCCGGTATTACTGCTTTTTTTTGTATTTTTTGCCGCTGTGTTTTTCTTTGGCGCGGTTACCTGCTTTTTTTTGCTGTTTGACTTTCCGGAGGATTTTGTTTTTCCGGCCATTTTATATACATTCCTTCCTGTGCGGATAAACGTATCTGCACGTTTTTTGCTGAAAATATCAGATTAATATTAATTTTGTATCCATGTTTTTCAGAATAGATCTGTGCCACGGTATATTTAATTATATCATGAGACCGATAAAATTACAATAGCTTTGTCCGGCGTTTTTTTCTTCTTATCTCGATGCTTTTCCCCTATGTTTGGCTTTTGAATGCAAAAACGGTATGAACGCAAAGACATGAAAAAATAACGGAAAATAATATGAAAATACTGTTGAAATTCCCGCCGGAATATGATATACTATAAACGATTATATTTTAGTATTATAATCATTGCTTAACGTTAATCGAAGATATTATGATTATGCGCATCGGTATGCGCACCGCGGAGCTGGCGAATATGATTGAATCAAAAAAATCTGAAAAAATAGAACCGTCCAGGCTCAGCGGTGCGGGACTTGCCTATCTCGGAGATGCAGTCTATGAGCTTATAGTGCGCGAGCAGCTTGTATGTACCGGAATATCTGATCCCGGTAAGCTCAACCGCATGGCAATAGAATATGTCAAAGCAACTGAGCAGAGCCGCGCTGTAGCGAGAATAGAGGGGCTTCTGAGCGAGGAGGAGACAGCGGTTTACAAACGCGGAAGAAATGTAAGCGGACTGTCGATCCCACACAGTGCGAAAGCCACTGAATATCGCAGGGCGACGGGACTTGAAGCTTTGTTCGGATATCTGTATCTTGCCGGAAGGAACGGTCGTTTGCGTGAACTTTTTACTGCGGCATTCCCCGAAGTGAAAACTGATAAAGACTGTCAGTAACGTACGGCATAACAAAAAGCACCTGTTCCGTCATTTTGTATCGGCGGCTGGAATATTAAAGACTCTGAGGGAGTGTTGGAAATGTATTATATGGGTATTGACCTCGGCGGAACAAATATTGCCGCCGGAATCGTAAACGACGAATTTACAATTGTAAAAAAAGGAAGCGTGCCTACGCTTGCAACAAGAGAACCGTCTGATATTCTTGATGATATGGCAAAGCTTTGCCTGAGCGTAATTGAGGAAGCCGGACTTACAGTCGATGATATAGAGTATGCCGGTATTGCTACGCCCGGAACGGCAAATCATGATACAGGTGTTGTTGTGTATGCCAATAATCTCCCCTTTTTGAACTATCCGATTGCTGATGAGCTTCGTGCAAGAGTTCCTTTCAAGGCTGTTTATATCGAAAATGATGCTAACGCCGCGGCAAAGGGAGAGGCTGTCGCAGGAGCTGCAAGGGGAACGTCTAACTCGGTTATGATAACTCTTGGAACCGGTGTCGGCGGAGGAATCATTATTGACAATAAGGTATACTCCGGATTTAACTATGCCGGAGCAGAGCTTGGACATATGATAATCGTTGCTGACGGACGCAGATGCAGCTGCGGACTTAAGGGCTGTTGGGAAGCATACAGTTCTGCGACTGCGCTCATCAAGATGACCAAAGAGGCAATGGACAGAAACCCCGATACAATAATGTGGGCTATGTGTAACGGAAATTCAGCTTCTGTAAGCGGGCGTACTGCCTTTAATGCAATGCGTCAGGGCGATATGGTTGCAGCTGAGGTTATTGATTCGTACATAGACTATCTCGCATGCGGCATTATCAATATCATAAATATTTTCTGTCCCGAGGTTCTTTCGATCGGAGGCGGTATATCCAATGAGAAGGACCGTCTGCTCGATATGCTTCTCCCCCGTATAGGTATGAGAACATATTCCAGTAACAGCCCGCACCGTACTCTTATAAAGATCGCGGAGCTTGGAAATGACGCGGGAATCATCGGAGCTGCCGCTCTTCACATCTGATAGGCGCTTAACCTTACAGCATTTTTATAAAGTATAAGAAATGTTTTCTCCGAAGCCTTTGTGCTTCGGAGAATTTTTTGAACCGCCGGGTGCGGTGATATACATAAAAAACGGAGGATATATATGACGGAAAAAGAAATTGCGGAGATACGGCGCAGATATAAGGGAGAAAAAAGCGGGATCTCACGTGTACGCGGCTGTTATATTAACGATAAACGGGAGATCGTATCCGAGTTTGACCAGTCGCTCGGACTTATGACAGAGGACGAGTCCGAGGAAATGCTCTCGATTCTGAAAAAGACGCTTTCGGGTTCGATCGGTAAAAATCTGGCTGATATCGAATTTTCGAATCATCAGGTGCTTGAGGGCGAGCAGCACGGCAGTCTTATGCGGCTTCGGGATACGGCGCTCGATTCCGAAGAAGATGTAAAAAAGCTTTACGAAAGAATAATACAGACGGTAAGCTTTGACAGCAGCTATCTTATATTGCTTGCATATGACAGCTATGATGTTTTTTCTTATACTAAAGACGGACGTAAATCTGACGAATCGTCAACTGTATTTTCATATCTGCTTTGCAGCATATGTCCGGTAAAGCTTACAAGACCGTCACTCGGATATTATGTCAATGAGAATACCTTCCGCAGTATTGCTTCAAATTCAGTTATCGGCTCTCCTGAACTCGGGTTCATGTTTCCTGCTTTTGATAACCGCACGTCAAATATATACAATGCATTGCTATATACGCGCAATATCGCGCTGAACCGCAGTGAATTTTCCGAAGCAGTGTTCGGATGTGATGCTCCGATGCCTGCAGCTGAGCAAAAGGAAACTTTCGACAGTATACTTAAAGAGACTGTTGACGATG
This sequence comes from uncultured Eubacteriales bacterium, assembly GCA_902491535.1. Lineage (GTDB taxonomy): Bacteria > Bacillota > Clostridia > Oscillospirales > CAG-272 > UMGS911. Next base: position 15,768 of record CABUHS010000003.1, read on the forward strand.
ATTGCAGTTATGATGTTATTGCCGGTGTTCGCGAGCGTGTATGCGATATACTTGAAGAACATAAGGAGAATAAGGTTGAGGAGCCGTTTATGCTCTCGAAAGCTGTTATGCGTGAGCTTCTCGGAGACAACGGAGTTCCTGAGGAAAAGCTTGATAAGTTTGAGGAGCGTTATACCGAGGAATTCGGAGAGCATGCAAGGATAATTCCTACTAATGTTATAAGCACAAAGCAGCTTGATATAAGCACTCCCGACGTATCGGTGAAAGTAAACCCGGATCGCAGCGATCTCGTTCAGATGAAGGTTATAGACGGTGTAAAATATATACTTATCCGTGCCGAGGACGGTGTTGAGGTCAACGGCATTGATATAAATATAAAGTAACGGAAGTATTTAAATATTTGCGCATTCGGTTTCGAGCCGGTGTTGAACCGCAAAATGCTTTTCACGGTATTTTGCGGCAATTTTATATTATTGTTTACAAATATGATTTTGACAAAAGGATATAATGTGTGATATAATAAACTGATTATAAATTTGTAAAAATTTCCGTTTGTATTTGCTTTGCGGAAAGAGGTGTATACAGTGAAAATCCTCGGTATAGATCCCGGACTGGCAATTGTCGGATACGGAGTTATAGAATATAAAAATTCAAGATTTACAACGATAGCGTACGGCTCGGTTCTTACTCAGGCACATACGCCTACCGAGGACAGGCTTGCTACGATATATTCAGATCTTAGCGAGCTTATAGAAATGTACCGACCTGAGGAAATAGCAATCGAGGAGCTTTTTTTCAATACAAACCAAAAAACTGCGATAACTGTAGCAGAGGCGCGCGGAGTTATACTTCTGTGTGCAAAGCAGCACGGACTCAGAATTTTTGAATATACACCGCTTCAGGTCAAACAGTCGGTGGTCGGATACGGACGCGCAGAGAAAAAGCAGGTTATTGAAATGACAAAAATGATATTACAGCTTACGGAAACTCCGAAACCCGACGATACGGCGGACGCTCTTGCGATCGCGGTTTGTCACGCACATACCGGCGGAAGCAGAATAAGCGGATATTATAATTTGAAATAACGCATTTATCCGAATATGTATGGAGGCAGATAAAAATGTTTTATTCCGTGACCGGAAAGGTAATACTTACCGAAGCAGGTACTGTGGTGCTTGAAACGGGCGGCATAGGCTACCGTCTTACCGTCAGCGGACGGACGCTCGGTTATGCGGCGGAGCATTCAAAGGAAGATGCTGTGCGGCTTTTTACACATCTGTCGGTTCGTGAGGATGCCCTTGAGCTGTTTGGCTTCTGTGATCAGTCCGAGCTTTCGGTATTCAGGCAGCTGATATCTGTATCCGGCGTCGGTCCTAAAGCGGCGATATCGATACTTACACAGCTGTCTCCGCAGGAATTTGTGCTTGCCGTTATGTCCGGCGATTATAAAGCGCTGTCCCGCGCTCAGGGAATAGGAAAGCGAATCGCGGAGCGTGTTATACTTGAGCTTAAGGATAAAATATCAAAAGAAGCGATTCCGGCTCAGACAACGGATGATAAAGCGGTCGGATTTTCCGCTATGCCTGCCGATCCTGACAAACTTTCGGATGCGGAGAGTACCCTCACCGTTCTCGGTTACGGCAGAAGCGAGATCGCCGGAGTATTGCGAAGTATTGATACGGCGGCGCTTTCTCTTGAGGATATTATAAAGGAAGCTCTCAAAAAGCTTATGAAATAAAAGTTATCCGTAATAAAGGAATTTACAGATGATAGAAAATTATATCGGCAAGGATGCGGCGGAGTATTCTGAATACATGCAGCCTGAACGCATGGTATCCGCGGGTGAGACTGACGAGGATCATGATATTGATTCATCACTCCGTCCGAAGCATCTTGATGATTATATAGGACAGGCAAAGGTCAAAGAAAATCTCAAAATATATATAGAGGCGGCAAGGCAGAGAGGCGATTCGCTGGATCATGTTCTTCTTTATGGCCCTCCCGGGCTCGGAAAAACGACTCTTGCCGGAATAATCGCTAATGAGCTTGGCTCCAACTTGAGAGTTACGTCAGGGCCTGCGATAGAAAAATCCGGGGATCTTGCAGCGCTTCTTACGAATCTTTCGCCGGGAGATATACTGTTTATAGACGAGATACACCGGCTTCAGCGCACGGTCGAGGAGATACTTTATCCGGCGATGGAGGATTATTCTCTCGATATTATTATCGGAAAAGGCCCTGCTGCACGAAGCATACGTATAGATCTGCCGCACTTTACGCTTGTCGGCGCGACAACGCGTGCAGGTCAGCTTTCAACACCGCTTCGCGACCGCTTCGGCGTTGTCATGAAGCTCGAGCTTTACGGAAAAGAGGATCTTGTAAAGATAATAAAGCGAAATGCATCGCTTCTCGGAATACTTATAGACGATACGGGTGCGGATCAGATCGCTTCCCGTTCCCGCGGAACTCCGCGTATAGCTAACAGGCTTTTAAAGCGTGTGCGCGACTTTGCTCAGGTTAAGGGCAGAGGCATTATTGACAGTGAAATAGCCGATTATGCTCTTAAGATGCTTGAGATCGACGAGATGGGACTTGATAATGTCGACAGGCGGATGCTTGAGACGATTATCCGTCTTTACGGCGGAGGTCCTGTCGGGCTTGATACTCTTGCGGCGTCTATCGGTGAGGAATCGGTTACTATTGAAGATGTATATGAGCCGTATCTTATGCAGATCGGATTTCTAAGCCGTACTCCCCGCGGACGCTGTGTTACGCGACTTGCATGCGAGCATCTCGGAATGGTCTGCCCCGGAATCACGGGAGACAGAGCTGCCGTCGATGATTCTCAGCGCACGTTTTTCGATGACGGAGAGTAATATAAAAAATTATAACAGTGTGTACTGAGGTACAGAAGGGACTATATAATGTGGACAGCGGACAGATGGCGTGACTATGAGCTTATCGACGCATCGGACGGCGAACGTCTGGAGCGATGGGGGGACTATACGCTTGTGCGGCCCGATCCTCAGATCGTCTGGAAAGACATGAGGAGAAGTAAGCTTTGGGGAAAGGCTGACGGAACATATAAGCGCTCATCATCCGGCGGAGGAAGCTGGAAAAACGGAACACGTCTGCGCTCCGAATGGAGGATATCCTACGATCTCGGAATAGGAAAAAGACTGACGTTTGTAGTAAAACCTACGGGATTTAAGCATACCGGGCTTTTCCCGGAGCAGGCGGCTAACTGGGAATGGTTTTCACAGCTTATAAGCCGCCGCGTTTCAGAGGGACGGAGTGTAAAGGTTCTCAATCTTTTTGCGTATACGGGCGGAGCAACGGTAGCTGCGGCAGCAGCAGGAGCATCTGTTTGCCATGTTGACGCTGCTAAGGGAATGGTAGCGCAGGCAAAAGAAAATGCTGCGCTCAGCGGACTCGGAAGCGCACCGATAAGATATATAGTTGACGACTGCCGCAAATTTGTTGAGCGTGAGATGCGGCGCGGAAACAGGTACGATGCGGTAATAATGGATCCTCCGTCATACGGACGCGGGCCGTCGGGAGAGATATGGAAGCTTGAAGAATGCATAGGCGATTTTGTCGATCTTGCGTCAGGCGTTCTTTCGGACGATCCGCTGTTCTTTCTTGTAAATTCATATACGACAGGACTTTCGCCGTCGGTTGTCAGGTATATTATAGATACAACTGATGCATTGAAAGACGGTTCGACTGAATGCGGTGAGCTTGGACTTGTTGTAAAGCAGACAGGTCTTGCGCTTCCGTGCGGTTCATCCGCCAGATGGTCACGGAAATGACCGTATAGGAATTAGATAAAGAGATTTTCAGGTCAGGGAGTTTTTACATTGGACGAAAAAAAGTTTCCTTTTATCCGAATCGAGAAGCTGTTTTTCTCGTATGAGGATGAAGAAAGTGCGGTCAAAGTACCGATAATACGCGGTATAGACCTTGATATAGAGGAAGGCTCGTTTGTGGCGGTTCTCGGACATAACGGATCGGGTAAGTCTACTCTTGCAAAGCTGCTTAATATGATACTTGTTCCGGACAGCGGTAAGATATATATTGACGGACGCGATATAACATCCCCTGATCTTACGGACGATGATGTTATCGCATTGCGGCAGGACATCGGCATGGTATTTCAGAATCCCGACAATCAGATCGTTGCAACGATCGTCGAGGAGGATGTGGCGTTCGGACCGGAGAACATGGGAGTTGAACCGTCTGAAATACGCAGACGCGTCGATGATGCACTCAGAATTGTCGGAATGTCTGAATTTCAAAGGCATTCTCCGCACATGCTTTCGGGCGGACAGAAGCAACGTGTTGCGATAGCCGGCGTTATTGCTATGATGCCGAGATGCATTATATTTGACGAGTCTACGGCTATGCTTGATCCGTCCGGACGCGCAGAGGTTATGGAGACGATAAAGACGCTTAACCGCGACCACGGAATAACTGTACTCCATATAACGCATAACATGAATGAGGCTATAGACGCCGATCGCGTTATTGTTATCAATGACGGCGAGGTTTTTGCCGATGATATTCCGCAGAAGGTGTTCTCCCGTGTTGAAGACCTTCAGCGCATAGGGCTGGACGTTCCGCAGGTGACCGAGCTGATATACGAGCTTGAGAAATCCGGTTTCGGCGGAGCGGGGGCTTTGCCTGATGATATAATTTCCGAGGAGGAAGGCGCGCAGGCGCTTGCTGCGATTCTTAAATAGCGGCAGATAATGGATATTTACTATGGCAGGATTGGAATTTAGAAATATATCGTATGTTTACGGATCCGGGACGCCTTTTGAAAAAAAAGCGCTTGATGACGTCAGCGTATCCTTTGAAAGCGGATGTATCACCGGACTTATCGGACATACAGGTTCGGGAAAATCAACGCTTGTTCAGCTTGCAAACGGACTTTTGAAACCTACATCCGGGCAGGTGCTTCTTGACGGTAAGGATATATGGGAGGAACCTAAAAAGATAAGAGACGTGCGCTTTCGTGTCGGTCTTGTTTTTCAGTATCCTGAATATCAGCTTTTCGAGGAAACGGTGTATAAGGACATTGCGTTCGGCCCTGCAAATATGGGACTTTCTTCCGAAGAGGTTAAAAAGAGAGTTGAGGCGGCGTCATTCTTTGTGGGACTTGAAAGTTCACTGCTTGAAAAATCTCCGTTTGAGCTTTCGGGCGGGCAGAAGCGCAGGGTCGCTATCGCCGGGATAATAGCTATGTCTCCTGAGATACTTATACTCGACGAGCCTGCAGCTGGTCTTGATCCTATGGGACGGGAAGAGATATTGGGCGGAATAAGATCATATCAGCGTGAGTGCGGTAACACAGTTGTAATTGTAAGTCACAGCATGGAGGATATGGCGAGATATGCCGACCGCATTGCCGTTATGAACAAAGCGAAGCTTTATCGCAGCGGAAGCTGCGATGAGATCTTCGGAGATGCGGATTCGCTTGTTTCCGTGGGGCTTGACGTTCCGCAGATAACAAGGCTTATGCTGCGGCTGAAAGAACTCGGAATCCCTGTCAGAGACGGTATTTTTACCGTGTCGGATGCACGGGATGAACTGAACAGACTTTACCGTCAAAGGCACAGAAGCTGAGCGCGTATGCGCTGATTTAATTTCTTGTAAGAGGCTTGTTTTATTATGCTAAAGGATATCACACTCGGACAGTTTTTTCCGGGTAACTCTCTTCTTCACAGGATAGATCCGAGAATAAAGATCATCCTTACAATTATATATATAGTCGGCGTATTTCTTGCGGATACCGTAAGCGGATTTATTCTTATAGCGCTGTTTACATTCGGACTTATGCTTATAAGCAAAATACCTGTCAGAACGGTTATAGTCGGAATGAAACCGTTGCTGTTTATAATAATATTTACGGTTATTGTGAACGTATTTTTTACAAAAGGAGATCATCTGCTCTTTGAGATCGGATTTGTACATGTGTATACCGAGGGACTTATGCTTGCCCTGCTTGTTACCGTGCGTATCGCGGCGCTGCTCGCCGGAACGAGTATAATACTTACTTATACTACGTCTCCGACTGCGCTTACCGAAGGTATCGAACGGCTTTTGATGCCGCTCTCTTATCTTCATGTTCCTGTTCATGATTTTGCGATGATGATGACGATAGCACTTCGGTTTATCCCTACTCTTATAGAAGAAACGGATAAAATAATGAACGCACAGAGGGCGCGCGGAGTTGATTTTTCTCACGGGAACCTGATCGAGCGCGGAAAAGCGCTTATCCCGGTGCTTATTCCCCTGTTTCTTTCTGCAATACGCCGCGCGGGAGATCTTGCGACCGCAATGGAATGCCGCTGTTATCACGGCGGCAAAGGAAGGACACGTATGAATACAAGCAGGCTTTGCGCCGCTGATTTTGCCATGCTTGCTGTTTTTGTTATATTTTGCGCAGTAACTGTTTTTTCCGGAAATTATTTTCCGATATACTGCGTTTCAGGACTTTGAGCTTGGGTGATTTCAGACCGTCTGTTATACAGCATGGCGGAACACTTTTAAATTTGATGTAAAGTAAGTTTTAAGGAGTCTGCTATTATGAAGTTTTTGCTGGAGCTTGCTTTTCTTGGAACGGGATACGGCGGATGGCAGGTGCAAAAAAATGTACGTACCGTTCAGCAAACGCTTCAGGATGCAGTCGAGGCGGCGTTCGGAAGGCGGTTGCCTGTGACCGGATGCAGCCGGACGGACAGCGGCGTTCATGCCAATATGTTTTGCTGTACTGTAGAGACCGACAGTGAGTCTAACAGAATACCGACCGACAAAATTCCTGTTGTACTTAACTCATTCTTGCCGGAGGATATATCTGTTTACGGAGCGAGAACCGTACCTGACGGATTTCATCCGAGATACAGTGCGGTCGGCAAGGAATATAAATATGTTATCTGGAACGGCAGACTGCGCGATCCGTTTATGGCGGGACGCTCGTATTTTTATCCGAAGCACCTTGATGATAAAAAAATGGCTGTTGCGGCAGAATATTTTAAGGGAGAACACGATTTCGCATCTTTTATGTCTGCCGGATCGAAGATCACCGACACGGTGCGCCGTATATACGATGCGACGGTAGTCAGAGAGGGTGACACAGTTTATTTCACTGTGTCGGGCAACGGTTTTCTGTACAATATGGTGCGGATAATGACGGGGACCCTCATAGGAGTTTCTGAGGGACGGTTTCCACCGGACGGAGTGGCGGAGATAATTGAAGCCCGTAACCGAAGCGCGGCCGGGATAACCGCTCCGGCCTGCGGTTTGTATCTTAACAGGGTATTTTACCCTTAACCGTGCGGTGAAGCAGATTTTGGTTTGAATGGAAAATAGATAATTTTTACGGAAGGAGGGATACGGATGAGTAAAGAACGCAGCAGTGAAAATACGAATAAAGAGGTATCTGGTATAGATACTCATAAAAGTGAAAAAAAAGAAAGCGTGTCCGACGTGCGCAAATTGAAGGCTGAAAAGGGTAAGCCGACTTCAGCGGACAGCAGAAAGCATGAAGATAAAAAACGCGAATCCGCAGAAAAGGCTTCGGATAAAAAGTCAAAGCAGGATATTTCTTCAGGCGATGAAGATCGGGATAAGAAACATGAGTCTTCCGCACCTGTAAAAGGCGGTAAGGGAGAAAGCAGAGCGCTTACGCGGACTGAGAAAAAATCCGGAAAAAGTGTAACTTCGTCGGAGACTTCCGGAAAGAATTTTATTAAGCGTTCGGTATCTGTATCTCTTGAAAAAGAGGCTCAGCGTGAGCGCGAAGCAGCGCTTGCTGGAGTCAACACATATTATATTAAAATATCAAAATATTTCCGTCGCGCCAAAACGGTCAGCGCACTGCTTCTTGCACTGTTTACTGTTGTGATGCTTGCATCGTTCAGAGATGATATAACACCGCAAAATCTGCAATATATGCTGCGCGATCTTAATATTACAAATACAGTATATTCAAACGATTCTACTTTTACCGTATCGTACGATACGGATACGGATGCTGTATTCAGGCTTTTCCGTGATCAGCTTGCCGTGGCGGGAAAAAGCGGTTTTTCGCTTTATGCGTCATCGGGAAGTAAGGTGTTTGATGATCCGCATAACTATAAAAATCCGGCTGTGGCAAGTTCGGATTCGTGTATGATCGTATACGATCTCGGCGGAAACTATTATTCGGTATATAATTCGCTTGAAAAGCTTTCGGAGCAGTCGACGGCATATCCGATAGCAGCAGCGGCGGCTTCGGACAGCGGAATGTATGCTGTGCTTACAAGAAGCGCTGAATACAGGTCGGCGATATATGTGTATGATTCACGCGGTGGAAATACGGCGAATATTTTTAAGGATAAGCTCGTTCTTGGTATTTGTTTTGCCGAGAACGGGGAGGATATAATTGTTACGTCAGTAAACAGCAGTGAAGGAAATATTGTCGGTGAACTTTCGGTACACAATATAAATTCCGATGTTCCGCTAATGTCGGTGACTCTTGACGGAGAACTTCCTTTGCTTGCATATGCATACGGCAGTAACGTATCGGTAATGACCGATCGCTCCCTTATTACGTATAATATGGACGGTAATCAGACATCGGTCTACAGCTACGGAAGTATATCCCCTATAACGGGCTGCATCGGAAGTACATATTCGGCTCTCGCATTTTCCTCCGGTACTGTAAACGGGCAAAGCGATATCCGCGTTGTTAACGGCGGAGAGGTGTGTATGACCGTATCGGCTGACGGAGATGTGAAATGTTTGAGGGAATATGGGGATACAGTATATGCTTTGTGCCGCGAAGGTGTACTCAAAATAGATCCGAAAAGAGATGAAACGTATGTATTTGAAACAGAGGGAAATCCCTGTGATATAAATATAACCGGAAATACACTGCTTGTTTCATATTATTCACATACCGATTCATATTATTTGTCAGAGATTTTTACGGAAAAGAATAAGCTGTCACAGCAGTGATCAGATAAATTTTTATAGAGTGCGGAAAGGCGGATACAGAAGCGCTGGTTCCGACTGCATGCCGACTTGCGGCAGAATGGAGATTTTTATGTCTGTTATTATTGATATCATAATTGCGGTTATAATTGTAATTCCGGTCATTCTCGGCATTAAGAGAGGATTTGTCAGATCGGCAATGAAGCTTGTTTCCGTTATACTTGCAATTCTTGCTGCAAATATACTTATGCCGTATATTTCACCGTTTTGCAGAGAAAAGATAATCGTACCGTATGTGAGTGAGCCTGTAAACGCGTATGTCTCTTCGGCAGTGGGCGATTCAGTGGACTCTGTAGGAGATACAGGTACGGAAAATATTTCCGCAGTTGCAGACAAAATAAAAAATGTATGCGGTACTTTCGGTATAGATATTTCCGATATAACCGATATGCTTGAAAGTTCAGTATCGGATTCAGCGCTTGAAAGTGCTGATAAGATTACCGAGAGTGTGACCGGGTATATAGTCGGCGAGATTACAAACAAGGCTTCGGATATACTCGCATTCCTGCTTGCTTTTGTCGGTTCGCTTATCGTACTCGGAATAGTTACTTTTATTATAAATGCTATATGTAAAATGCCGGTACTTAACGGTATAAACAGAACTGCAGGAGCGCTGTTCGGATTTTGCTGCGGCGGTATAGCGGCGATTGTGATCGCAAAACTGCTCATGGCTTTTATGCCGACGCTCACATCGCTGTATCCGGATGTATTTTCCGGTGCAGCCGACAAATCCTTATTTTTGAATATGCTTGCCGGCAAATAATTGTGTGACTGATATCCTGGAAAGTGGTGAACTGAATTTATGGAAATGTGTTCAAGATGTAAAAAACGTGTGGCGGTTGTATTTGTTACCCGTTTTGAAGGCGGAAAAACGATAGACGAAGGTATCTGTCTGAAATGCGCAAAGGAACTCGGAATAAAGCCTGTTGAAACTATGATGGAGAAGATGGGACTGTCTGATGAGGACCTTGACCGTATGGACAGCGAGATGAGCGGTATGCTTGAGAATTTCGGTGATGAGGATATGGGTGTTATGCCGGAGGATACGGAGTATCCCGAAGAAGATCCTGACGGTATGGACGGAGAAGAGGACAGCGGCCACGCTCCGGCTGTCGACTTCAGAAAATTCTTCGCTCCGCTTATGAAAACCGAAAGTGACAGGAAAGAAAACCCTTCCGAAGAAAAATCCGGTAAGGAAAAAAACGCGTCCGGAGGTGCAAAAAAGCAGAAACGCAAGTATCTTGGAATGTATTGCAGCGATCTTACCGGAAAGGCACGCGAGGGTAAGCTGGACAGAGTGATAGGACGCGACAGAGAGATCGCGCGCACTGTGCAGATACTTTGCCGCCGTCAGAAGAATAACCCTTGTCTTATCGGAGAACCCGGAGTCGGTAAGACCGCCGTTGCAGAAGCTGTTGCTCAGCTTATTGTAAGTGAAGATGTGCCGTGGAAGCTTCGCGGAAAGGAAGTCTTTCTTCTCGATCTGACAGCACTGATAGCGGGAACTCAGTTCCGCGGACAGTTTGAGAGCCGTATGAAGGGACTTATTGATGAGATTCGGGCTAACGGAAATATAATACTCGTAATTGATGAGGTTCATATGATCGCCGGAAGCGGAAACGCTGAGGGCGGTATGAACGCGGCTAATATTCTGAAGCCTGCGCTTTCAAAGGGAGAGATTCAGGTTATCGGAGCTACGACGCTGACCGAATACCGTAAATATATTGAAAGCGATTCAGCTCTTGAACGCCGTTTTCAGCCTATAGTGCTTGAGGAGCCTTCTATAGAAGAGTCTGTTATGATATTGCGCGGTATAAAAGGTTATTATGAAAAGTTTCACGGCATAAAAATACCAGATATGACGGTCGAGGCCGCTGTCCGTCTTTCCGAACGTTATATTACTGACAGATTTTTACCGGATAAGGCGATCGATCTTATGGATGAGGCATCGTCCAGACTCGCGCTTTCATCTCCGGTCATAAAGGAGACAGAGGAGCTTGCAGAAGAAATACGTGCTATAGAGGCGGAGCGCGACACTCTCGAAGCGGAGAGTACCGATTCTGATGAGGCTGAAAACGAAAAGTACCGCCGCCTTGCCGATCTGAGAACCAAGGAACTGAGTGCGCGTGAACGCATGAGCGTTATATCCGCAGAGCGTGATAAAATATTTCTGTCCGAAGAGGATATTGCCAAGGTTATTGAGATATGGACGGGCGTCCCGGCAAGTTCTATAACGGAGCATGAGTTCGCGCGTATTGATTCGCTCGGAACCAGACTGAAAGAGCATATCATAGGGCAGGACAGAGCGGTTGACGCAGTTGTTAAAGCGATAAAGAGAAACAGGGCGGGTGTATCGTCCAAGCGTAAGCCGGTGTCATTTATATTCGCAGGAAGTACCGGAGTCGGAAAGACAGAGCTTGTAAAACGGCTTGCAGCTGATCTTTTTAACTCTCCGGAGACACTTATCCGTCTTGATATGTCGGAGTTTATGGAGAAACACTCCGTTTCACGTATAATCGGTTCACCTCCCGGATATGTAGGCTACGATGACGCGGGACAGCTTACCGAAAAGATACGCCGCAAACCGTATTCTGTCGTCCTTTTCGATGAGATCGAAAAGGCGCATCCCGACGTTATGAATATCCTTTTGCAGATATTGGACGAGGGCAGGATAACAGATGCTCACGGCAAGGTGATAGGCTTCGAAAACACGGTTATAATTATGACTACGAATGCGGGTGCAAATCTTGCGTCAAATACTCCGGGATTCGGCGCATCTGCGTATGAGCAGGAAAGCGACCGCACATTGAAGGCACTCGGAGAATTCCTGCGTCCTGAGTTTATAAACCGTGTTGATGAGATCGTAACCTTCCGTCAGCTCGACCGCGATGATTTCATTAAGATTGCCGAGCTTATGCTCGGAGAGCTTCGCGATACACTTTCTATAAAGGGAATTTCTGTATCATGGACCGCAGCAGCAGCGGCATATATTGCCGAGCATTCGTATTCACGAAAATTCGGAGCAAGAAATATGCGCAGATATGTTCAGACTCATGTTGAGGATGAGATCGCAGAGCTGTTGATTCGAGGCTACGGACAAAGCATTTCGGCTGTAAATATTGATGTGCCTGCCGATACTTCGCAGGAGGATGCTCCGCTTTCTATCAGTCTGTCTTATTACGCTGATACGCTTGGTGACGCCGAGACCGGCGTTTCGAAAGTATGAGGGACAGTAAATGGCATGAGCTGACAGCTGAACAGATTGCGAATCATTTCGGAAGCGATATAAGCCGCGGACTTAGCGTCTCCGCGGCGGCTCAGCGTTTACGTCAGGACGGAGAAAGCAGGATATATCCCGAAAACCGCGAAAAATATACGGCTAATATAAAGCATATATTGACAGATCTTACGGTTATCCTTCTTGTGTTTACTGCCGTAATTTCGGCAGCGTTCGGGCAAAGTGTCAGTATACCTGTTATAATAAGTCTTATAGTGCTGAATCTTGCAGCATGTGTCGCTGCATATCTTAAGGCTCACAGTATACTTAAGGAAACAGGTAAACGGGCAGAGCATTCTGTCAAGGTTGTCCGTGACGGACACGTTATGCTTATAAACAGCAGTCAGACGGTCTGCGGTGATGTAATATTTTTATCTGCGGGAGATACGGTTCCCGCTGATGCACGTATCATACAGTCTGAAGAGCTTACCGTTCTTCAGACTGATGTTACCGGTGAAAAGAAACCGGTTCGTAAGCGTTCCGGCTTTGCAGAGGGACGCAGCATCGGAGCTGCACCCGAACAGCAGACAAACATGCTGTTTGCTTCATCGGTGGTTATGAGCGGAAGCGGGCGCGCTATAATATGCGCGACCTCTGAAAATACATGTATACGAAAACTCGGAAGAGCATCCGGGGACGATCTGTCCTATGAAAAACTGCGTCTGTTCAAGTTTATGCGTAGCTATAGCTCAGTATGGGGACTCTGCATGCTTGTGGCTGTTTTTGTAATTGCGGTTTTGGATTTTATATTCGGAAGTGCCGACCGCAGTCTTTTTGACAGCTTTATAACCGCTCTTACACTTGCTGTTGCTTCTATGAGTTCGTGTTATCTTGCATTTACATATATAGTTGTGTCTTCAGGCATTCTCGGCTTGGGAAAACGGCGCAGAGGAAATTCATCGGGTGCGCTTGTCAAAAATATAGGAAAGCTTGAGGCGGCAAAGGATATTACGGCGCTTATTGTTCCGTACAGATCGCTGATCGCTTCGGATTCTGTGAAGCTGGTGCGGGTATATGCGGCAGGTGCGGACAAGGGCGTTTCGGATCACGGTTTCAAACGGAGCTGTGTGCCGCTGCTTCGTCTTGCCGTAATTTCGACAGGACTGTACGGCGGAAACAGGCTTGTTCATAATAATCTGAGCGGTAACAATGTTTATTCGGATGATGAAGAACTTATAATATCGTATGCGACGAATCTCGGAATTTATAATCTCAGACTTGACCGTGATTTTCCTATGGCGGATCACGTGTCTGCAGGAAACCGCAGCCGTTTTGATACGACACTATATTTTGATGGCGGAGATTTCCGGGCGGTATCGCGCGGAGACGCGGGAAGAATACTGGCATCGTGCAGCCATTACCGGGATTACTCCGGTGTTTTAAGAATGAATTCCGAAAAGCGTGATGAGCTTAGCAGATATGTGACTGCCGCCGCAAAAAAGAATTGCCGTGTAATTGCTATAGCATCTAAGAAAACACAGTATACAAATCTTCGGCGGATCGTGGCAAATCAGAGCGATCTGGTTTTTGAAGGATTTCTTGTGATAAGTGAGCCGCTGATAGAAGGTGCTGCCCGCAATATTGCTGCATGCCGTGAAGCAGGTATACGCGTGCTTATGACATGTGACAGCCGAAACGAGACCGGTATCATAACTGCGAGATCGCTTGGCATCATATCTGATGACAGCCGTATAGTCAGCGGGGAACAGATCTCAGGTATGAAGCCGGAGATTTTCCGTATAAATATACCGCTTTACGATCTATACATAGGGCTCAGTTCCTCTCAGCTCGAAATGCTCATTTCATTTTTGCAGGCTGACGGATCGGTAGTAGGAATAGCGGCAGACAGGCTCGGACAGCTTTCCGCTATGCGCGAGGGAGATGTAGGCTTTGCTCTGCAAAGCAGTGCAGTATCGCCGTCAGGTGGAACTGTTCGTGTTCCGATTGTTTCAGGCGGAAGCGGAGAACATTCGTGTCCGGCAGATGCCGCGCTTATGTTTTATTCGGATGTTGTGCTTTATTCGCCGGACAGACGCGGATCCGGCGGCTTTAACGGTATGGTCGGAACTGTTAAAAACTCTGTTCAGATATACCGTAACATATTGCGTGTCTCATCATATCTTCTTACGGTTCAGATCGCGAGACTTGCTATTGTACTTTGGAGCGTGATTTCCGGAAATTTTGTCCTTACTCCTGTACAGGTATTATTTTCCGGACTTATCATAGATTTTGCTGCTGTATTTACGATAGCATTTCAGCCGCCGTCAACACATGTGCTGAAATACAGACAGGATGTTGATAAAAAGCTTAAAAGGCCGTTTTTCAGTAATATAAGATATGTTGTATTCGGACTTCTATGGGCGTTGGCGCTCGTTTTTTCGCCGTATATTTTAAATGCTGCCGGATTTGTATTTGCCGACGGCGAACTCGTATCCGCATCATTTCTCGGATTCATGATAACTCAGTTTTTTGTAATGTCTGAGATAAAACGTGAACACAGCATATTTGATCCGAATATAAGATTCAGTGCGGCATCGGTACTTATAGTTCTTTTGTGTGTTGCATTTGCACTTGTCTCGATATTCGTCCCTCCGTTCGGAGTTTTGTTCGGAATCAAGATTATCGGAAGCGCAGCTGTCTCGGCAATGCTGATTCCGCCGGCACTTATGGTTATTGTGCTGGAAATCGATAAGATATTAAGGGGATATTCGCGTATAAGCAAGTATCTTGAAAAGCTTGTATCGAAGTTCGGGGCAAAAAAACGCTTGGATGCAAAACCGAATGAGGTTGAGATCAATGTTACCGAAAAGCCGGAAACACCTGCAACGGCCGACTCTGATACGGGATTGTTCGAAAGCTTTGACCTTGATGAATTCATTGCTTCGGCTATAGGATTGAGTGATAAACAGGAAAATAATATCGGTACGGATTCTGTTGACGGTGGCTTTGATTCATCCAGCGGCGAGGATGAGGATTCTGCAACCGGTGCGGATAATGGAGAAACTGCGGTATCAGGAGAAAATATCACCCCGGAAAATATCGGGGTTTCCGATACTGAAGCTATTTCGGCGCCGGACGAAAATAAAGCATCTTCCGCGGATATTTCCGGAAATGAGGATATTTTCGATGCGTCGGGCGATACGGCTGATGATCCTTTTGAATACGGAATAGGAAATGATATCATAGAAAGTATTTTTTCTGTACGTAAGGATGACGAATGACAGGACGGAAATATAAGCTGAAATAATATAACTTGAATAGTTGAAGTACGGTGTTAGCTGCAAGGCTGATGCCGTACTGTTTTTTAGAATTCACGGGAATATTGTTCAAATTTTGTTTACATATGAAAAGTGAAAAAACTGTTGCATTTATCGGTGTCATGTGATATAATAAATAAGCATTGAACTTAACAGTTTGGCCTGTTGGTCAAGAGGCTAAGACGCCGCCCTCTCACGGCGGAAACAGGGGTTCGATTCCCCTACGGGTCACCACTGAAGATCCGCCTGATTATGTCAGGCGGATCTTTTTGCATAGGCATCTGAGGTCCGAAAAGGACTGTTATATAAAAAACGGTTTATTACCGGGAAACGGAGAACAAAAATGCTGCACGGAAATATTTTAGTAGGTCAGTCAGGAGGACCGACCGCCGCTATCAATGCATCTCTTTCAGGTGTTATACGCGGTACAGTAGAGAACTGGTCTATAGGTACCATATACGGCGCTATAAACGGTATCGAGGGTGTGCTTGAGGAGCGTTTCTGCAATCTCAGTGAGATATTTGCAGATAAGTCCAAACTGGATATTCTTGAAAATACGCCGGCATCGGCGCTCGGCTCATGCCGTCTGAAGCTTCCGGCGCTTCCTGCCGAAGGAGAGACCGATGAGACATACGAAAAGCTTTTTGCAATATTCAGAAAGTACAATATCCGTTATTTCTTCTATATCGGCGGAAACGATTCGATGGATACGGTAGCTAAAATATCGGCATACTCAAAGCGCACAGATTATCTGATCCGTGTTATGGGTGTTCCGAAGACAATAGATAACGACGTAGCGGGAACTGACCATACACCGGGATACGGTTCGGCTGCTAAGTATATAGCAACATCTATGCAGGAAATACTCAGAGATTGTTCGGTATATACTGTTAAGGCTGTTACCATAGTCGAGATTATGGGAAGAGACGCGGGATGGCTTACTGCTGCAGCGGCATTGCCTGCACTCAGCTGTGGATGCGCTCCCGATCTTGTATATCTTCCGGAACGCACTTTCGATTTTGAATGTTTTTATGAGGATGTACAGGCGGCTCTTGAAAAGCATCCTAACGTCGTGATCGCAGTATCGGAAGGTCTCCGTACCGCTGACGGACGTTACGTCGGAGAATCTGCACAGAGCGGAGCTGCCGATGTGTTCGGCCATAAATATCTTTCCGGAACAGGAAAGGCGCTTGAAATGGCTGTAAAAGAAAAATTCGGCTGCAAGGTGCGTTCGGTTGAACTTAATATTCTTCAGCGCTGTGCTTCGCATATCGCATCGCTTACCGACATATCCGAATCCGTAGAAGTTGGACGCGCTGCCGTATGGGCCGCAACATCGGGTGAGAGCGGCAAGATGATGACGCTTGTGCGTACTTCTGACGATCCTTACGAATGTAAACCCGGTTCTGAGGATATAGACAAGATCGCGAATTTCGTAAGGACGGTTCCGGACGAGTTTATAAACGAACGCGGAAATAATGTTACGGAGGCATGTTTGCGCTATATTCAGCCGCTTATTGAGGGAGAGGTCACTCAAAAATACGAGCATGGACTGCCTGTACATATGGTAATAGAGAGATAAAATAATTGAGAACCTGAAAAATAAAGGAAGGTGCAAAATGCAGAAAAAGATAATTTCACTTCTTGCAGCGGCAGCGGCTTTAATTTCTACAGTATCGCTTGTGTCATGCAGAAAGTCATTAAAAAAGGCTCCTGAAGGTTTTACCGAGCCGTTTAACTATGATCTTAGTGAGTATGTAAAACTCGGAGAATATAAGGGTATTAAATATACTCCTTTTGATACATCAGCTACAGATGACCAGATACAGGCGAAGCTTGCCTCAGAGCTTAAAGAACATACTACGGCAGAGATAGTAACTGACCGCGGCGCAAAGATGGGCGATGTTCTTACCATAAATTATTCCGGAACCATTGACGGGGAGCAGTTTGAAGGCGGTACAGCTACCGAACAGACGATAACGCTGGGAGAGAGCGGTTATATTTCAGGTTTTGACGAAGGTCTTGTTGGTGTAAAGGCGGGAGAGTCGGTAACTCTTCATCTGAAATTTCCCAATCCGTATAATCCTAAGCCTGAATTTTCCGGTAAGGATGTAGACTTCCTTGTACTTGTTCGCTTTGTAAGGAGCGTAGTTGTTCCGGAACTTACTGATGAGTTTGTTGCTTCGGTAGGTGAGTACAAATCTGTTGAAGATTATATGGCTTATATTACTTCTCTTGTTGAGGAAGAAAATAAATCAAAAGCTGAATTGCAGAAAATTTCAGATGTATGGGGCGCGATTATTGAAAACACAGAGGTTGTCAGTGTGCCGCAGGAAGAAATTAACGCAAGTATTCAGAATATGATCGATACATATACCGGATATGCGACATATTACGACAAAACGCTTGATGAATTCCTTTCAGAAGCGTTAGGTATGGATTATGATACTTTCTATGCTCAGGTTAAGGAATATTCTGAAAAGTCGGTTGAGCAGGAGCTTATTCTGTATTCGATAGTTCATGCTGAGAATATAAAACTCACTGATAAGGATTATGACGAGGGACTGAAACATCTTGCTGAAGAAAACAATACTACTGTAGAGGAACTTGAAAAGCAGAACGATTTTGAGCTTCTTTGGGAGAATGTTATGTGGGATAAAGTAATGACATTCCTTACTGACAATGCTGTAGCTGTTGAGGCTGATACATCCGCTTCGGACACGTCAGCCGAAAGCTGATCAGATTATCTTATTGAAAAAATAATGCCCGATATCTTTTAAGATATCGGGCGGATTTTTTGTTATACGGTTATAAATATGATTTAGTGAATAGTATTTATATCTATATCGAACATAGATTTTGCAGAGTTAAGCAAAGTTTTATGTTCCCGGTCTTCAAGAGACGGATCGCTTGAAAGAAGTTCTCTTGCTGCCTGTGTAGCGTTTTGTGTCAGCATTTCGTCTGCTATACCGGCAATTATGTCTGTATCAAATGTTCCGTGCTGTCTCGCTGTTCCGGATGCATGCGGGAAAAAGTCTCCGGGTCCGCGCAGCTCGAGATCTTTTTGCGCAATAGCATATCCGTCATTTGAGTTTTTCATAACTGTAAGACGCTTTCGTGCATTTTCGGAACGGCAGTCGGATACCAGAACACAGTATGATTTTGCTGTTCCGCGTCCTACACGTCCTCGTAGCTGATGAAGCTGAGACAGCCCGAATCTTTCCGCATTTTCGATAATTATGAGCGTAGCGTTAGGTACGTTTACACCGACCTCTATAACGGTCGTTGATACAAGTATCTTGGTCTTACCCTCAGCAAAAGCACGCATAGCGGCTTCTTTGTCATTCGGTTTCATTTTTCCGTGGACGTATCCGACAGGGATATCCGGGAAGATTTGCTCGGCGAGAAGCTTTGCGGTTTCGGTGACATTTTTCGGAGGAAGTTCTGTATTTTCTTCATCATCGTCAACAATATTTCCTCCTGATACAGGACGGACAAGATTTCCGAGATACTCATCAGATGATTCGGAAGCGGTATCTGAGCGGTCAACTGCCGGGCATATAACATATACCTGATGACCTTCTTCCACATGCTTTCGCATAAAGGCGTATAGCCTTTCACGGTAGCTTTCACCTACTGCAAAGGTGTCTGTCTTTTGTCTGCCGGGCGGCAGCTCATCGAGCGAGGAAACCGACAGATCTCCGTACAGTATAAATGCGAGTGTTCGCGGAATCGGGGTGGCACTCATGACAAGAATATGAGGAGAAGGAGTGTTGTCGGTTTGTTCTGCAGTATTTTTTTCAGCGAGCGATGTCCGTTGCATTACGCCGAAGCGATGCTGCTCATCAGTTATGACAAGTCCGAGTTTTTTGAAGTTTACATCCGGTGAAAGAAGCGCATGTGTTCCTATTATAAGATCTGTTTTTCCTGTTTCCAGGTTGGAGGTTATTTTTACACGTGCGCTCTTTTTTGTCGAGCCGGTAAGCAGTGCAGCCTTTATTCCGAGTTTTTGAAAAAGCGGAAACAGTTCATCGTAGTGCTGTACGGCGAGTATTTCTGTAGGCGCCATGAGAGCCGCCTGAGTTCCGTTTTGTACAGCAATGTATATAGCTGCTGCTGCGCAGACGGTCTTTCCGCTGCCGACGTCTCCGGTCAGAATACGGCTCATGGGTGAGTTTTTTTGTTTGCTGCACATATCGGATGCGATCTCATTAACAGCGCGGCTTTGTGCGCCGGTAAATTCGAATTTCAGACAGGACGTGAAAGGAGTCATATCCGGGATATCCATAGGATATGCTTTCCGGCAGTCGATATACTGTTTTGACAGTCCTGCACTGATCGCAAACAAGAATATTCTTTCAAAAGCGAAGCGCCGCATTGCAGCGGCAGATTCCTTAGTATCTGCCGGATCGTGTATCATTCGAATGGAGTCGGGGAGTGACGGCAGACTGCATTTTTCCCGTATTGAACGCGGTATAATATCATCGTATTCGGTCAGAAATTTTCCGCGTATGGCTGCATGTATAAAGGAGGACATAAGTTTTTGCGATATACCTGCGGTCAGAGGGTATACCGGAACGATATCGGGCAACACTGAAATATCCGAACAAGGCTCAAAGACAGGGGATGTAAGCTCCGGTCTGCCTGATGCATACGATAGTTTTCCCCAAAAGCGGAAGCTTGCGCCGACATGGAATATATCTTTTACATAAGGTTGATTGAAGAATACTACAGAACATGTACCGCTGTCGTCATAGGCAGAAAATTTAGTTATGTTTTTTCTGTTTTTAAGCTGCGCAGAACGAGGAGCAGTTGCGACTGTAAGAATAAACGCACCGACCGTGCCGTCGGGGCATCCGAGCAGATTCAGTATATTTCCCCTGTTTTGATATCCGCGGGGGAAATGATATAAAAGTTCTTTTACCGTTGTTATACCAAGCTTTTCGAGTGCTTTAGCCCGTGTCGCGCCGATTCCGGGTACAAAACTTATAGGTGTGTTTGCCCTTGTCTCCATGAGTATATCCTTTCTGTATATGGCGTTTTCAGCGGCTTTCTCATTTTTAATTATACTACACTCATCTTTCTGTGTCAAACCGTATTTGGCAAAATATACAGGAAAGCAGTTACAATAAGAACCCGACCCGCAGGTCACAATCATACATTGTGGGCGGGTACCCCGGAACCTCGTTTTATCACAATAAAACCGCCCGTCGAAATTATCGGCGGGCGGTAAATTATATATAAATGAAGGAAAAAAGATGTATTATTTGAATGTTTAATTATCCTGCGGTTTTTTCGATAATGGTTATTCCTGAAGCAGGTAAAGATGTCTGCTCGCAGATTATTTCGGTTATTTGTGCTACTTCATTGGCAAGCAGTCCATCGCTTGCAACAATAACTGTTGCACTGCTGTCGCTTACAACGGCAATACAGTCCTCAAATCCTTTGGCTTTTACAAGCGATTCAATATTTGACTCCTGTTCTATCTGAGCGGCGATCTTAGACATGCTTTGAAGTGCGCTGTCTTTGCTTTCCTGGAGAGCATCTTCGCTGTCTACTACAAGCTGTAAAACTTCGAGAGATTCGTCACGCGCTCTGCGGCGGTTTACGGCGGCGCTTGAAAAATAAGCTTCATCACCGTTCTGTGCTGCATTCGGATCGTTTCCGTCTGCCGGAGCGCCTACTGCAGATGAACCGTCATCAATGGGGGGGACGTCAGTACCGCGGTTAAACCCTCCGGTCAGAGTGTGATTTATTACAAGCGCACCGCATATAAGTGCAAGAGATGCGACTACGATCGCATTTTTCTTTCGGAAATGCATTTTTCCGAAAATTCCTTTAACAGAGCCGAGATTTAGTTTTTTCTTTATGTCGTCAAGAACTGTCTGATCGGATACATCAAGTTTTAATTCTCCTGACGGAGAGGAATTGAAATTATCTGATGATGATACAGTTTTTTTTGCAGCTCCGAGTGTTATCTCCGAAAATTCAGATTTTTTCAGAGCCTTTCTTGCGGACGCAGAGTTGTTTTCGGGAAGCGGCATTATTTTTTCGAGACTTTTTGAGGACCGTATGTCGGATATTCCGAATGACCGGACATTATTTTTTATAGGATTATCCTTAGCTTCATTTAATGTTTTAGTAGCGGAACAGCTTTCAGATTTGATATCTTTGCCTGTTTCCTGTTTTTCTTCTGATACAATCGGATTTATTTGGCAAGCTGATTTTTTATCAGTGCCTGATGTTGTACCGTAAATATTTTCTGTATCGGCACAGTCACAGTTCATTTCCGGTTTATTTCCGGAATTTATTTCGCTGCGGTCAAGTGTAAGCTTTTTTTCCGTACTGTTGCCGGAAGCTTTTATAATCGTCATATCGTTTAGCATCCTTTCTTAACTGTGCGGCGCACCGCATTAGTTTTTCGAGTTTGATATGGTATATCTATATGCGCAGTACGAACGGAAAATACCGAAAACCTGATATTTTATTTTAAAACGGAACATTTTTAATTATGCATGCATAGTAGTTATTGAAAGAACAGAAAGGATGATTTTATGAACGGGAAAAAAGGATTTCCTATTGTCGGAATTACGCCGCGTATTGAACGCGATATGCACAGGCTGTGGATAAGAGATTCGTTTGCCGACAGTTTGAGAAGAGTGTCTCTTGCTCCGGTGATGTTGTCTATGGATGAAAGTGAGCAATACCTTGATTCGATATGTGAGGCATGCTCCGGCATAGTTTTTTCAGGAGGCGGAGATATTCTTCCTGAATTTTACGGAGAAAGCGGAGAGGATAATTGCAAAAGCATAGATTCTTTGCGTGACAGTTTTGAGCTTGCCTTATTTAAAAAAGCGTTTGAAGCGAAAATACCGATTCTCGGAATATGTCGTGGAATGCAGCTTATAACGGTCGCGCTCGGAGGAACTCTTATCCGCCATAAGGGCGGACATGATGACGGTATTGTTCATGTTATAAGGGCGGAGAAGGATTCTTTAGTATACAGAGTGTCAGGCGGACACGCCAAGGTCAACAGTTATCATCATCAGTGTCTCGGTGTAGTGCCGCCTGA
The DNA here is from genome assembly GCA_902491535.1 of uncultured Eubacteriales bacterium. GTDB lineage: Bacteria > Bacillota > Clostridia > Oscillospirales > CAG-272 > UMGS911. The sequence continues at coordinate 38,413 of CABUHS010000003.1, forward strand.
GTGCCGTGTAACCGCATTTTCCGATGATGGTACCGCAGAAGCGGTGGAATATACCGGACCGGAGTTCTGCGTCGGTGTGCAGTGGCATCCTGAACTTATACCGGAGGATACAGTATCGCGCAGGCTTTTCTCGGAATTTTCGGATGCATGCCGATGCTATGCTGATATGTGTTGAAATACATAATAAATATAGGCAGATAAGTTATTCCCTGCTTTGCTGCTACTTTTAAACGGATTAATTAAAATGTATGTGGCGGTACAGCTTTTCACTGTACCGCCACATTGTATATATACTGATTTATTGTTTAACTAAAAGCACTTTATATCTGTGTCAGTTCCTTCATCGATTTAATGCATGCATCAAGAAGAGAATCGAGTTCGGCTTGGTTGCCTGATTCACTGTGGAGTAGATAATATATCTTGATCTTAGGTTCTGTTCCGGAAGGTCTGATTACGATTTTGTTCCCGTTTTCTGTCTCATAAAGGAGAACGTCGGATTTCGGAAGTCCGGTTCCGGTCTTATTACCTGTTTTTATATCCGTGATAGTCTCTGCAAGATAGTCGCGGAGGAAGCGTATTTTTTCGCCTCCGAGTTCTGACGGAATATTCGAATGAAGTCTTTCCATAAGGGCTTTCATACGTGCTAAACCGTCGAGACCTTCCATATATATGTTTGAAGTATGTTCTTTATACAGACCGTAGCGATTATACATATCGCAAAGCGCATCATACAGAGTCTTTCCGTGAATCTGGTAATATGCCGCCATTTCGCAGAGAAGCACGGTCGAGCATACTGCATCTTTATCACGCAGATAGGTTCCTCTCATATATCCGTTTGACTCTTCAAATCCGAGCAGGAAGTCTTTATCTGCGGATCTTCCGGTTTCGGTTTCGTAATCGGAAACAACTTTGCCTATAAATTTGAATCCGGTGAGTACATCATATAACTTTACGCCGTGAATGGAACACATTTTCGTGACTATATCGGTCGATACGATCGTCTTTACAGCGAAAGCGTTCTCAGGAAAGCTTCCGAATTCTTTTTTAGCTGAGATGATGTAGTCAAGAAGCATAGCCCCGATCTGGTTGCCGGACAGTGTCATAAATTTACCGTTACCGTCGCGTATCATTACACCAGTGCGGTCTGCGTCGGGATCGTTTCCGATGATAATATCCACGCCTTTTTCGTCCGCGAGTTTTATAGCAAGTTCGAATACCTGAGGAAGCTCAGGATTCGGGAACGGCGTTGTCGGAAAGTTTCCGTCAGGTGTCATCTGTTCATCGACAGTATAGATATTTTTGATTCCGAGACGGCGCATAGCCTCGGGTACGAGTTTATATCCTGTTCCGTAAAGGGGAGTGTAGACGATCTTCAGGTCATCTGCCGCCTTTTTGACGACATCGGGGCAAATAGGCTGTTTTGCTACCTGTGCGAGAAAATCTTCGTCAATTTCAGAACCGATCAATGTTATTTTTCCGCTTTCGACTGCGCGCTCATAGTCTCCGTCAGAGAATTTTACCTCTTTAAAAATATCGGTGTTTATAATTTTCTCCGATACAGCATCGGCCTGCTCCGGTCCGAGCTGAGCGCCGTCTTCCCAATATGCTTTGTATCCGTTGTACTGTTTGGGATTGTGGGACGCTGTAATATTAACACCTGCTACCGTGCCGAGACGGCGTACAGCAAAGGAAAGCTCGGGCGTCGGGCGTATTCCGTCAAACAGAAACACCTTAATACCCGCATTAGCCATGACAGCGGCAGTTGCATGTGCAAATTTTTCAGAGTTCAGGCGGCTGTCATATGCAATTACGATTCCGCGCTCGGCGGCATCGTTTATTCCGCAGGATTTTATATAATCAGCAAATCCCTGCGATGCATGGCATACGGTATGGATATTCATATTATTTGTACCCATTGCCATTGTTCCGCGAAGACCTGCCGTACCAAAGCTTAGATATGAACAGAAGCGCTGCTTTATTTCATCTGTATTATCTTTTATTTCGAGAAGTTCTTTTTTCTCTTCTTCGGTTAACTTGCCTGATTCTAACCAGGTGTTGTATCTTTGCATACTGATATTCAGTACTTGTTCAGACATTTCGTGTGAATGCTCCTTAAAAAATGAATTTTATTTGTTATTATCTGAAAACCTGTCCTGTCCGGATCTTTCGGTATTTCTGTAAATGCCTATAGGGGAGAAATCAGGAGCTTCAAGAATCAGGTATAAAATAAAACAACTAAGTCTATGTGCCGCAGAAATATTATCACGGCATGAAAGTAAAATATCGTAAACACATCCCGCACTTGAATGTGAAAGAAGGACAGAATCGATTTTATGCACAGAAAGACCAAGAAATTCCGCTGCGTGGAGAATTTCTCCGAGACGTGTTTTTTGACTGTCGCTCAGAGAGAATTCATAAAAGATCGGACCTTCTTTTGCTGCGGCGATTCGTCCGAGATTTTTACGGAGAAGCGCAAAAACCATACCGCTTTCCCGTAGTGTTACAGTTTGTGCTATTCTTAAATCGTATCTGAAAAGCAGTCTGCGCACTCCGCTGAGACGCCCGTCCGAAATATTTTCTATCGGCAGGATACAGTAAGCCGCGCTTCCGTTTTCGACCGCTTCGCATACAGATGCAAGATCATCGCACAGAATCCTGTCCGGAATGTCATCCTTACTGTCCGCTCTGCAAAGGTATTCCGAAAAGGCGCTGAATGCTTCATCGGAATATGAATTCTGAAGATATGCTACAGATATGCCGTGTGCCGGCGATATTATAGCGCCGAGTAAACCTTCCGGCGTCAAAGATTCAAGAGCATGTGTACTCATTGATGAGCATAGCTCGCTGCAAAGCATGACGCGGTATATTATTACCGAAAAGTTCTGTGCGTCTGATATCATGCTTTCAAGCGGATCTGCTGCTTCCGTATATATATGCGATACGTATGAACCGGAACTGAAAAGACAGTATTCGTTATATATTTGCCGCAGATCTTCTGCTGTAAGATATGTCGATTCTGAGCCGCCATTTTCATTCTCATCGTCATAGGCTGTGGATTTGTTTGAAAATACGGTGCGCGGCGGTATTGAATTTACCGGACGGCTTCGGAGTTCAGCTGCTTGTGCAATTGCCGAGGCAAGCTCGCGGATATGCGCTGCAAGCCGTTCAGTTAAACCTTTTCCGATGCCCCGCAGTTCGTCAATGTTTTTACTGCATATCTTTATATTTTCTTCAATATTCGTTTCGGGACGACTGATATGCTGCCGGTCTGAGACGGCTGCCGGATATTCGCTTTTCGGTGAACTATCCGGCAGTGTTTCTTTCTTCGGCAAATCTCCGGACATTCGGTTTGAATATTCCGGTCTGTTCATCTTATCGGTCAATGTTTTGCTCAAGCATAGAGAAGCTGTCGTAGAGGAAATTCTGCAATTCCTCGGCTGTAAGCTGTCTTTGCGCAATGAGCGCCAATGTATATATTTGCTTTGCCGTTTTTTCGGCATTTCCAGCGTCCTCGGTAATTATATCTCCGAGACGTTTTATAAGAGAGCTGTTAGAGTTCAGGATCAGAGTTGCGTCTGTCGGGAATGTGTTGTTCATATCGCCGCCGGACATGCGGTACATACGCATCATATCTTCCATTCTGCGCGACTGCTCTGATATATTAAGAATCGCCGGAACACGTTCGTCCTTAAGATTCTCAAATTTAACGGTGAGCTTTTCCTGACCGCTTATTTTGCGGAACAGCTCCTCAAGTTCTTTGCTCTCAAATTTTTCTCCGTCCCCTTTGAGCGCGGTTGCTATTTCCGCATCGATACGGACGAATTTTACATTTTTATCGTTTTCAATAATATTGATAAACTGTGTATCTATTACTTTATCGAGCAGTACGACTTCGATCTGCTGTGCCTTGAACATTGAAATGTACTGTGCCTGAGCAATTTTGTCCGCAGCGTAATATATTACGCCTTCGTGCTTTTCTTTTGCATTTTCAATATATTCATCTACAGTACGGAAGTTTCCGTCAGTCAGAGGAAGCAGGAGAGCAGATTTTACACGGTCGTAAAATTTGCGGTCGCGCAGACATGCATATTCGACGAAAAGTTTAATATCTTCCCACAGCTTTTCATAGTTTTCGCGGTCGGTATTAAACATGCCGCACAGCTTATCGCATACCTTTTTGACAATGTGCGCAGAAAGTTTTGATACATATGCGCTGTTCTGCAGATAGCTTCTCGATACATTTAGCGGCAGCTCAGGACAGTCGAGTACGCCCTTGAGCATAAGCATGTATTCAGGAATTACTTCCTTGATATTGTCGGCTACAAATACCTGGTTATAATACAGCTTTACCTGACCTTCGAGATTGTCGAACTCATGATTGAGTCGCGGGAAATAGAGTATGCCCTTAAAATTGAGCGGATAATCAGCGTTGATGTGTATATGGAAGAGAGGCTCTTTCCAGTCGCGGAAAAGCTTGTTATAGAACTGTTTATAGTCGTCATCGCTGCACTCTGAAGGAAGCTTTTGCCACAGAGGGTGGGAATCGTTTATAGGCTCGGCTTTTTTCTCCCCGTTACATTCATCGCAGCCACATTCGTCATCGTGAGAATGTTCCTTTGTATGCTCTTTTTCTTTTTCAAGTTCTTCGGGAGTTTTGACTATATCAAGATATATGTCTACAGGCATAAAGGAACAGTACTTGTCAAGTATTTCTCTGATTTTGAATTCTTCAAGATATTCCTTTTCCTCGTCGGTGATATGCATAATAACATCGGTTCCGCGGGTTTCCTTATCTGACGGGAGTATCTCATATTCCCCTGCATCTGTGCATACCCACTTTACCGCCGGAGCATCTGTATACGATTTCGTAACAACGTCGACCGTATTGCTGACCATAAACGAAGAATAGAAACCGAGACCGAAATGACCGATTATACCGGGCGCGCCGCCTTCTGTATCCTCATATTTTGAAATGAAATCGAGAGCGCCGGACAGAGCGATCTGACAGATATATCTTCTTACTTCGTCCTCGGACATACCGATACCGTTATCCGAAACGGTAAGGGTTCCCTCGTTTTTATCTACCTTAACAGTTATTCTGAAATCGCTGTCATCTATATCATGGACCTCGCCGAGCGAGATAAGCCTTTTGAGTTTTGTAACGGCGTCCGACGCGTTTGATACGATTTCACGGAGAAAGATCTCTTTTTCGCTGTACAGCCATTTTTTTATTATCGGGAATATATGCTCGGTCTGAACCGAAATTCCGCCTTTATTTTCTTTTTTTATTTCTTCACTCATTATTATTCCGTTCCTTTCTTAATATGACGACAGAAATAATTTCTTATTATGATATCATATTAGTGTTAACTTATTTTTAAAACTTATTTTTTGTTATGTTAATAATAAAACATTTTATGACTGCTTAGGAATTATTTTGTTTCCGCCGCATATCTGCTGTGGAGCTGATGCCAGAATTCAAGTGTTTCAAAACCGCGTTCAAGCTGATTGCACAGGTATGCTTCGCATACAGTGCAAAATTCGTTCATAAGCTCCGGAGCAAGTGAAAATGACAGAAAACGCTTAACCGATGCATTTTCGATGAAACGCAGGGCTTCGAGTGTTGACGGAGCGAGAATTTTTACGGGAACAGCTCCTCTTTCCATTTCATTTAGCGGCATGAGTTTGTTGTTTATATCCTGCTTTATGCTTTTTTTGACACATGCTCCGCACCTGAGTGTTCCGCCGATGAGATCGAGCGTCATGCTTTCGGCATTTTGTAAACCGCAATCGGCACATCCCGAAAGCTCCGGAGCAAAGCCTTCCGTTGTTATCGCCTTGAATTCGAATGCAGCCTTTATCTGTTCCTGAGGCTTTTTGCAGGTCATTACGGCATAGAGGGTATTGAGCATGAGGCGAAGCATTTCATCGGCGCCTTCGGCATGTCCCTCGGGACAAAGCTCACAGCATATGTCAAAAAAGTACTGTACGAGCGCATAGCAATCGAGTTCGAGTCTTATCGGATAAAATGTTTCTATCGGAAGTGCTTCGCGCAGCCAGAAGCGTCCGCCTTTCTGATATACTGTAATTTCGCTGAAGCACATGAGCTGGGAGGACATCATATATTTGCTTTTGATGCTGCGGGCGCCTTTTGCCATGACAGAGATTCTTCCGTATTCTGCGGTAAGTACAGAAAGAAGCTTGTCGGTCTCGCCTATTATTATTTCGCGTACGACGAGTCCGCGTATACGCGGAACTGAGTGTTCGCTTTTTTCATGACTGTAAGGCATATAAAGCCCCCCTTCGGTTATCCGATATGGTAAACGGTTCGCTTTACGGAATATTTGAGCCGTATTGTATCACATAATTGTTTATAAGTTTATAAAATTTACGGATTATTATTTATTATTCAAAATCCTTTTTAAGATTGTATCCGAAATCGTTGAGATAGAAGTTGCTGTCGCGCCACTTCTCTTTGACCTTTACCCAAAGATCGAGATGTACCTTGACCCCGAAGAATGCTTCGAGATCCTCACGGGAATATGTTCCGATCCGCTTCAGCATTTCTCCGCCCTTGCCTATTATAATCCGTTTATGGGACTCTCTTTCGCAGAAAATCTCGGCTCTGATGCGTATGAGCGTCTTTTCATCGGTGAACTCTTCAATGGTTACCGCAGTTCCGTGCGGGATCTCGTCTTTGAGTAAACGAAGGATCTTTTCGCGGATGATTTCTGCGACGAGCTTGCGCTCCGGTTGGTCGGTTATCATATCATCAGGGAAGAACCACGGACTTTCGACCAGGAATTTTCCTGCTTCATCTATTACTTCGCGTATTCCTTTCTCCTTAAGCGCGGAGATCGGTACTACCGAATCGAACTGATATTCATCGTTGAACAGTTGTATTGTCTGCGCTATCTTTGACGCATCCGAGCGGTCGATCTTATTGATAACCAGGATCGTGGGAACGGACATTTTTTTCAGCTTTTCAATTATGTCGTATTCGATTCTGTGAATTTTGGGCTCTGCTTCAACTACAAGTATTGCCGCATCTGTCTCTCCCATCGTTTTCTCGACCGTTCCGACCATGTAATTCCCGAGCTTTGTACGTGGTGTGTGCATACCGGGTGTATCTATGAAAACATACTGGTTTTCGTCCTCTGTCAGTATTCCGGTTATCCTGTTTCTTGTGGTCTGGGGTTTTGATGATACGATCGTTATTTTCTCTCCGACCATTGCGTTAAGCAGTGTTGATTTTCCGACGTTCGGACGGCCGAGAATTGCTATAAATCCGGTTTTTGTCATATATATAATTCCTTTTTTCCGGTACCGCTTATCGGCGTACCGATTTTTATAAGTCGGCGGATATATCTTGTAAATCAAAGCGAAAACACAGTACGGTGCGCTGCACCGTTCTGTGTTTTCCGATATCCGCATGTTTTTTACGTGCGTTTATGCGTTGAACGCACAGAGTGCGAGATGAGTCATATAGAGATCGGTCTTGGATACGGTCTCGTACGGAGCATGCATCGAAAGTACCGGAACTCCGAGATCGACTGTGTCGATTCCGTGGCGGGCGATATATGCAGCTACTGTTCCGCCGCCGCCTGCGTCGACCTTTCCGAGTTCGGCTGTCTGCCATGTGATTCCGGCGCCGTCGAGCATACGGCGTATTTTACCGACAAATTCTGCACTTGCGTCCGATGTGTCGTACTTTCCGCGCGATCCGGTATATTTGCTCATGACTACACCGCGGTTGATGAAGGATGAGTTTTTGTTTTCGTATACATCGGGGTATATGGGATCGAATGCCGCACTTACATCTGCGGACAGACAAGCCGAAGCTGCACGCGCAGCAGCCTCATTTGCACCGAGCGCGCCGCAGACTGCGGATATTATATCGGTCATTATATCGCACTGCATACCGGAAACACCTTCGCTTCCGATCTCTTCCTTGTCGGCAAGTATGACTATGAGCGAGTGCGGAGAGTCTGCATTTTCAAAAAGTGCGGTAAGCTCGGGATATGCACAGACTCTGTCGTCGTGTCCGTATGCGCCGATAAGCGAACGGTCAAATCCGATGTCTCGTGCCTTTGCAGCCGGTACGGCGCAAAGCTCTGCGCTTATGAAATCGGATTCTACAATTCCGTATTTTTCGTTGAGAAGCTTCATAGTATTGAGCTTTATGCGTTCGGACGCATCTTCATCAGGATACGGTTCTGAGCCGATAAGAACGTTGAGGTTTTCTCCTTTGACGACCTTTGACATCGGTTGGGACATTTGCTCAGAAGAGAGATGAACAAGAAGATCGGTCATGATAAATACGGGGTCGGACGGATCTTCACCGACCGATACGTTAATTACCGAGCCGTCTGCTCTGACTATCGTTCCGTGGATTGCAAGCGGTACGGTAAGCCACTGATATTTCTTTATGCCGCCGTAGTAGTGTGTCTTGAAATAGCTCAGGCCGCCGTCCTCGAAAAGCGGGTGTTGCTTAAGATCGACACGGGGAGAATCTATGTGAGCCGCAGATATGCGAAAGCCGTCTTTTTCGAGATTCTCACTGCCGACCGTGAAAAGATAGAGCGCTTTACCGCGGTTGTTATAATAGTATCTTCCGCCGCGTGAGATGCTGTCGCCGAAATGATATTCGGAAAAACCGTTTTCTTCAGCCATTTTTACGGCGCAGCATACAGCTTCGCGTTCTGTTTTCGCGCTGTCGAGGAATTTCATGTATCCCTCAGCATAGTCTGACACTGCCTTTTTGGCAGTATCGTCAAGTGTATCGTATGCGTTTTTAGGTTTGAATAACAGACGCTCGCTCAGCGCCTTTGTTTTATCACTGTTATTATTTTGATTGTTCATTGCAGTCTGATTCCTTTCTGCCGGAGAGGGGGATCTTTCCCGTTCTACCGTAAGTTTTTAATAACTACACTATATTATAGGAATACAAATTTCTTTTTAATCCATTTTAATACAGATATAATTTTTTGTCAAGCATATAACTCTATGTGTATGGAAAATAATTATTTTCAGATATGAACAGACAGGGGATTTACGGATCAATACGCCGAAAGCGGGTGATATATTGTTTTTTTGTTACCTGGATGCAGACTGTATACAGCGGCATTTAAATATTATCAAAATAATTATATATAATTGCATGCGCAAATTGACAAGCCGTGTAAAATGTGTTAAAATGTCAATATAAATATCGGAAAAACGGTTTTTAATAAACAGGTATAATTTATAACATTATTTTCAGAGCGTATCGCATATGCGACCGGCGTTCTGCACCGCTGCGGCATTATAACATCGCTCGGTGAAGTAACAAGGAAAGGAATTGCTGTAACTATGGATATAACAGAACTTATCGGACGTGCCGTGTCGGGTGATAAACGTGCCGTATTCGGTCTGTACGATGCATATAAGAACAATATTTATTATTTGTGCAATAAGCTTGTCGGAAATAACGGAGATGCCGCTGCGGGGATGCTGCAATCTACCTTTATGCATGTGTTCGGAAAGCTCGGACTTCTAAAAAATCCGGATACTTTCGGAGCATGGAGTTACACTACTGCGGCAAAGCGTTGCCGCTCGTATCTTGCCGGAACAGGATCTCCGCTTGACTTTTCTGCTGTTTCCGCAAAGCTTCCGGATGGTGCCGGAGATGCAGACAGATTTCCGTACAGTCTTCAGTCGATAGGCTCAGAAATTTTGTCGGACGAACAGGCATGCTCGGCGATCGAGGAAGCAGTGGACATGCTTCCGGCACCCGAACGTTTTGCTGTGCTTATGTTCTTTTTCTGCCGTCTTGATCCAGAGCAGATAGCGAGAAACATGCAGACTTCTCCGGAAAATATCCGTAAATGCATTATTTCCGGCGCAGGTATTATAGGAAATGAGGTCAAGAAAAGAAGCGCGGAGCTTCCTTCTCTTTCAAAATACCGCGGTGCGGCGGAACTCGGCGATATTCTCAAAGCAAGAGCGGATACTATTGGCGTTCCAGACCGTATATCGGATACGATCGTTGCGACCGGGATGTCTCTTGTCTCATCGTTTGCCGAATCATCTCAGGAAAATCAGGATTATACTTACGAGGATAATTCGGCATCCGGCAAAGGTTCGGGAAACAGAGCTGCCGGCGTGATTATAATGGTAATTTTAATTCTTCTTATCGGTGCAGTGGCTGTGTTTGCCGTTAAATTTTTACCCGGTATAGTGGGCGGCGATAGCCCCGTGAATACCGGTGATGTCGGCAGCACATCTGCCGTAGAGTCGGTTTCCGATGAACCCCGGACGTCGGGAGTTCCGGCTACGGATTCAGCTGCCGTAACCGATCCGGTCACCGATGCGGCTACCGAACCGGTAACTGATGCAGTAACAGTGCCTCCGGAACGTCAGGATCCTCCCCCTGTTCAGAGTGATTACACTTTTGTCCGCGGAACAGACGGAAGTGTTACCATAACCAAATATAACGGCAAAGATGAACAGGTTACTATACCTTCAGCGGTTGACGGCGCACCGGTTCGTGCTATCGGAGAGAGTGCATTCAGAGAAAACAAGACCGTTAAAAAGGTTGTTATCCCCGACGGCGTTCAGTATATCGGAACATATGCGTTCCTCAATTGCAGTGCGCTCGAGGATGTGACCGTTCCCTCAAGCGTAAAGAGTGTCGGACTTACTGTTCTCGGCGGAACAAAATGGCTTGAGAGCCATACTGAAGAGTTTGTCATTATAGGAGACGGCGTACTGATAAAGATAAACTCTAAAAGCAGAGATATAACCGTTCCGAGCGGAGTGAAATATATTTCGAATGCATTTTACTATATAGGTACGGTAGAAAACATTACTCTTCCGTCATCGGTATGGGGAATAGGCGAGCTTGCATTTACCGTTTGTATAAAACTGAATACGATAAATATTCCTGCGTCTGTTACTTCAATTCATAATGAGGCTATATATCAATGCGATGTGCTGTCTGCAATCAATGCACCGAGCGGCAGCACCGCTGCAAAATGGTGTACGGAACACGGCTACGGAGCTGTTTTAAAGTCTCAGTAAGAAATAAAAAATATTAAATTTACTGCAGGTCCGTTTTGCATCGTAAGGGGCAAAACAGGCCTGCTTGTTTGGAATCGGTAAATAAATTTGATCGGCAGTGTGAGGATTTTGAATTAACTTTTTATCTGTTTTTGGCTATGATAAAAAACATCTCTGCTTCGGAATAAATTCAAAGAACAGTTGCCGATACCGCTGTATGACAAAATGGAGATTTTTATGACAGATCTGCTTGTTAAGCTGTTTGTAAAGAATAGTGATGATGTAAAAAATTCCGCAGTACGGACTGCATACGGCAGACTTGCCGGTATTGTTGGTATCATATGTAATGTACTACTTTTCGCGGGAAAGCTTGCGGTGGGAACGCTGTCAGGCTCTGTATCGGTTACCGCAGATGCATTTAACAACCTTTCTGATGCATCTTCGAGCATTATAAGTCTTATCGGATTTAAGCTTGCCGAAATGCCCGCCGACAGGGAACATCCTTACGGACACGGACGGTATGAATATATCTCAGGACTTGTGGTTGCGGCTCTTGTTATGGTTATCGGAGTCGAGCTTTTTAAAACGAGCGTTGAGAAGATATTTAATCCTGAGGAGGTCTCATTCAGTATAGTTACAGCAGTTGTCCTTGCTGTATCCGCACTCGTGAAATGCTGGATGATGTTCTTCGGACGCAAGCTCGGAAAGAGGATAAATTCTCAAACTCTTATTGCCGCCGCAGCCGACAGCCGAAACGATGTTATCTCGACCTGCGCAGTTCTTGCCGCATCTGTTATATCGCATTTTTCGGGTATAGAGCTTGACGGGTATGTGGGACTTGCCGTTGCAGTGTTTATCGTAATAAACGGCTACGGTCTGATAAAGGAGACTCTTGATCCGATTCTCGGACGCGCTCCGGAACCGGAGAGAATAAAAGCGATACATGATAAGATCATGAGCTATGACGGTGTACTCGGGATGCATGATCTTATAATACATGATTACGGTCCCGGCAGGCAGTTTGCCAGTGTTCATGTAGAAATGCCGGCGGAGATCGATCCGCTTATAAGTCATGACCTTATGGATAATATCGAAAAGGATTTCTGGATGTCAGAGTCGCTGCATATGAGTGTACACTATGATCCTGTTGTAACGACCGATCCGGAAGTATGTGAATTCCGATCATGGCTTACTGAAAATATTTCGCGCATAGACACCGGTCTTTCCGCACATGATATACGTATGGTAAAGGGAAATACTCACACAAATGTAATATTTGACTGTGTATTGCCGATTGATTCTAAGATGAGCGATAACGAGCTTAAAGAAAAAGTCAGTTCGGCTGTAGAAGAAAAGTTTCCTGATTACAGGTGTGTTATCTCTATAGATCGCGGATATACTACTGATGATTGAAAAAGAAGCAAAATTGTTGAAAATACTTGCAAAAAATTAAAAAGTGTGCTATACTTAATTAAGTAATAAAAGTTTTTTATGATATTACTAATATAATATGAGGGAGTAATTCCGCATACTATGTGTGACAAAGTCAACATCGTGGTACATTATGTGTGCCTGGCTTGTCTGTAGAGAATGAGACTCATATACAGTGCATTGCGCTGTATATGAGTTTATTTTTTTAACATATGAAAAGGAGAGGGAAAATGAAAGAGTATCTGTCAACGGCTGACGAGGTAATAAAAAATCTCGGAACCTCTGAGCAGGGCCTCGGGGAATCAGAGGCTGAAAAACGTCTCGTAAAACACGGAGCTAATAAGCTCGCCGAAGGTAAAAAGGAATCTTTACTTCATAAGTTTTTAGGGGAATTTGCCGATCCGATGATAATTATACTTATCGTTGCGGCGGTAATATCCGGAATAACATCGGTATATTCTCATGAATCATTTGCAGACGTTATAATTATTATGGCTGTCGTTATAATAAACGCCGTACTCGGCGTTGTGCAGGAGAGTAAGGCAGAGGCGGCTATAGAGGCGCTTCAGCAGATAGCAGCCGCCACGTCAAAGGTGATACGCGGAGGAAAACGAATTACGGTAAAAAGTGAGGAACTTGTTCCGGGTGATATCATATTGCTTGAAGCCGGAGACTCAGTCCCTGCTGACGCCCGGATAATTGAAAGTGCAAGCCTGCGTATAGAGGAGGCGGCGCTTACCGGTGAGTCGGTTCCTGCGAGTAAGACAGAGAGCGTATTGAGTGCTGACGGAAACGGTGATGTTTCGCTCGGAGACCGTAATAATATGGCGTATATGGGCTGTACTGTAGTTTATGGACGCGGAACAGCAGTGGTTACTGCTACCGGAATGGATACCGAAATGGGTAAAATAGCAGATGCGCTTTCAAATGCAAAGGAAGAGCAGACACCTCTTCAGAAAAAGCTTTCGCAGCTCAGCAAGATACTGAGTGTTCTTGTTGTCGGAATCTGTGCGGTTATATTTGCGGTTGATGTAATAAGAAGTTATCCGAATATCAGCGGAGAAGGCATGCTTGACACCTTTATGGTTGCAGTCAGCCTTGCGGTTGCCGCCATTCCCGAAGGCCTTGCGGCTGTTGTAACTATCGTTCTGTCTATCGGCGTAACAAATATGTCAAAGCGTAACGCGATAATAAGAAAACTTACTTCTGTTGAAACTCTCGGATGTACACAGGTAATATGCTCTGATAAGACCGGAACGCTTACCCAAAATAAAATGACGGTTGTTGAACATTTTTCAGATGACGACGGACGGACCGCGGTAGCAATGGCAGTATGTTCAGATGCAAAGCTCGGCGACGGAGGAATTGCGGTCGGAGAACCGACCGAATGTGCGCTTGTAAACGATGCGCATGCGCTTGGTCTTACAGATAAGGTAAACGGATATGTTCGTATAGGCGAAGCCCCGTTTGATTCTATGAGAAAGATGATGTCGGTTGTCTGTCGGGGCAGCGACGGTGAGATCGTACAGTTTACAAAGGGCGCGCCCGATGAGATAATTTCGAGATGTTCGCATGCGCTTATCGGCGGAAATATTGTAGTTATGACAGAGAAGATCCGTGCGGATATTCTTGCTGCGAATAAATCGATGGCTGACCGTGCGCTGCGGGTACTGTGTGCGGCGGAGCGTCGGTTTGATCTTCCTCCTGAATCTTTTGATGCAGATGATCTTGAAAAAGAGCTTTGTTATATCGGACTTTCCGGTATGATAGATCCTGTGCGCGAAGAAGCTAAGGCTGCTGTTGAGGAATGCCGCGGAGCAGGAATGCGCGTTGTAATGATAACCGGAGATAATAAAGATACGGCGGTTGCGATCGCAAGCCAGCTCGGTATACTTGAAAACGGTACTGAGGCTATAACCGGATCCATGCTGAACGGAATCAGTGACGAGCAGCTTGCTAAGGATATAACAAAATATTCTGTATATGCGCGCGTTCAGCCTGAGCATAAGGTCCGCATTGTCAATGCATGGAAGTCCCGCGGATATATTACCGCTATGACCGGAGACGGAGTTAATGATGCACCGTCCATAAAGAGTGCTGATATCGGTGTGGGCATGGGAATTACCGGAACGGACGTTACTAAAAATGTTGCCGGTATGGTACTTGCCGACGATAATTTTGCTACGATCGTTTCGGCGGTCGAAGAAGGACGCCGCATTTATGACAATATCCGTAAGTCAATACAGTTCCTCCTGTCTTCGAACCTTGCAGAAGTTCTCTCGATATTTTTTGCAACAATGCTCGGATTTACAATACTTAAACCGGTGCATCTTCTCTGGATAAACCTTATAACCGACTGTCTGCCCGCTCTTGCTCTCGGTATGGAGAAGAGCGAAAAGGATATAATGCGGCATGAGCCGAGAAAATCAAACGACGGTATTTTTGCCGGGGGTATGGGAATAGATGTTGCATTTCAGGGTATACTCATCACGGTAATCACGCTTGTATCGTATTTTATCGGTCATTTTATAGAATCAGGCCGTTTTGAGGCGGTTAACAGTGCCGACGGAATGACAATGGCATTTTTGACACTTTCGCTTGTCGAGATATTCCATTCCTTCAATATGCGTTCGCGCCGCGGATCTGTTTTCGGAATGCATAGTCAGAATAAATGGCTTTGGATGTCTATGGCAGCTTCGCTGATTCTTACGACAGCAGTTATTTATATTCCCCCGCTTCGGTCTGCATTTGGATTTGAATTGATTTCGCTTGCCGAATATCTGGTGGCAATTGCTCTTGCAGTTTTGATAATACCGATAATAGAGGTTGTGAAGCTTATTCAGCGAAAGGTATGCAAAGAAAAAAAGGATTGAGACGATTTTAAATTTGAGGTACATAGCGCCCGAAAATCGCGCTGTGTACCTTTTTGAGCTTATACCATGCTGCTATATCATTTAAAAATGTTATTATTCAAAAAATGTAATTTTTATTTGAAAAAAATACTTTTTTGATGTATAATACTTTTATAATAAGAAATGTCTGCGGATAATAATATTACAAAAGAGGGTGGGGTTGTGAAGAAGTACAAAAGTGAAGATCGCCGCAAAATGCATAAAAAATGGTTCCGTGCCAGATATCTTCAGCGGATAACAGTAGCGCTTATAATTTTAGCTCAGATAGCAATATTCTTTTATATTCTTTACAGCGGCAGTAATGCGTCGACAGTTGTAGCCTATCTTCTCAATGTAATAAGTATAATTGTAGCTGTTATTGTTGCGGTTAAGCATGATAAGGAAGAAAACCGGTTACTGTGGATGATGGCAATACTGATATTTCCGGTATTCGGAGGTTTGATGTATCTGCTGTTTCACTCACAGTCATCGACAAGAAAATTTAAGAAAATGAGCAACTCTATTGAAGAGGAGACCAAAGCGGTATTCTTTCTTCCTGAAAACAGCAAGGATGAAGCTGTCATGGATTATCCGAAGCAGGAGAATGCGATCAGATATCTTCAGGACTATGCGGGCTTTCCCATATATGACCGAAGCAAGGTTAAATATCTCTCGCCGGGTGAAGTAAAGTTTGAGTATATGATCGATGAGCTGAAAAAGGCAGAACGCTATATCTTTATGGAGTATTTTATAATAGAGGAAGGCGTAATGTGGGATACTATCCTTGATATACTCAAGGAAAAAGCTGCGCGCGGAGTAGAGGTAAGACTTATATATGACGACATGGGCTGCTTTCTTACACTTCCGAAGGATTATCCCGAAAAGCTTGAACGTTTCGGAATAAAATGTATCATATTCAATCCGTTCCGGCCGTTTGTTGTATCAGAGCAGAACAACCGTGATCACCGTAAGATAGCCGTTATAGACGGAAAGGTCGCATTTACCGGCGGTATCAATCTTGCCGATGAGTATATAAATGCGTATGAGAAATACGGACACTGGAAAGACGCTTCTGTTATGGTATGCGGAGTTTCTGCATGGAGTTTTACGGTAATGTTTTTGCGTATGTGGAGGCTGTGCAGCGGAGTTACAGAGGATTTTGAGCAGTATTATCCGTGGCATACGGAAAAGTGCGATATTATAGGCGACGGGTATGTGCAGCCGTACTGTGACAGTCCGACGGCCCCTGAGAATGTCGGCGAACATGTATATCTTCAGATAATAAATAATGCGAAAAAATATATTTATATAAATACACCGTATCTTGTTATCGGTACTAATATTGTGTCGGCTCTTACACTGGCAGCAAAGAGCGGTGTCGACGTCCGGATAGTGACGCCTTATAAATGGGATAAGTTTATCGTACATATGACGACAAGGTCGTATTACAGTGAACTTATCCGTGCAGGAGTCAAGATATACGAGTATTCGAGCGGCTTTATTCATTCAAAAACGTTTGTGTCTGATGATGAGGTTGCGACGGTTGGCACTACAAATCTTGATTTCCGGAGCCTGTATCTGCATTTTGAATGCGGATTGCGTATTGCAGGAGGATCGGCCGTAAATGAAGTAAAAATCGATTTTCTGAATACACTTGAGAAGTGTAAAAGAATTACGGAAGAGGACTGCAAATGCAATATTATAGTCGGATTTATCCGCAAAATTCTGCGTGTATTTGCTCCGCTTATGTGAATTGAATATAATAAAAAATGCTCGTCTTTTTAGAGACGAGCATTTTTATATGGGTTTTAAAAGTTACGGAAAGTATAATATTTTATTTGCTGTAAATACCGTAAAGAAGTTAATGACAATTTACTTGTTCTAAAATATCAAACATAGAAAAAATCCATAGTATATTTCCGAACAGTTGATAACTTGAATGGCTGTTTGCAGAGTATATAACGTCTATTACATCATCGCAATGTATATTATCCGAGGTATATGTATGGTTGTCAATATCTTCTCTAGAATATGCATCACGAGGACGGTATTCATAATCTATAGCAATTAAATTATTATCTATTATATTGTCATATTGAAATTTAAGTTCAATGTAATCGCAGTCTTTGGATGTATTATAATCCGGATCATATTTTACAAAATCTAAATATCCTACGTCATTAGTATTATACTCAACTTCATCGTTGTTTATTTTAAAATATGTATATTGCTTTCCGGCTTCAAATCCATATATGGATGTAACTACCCCTGAACTGTTGACGAATATGATAAAAGATATATCCGAGAAATTTGTAGTCAGTGTAATTTTATTGCCGTCTGCAGAGTAGTCAAAAAAATACATTATTCCATTTTTTCCTAAACTTTTTATTACCTGATATTTTGTAATTGCAGAATTATTGTCATCTTCCTTGACCATTGTATCTTGTGTTGTTTCGGATGACAATATATCATGCTTTGTTTCAGCTTCGAGTTTTGAAGGAATTACTGAACATCCGGTCAGCGTGAATATTAGTATGGCGGAGATTATGAAACATATTGTTTTATATTTTTTATCCATAAAATTTACCTCTATATTTATTTTAATATCTTTGCACTTATATAAGTGCAAAGATATTTTATCATGAAAATATAATATTGTCAATAGATTTGTTCTTGTATAATCACAGTTTAATTGATAAAGGGAAAATTATGGATTCTAAAATAGAAAAGATTATAGGCAATAATATACGTAGGCTGAGAGAAAAAGTCGGATTAACACAAGAAATGTTATCTATAAAAATGCAAATTAACGGATGTGATATAACAAGAAGTGCTATTGCTAAAATTGAGGTAGGACAACGTCATATATATCCGGACGAAATAATACTCATAAAAACTATATTAAATACATCATATGAGGATATTTTTGAAATAAAGAATATGTAATAGTTTATCTGTGAAAATAATAATCCCTTTATAAATCCTGTTTGGTAGTGTATAATCAATATAATTTATCAAAAATAAAAATACGGTAAGCATATATTTTCTGAATATGCTTACCGCATTTTTTAAACAATTTGATCTATTGCTTTTAATTTATTCTGTTATCTTAAAACGGTACTGTATTACCGAACGAATTTCAGTGTTCTCATTTTCAGCGGGCTTTGTTTCCGACCAGTCGCTCCACTCTGTATATGAGTAACAGGTATAGGCTACAGGACGTGTGGAACTGCGGTATTGAACGGATGTTTCGACCTCCGATGCAGATGTGGATTCTGCAGGTGTATCTGACCAGTCGCTCCATTCGCCGTAAGGATTTGCAGGACGGCTGCGGTATTCGGTGCGCTGTCTGAATTCTATCTTGTCCGTATCCGGCAGGGAATCCGACCAGTCGCTCCAATCGCTCCAGTCATTGTATTCATATCCTTCGATTATTTTTGTTTCGTAGGTGCGGTATATGTACCGTGTTCTTGTTTCGACCGATACGGTGTCAGACGCGATTATTTCTGCGGTTCCCCATTCGCTCCACGGAGTAATACTGCGTGTCCTGTATACCGTTTTTGTTTCAACACGCTCAGTGTCAGATTCAATTATCGGGACGCTTTGCCACTGACCGAATTCGCTCCACTCGCCATAAATCGTTTTGCTGTCGTCTACGGTAAGACCGTCTGTCGGATATGTATTTTGAACAATTTCATTCTTTGTACGGTATGACCATAGTGTGCGTTCTTCTGTCTGAGCGGTATTTCCGTCAGGAGCGGTCTCCGACCATTCGCTCCACTGGCTTGTTCCGTTGCTTACGGTTATTGTGACTACTGTCTTTTCATTGACTATTGTTCCGGATGCGATGCTCTGAGATATAACTGTTCCTTTCGGAGCTTCGCTTACCGCATATACCGTGTGATAAGAAAGCCCTGCTGCAGTAATTGCCGCGGCTGCATCGGATTCGCTCATTGTGACAGTTCCGGGCGTGACCGATTTCCCGTTGGGAACAGGGATATTTACTGTATAAGAGGCTGTGAAATCTCCGTCGCTTGAACGTGCCGTTATTACGGCGGAACCGGGAGCTATTGCAGTTATTTGACCGTATGAGTTTACCGTTACAACGGACGGATTGCTCGAGGAGAAGGTGACATATTTGTTTGTAACATTGCTCGGTGTGAGCCACGGTGAATGTGATTCGCTTGCGCCTACTGATAGGGTGGTTTCATTTATGCGGAAACCGATTCCGGCAACTTTTACAACATTGTCTCGAATTTCGACTTTGCATGATGCGGAATGCTCCCCGTCAGCTGAGAATACGGTTATTGTTGCACTTCCGTCTGCTATTGCGCTCACTTGTCCTGTCTGATCGACCGTTACTGCTGACGGATTGTCGCTTGTCCAGAAAACTTCCTTTTCGGTAGCATTTTCAGGATATATTGAAAGCTTCATAGTCTCAGATTCTCCCGACTTAAGTGCGAAAGAATCTTCACCGATAGACATACTTTCTATCGGAATAAATCCGTCGGGCATTACTCCGCTGCTGACTGTAATGTAGATCGGAACATCAGATACAATATCGGATCCTTCAGCGATGCTTTGATATGCTACTGAGCCTTCCGGAACGGAGGCTGAATAAGCATGGAGAACAATTATGTTTTCGAAGCCGAGCGTGGCAAGTCTCTCGGACGCATCATTTTCAGTAAGTCCTACCATGCTTGGCATATTGTTCGGCGCTTTCCCGAGACTGAGCGTAAGCTCTACGGTATCGTTGGCACCGAATGTGATTCCCGCCTCGGGAAACTGACCTATTACCGTACCTTCTGCGGCTGTATAGCTGTAATTTCCGAATATTACCGGATTATTTGAGTATCCGGATTTGCGGAGCAGAACCAGTGCGTCATCCTCGCTTTTTCCGGAAAGATCCGGCATTTCTATTCCGTATGTACCGGTTGGTGATGATTCGGCATCGGTGACGGCAGAGGTATCGGGCGAAGTGTCAGGTGACGGCTCACTCCCTGCATTTCCGTTGCATTTTTGCATGCAGACTATAAGTACTACAAGTATTGCAATGAGCGCAACGGTAAATAAGCAGATTTTTAATATGGGAATATTGCCGAAACGGTCGGCTTCATTCTCCGGTTCTCCGGAGTAATCTGAACCGTCTGAAATGTCGGCGTTTTCCGTTGCCTGATCTTCGCTTTGTGCAGAAGAATCGCCACCAGCAGCGTGTATTTCGTTTTCGTTGATTCCGGTATCCGTTTCACCGGGATCAATTTCTTTTTTCTTTCTTTTTTTCTTTGGCTTTATTTCTGTCAGTTCGTCTCCGTTATGACTATTTTGACCGCGCAGAGTGTCGGTATCAGACGGTTGAATAAAATTACCGTCTTCGTCGAAGTAGCCGTTTTCTGAATAAGTTTTTTCGTATGGATCGAGTTGAATAAGTTTGTCTGACGTAGCTATATTATTATTTTCGTCTCCGTCGTTTACGGTAAATACAACGGACTTCTCCGTTTGTTCGGCGGGAGCAATTTCAGAGGAAGTATCCCCGTAGTCATAGACTATATTTCCGAACGTTTCATTCCTGTTGCTGTCTCCGGTTTTTGTAAGTACTTCGTTTTCTGCGAAAACAAAGTGTCCGCTCTGAGATTTTTCGTGAGTTTCGGGCATTGTATCTGAGGGTTTTTGTATATTTAGTGTAATATTGGCAGCTGCCGCATATTCTCGGATCGCTTCACTCATATCCTGCGGGGAGGAATATCTGTCATCCGGTGAGTTCGCGCATGCCTTCAGAATGACGGAAGAAAGTCTGCTGTCAGCTTTGCACGGAGCCGGGAGAGATTTTCCGTCAATACGGCTGACAATTGCGTCGTCAGCTTCTTTTTTTGTAACGAGTCCCTTTTCGGATATAACAAACGGCAGACGGTTGTTATTGAATTTGAAATACATGGTGAGTCCGATCGAATATATATCCGACCGAATGTCGGCTTCTTCACCGCGCGCAAGTTCGGGTGCAATAAAACGAAGCAGCCGGCTGTCGTCAGGATTTAAAAGACGGCTTGTAAGCTGAGGCTCAAACATAGGATTTCCGAGTAAACACCGTCCGTCTTTATTAACATATACATTTTCGAGCTGAACATTGTTGTGGCGCATATCAAGACTGCTGTATTCTGATATTGCATCGCACATATCGCAGGCGAGCGAGAGAAGTGTTGCGCGATTGATCTTGTGTCCCGAGTAATATTCACTGAACGTCGGATAGTATGCCGACAGAATATATATCTTTGCACCGCCTTCGGTTCTTACCGATTTAACATCAAGTATTTCCGGAAGATGTTCGCAACCGGAATTTATCAGTTTTTCGGCATCCGCAATGCATTTGTCTGCATATTCGTCGAATCGCTGTGATATCTGACTGTCAGTGAATCCGTTTTGGCGGAGAAGTTCTGCTTCGCCGTCATAGGCGGGGATATTCAATATTCTTACAAGTCCGTCCGGCTCGCCGCTTTCGTTACTGCATGCCGTCCATATCTCCTGATATTTGCTCTGCGATACAGGCATTATCAGATCCCAGCCTTCAATTGGGCAGAAGGGTGCGTGGCTTATATTAGTTATATTATCCATTTGCGTTACCCTCGTACAAATTTCAATAATCTATAGTTAATTATAACAAATATTTTGTCGAATTGCAAGTAGTATTTACGTAAATTTTAAGAGTTTGACATAAGTCTATTGTAAAAAATTAAGAAATACATTATAATATATAAACATATATACTGAGAAGGTGTGTGAAGCAGGTTTATGGTCGTTGTCGGACTTACCGGAGGAAGCGGTGCAGGTAAGGGATATGTGTGCAGAATATTTTCGGAATACGGAATACTGTCTGTCGATGCGGACGAGGTATACCGCATCGTATCGTCGCGCGGAACTCCGTGTCTTGCCGAACTAAGTGATTATTTCGGGCAGGGAATCCTTACTGCTGACGGTGAGCTTGACCGGCGCGCTCTTGCTGATATTGTATTTAAGCGCGGCGCAGAGGATAAGCTTGCATCTCTTAACAGAATTGCACATAAATATGTTATAGAGTATTGCGAGCGGTGGATCGCTGAGCGTGAAAGTCTCGGAGATTTTGCGGTGATTATCGATGCGCCGCAGCTCTTTGAAAGCGGGCTTGATAAACGCTGCGATCTTGTCGTATCTGTTGTAGCCGACCGCGAGTGCAGGATAGAACGAATTACGGAACGTGACGGAATATCAAAAGAGCGTGCCGAAAAACGGATAGATTCTCAGTATGATGACGATTTCTTTGCCGCCAATTCGGATTATGTGGTGGAAAGCGGAAACGGAAGCGACGTTCGGTTGGCAGTAGCCGCTATAGTAGAGAAAATAAAGCTTATGGAAAGAGGTAAAGTGTGACTGAAAAAATTCCGAAAGGCATAACGCGCAGAAAAATACTTGCCGTAATAGTCATTGTCCTTGCTGCCGCGGCTGTGATAAATATTGCGCTTAAGTTTTCCGGCTTTTACAGACGTGTGACACATCCGGTTCTTTATCAGGAATATATAGAGCTTTATTCGGACAAATACAGTGTTCCTCCGGAGATAATCTGTGCTGTGATCAACACCGAAAGTTCGTTTGACAGCGAGGCTGAGTCTCACGCCGGAGCGATGGGACTCATGCAGATAACAAAAGAGACCTTCTGGTGGCTTCTTTCAAAATCGGGTGAATCTATTCCCGACGAAAAGCTTTTCGATCCGCAGGTGAATATACGTTACGGAACGTATTTTCTGTCGATTCTGTATGATGAATTCGGCAGCTGGGATACCGCATTTGCCGCGTATAATGCCGGCCGGTCGAGAGTGATAGGATGGCTCGGCGATCCCGATGTGTCGGAGGACGGTAAGCTTGTAAATATTCCGATAGAAGAAACGAGAGAATATGTGAAGCGGGTAAACAGCGGTATAAAAATATACCGTGAAATATATGAAGAAATTTATTGAGGAGGCTCGTTATGGAGAACAAATTCTGGAACAAATTTACCGAAAAGATGTCCGGAGCGGCGGATACGGCGGGAGGATACGCTCAGCGTATCGGAGAGACTGCAAAGCTCAGATATGAGCTTTCACGTGCAACGAAAAGGGCGAACGCGGCATATGAAAAGCTCGGCCGCGGATATTATGAGCATATGAAGTCGTCCCAGGATAACGGCGGAGATATTTTTGATTACGGAGTTTACGAACAGAGTATATGTGCGGAAATTGAAGCTGCATCGGCGGAGATAGCGCTTCTTGACAGCCGCCTGAGAGAGGCTGAGCAGCTCAATGTATGTCCGAATTGCGGCAGTACGGTGGGGGTAAAATCCGACAGATGCCGTCGGTGCGGATGTATTATAAAACGCTGAGATTTTATAAAAACGGAAAGTCCGGCGGAAGCCGGCAAGGGTGAAGAATGATATCGGTAGGATGTGAAAATTTATCGCTGTCTTTCGGCGG
This sequence comes from uncultured Eubacteriales bacterium, assembly GCA_902491535.1. GTDB lineage: Bacteria > Bacillota > Clostridia > Oscillospirales > CAG-272 > UMGS911. The sequence continues at coordinate 62,249 of CABUHS010000003.1, forward strand.
CGAAACTATTCTTGAAAATATAAGTTTTTCGCTTAACGACGGGGACAAGCTCGGAATCGTCGGCGTAAACGGCGCCGGAAAGTCGAGCCTTTTGCGCATGATAACCGGGGAGTATACTCCTGACAGCGGAAAGGTTTACATAGCAAAAGAACATACACTCGCGGTTCTTGATCAGCACCCGTCCCTTGAACCGGGGAGAAGTATATATGACGAGCTTCTCTCTGTTTTCGGAAAGCTTGTCCGCGATGAGCAGCTTCTTGAGGAACTTCGTATTGAAACGGAGGCGGGCAGCGAGGAGGCGGCGGGACGATATGCGTCGCTTTACGACCGGTTTGTGTCGGACGGAGGACTGACCTTCAGAAGCCGCTGCCGCGGAATGCTTCTGAGATTCGGATTTGATGAAGGAATGTTCGACCGGAAAACGGAAACTCTGAGCGGAGGGCAGAAAACCAGACTTGCGCTTGTAAAGCTTCTTCTTTCCGAACCTGATATAATGCTTCTGGACGAGCCTACGAATCATCTCGATACAGAGACGATGTTCTGGCTTGAGGATTATCTTACCGGATACAAAAAAACGGTGATAACCGTATCGCATGACCGCTATTTTCTCGACCGTGTATGTACTAAGATAATGGAGATCGAATACGGACGGTGCAAGGTGTATACCGGAGGATATACTTCATTTACCGAGCAGAAAAACAGAGACCGTGAAATACAGGAACGTCATTACAGAAATCAGCAGAGGGAGATCGCACGCATCGAGGCTTATATAGAGCAGCAGCGCAGATGGAACCGCGAGAGAAATATTATCGCTGCCGAAAGCCGTGAAAAACAGCTTGCGAAGCTTGAACGTATTGAAAAGCCGCGTGAGCTTCCAAGGTCAGCCCGTATACATTTCAGAGAGAGCGGCGAAAGCGGAGGAGAGGTAATACGTGCGCGCGAGCTTTCAAAGCGGTACGGAGACGGGGAGCCGCTGTTTGAGCATCTCGGATTCCTTATAGAAAAGCGCGAGAGGGTATTTATATGCGGAGCGAACGGCTGCGGAAAGTCAACTCTGCTCAAAATTATTGCCGATAAGCTCGAAGCTGACACAGGAAACATAGAGTTCGGATATAATGTTACTGTGGGGTATTACGATCAGGAAAATCAGCAGCTTGACGATTCGCTGACGGTACTCGACGAGATATGGAATGCCTACCCGAAGCTGACTCAGACAGAGGTGAGAAACGCTCTTGCTCAGTTTTTGTTTACCGGAGAGGACGTTATGAAATCGGTCGGTGTACTCAGCGGAGGCGAGCGTGCGCGTCTTACACTTGTCAAGCTTATGCTGTCGCGCATGAATCTTTTGATTCTCGACGAGCCTACGAACCATCTTGATATAATGTCCCGCGAAGCGCTTGAAGATGCACTTATGAATTTTGACGGGACTATACTTGCGGTATCGCATGACCGCTATTTTATATCAAAGCTTGCGACGCGTGTTCTTTCATTCAGTGTGCCTGCGCCTGAGATACTTCGCAGAGCGGCGTCCGAAAATCGCGGTCTGACTGCTACGAGCGGAATATTTGATTTCCGCGGCAGCTATGATGAATATATTGCATGGCTTGACGGACGCAGTCCGTCTGAGGAAAGTTCTGATGCCGGACGTGCTGAGACGACCGAGGCAAAGCAGCAGTATCTTGAAAACAAAAAGAATGCTTCTGAGCGCAGAAAAGCGGAAAACCGTATAAAACGCGCAAAAGCGGAAAGCGAAAAGGTTGAAAGCGAGATAGCGGAACTCGAAGAGCAGCTTTCTTCGGATGAATCAGGGGATTATAAGGTGATCGCCGAGCTTTATGAACGTAAGACTGCGCTTGAAGAGCGTCTCATGGAGCTGTATGAAATTATAATGGACGGAGAATGACCGGGGTCATTACGGCTGTTGTTACCCTAAAACAACAAGGTTCAGAGGTATCTGCCAACAATCTTTTATTGCGTCCGGCAGTTAGGTTGTTTATTTGCGCTGTCTAAAAACGAACGTGTTTTTTTGAATAAATCCGGACGGAAACTTTTGCAATGTTTCTGTGATTTTATAATACAGAATGTATTTTTACAGTATATATCGGATTTTTATACAAAGCGGATAAGCCGGGCAAATATGCCCGGCGAGTTCTATAACTGCCGTTATTTGTTCTAATTATCGGCGAAAAAATGATCAAAATACGAAAAAATCACAATTATATTCGCAAATGCTCTTGACGCGGAGCAGTTTTTTTTATATAATAAAAAGGATTAAATGAATTATTTGAATGTTTTTCCTGCAAAAATCTGTTATAGGTCGTGCGAAAAATGTTCAATGGTTTTAAGTACCATAAAGGAGCTGTTGTTATGAATAGAGTGTATAATTTTTCTGCAGGACCTTCTATGCTTCCGCTGAAGGTTCTTGAACGTGCCGCTGCAGAGATGGTCTGCTACGGTGAATCGGGTATGTCCGTTATGGAGATGAGCCACCGCTCCCCCGATTATGAGGAAATTATAGCATCTGCTCAGAGTTCTCTGCGTAAGCTCATGAATATACCCGACAATTACAAGGTTCTGTTTTTGCAGGGCGGCGCATCTACTCAGTTTGCGTCAGTATGCTATAACCTTCTCACAGGCTCCGGTAAGGCTGATTACGTCGTAACCGGACAGTTCTCCAAAAAGGCAGCTAAAGAAGCTGCAAAATACGGAGATATCAAAATCGTGGCTTCTTCGGAGGATAAGAATAACACATATATTCCGAAGCTTTCGCGCGAGGATTTCCGTCCCGATGCAGATTATGTACACATCTGTTTCAATAATACCATATACGGAACAAAGTATAACTATATTCCGGATACCGGAGATGTTCCGCTCGTAGCCGATATGTCATCCTGCATTCTTTCAGAGCCTGTAGATGTTTCACGCTTCGGTGTGATCTATGCAGGCGCGCAGAAGAATATGGCTCCCGCAGGAGTTACTGTTGTTATCGTACGCGAGGATCTGCTCGGCCATTGCCGTCCCGATACTCCCGCAATGTTCGACTGGAAGCTTATGGCTGACAACGATTCCATGTATAACACTCCCCCCTGCTATCCGATCTATGTTGCAGGACTTGTTTATAAGTGGCTTCTTGAGGATGTCGGCGGACTTGAGAACATGCAGAAGATCAACGTTGAGAAGGCTGCTGTTCTTTACGATTATCTCGACAGTCAGTCTTACTATATCGCTCCCGTTGAAAAGGATGCGCGTTCGATCATGAACGTAACTTTTGTAACAGGCGATCCCGAGCTTGATAAGAAGTTTGCCAAAGAAGCAGGTGCAGCTGGATTCAAGAACATCAAGGGACACCGTTCTGTAGGCGGTATGCGTGCGTCTATATACAATGCTATGCCTACCGAAGGCGTTAAGAAGCTTGTCGAGTTTATGCGCGCTTTTGCTGAGGCAAATCCGAAAAACTGAACTTATTAAATTATAAGGATATACAAATAAATGAAAAATATAAAACTTCTCAATAAGATAGCCCCTGTGGGTATAGATGTTTTCGATAAAACGAAATACAACGTTTCTGATGACGTAGATGCTCCCGAAGGTATAATGGTACGTTCGGCAGATATGCTCAGTGCCGAGTTCGGTCCCGAGCTTAAAGCGATCGCACGTGCCGGCGCCGGAGTAAACAATATCCCTGTAAAGCGCTGCGCTGAGGAGGGCATAGTTGTTTTCAATACACCCGGAGCAAATGCTAACGGTGTTAAGGAGCTTACAATATGTGCGCTTCTTCTTGCTTCGCGTAAGATCGTAAAGGGCGTTGAATGGGCAAACACTCTCGCAGGAACAGAGGGCGTTGCAAAGGCTGTTGAAAAAGGTAAATCTGCTTTCGCAGGCGTTGAGCTTGCAGGAAAGACACTCGGCGTTATCGGTCTCGGCGCTATCGGCGGTATGGTCGCAAATGCTGTAAGACACCTTGATATGAATGTTGTCGGATGCGATCCGTATATTTCCGTTGACGCGGCATGGGGACTTTCGCGCAATATCGAAAAGGCTGCAACCTATGACGATATTTATGCTATGTCTGATTATATCACGCTTCACGTTCCTTCAACTCCCGAGACAAAGGGAATGATCAATGCTGAGACTATTGCAAAGATGAAGGACGGCGTCCGTATCGTTAACCTCGCGCGCGGAGATCTGGTCAATACCGATGATCTTAAGGCTGCGCTCGCTTCGGGTAAGATCGCCGCATATGTTACCGATTTCCCGACCGAGGAAACTGTCGGTGTTGACGGTATTATCACGATTCCTCATCTCGGCGCATCTACCGAAGAATCTGAGGATAACTGCGCAGTTATGGCTGCACGTGAGCTTACCGAATTCCTTGAAAACGGTAATATAACAAACAGTGTAAACTATCCGAATGTTTCAATGCCTCATGTCGGCGATGCACGTATCTGCGTAATGCATTCTAATACACCTAATATGCTTTCAAGCATCTCCGGTGTTGTATCGGCACAGAATATCAATATCGAAAATATGATCAACCGCTCAAAAGGCGAGTTCGCATATACGATCATGGAGATCAAGGGAAGTGTTCCTGCTTCTATTGCAGATGATCTGAAAAAGGTTGCAGGAGTTATCCGCGTAAATCTTTTCTGAGTTTATCTGATAGATATAGATGCTAAAACCGCCTGTCTGCTGTACCTAAAAGTACAGCAGACAGGCGGTTGTTTTTTCTAAATATAAATATAAAAGACGGGAAGGCAGGTTTGCAATTAATGCAGGTCTGCTTTTTATTGTTGTACAGTTAGTGTATATTAAGCGCAAACCTTATTATGTTACAGATTTCTTGTGCGCGATGTAACAAAATATTGTTTATCGGTCAGATCTTGCCTCTATAATGTCCGCCATCTCACCGACGTTTTTCATTGTGACAACTTCTTTCATCATAAAACGGATGCCGAATGTGCTTTCTACTTCTCCGATCAGGGTAATATGCATAAGCGAATCCCAATCAGAAATATCCGCTGCGGTTGTATTTTCGTTTACCGTAATCGTGTTGTCGTCAAATACGTCGCGAAAAACTTCATTAAGTTTTTCGAATATTTCGTTTCTGCTCATTATAGTGTGTGCCTTTCTTTGCGGTTGCGATGTTTTCAGTTTGTAAGACAGTGTTTTTAAGCTATCTGCGTGTATTGTTTATGCAGTATGCTTATTGTCCTGCCGGGATATTTTGCGGCTTATTTCATCTTGCCGTATGTTATTCATCTGTTTTTGTAATATAGTTTTTTTTCGGAACGAATTTGTCCGGATACATCTCAAAGCGTCCGCCTCCGATCGGAGAAAATCCGAGCTTTTCATAAAGGTCGGAGACCATAGAGTTTTTAGCTGTCGGCAGATATTCGCCTGTAACGCGCGGTGCATTTTCCTTTAGAGCAATTTCTGCTATGCAGCCTGCGGCAAAATCTTCGACTCCGCGCTTCAATACGCGGCAGCTCATGAGCCATGTGTCGATGAAAAGCGACCTGTCAGGTTCGCGTTTCAGAATGATAACGCTTATCAGACCGTGATCTCCGAATTTGTCAGATAGCGTGATATAAAGGGTTATATAGCCATTATCCTCAGAGATCCGGCGGATATCGTCTTCTGTATACCGTACTGTTCGCAGATTGAACTGATTGGAACGTTGAGTCAGCTGCGCTATTCTGGAATACCAGAACGGCTCAAAGGAGCGCGCGCAGGCTTTCATATCGAGCGCGGCGAGATATTCACCGTAATCTGATACGGTGGCGGCAAATGCAGTTCGTTCTGATTCCGCACGGTATCTGTCGGTGCGTATCAGATCTTCGTTCGAAAATGACACAGTACCGAATAAGTCCTCACGGCGGAGAAAATCGACATATTCAGCTGGATCTTCCGGCATTTCAGGTACAGTTACCTCAGGAAGCATTTTTCTTATAAGCTCACGCTCGAACGGATTGTCATCGATAAAGACCATGCTGTCAAAACCTATATTCAGAGTATCGCGTATGGCGCGTATATTGCTTGCTTTATCCTCCCAATTCGCGGCAAATGCCGAGAAATCAGATAGGCGAAGTATCATATCCGGGTGCTTTTCAAACGGTTCTTTTGCGGTAGACTCGTTGTTTTTAGAGCATACGGCAAGCAGTATGCCCCGATTTTTCAGCTCTTTTAAAAAGCGCTGGAAATCCGAAAATGCATGACCTGCTCCGAGATCTCCGATTTCTATGTTCCCAATGCCGTCGTCTCCGATGACTCCGCCCCAAAGCGTGCCGTCAAGGTCGAGAATAACGCATTTTTTTACAGCTCCCCTTACTGCCTCTATTACGGACACTATTTCCTCAGCCACGGCAGGTATCGCCTCAGGCGCATGCGAAAGCTTTGCGATTCCGTAAAGCTTCGGATCGTGTACTGTCTCCCGGCCGACTGTGTTCTGAATAAATCCGAGATCTGCCGTAAAAGCTCTTCCTTCTTCGGAGCAAAGATCCGCGATAAGCATATTCAGCCTGCGCAGCTGATATATAAATGAGTTTTTCTGCATGCTCCCGTAGCTGCCGAAAACGCGGTCGTCATACTCGGGATAGAGTGTTTGGATAATATACAGATTATTTTTGGCAGACAAAAGCTTTCCGTGTATTGTGCGCAGCTTACGCTCTGTTTCCGACGCAAAGTTGCCGCGTCCGGAGATATCGAGAGCGCAGAAATTTTCATAGAGCTTTTCGGTCGAAAGGAAAAGCAGAACTGCGTCAGGCTTAAATGCATACAGCTCCGAGTGTTCGTCTTCGGTTTGCGCGTATATTTGATCGTAATCTGCGTCGAATATTTCAAGTCCGATCCCGTGAAGCCGTCCTGCGCCGCGTATAGCTTCGGAAAGATGCTGAGTTGAGCAGTCGCCGAGAACGGCGAGTTTCATTTCGGGAAGCTTTGATATGTCTGTTCTTGCAGCTTTTTTCAGTTCTGTAAACGTATATTTTGACAGCTTATTTTGTGGCATAGTAAAGCTTTCCTCCGAGGTTCGTTTTGACTTGTAATGCAAATGCGTCTTTTCATTATAGCATTTTAAGTCTTGTTTATCAAGGCTTTTCAGCTATACAGTAAAAAAACCGTTCGCCGATAAATTATATTTTTCGCTTTTTGTGTTTTGGTAACGGTTTTGTCATAATTTGAGAATATAATATAGGCAATGAAAATGGTACAAGGAGATAATAAAATGAAACTCAATAAATCCGAAAAATTCAGCGGCGTACAAGGACCGCTGCTTACGATAGTCATGGACGGAGTCGGTCTTACCGCGCCCGGAAACGGCAATGCAGTTGAAGCGGCATATACGCCCACACTTGATATGCTTATGAGCAAATATCCTATGGTAAAGCTCAAAGCGCACGGAACGGCAGTCGGTCTGCCCTCCGATGATGATATGGGAAATTCAGAGGTCGGTCATAACGCGCTCGGTTCAGGACAGGTATTCGCGCAGGGCGCGCTGCTCGTTTCAAATTCGATATCCTCCGGAAAAATGTTTGAGTCCGATACATGGAAGGATGCTGTTAAGAATGTTAAGGATAACGGAAGCACGATGCATTTTCTCGGCCTTTTCTCCGACGGAAATGTTCACTCGAATATAGAGCATCTTCGCAGCATGGTAGAGCGCGCTAAGGCGGACGGTGTTAAAAAGGTAAGAATACATGCGCTTCTTGACGGCCGCGACGTCGGTGAGACTACAGCGCTTGATTATATCGAGCCGTTTGAGCAGTTCCTTGCAGGACTTCGCGACGAGAGCTTCGATTGTCTGATCGCTTCCGGCGGAGGACGCATGAAGATCACAATGGACCGTTACGAAGCTGACTGGTCTATGGTAGAACGCGGCTGGCATACTCATGTACTCGGTGATGCACGCATGTTCGGATCTGCTGCTGAAGCTGTAAACACACTGCGCGAAGAGACTCATGCGATCGACCAGGATCTCGATCCGTTTGTTATTGCAAAGGACGGCGCTCCGGTCGGAACTGTCGAGGACGGCGATACCGTTATCTTCTATAACTTCCGCGGAGACCGCTCGCTTGAGATCTCCCGTTCTTTCGAGGAGGGTGATTCGTTTGATAAATTTGACAGAGTCCGCGCTCCGAAGGTTTACTATGCAGGAATGCTCGAATATGACGGCGACCTCCATATCCCGTCGCACTATCTTGTAAATCCGCCCGAAATTTCAAATACTCTCGGTGAGTATCTTACCGATACCGGCATCTGCCAGCTTGCTATTTCGGAAACTCAGAAATACGGCCATGTTACCTACTTCTGGAACGGAAATAAATCAGGTAAATTCTCGGAAGAGCTTGAGGATTATATCGAAATTCCGAGTGATGTAATTCCTTTCGATCAGCGTCCGTGGATGAAGTGCGCAGAGATTACCGATAAGCTTATCGAGATGCTTAAATCCGGAAAATACAAATATCTCCGCTGCAACTACCCGAACGGAGATATGGTCGGACATACAGGAAATTATGAGGCGACAATTATAAGCGTAGAAGCGCTTGATCTTCAGCTTGCACGTATTCTTCCGGTCATTGACGAGCTTCACGGAGCGATAATCATTACCGCGGATCACGGAAACGCTGACGAGATGTATGAGATAGACAAAAAGACTAAGGCTCCGAAGCTCAGTGCTTCGGGAACTCCGAAAGCAAAGACCAGCCACACGCTGAATGCCGTTCCGTGTATTATTTATGATAACTTTACGTCGGATCGCTACACCGTAAAGGCTGACGGAGCATACGGACTTTCCAATGTTGCGGCTACTACCGTAAATCTTCTCGGATACGAAGCTCCCGATATGTGGGATGATTCTATTATTGAATTGAAGTAAATTGTAGATACGGGGAAGCTTGCAGTGTATTAATGAATCTGTTAGGCTTCGCCTTTAAGGCGAAGCCTAACAGATTAGACAAATGACTGATACAGCACCTGACACTTTCAACGCCGTTTTCTTTGAAAACTTTTCTGTTTTTTCCGGAACCGGATCATCGCCTGTGACAGCTTCAACATCTTAATATATAGAAATGCTTCAATACAAAACTTTATGTCCGAATTTATAGCAGAATGGAGATTATCAGTATGGATATACCAGTAATAAAAAAGACTCAGACTCTTATGTTCTCACCGGAAAACATAGACGGTACACCGGGAGGAGGCAGCCGTGGGACAGCGATGGAAAAAATAAATCCGAACATAATTGTAGAGCCGGGAGAAACAATTACACTTCTTGATTCTGACGGACCCGGAATAATACAGTCCATGTGGTTCGGAGGATATACCGGATGGAATTTTATTTTCAGAATTTACTGGGATAATATGGAGCAGCCCTCGATTGAATGCCCGCTGTGTTCATTTTTTGGTTTCGGATATAATTTGTACTGTGATGACAACGGAAAATTTCCTACACTTAATTCTGCAACAGTACTCGTAGCGCCGTGCCGCGGAATGAACTGTTGTTGGCAGATGCCTTTCCGCAAACACTGCAGGATAACTCTTGAAAACCGCGGAGACGAGGGAGAGGTTACATATTATCAAATAATGATGTGCAAGACAGAAATCCCTGATGACGCTGCATATTTTCATGCTGCATACAGGCAGGCAATCCCGGTCGAAAACGGTACAGAATTTACAATTATCGACGGAATCCGCGGAAACGGATGGCTTACCGGAGTTTCTATGGCAGCCGGTTCAAACAGCAACAGCGGATGGGTTGAGGGAGAAGTAAAAATATTTATTGACGGAGAAAAATATCCTACGGTTAATTACACCGGCACAGAAGACTATTTCGGAGGTTCTTACGCCTGGGGCTGTGATAACGGTAACTTCCGCTATGAACCATTTTCCGGTTTGTATCAGGGTATGTTCTATTACGGACATAACGGGCAGGAGAAAAGAGCAAGATATAATCCCCAACCAAGATTTATGATGTACCACTGGCATATACCGGATCCGGTATATTTTTCAACAGCTTTGCGTGTGACAATACAAGATTTGCCGAAAGGCGGCGATGAGTTTTCATCCGTTGCATATTGGTATCAGTCAAATCCGTCTACCCTTGCAGTGCCGCTGCCATCGCCTGACGAAATTGCAAGGTTTTAAACGAAAAGATTATTTTGCTGATACACCATGCTTTGAGAGCTATGTGTATCAGCAAAGTAGAGGCTGTAAGGTTGACCGGTCACAATAACGGTGTTATCGTGCGGTGTAGGACGCACAGCGTCCGTTATTTTCAAAATACTAAAAAAATTTCAAAAATCCCTTGACAGGCTTTGGCAAGTGTGGTAAAATATAACCAATTGAATACCGAGTCTTTCCGGCGAGACAAAAACAATGCCGGCAGAAATGTTGAGTTGGCGCTCAACATCTCTTGATATCTATGTGCTCTAGACACATAAACACCCACCGGAATTCCGGCACCGACATTGTATCTGAGATTATAACATATTTTTAAAATAATTTCAAGAGGTATAACAGCGTTGCCGAAAAAAACTTATCGAATTTATAGAGTGCAGTCCTTTTCGGACTGTGACAGAATCCCTTTTCCGCGTTTTTTATTCCGGAGGCTTATTCCGTTTGATTATTAACAACCGGACAGATGTGTTTTGTGCGCACATTTGTCCGGTATTTTTTAATTCATCTTAAAGGATGTGAAAACCTTTGATGTCAGATCCGAGCGGAACAAAAATGACAATTGAATACTATTAAAAGACTGTATTCGCTTTTACCGCGGGATCGCTTAATTTACGGAGCAATCTCACGGATAAATAAAGTACCGCAGCGGAATACGCGGGATTGGCGTCCCGCGCATCCGAACTCAGGGTTGCTCTAGACAACACCCAAGTCACTTCTGCGGTAAAGGATATGATAACACATTTCCTCTGAATTGTCAACAGCGTTGTTAGATTTCAAATAAAGCACCGCAGCGGAAACACGAAAGCCTATAGATTTCGTGTCCGTTCTCAGGAGTTGTTCAAACAACATCTGAGATAATAGATACGATCAACAGCGTTGTCGATTTCAGAGAAGATAAACGCAGAGAAACACGGAAGTTGGCGATTCCGTGTCCGTTCTTGGGGTTGGGTGAACAACACTCAAGATTTACTGCAATAAAAATCCGTACCGTATTAAAGCTACATATCCTTTACGCAGCAGTGCGCTGTAAGCTTACAGTCTTTAAAATGTAAAGATAAAATGTTGTGAATGAATGTGCAATTGGACGAAGTTTTTTAACAAAGACTTTGGCACACCGTATTTTTATCAAAAATGCGATAGTTCACAGTCCTGTGTTCCCCGCTCCCGCTTTGTTTTTATCCGGGGGTTTAGCTTCTTAGTTTGTATTGCAAATTTACTTGCAAACTAAGTAAAAAGAGACTGATGAAAATCAGCCTCTTTTTTGTTATCTTATCTTTGCCCGGCATTCCTATAAAAAGTGATAGCCGCAGTGACTATTTTCAGTCAAGAAATAGCCGGTCTTGCAGAAGATACTGAAGTTAATCAGCTGCGCCGTTCTGCATATTGATAATCGGTACGGTTCCGTCAGATGCGTATACCTGAGGAAGCTCGCCGTTCCACTGCTGGATCTCATTGTATTTTATAAGACCTTCGGTAAGCGAATCTGCGATCTGCTTGTTGGCTTTTGCTTCAGCCTCGGCTGCAACCTGTACGGCATACGCTTTTGCGTCAGCGTCGATCTTTGCGACCTCTGCGTTTGCATTTGCCTGGATCTGAGCACGCTCAGCCTCCTGCTTTGCGATCATTGTTTTCTGTTCTTCCTCGATCGTTGCCTGAAGCTTTGACTGCTCAGCAACCTGTTTTGCCTCTACCGCATCGGTAAATACGTCTGTGAAATCAATGTCCTCGATAGACACCGATATTATCTCGATTCCGTATTCTTTCATTTCGGGAGAGAGGATTCCCTCTACCTGATCCGAAAGGTTTTCGCGGTTTGCAACAAGGTTTTCAGCTGTGCATTTTGAAAATACTGCTTTAACGTCCTCGTAAATACGGGGGTTCATAACAGTATCATAATAATACTGTCCGACGTTTTTGTACAGGTGCTGTGACGTCTCTCTGTCAACGCTGTAGTTGACAGATACATTGACCTGTACCTGCTGTATATCGCTTGAAAATGCGCTGAGCGATACTGTTTCTTTCTGCGCGCGGTTGTCCATTTTTATAACACTCTGCCAAGGAAGTATGAAGTGCAGTCCTTCTGAAAGTACATACTCCTCTGTGCGTCCGAATGTAACGACAACTCCTGTATGTCCGGTAGGTACCTGTACCGTACACATTGCCGTAAGAATTCCGGCAACAAGTATGACGGCAACGATTATTATAAGTCTTATGCTTACTTTGCCTGTTTTGATTTTTGTCATGATATTTTCTCCTTTATATATTTTTGTTTTTTTGTAATATCTGATTTACGGAGCGGCGCTCTGCGTTTATCATGGTTAGATTATAACACACAATCATATGATTGTCAATAGGAATCTTTAAATTTTATAAAATTTTTTTATATAAATATAGCGGCTGTTTTTTCGTATTGCCGGAAAACAGCCGCACTGATTTAGTGACACATTCCGTGCGGTAATCGTGAAGAATGTATCAATCGGATAGAAATGTATTTAATTTTTCGCCCACGAATCCACGTCTTGGGAATTCATTACCTTAATGCAGTCACTAATAGCTTTTTCGACACTGTCGCTCAGCACGTAGAATTCTCCTACACCGTTTATCGTATAGAAGCATCTTCTTGCGGAATAGCGGTAAAAATCAAAGGTATAGCTGCCGCCGCCCGATGTTTTTACTGTAAAGGAAAGCATGTGGTTATCGGTTGATTTTGACGCTGTATAGTCCTGAAGCTCAATCATAAGCAGACTGCGGTAAAAGCTTTTGAAATTATAGAGATCAAATTCGTCAAAGGATTTTCCGGTGCTTGCCGGAGTTACCGACAGCGAATCTCCGGAACCGGAAAACGAGAAAGTCTCGGTTATTTCGGGCGATTCAAAGTAAAGCTCGGATACGTTTTCTATATTGATGCTGAAAAGGGAGCTATCAACGAATTGAAGCAAATTCCAGTCGAGGAAAGAAACATCGTCCGGTTTTACCGCTACAATCGTGTTCCAAAGTGCAGAGTATGCATATCTGTAACCGTCCTCCTGTGTATCGCTGAAGAGAACAAAGCTTTCCACATCATTATATGTGTAGTGCATGACTGCTTTCGGTTCGTAAAGTCCGTATTTATCAAGAGTTTCCTTTCCGAAAAGCGCACGCATGAGTGTAGTTATCTGATCGACGCACAGAAGCTGATATTCGGCTGAATTAACGTCTGCTTCGACCTTGCCGTAAGCGCTTACGGCATCAAGCAGCTCTTTTGTCTGCTCGTCGGCATTCGCTGCTATATCACTCAGCTCGGGACCGAGTTCGACAACGCCCTGACCGGTAAATTCGGTGAATTTCGTCATTATGCTGCCGTATGTTGTCGCGTTCGGTACGAATCCCTCAGGATAAACCATTTTATAGCTCTGCTGAGAAGAAATACTTTCCTGTTTTGCTGATGAATCATCGTAGCTGTCGATCCATACAACAAATTTACCGTCTTTTACAATATAAAAATTCTTTGCTGTATAATATGTTGTCGAGGACACGGGATATGTAAGCATCGGATGCGCAATTGCGTTTGCCGGAGCGAGAAGCGTGCTTGCAACATCTTTAGCAAGTATGTATACTGCATCTCTGCCGCCGTAGCGGGCGTAATATCCGCCTAATGTCGGTATCTGATCTCCGATATATACTTTATGTTCTGCGCCGTCCGTTGATTTTATGACGAACCATGCAGGATTGTTTTCATCGGCGAGACCGAATTCGGAAAAATCTTCGCAATCGGTGGTAACACGGTCGAGCGAGATAGTGTACCCTGCCGAAATAACAAGCGATGCGAAGCTGTTTACATTATACGGGATGCTTTCATGATCTTTTATATAGAATTTATCGTCGTCAGCGCGATAGACCGTCCATGTACCGTAGCCGTTATGTACCTCAATAGATGCGAGATTTGTCTGTTCTATTCGCTCAAACATCATGATCTGACCGCTTCCGTCAAGGACTTCTCCGCGGAGAAGTTCGGTGTTTCCGTCGGAAGAACCGCCCGCTTTTTTAATAATCGGGGATATTACCGCAAAATACAGGATCACAAGCACGGCAAATGCTGCGAGCAGAATGATTGTAAGCTTATTTCTTTTTTTAATCATAAATGGCGTCTCCTGAGATATACGGCAGCGCCGGTGATGATCGTAACTACCGGAAGTACGGTAGTGAGCGCTACCGTCCATGCGTAAGCTTCTGATGACGTGATGCTCAGCTCGTTGTTGTCAAATATCTTGAATTCGATTCCGTTCGGAACGGTTACTCTGCCCATTGTTTTCATGGCGGAGAACAGGATCTCTGCATTGCCGTATGCGCCGTTTCCTATATATTTATCAGAGACGAACTGGTTTGTGCCGCAGGCAAGAACGTAATTGCGGTGCGCTTCGTTATCTATATAGCGAAGCTCTGTCGTGAGTGTCATGAGATTATGCGTTCCGGTACTTTCGATCTCATCAGTGCCGAATTTGCAGCTGTATGCATCCGGAGAGGTTGTGAGTACCGTGGATATATCGCGCGTACCTTGGTCGATATCGGCGCTTTCTCCGTTGTTATAGGTTATGTTTATAGGCATTGCATATGTTACTATCGTTTTCGGAACGTTTGAAAGCGTTCTCATGCTTCTTGTGAGTGTCGAGCCGTTTCCTTCCTCGGTATAGGCTGATACAAGCGCAGTCCCGTCGACATTTATACTTTCGGTTTTGTCGTAAACGACCGAATCGCCGAAGGATATGCCCCATTCTGAGAGAAGCTCGTCAAGGTTGGTAAACGAATTCTTGCTTCTTGCTTCGGGATCCATAAATACCATCATGCTTCCTACATTATCAAGAAAGTCATCGATCTTTTTAACCTCGTCGACGTCTGCACCGAAGCCTGCAAAGTCGTACTGGGGAGCATTTATTATAATGAGCTGCGCGTTATCGTAATCAATATCTTCTCTTGAAAGATCTATCTCGCGAACATCGTATCCGGCGTCGGAAAGAAGTGTCCAAAGCGCCGATGTATCGGTTGTCTCACCGTGGTCGGTGGTAAAGTATGCGATAGGATTTTTGCCTGTCATCTGAAGGATCGCTGTTGTGATACGGTATTCAGCGTTGAGTGCATAAGGTTCCTGCGTGTCGCTGTCGAGCGTATAGAAGCTGTCCCGCGTGAGAACACGGTAGTCCCCGTTTACCGTATTGGTTATTATCACGCTGTCTGTTCTTATCTTAGAACCGGCAGTTGTTCGGTATGCGCTTACTTCGCCCGGATGTGCATTTACGTCGACATATTCGATATCAATAAAGTCAAATTCGCGGGCATAGAGCTGTGCGCTGCGATGTACGAGTCTTAAATAATAGGATTCGTCGAGTTTATCTTCTGTCATGCAGAAAATAAGTTTAATATGCATATCGCCTCGATCGTTCAGCGGATCGATAAGCTCATGTGTTGCGTCTGATATCGAATAAAGTCCCTCGCTTGTCATGTCGATATACCATCCGAGATTTCTTGAAAGCGCTGAGAACATGACGTTTATTACTACTATTACGGCTATAAATGCTGCAGTCAGAGCGACGGCGGCGGATCCGTATTTAAAGCGCTTGCTTGCAAAGAAGCCGTTTTTGTTTGCGGCGCTCTTTTGTGTGCCGCCTGATTTATTCATTTCAGCCATTGTGCAAAACTTCCTTTCTGTTTTCGGATCATCATTCCCAGTGGCGTTTCTCGTATACCCGAACGGTTACGAAGAGGAACACCACGGTTATCGAAACGTAGTACAAAACTGCATTGAAATCAAAAACGCCGTACATGAAGTTCTGAAAACGGCTGTAGATAGAGAGCCAGTTGCACAGTGCGCGGAGAGGGTAGAAGGATATAGCGTTGTTTATCATGTTGCAGCACAGGCAGAACAGGAGGATCGCCGCGGTTACAATGACCGCAGTGATCTGATGTTCGGTAAGTGCCGATACGAATATTCCGATCGCTATGAAAGCAGCGCCGAGCAGAAGTATTGCTACCGAATATCCTATGAGCATAGCGCCGTTTTTCTCTACGACAACACCGTCATTTTTGTTGTATATGTAAAGCAATGCGAAATCGAGGCACGATACGGCGTATGTTCCTGCAAACATTGTGTATGCAGCAAGGAACTTTGCTGCGACCATACCTGTTATCGAGACCGGTGCTGTCAGCAGGAGCTGTTCTGTCTTCATTCTGCGGTCGTCTGCAAACGAACGCATTGTAAGAAGCGGGAGAAGCAGAGAGAAGCCGTATATAAGTATTGTGAAATATGTTCCGAGGTCGGCAGCTCCGCCCTGTATTGACATAAGAACTGTCGAATAAGAGAACAAAAATCCGCTCAGCGCAAGATAGACGGCGATAAATACATATCCGACTGCTGAGGTAAAGTATGATTGAAGCTCACGCTTGTATATTGCAAACATCTTTTTGTATCCTCCCGAAGCTTAATTTGGGGATGCGCCTGTTTGGGCGACCTTTATACTTTTTTTCTTCTTTTTAAGCGCTCCGCCGGGGCGGTCGGTCATAGATATAAAAATATCTTCAAGACTTATTCCGAGAGCCTCAATTCCGATAAGAGGCCAGCCTTTTTCAGCGAGCATAAAGAACAGCGGTTTACGGATATCGATTCCGGCAGCACTTTCGATGATATACGTTGTACTGTCAAGCTCTTTTTCGGAGAGCATTTCCGCACGGACAACCCCCTGAAGCGATTTCAGAGCGGCGAGAATCTGATCGGACGGACCGCATATTTTTGCTGAGGTACGTCTGTTTCCGCCGACTATCGTAGAAATATCCTCAGTGCGTTCATTTGCAACGAGCTTTCCCTTGTTTATGATAACGACACGGTCGCAGACCGCCTGTACTTCGCTCAGTATATGTGTGGAGAGAATTACCGAATGGTCTCTTCCGAGTGTCCGTATCAAGTTTCGGATCTCGATTATCTGTTTTGGATCAAGTCCTACCGTAGGTTCATCGAGAATTATCGTCTGAGGATTTCCGACAAGCGCCTGAGCGATGCCGACACGCTGCTTATAGCCTTTCGAGAGGTTTTTTATAAGTCTTCCTTTTACATCGGAGAGTTTAGCTACCTCGCAGATCTCGTCAAGATGTTTTTTTCGGTTGAATGTACATCTTTTCAGTGAATATACAAAGCACAGATATTCCATGACTGTCATATCAGGATAAAGCGGAGGTACCTCAGGGAGATAGCCTATATTTTGTTTTGCCTCGTGGGCATTGTCGAGAATATCAAAGCCGTTTATTTTTACCGATCCGGAAGATGTTGAAATATATCCGGTTATAATATTCATTATCGTTGATTTTCCGGCTCCGTTCGGTCCGAGCAGTCCGACGATCTCGCCGTTTTCGACGGTAAAGGTCACGTCGTTTACGGCATACTTATCACCGTAATGTTTGACAAGCTTTTCGACCTGTATCATGTTATTACGATTCCTTTCATTGCAGAGGATAGCTCCCCGTAGATTCAGATAAATTCAGTGGTTTTATTTTAGCATATATTTGTAGATAAATCATGAACATGCATAATTTGCAGGTAATTTTCACCTTATCTTCAGCTTTTCAACACAAAACGTCCGCGGAAAGTATTTTATCCGCGGACGTAAATATTATTTGAACAGGCTTATATGCTTTTGAGTGTTTGAATTTATACTGTAAATAATTATTTTTTAAACCACGTAGACGGAAATAGAATCAGCAGAAGCGGATATATCTCAAGACGGCCGAACAGCATAACAAATGACAGTACGATTTTTGAAAATGCAGAATAACCCGCATAGCTGCACGCAGGACCGACGCTTGCAAATCCAGGGCCTACGTTGTTAAAACACGAAACCGCAGCACTGAGATTTGTTTCCATACTGAAAGGTTCGAAGCTGAGTATAAAAAAAACAATAGCCGTTATCCCCGCGTAAAGGGCAAAATATATTCCTATTCCATTAAGCGTACTTTCATCGACCGTTTTTCCCTCGAATTTAAGTGTTCCGACTGTTCTCGGATGAAGCAGTTTTTTGAGATTGAGCTTTATCATCTTGAACAGAAGAACAACGCGTGATACTTTAAGTCCTCCGGCGGTCGATCCGGCACAGCCTCCTACGAACATCAGTAATAGAAGTATGTTTCGTGAAAGTCCCGGCCATGTATCGAAGTCTACCGTTGAATATCCGGTTGTGGTTATTATGGAAGATACCTGAAAAACCCCGTGTCTTACTGCTTCGGCAACTGTATCGAAAAGCGGTCTTATATTGATTATGATAAGCGCGGAAGAAACGGTCACTATACCGATATAGCTCCAAAGCTCCTCACTCTTAAGTGCGTTTTTCACCTTGCCTACAAGTATAAGATAGTAAAGATTGAAGTTTACTCCGAAAATCAGCATGAATACTGCTATTACCCATTGCAGATACGGACTGTATCCGCCGATGCTGTCGGCTTTGATTCCGAATCCGCCTGTGCCGGCAGTTCCGAAAGAATGAACAAGGCTTTCGAAAAGCGACATACCTCCGCAAAGAAGCAGTATGACTTCCGCTGCGGTAAGCGCAATATATATAAGATAGAGTATTTTTGCGGTCTGACGTATTCTCGGAACGAGTTTTCCGACGATAGGTCCCGGCATTTCGGCGCGGAGAATGTGCATTGATCTGCCTGATTCCGGAGGGACGATAGCCATGATAAGTACAAGAACGCCCATTCCGCCGATCCAGTGAGTGAAGCTTCTCCAGAACAGATTTCCGTGACTGAGAAGCTCAACATTGTTAAGTATTGATGCGCCTGTAGTTGTAAATCCGCTGACTGTCTCAAAAAACGCGTCGCAAAACGACGGGATCTCTTTGCTTATGACAAACGGAAGCGCTCCGAGCGCTGACAGAATCAGCCATGCGAGCGCAACTATCATGAAGCCCTCTTTGGCAAATATAACATTGTCGCGCGGAGGGAATGTGACGGACATAAGAATTCCGCCGATTCCTGCTATAAGCGCTGTTATAAGAAATGCGAGCGCGACATTCCACTCTCCGTATATCAGTGCGACGGTCAGCGGCAGAAGCAGCATAAAAGCTTCAAGCCCGATGATCCGTCCTACCATACGGAAAACCATTCTGCGATTCATAGTACAGATTTGTCTCCATTCATACTGAAAACTGATTTGATATATGCTGCCGTGCAGCTTGCATATCCGACCGGCGGCAGCTTATGCAATAATGTCGGTCAGATCCTGCAATCTTCTTCCTGCGGCGATAACTACGATATGGTCACCCGGCAGAATCATATCTTCTCCTGTCGGGATTATTGGCTTACGGTCACGAATTATTACGGATATCAGGATATTTCTCTTGAGCTTAAGTACGCGGAGCGGTATTCCGGTGACACGCGGTTCATTGTTGGCAATGAATTCGACCGCTTCGGCTCTGCCGTCCATAAGCTTGTATAAGGTTTCGACGTTGCTGCCGTTGGAGTTTTCAAGCGCTCTTGCGTACCGTACAATAAAATCCGTTATCGTTCTTTTCGGTGAGATTATGCAGTCGAGTCCGAGCCTGCCTGCGATAGATTCAAGCTCCTGTTTGTTTACTTTAGAAATAACTTTCGGCACGTTCTGAGAACTTGCAAAGAATGAGAAAAGAATATTTTCTTCGTCGATGCCCGTAAGTGAGACAACGGCATCCATAGATCTTATGCCCTCTTCGAGAAGCAGCTCCTGCTGCGCGCCGTCTCCGTTTATTATGGTTGTGTTGGGGAGTTTGTCGCAAAGTTCCTTGCAGACATTTCTGTCTTGTTCGATTATTTTTACTGAGGTACCGATTGTGTCAAGCATTTTTGCAAGATAGTAGGCTGTTCTGCTTCCGCCGAGTATCATGACGTTTTTCGATTTTTTGCGGAGAACGCCCATTCTGCGAAGCAGTTTGAGTATTTCCGCCGGTGTTGCGGTGAGACCGATCTTGTCACCTGCACGCAGAGAAAAATTTCCGTCCGGAATATATACCTCATTTTCACGCTGAACGACACATACAAGAAATTTAGCGTCCAGTCTGTCCCGCAGCTCGGAAAGTTTGACGCCGCACATCTCGGAGTCCTCTTTGAGAATAAGCTCTATCATCTCAAAGGCTCTTCTTGCAAAGCTTTCTATTTTTACTGCGGACGGAAGCTTCAGAATATCAAAAAGTTCCTTGGCTGCAAAGAATTCGGGGTTTATGGACATTGAAAGTCCGAGATGCTGTTTAAGAAAACCGAGGCTTTTTTCGTTGTATTCGGGATTTCGTATTCTTGCAATAGTTTTTACGTTACCCATTCTCCCGGCGATAAAGCAGCTGAGCATATTAAGCTCATCGGAGCCGGATGAGGCGATGAACATGTCTGCGTTTTCAATTCCAGCTTCCTTGAGTACAAGGCAGTCCGCGCCGTTTCCGCATACGCCGATAACGTCGGATATGTTAGTTATTGAATTTATCACATCGGGATCTGAATCCACGGCGACAACATCGTGTCCTTCGGCAACAAGACCTTCAAGTATAGTTTTGCCTATCTTTCCGCATCCGACAACTATGATCTTCATAAATAATCTCCATATCAGCCGCTGAGCGGCAAAAACAGTTACGTGATATAATAAATAACCTCACGGCGTTAATAAAAGCCTGAGATAACATTGAATTACTAAAAGCAAAACGAAAGTATCGTTTTGACGCAGCATGCTGCGTATCAGGGCTTACGCCTTGCTTTTATGATATAATAACCTCTGCCATAAAACTTTCAGTATTATAATCCAAGTCAAATACAGTGTATCACAGTTTGGAAATTTTTTCAATAGATATTATCTAAAAAAATCTGCCGGAAGCAATAACGCTCCGGCAGATAATAATTACTTATTTACAGCGTCTTTAAGCGCCTTTCCGGCTTTAAAAGCGGGATTCTTGCATGCTGCAATCTTAACTTCCTCACCTGTGCGGGGGTTCTTTCCGGTTCTTTCACCGCGCTCGCGGGTCTCAAAAGTTCCGAATCCGATAAGCTGAACCTTATCACCTTTTACCATAGCGTCGGTGATGGAATCGAAAACTGCGGCTACAGCGTTTGAGGCATCCTTTTTACTGAGCTGAGCTGCCTCTGCAACTGCATTGATAAGTTCTGTCTTGTTCATAAGAGAAATCCTTTCTTTTAGACTATTTTTAAAAAATATACCTTTTTTACATAATTTTCGCGTTAAACGCGGTATCACATATTGTATTATAAGCTACAACGAGTGATTTGTCAATACAAATTTGTAATAAATGGCGAAATTAAGCTGTAAAAATTACTTATCATTCATAGCTTTGCCGACAAAAAGCATCTCTGATAGATTTTTTAGTTTCCGATTCTTATATTTTCGGCTATTTTTATCGCTTCTTCGCGGCTTAAGCTTGCGTCGATCATCAATGTATAAGATTGATTTATCAATATAACAGCAGTATGCGGCGGTTCATTGCTGTCAGAAGGCGTGTGAATATAGGCTGCCGAACCGTTAATTACTGTACTTTCTATATTATGGTGTTCTATGTCCAACATATAATCTGTAATTCCCGTCTTACTAATAGTAATGTCAATATATTTATCTGTAGCGGTGTTTTGATATAAATATGATATATATAATTGATCGTATACTACTGATTTGGTTAATTCGAATCCATCGGGGATGTAACCAATCTGTAAAGAATCCGCACTTATCGGGGTTGTTACGGTCTCATCCGAGGGATCGGCTGTAAATTCAATTCTTATATGGGTATTATACCACTTTGTAATAACATCAGCTATCGCAGCACGGATTTCACTGCGTGACATCATGGCAGTGAACATTGCTGCTGCAAGTATAAGAACAGTAACTGCTGCGCGTCTGAGATATACTATATAAAGCGGTTTGTGATATTTTTTCTCTTTTGCGATTTTCAGTATCCGCTTTAACCCGTTTTTAGGTACATGATATTTTTCGTAAAGCTCTTCATCTGTTGGTTCGTCTTCTGCTTGCTTTGTCATATAATCATAAAACGCCGATGCTAATATATTTTCAAAGATATTTTCGTTTAAATATTTTTCGTTATTCATGCATACCTTCCTTTCTGAGTGCATCACGTAATAACTGCTTACCTCTGAAAATTCGGATGTTTACATTTTTAGGCGTAATACCGAGAATTTCTGCTATCTCACGTTCTTTTAATTTATTTACGTATTTTAATATACAAACATCCCTGTATTTTTCATTCAGAGAATTTATAGCATTTAATATTATATTGTGAGTTTCATTGGTAATTAAAATTTCTTCCGGATCAGTGTTATCTACGAATTGATTTATTTCCTCTTCATCTGACAGTATATTTTGATTTTCCTTTGATCTCAGAAAATCAATAGCTTTGTTTTTACTGACTGTCCCGCAAAAACTCTTTGCCTTAACCGGATCGTTAATATCTATCTTATCCAGATGTTCGATTATTTTAATCATTGAATTATGGACTGTATCTTCAATATCCTGTTTGCTTTTCAGATATTTACTGGCTTTGTATGCCATATAAGAATAATAGTTTTCGTATATAAATATTATTTTATCCTTTTCGCTGTCTGTACTTACTGTGGAAAGATAGAATAAAAGCATTTAGAGTCTCCTTAGGTCGTTTTTGCGTTACCTGACTATATTACGATTAAAGTGTGATAAAGCCTACAATAAATCGGAAAAATGCAGTTTGTCTTTGGGTGAAGGAGCGGCTTGTACCTGTTCGTAATATAATTATTGTTGTCCCATGGTACTTGTAGCCGAAAATATATATTGTGCTGCAATTTACAGTACATAATTCGAAATTCATCGTTATTCATTATATCAAATTTTTTCAAAAAATCTATACATAAGCAAAGCGAAATATTTGAGTAATAAAATAAAACACCGTTGGACCTGCTTACTGTAGATCCAGCGGTGTTTTTGTGATCTATATTACTTTATCTGCAGTTACATTCAATATCGCAGCATTCAAAATCGTTGTCGATATAATGTGCGATAAATCTTGCTTTGAACTTACGGGTGTTGCAAATTGCATCGGATGAACCTGAGACATCAAGGCTTTCCGGAAGAACAAATTTAATGCAGCGAACAGTCACATCATGACATGTTGCTTTATTGTGTGCCGGAATTGCCATGGTTTTCATACCGCGCTTATACTCGTTTCCCATAGAATCCACTTCGTGGAGGATTGCGGCAAGCGCTACGCGCTTATTCGGGCAGACATTGCGCAGCGTGACGTCCAACTGGACGATTCTGCCGAGAGATTCCATACCGAGTTCTCCGGCGTCGAACTCAACGGTATCCGTGCAGCCGTCGATCGTTACATCCATCGGTGTGGGACAGATTTCGGGCAGAATTACAATATCGCAGTCAACGTCGACCGTAGGTGAAGGGAAGGTAACTATATTGCCTTCCGTGTCGGTATAGGATATGCTTTCATTTACTTCCACAGTTCCTGTGCAGGAACCTACATGCTGTACTGCAAATTCAAATACGGCGCCTTCGCTTTGCGTTACACCGAGTTGGTCGATCTTCCATTCTACCGTATTGGAGTTCAGAATATTTGCAGTTCCTTTAGTGGGCGAAGACAGTGACGTGATACGGAAGCATGGCGAAACCGTGTCAGTTATAACGATATCGGTTGCTCCCGGCTTTGAAATATTTTTTGCAAGATCCTCAAAAAGATTTTCCAGTTCTGCGTCATCAGGTGTGATAGCTACATATGCGGAATCCGGATCGGACGCCCAGTCGCGAAGAGCTTGCTCATCAATGCCGCCGTTGCCTGACAGTCCGATGCTGTATATAATTACTCCCTGAGCTTTGGCATTTGCAGCAACGGTGTTGGGATTGCCGCCGGCGGTAGTCACGCCGTCGGTGAACATGACCATAACCTTTGCGTTGGAAGACGCAGGATCGAACAGATCCAGTGCTTTGGTAAAAGCATCGGCATGGTTTGTCGAACCTCCGGAAACCAGCGAATCGACAGCGCTTTTCAGATCAGCAACAGAAGTGATCAACTGCGTATTCTGTGTTGCCGTATCGGAAAAGCTGACGATTCCGATACGGCTTCCCGATCCAATCTGACCGTCCTGAGTGCCGTCTGTTGCCTCATCGATTATATCAATAAATTTCTTGGCTCCGCTCTTCATATTGGCAAGCGGACTTCCTGCCATGCTGCCTGAACGGTCGAGTATCAGAACAATGTCAGTGGGATTTGATGTGATATCCGGCGCTGCCGTCAGAGATAGTTTTATTCTGAATGAGCCTCCGCAGTCAATCTGCGTGGCGTTCAATTCCTTGTTTGAGTTTGTTACACCCATTTTATCCTTCCTTTCTGAGCCCTTATACAGGGATCCTTACAGTATATGTGAAAGAAAGGATAAAGGTTCTGTATATTAATAAATGTAATGAAATATTGTAAGCTTACAATTATATTATAATAAATATTTTCTGCTTTTCAATTATCAATTTAAAGAAATAGTCTATTTTGCAAAAAGACTTACCCATTGAAGATAAACACCGAAAAAGATCAAATAAATTCGAAATTTGTTTTTACCACTTGTATTTTCGTTTTTTGTATGATATACTGAATAGTGGAAATATTATATAAGAAAGGTAATCGCAATGCTATAATTTTGTTCAACTTGGTATAGAAAGTGATTTGAAGTGAGACACAATGGATATTTTGGACAAGATAGTCTATACTGATATGAGACGGTTTAATTGACGGATATCATAAACAACCATAGATGATAGCGTTTATGCTGTAGCCGATGCGTCGATGAAAAAATATCAACCAGCAGTAATATCGTAACAACTTATATTATCTGTATTTTGAAATTATATTTTTTTATAATATTATTAATGAAAGGAAAATGCATTATGCAAAAGGATTCAGTTCTTGGTTTGAAAATTTCTTATTACCGTAAGCTGTACGGATTAACACAGGAGGAATTAGCCGAAAAAGTAGGAGTTTCTACGCAAGCAGTATCAAAGTGGGAACAACAGATTAGCTGCCCCGATATTATGCTGTTACCTGCACTTGCAAATATATTCAGAGTTACTATTGATGAATTATTTGGTCTGAGTTGGGGGAAAGGCGCTGTATACAGCTTTATCGGTGATGTACCGTGGCCGGATGACGGTCTGGTGCGAATTGCTATGTACAATGGAAAGAAGTTAATGAGCCAAAGCGATTATGAGTGCGCTTACGGTATAAATATGATCAACTTTATGTTCCATGGAGAACCGTATAATGTAAACGGCATATGTAAATTTGTTTGTACCAAAACCAATAAGTAAATTCACAAGAAAAATTCCGATAGATGCATTTCACTTTCGAAGTGCATCTATTTCTATTTACTCGGAGGAACGTTTATGAGATATGCATTGCGGGAGAATATCCAAATTGACACTTTTTCGGACGGAGAGGCTGTGGTATATGATCAAGAAAAAGAAATGATACATGTATTAAATATAACGGCAGCCTTGGTATTGAAAACATTGATTGAAACGGACGAGGATCCTTTGGGTACATTTATTCAAAACATTTTGAATAATGATCCCGATGTTTCGGAAGCTGTACTGGAAAAGGATTTTCGGAATATTGTTAACAGCTTTATAGATGCAGAATTAATTACGGTGTGGTAATACAACGGGGATCTCGTTATGATTGAATAAACCGTTTTTTTTCAGGGGGGAGGTGAGTGATGTGAAATATGTAACGCCTTCAATGCAGAGCTTTTCTAAAGAAGATATACGTAATAATATTGTTGTTTCTGCAACAGCAACAGCATGTACGCAGGTTTTTTGCGGCGCAGGTAAGTCTTTTACTTGCGGCGAAGAGGTGGTTTATGTGAATCGTAAACCTGACGAAATCATTTGATTTTATTTTGCTTTTATTTTAATTTTGTTTTAATTTTGTTTTAATTTGCTTTTATTTTACCCGTTGTATTACACCAAAAGGAGGAAATATGTATCAGCTTAAATTGGGCGGAGTTTACATAGAAATCACATCGTTTTGTAATCGGGACTGTCCTTACTGTTATAATGATTCAACGAGGGCTAAAACGGTTTTAGAAAAAGAAACAATTTTTAAGATTATCGATGAGTGTTATAGCCATGGAATATCGTCTATATCTATATCCGGCGGAGAGCCTTTTTCGCATCCTGATATTTATGAAATTTTGTCAAAGCTCGACGAACTTCATATGAAGGCTGTTATAATTACAAACTTATCGTTGCTGCCAATCGAAAGAGCGGTTGAAATTGCCGGAAGAGGCCATGTACTGCAAGTAACATTGGATTTTCCCGGGGAAGAAGTGAATGATCAAACCCGAGGCAAAGGAAGTTACAGGCTTGTAATTGATCTTTTTGACAGATTTAAACAGGAGGATTTGATAAATCATCTGATCCTCCGATATAATGTCGGAAAAAATAATTCGTCACAGATCGAGGAAATTATCTGTCTTGCAAAGCAATATGGAATAAAAGCATTGGATATATCACTTTTATTCAAATCAGGACGAGGCTGCTCATATGATAATGTCTTTGATTACAGTAAAGATATTTATATTATCGGAAGACTGATGAACCAATTAAAAGAGTTAAAAAAGCTGAATGATAAGGAATTAAGTCTTAGTTATACAAAACTGAACAATCAGTTGGGATGTGTACTATTCGGCGATGGGGAACTGTCTATCGGTCCTAAAATTGAACCAAACGGAGATGTACATATTTGTCAGTTGTTCTCCGGTAAAGAGAACGTACTGGGAAATGTAAACGGTTCAACTCTTGAAGAGATTCTCGCCTCAGATAAAGCATATCAGGTCGTGAACAGGATAAGAAAGCGCAAGCAAGTACAGAATGAATGCTCCAAATGCGGGTTTACGGATGTTTGTATGTGCGGATGTCCCGCAGTTTCATATAATCAGACCGGAAGTTTGTTTGATAAAGATGATCAGTGTTCCATGATAAAATACTTTTTAAAAGAGAGGGTAAAGCAAATAAATGTGTGATTGATTATGAATACCCGGACTATAATAGAACAATATAAGCAAAGGCAGAATATACTGCAGCGGATCCGCGAAACCGGACAAGTTCAGCTTTATGGCGAGAGTATGTTTCCGATACTGAATCCGAAAGAAACATCGGTATTGTTTGTAAAGAACCGCGCGGATTATAAGGTTGGAGATATTGTTGTTTTTAAGTATGAACATAGCCTGTTTGGTGTGGCGGTTCATCGGATCATAAAGAAAAGCGGAAGAACGGTTACAACCAAGGGTGACAACAACCTCCGGGATGATGGAGATATAGATATTTCTGATGTTATAGGAAAAGTGGAAAAAGTATTGACAGTAGGATCGTCTATTGCAGAAGTGAAGTCGTCAAAATTTGTAGCAATGCTTTCAAGGCTTGAAAGACGTGTAGCACTGGCATGCCCAAAACGGATTTCTGTTTTTTTTCATCGGGTTTTAATAAAAATGTACGGATTAGTTGCGCAGAAAAGATAAGGAGATAATTTATGAAGCTGTTTTTTCAAAACATTGTTAATGGTCTGAGGTTTCAGGTAAAATACACGTATTATTCTTTGAAACGTTGGCCTGTTATGATTATCCTTTATCTTTTCTGCATTTGTGTACTGGGAGTTTTAGAGCCGATTGAAGTGTATTTTCAAAAAGAAATAGTGTCCGGAGTTACTCAAAATGTCGGTATATCATTATTGAGTCAGTCTGTAATCTTATACTTTCTGATTTCGGTGCTGTTTCTGTTTCAAGGGTATGCGTCACCGATTGCGCAAAGAATCATCGGCTTAAAAATAGCTTCGTGGATAGAGGGAAAAATATATCGGAATATTCAGGGTGTACCGTTAGAATCTTTAGATTCAGCAGATAGCCAGGTAAAATTTGACAGAGCAAATAATGCGATAATACATATATCAAGCGGTCCTGCATTGTTAATGTATAATATGTCGTATGTGATTTCGCTTGTTGTTCCGACGGTTCAACTTTCGAAATATCCTTTTCTTCTTATTTCATACTATGTTATAGGATTGATTTCTGCTATCCATAGTACATATCAAAGCCAGAAAGCAGAACAACTCCGCAAAAGTATTGAGGGCGATAAACGGGCGCTGCGGTATTTCAGTAATTTGCTTGAAAATAAAAATATCATGATCGAAACAAGAGTTCATGGATACAACAAGTATTTCTACAGCCAATGGGAGCGGCTGACTGAGACATTCTTTCAAAAGCAGATGCAATTAAAAAAACGGCAGGACAAAGAAACAATCGGTGTTTCAATCATACAGCAGTTTATTGGAGTCCTGCCTATAGGATTCCTTTATTTTTTAATTGCCGGACAGAAAATCGATATTGCTACCTATACATTGGTTACCGGTATGGGGGCGATTATAACAAGATATATCGGATACTTATTTAATGCTTTTGCAAAGAGTTCAAGTTGCGGTATTTACACGGATGACATGGAAGAAGTATTAAACTTTGAGCCGGAAGAACGAAAAAAGATTGAAGTAATAAACGGTAAGCCAATTGTAGATATGCGGGGAGTTTCCTTTCATTATATAGAAGGGAAAACAGTTTTGAAGGATATAGATTTTCGGGTTTGTGAGAATGAGATTGTAGCGATAGTCGGAGAGAATGGCTCGGGAAAAACAACATTGTCACATCTGGCACTTGCATTGTATAAGCCTCGAAAAGGCAGCGTTGTTGTATATGGACAGGATATTTCCGGTATGGAAGCAGATCTCCGCGGAATTATCAGTCCGGTGTTTCAGGATTATACAAAATACGAATTTACTGTTCGCGAAAACATTGGGTATGGAAATATTGATGATATCGGTAACAATGATAAAATTTTTCAGGCTATGTCTTCCGGGGGATTCAAAGATGTGTATGATGCACGCTCGATGTCATTAGATACTTTCCTGGGAAAACAGTATGAAATAAGCGGGGAAGAGTTATCAGGCGGTGAATGGCAGCGCGTTGTTATCAGTCGCGGTATTTTCGGCAATTCAAAGCTTATTGTGTTGGATGAGCCTACTGCTGCGCTGGATCCGATCAGCGAAATCAAACTATTTGATCACATTAAAATGAACTTGAATAACAGGGCTGCTATTATTGTTTCTCACCGAATCGGAATATGTAAATTGGCCGATAGAATTGTTTTTATGAAGAACGGCAGGATTTCCGAAAGCGGTACACATGAAGAACTGTATGCATTAAAAGGGGATTATTTTAATTTCTTTAATGAGCAGTCTAAATGGTATGATTGGAGTGAGTTAAGTGAAGAAAGTAAAGCCTGATTTAAATGCGATAAAGAGATTGTTGAAGATCGGAAGCGACCGAAAAACTGTAGGCAGAATTGTAATTTCCTTTGTCGCGACAGTTCTTGCAACTCTGATCTCACCGGTTGTATCGTATTTTACAAAAATAACGATCGACTTGTTGACGGAAACATATGTCTTAGGGGATATGCAGACTTGCTTCCGCTTTTTCTTAGTAATAGCGCTGACCGTGGCTCTGTCTATATTGGTTCTTTTGATCGGTAAAGTAAAAGATAGGGAACAAATATATATTAATCATGATACCACAAAGAAGATCAACAGTTATATCTATACGAGACTGAATAAAATAAAGTATGAGTATTTTGAGGATGCAAATACATATGATATCATCACCCGTGTTTCATCCAATTGTCCGGGTGTGTATTCGGTATTGAATTCTTTTATTGCTTTTGGAATGGCTATTATTTCAACTGTATCATACGGACTGTTATTAGGATCGATTCGGTGGTATTTTGTATTTTTTATTCTTGTTCCAAGTATTCTATGCGTATGGGCGGAAACAAGAAATCTGTTTGAACGCTATTTTCTTGATATCAGTCAAACAAATGATAATCGGAAATTGAGCTATATGCACAGCTTGTTTCGTGATAAAAAATCAAATAAAGAGATTCGGGCATTCGGCCTTTCTGATACTTTGATCGCTAAATATGAAAATTTACGGATGAAACTTTATAAGCAGGGGATGCGGCTGCTTACAAAGCAATCGATCGTTTCTTTTTGTCTTTTAATACTGTCCAAAGTCGGATTGTTCATTTGCCTCATTATTGTTTGCGTATCATGTATGAAAGGTACTGCATCTATAGGAGATATTTCTCTTGTGCTGAGTGCTGGCGCGGCGTTTGGATCTTCGTTTAATAATATTTTTTCTCAGATTAACAGCGTTACCGGTAAAGCGGTTTATTTGAATGACTGGACTGTATTTGAAGCCATGGAGCTTGAAGCAGATGACTTAGAACAAATGGAGAATTTTGAAACAATAGCATTACATAATGTCTCATATAAGTATCCGAATGCAGAAGTCTTTGCGCTGAAGAATATAAGTTGTCAAATTCAAAAAGGAACTACCATAGCTTTGGTAGGGGAAAACGGATCCGGTAAATCAACTTTTTCGAAACTGATATTGGGTGCATTGACTCCTAGTGAAGGGAATATTACAGTGAATGGGCAGCCGTTAGCAACTGTTCTGCATGGGTTCAGAGATAAGATATCCTATGTGCCTCAAAACTACGGAACATTCAAAATGACGCTTGCGGATAATCTAAGGTTAGTCCGTGAGGATATTGATCTTAATGCATATGAACCGAAGTTTATCAATTTTGAATATAAATTGCCGAACGGATATTCAACGCCGCTTGGCAATGTCTATGCGAATGGCGTTGATCTGTCCGGCGGTGAATGGCAACGTATATCGATTGAACGGGCTTTGATTCGAAAGAATGCGGAAGTGTATATTATGGACGAGCCTGCGGCATCTTTGGATCCGATAATGGAGTCAGAGTTATATGAACATTTTACACAAACATTAAAAGGAAAGACTATTATTATTACTTCTCATCGCCTTGGAGCTTGTTCGCTTGCTGATTATATTTATGTTTTCAGTCATGGTGAAATTATTGAAGAAGGTTCTCATGAGGATCTTATGAGGATGCACGGTAAATATTATGAAATGTATACTGCGCAGAGAAGTTTGTATGAGAGGAATGCAGTGTGATGTGTGATTTTAAGTTATATAGTCCGTGCTGTAACTGGTATTTAGAAATACATACTGATTGCAGTAATGTGGCAGAATTAGTTGTCAATCTGTTCGGAGGTTTTATTATATCTCAAAAAGTAGAAAAGGAAAATCTTGCGGTATTGGAAGTGACAATTTTAAAATGCGATTTCGGATATATTATGTCCGGTAAAGGCAGGGAGTATAAAATAAAGGAAATAAACGGAGTTGGTTTTTATCTTTATGCGGTGATTGATAAGCTTATAGAAGGGAATATGAATGAGAGGTTTTGCGTTTTACACGGAGGCGTCATTGCTAAAGACAATCAAGCCTATTGCGTAATAGCACCTACCATGACCGGCAAATCCACTTTTATTACTTATTTTTCTTTGAACGGATACGATTATCTCGCTGACGACTATATTTTTGTGGATAGAGAAAAAAATACAATAACGCCGTTGCCATTACCGGTTTCCTTGAGGGACACAACCGTTTTGGGGGATTTATTGAATGGTTATTATGCCGTGTCCGGTCATAATGAACTGCGGGGAGAGCAAAACACCCTGGTCTCATTATATAAGGATTCAAAAATTGCGTATTCGCTTGATAAAATTCTTTTTATTCAACGTGGTGCCGGCAATACTTTAAGATTGTTGAATAAAGGGGAACTATATAAGACACTTTTGTTCAATATGAAAAATGCGCTTGCTCTCGATAGAGAATGCATAGCAGTCGGAAATTTTATTGATAATGTTTGTGGGTATTGGTTATCCTACAATGATTTTGAATATGTTGCAAAATGTATAAATTCAATTTGAATTTATGACAGTAATACCGGCAATTAAACCAGCAACAATAGCTATTATACCAATACTGTATTTAAAATTCGACAAAATAAATGTATAATATAGATATAAGGTGGGATAAGTAATGAGTTTTGCTGACAATCTGTACATTATAGAAAGAAAAATGTTGTACAAAGAACTTAAACCGTTGTTTGAAGCAATGTCTTCTATAAATTATGCTGTGGTTAAAGGTGAAGTCTTATCTCAACAGATTTATGGCGTGCCGGATAAACGCAGATCGAGCGATATTGATATTCTGATTGATAAGAAGAATGTTCGATTTCTTGAGATTGAATTGCAAAAACTTGGATTTAAGCAACAGCT
The DNA here is from genome assembly GCA_902491535.1 of uncultured Eubacteriales bacterium. Taxonomy (GTDB): domain Bacteria; phylum Bacillota; class Clostridia; order Oscillospirales; family CAG-272; genus UMGS911. The sequence continues at coordinate 94,702 of CABUHS010000003.1, forward strand.
TCCGGAAGATGTCAACGAATCAAGGCGCAATAGAGTTTTGTGTATGGCTTATTCTCATCAGATTCCGTCATATCACAAAGATATAATGGGATTTCATCTGAATGTAGATGTAAATTATGATATCTTTTGGGGTGAATATGAAGGAAAGCGTTATTCCATTGAAGAGTTCCTGAATGACACAGTAGATATGGAGATTTACGGTGTTACAGTCAAGACATTGCCGGTTGAAAAGGCATTTGTTCAACTGATTCTGCATCACTACAAGGAAATGAACTCGCTTTATCATCTTAGCCAGCATAACTGTATTAGTACGGAAATGTTTAGAGATATTTATGATATGCTGCTCAATAAATGCCACTTATTAACGGTTGATCGGACGAAACAGTTATGTGAGAAGTATTCAATTGGAAATTATGTGTACTATATGCTATATTACGCCTATCAGGTGTTTGAAGATATCGCTTTATACAAATACTTGAAGTCATTTGAATACTATATGGACTTTAATCTGATTAATGGGTATGGACTTTCATCTCAAGAACGAAAAGTGTGGAATATAACATTTAAAGACAGATTGGATAATAGTAACCTTTGGTATGAAATAGCTGGTGAAATGACTAAGTTTGATTTTGATAAATTAAATTTAAATAAAAATATTTTTGTTTAATAATTTATAAGGCAGTAAATAGCCCTTGACAGGCGCTGAAATTATATAATGTCCGTATTAACTCTGATCGAAATGCAGTTTTTAGCATTTCAGGATACTATATATAGTAAACAATAGACTTGCTTGCACTATATATATCATATCAGTGAAACGAAATTTGCATTTTGTTCATCTCTATATCCGTATAGGAAGGGAGGTGTAATTATGTACGAGAAGCCAATGATCACTGTGTATACAAAGAAAGAACTTGAAGTTATTGAAGCTCAGGCAAGATCAAAGTGTTGTCCGCAGGGCAAAATTAATTCATAAAATTATATTTCTCATATAATGTTTTAATCATAATCAAGGGCTTTTTACTTTTAATAAAGGAGATTTATATGCACATTGTTAACAATTATATTTTTGATCCAGATAGACTCGTTTTTTACAAACCTGACATCCAGAAAAATCTTTTAGAACAAATACCTGTCGATGATCAATTTTTGGATTTAAAAAGATGTCTTGATAAGTTTGATAAAAATGATATGACAGCAAAAGGTAAACCTATTGATCAAATTGGAATTTGTCTTACATATAATTGTAATTTAAAATGTAATTATTGCAGTTATTCATCGACGAACGGACATTCTGACTGTTTATCTGTAGATGATATTATGTCTTTTGTTATTGAAGCCGTTAAAAGCAAAAAAATGTATGATATCGTTCATGAAAAGAAGGATACTACGCTAAGATTCTTTTTTACAGGCGGTGGAGAGCCAACATATAATTGGAAGTTGTTTTCTTCAGTTGTTACAGAAATAAAAAGAATATGTAAAAAATATAATATAACGCCGCACCTTGAACTGACAACAAACGGTATGCTGAATGTGGAAAAACAGGATTTTATAATCAGCAACTTCGATAAGGTAATGGTATCGTATGATGGGATGGAAAGTCTGCAAAATAATAACAGGAAGTGTCCTGATTTGAAAGATTCTTCTGATATTGTTGAAAAGTCACTAATAAGATTGATAAAAGGCGGCGTGCCTGTAACGATAAGATCAAGCATTTTTCAAAAAGATTTGAATTTATTGAAAGAAATATATGATAATATTGTAAAAAGATTTTGGGGAGCTGCAGAATGGAGTATTATGCCGATAATTCCGGTGGGACGCGCATTGGATGCTATAAGTGAACGTGAATATGATACTAGTGAAGAAAAAACGTTTTTGGATTATTATATAGAATTGAATGAATATGCAAAAGGACAAGAGAAACGGATGTATATTTCTTCTCCGTTATTTATCAATTCGATTGCAGATTATTGCTGCGGTGCAACCTTTAATGAGTGCTTTTGGATTATGCCCGATAAAACTATCAACAATTGTATTGAAGCTGAAGTTGAGACATTGAGAACTAATGTCGGCTGTATTGAGAACGGTAAAGTCAAATTATACGATAAATATTATGATTCTCAATTAGATGAAGTCAAATACAGTTTTTCTAACTGTAGAGAATGTATTGCATATAGGTTTTGCAAAGGTGGGTGTCCTCTAAAGGCAATACGTGATAGAAAAAATAAAACATCATACAAATTATATGAATGCTCAATGCTAAAAAAGTATTGGAAATATGTATTAAGTGAAATCTTGCTCGGTAAAGAGTGTTTTGGGTGGGGAATTGAGCCAATATGTGTAGATGATTTGGGTGAAAACGTTATATACAAATTGGTAAGAAATGACTAAAAAATAGCGGAGATAAAAAATGGAAAAAATAAAGATTGATAATAAACTATATTCAATAATGGATCTTAGTATAGAGGAAATTGAAGGTGAATATTTGGCCTATAACAGTGAAATGGAAACTATTATTGTATTCAATAAAACGGCTTCAATAATATGGAATTGTATTATTGAGGCAATTAAAAAAAGTGGAATCGTTACCACAAATGAAATTTGCAATAAAATAATGAATGAATATAATATTTCCGAGAGTGAGTTTAATACAATTAGTACAGATGTAAATGAATTATTTTCAAGTTTTGCAGATAAAAAGATTTTAAATATTTGCGATAATATCGATTGAAAATTATTTATTTACAATTAGGATATTTAAATGGTTTGTTTTACTAGGAACCTTGGTGATATATCAATAAATATATTTATTGATATATGGTTATATAACAATAAAAAAACGGTATTCAACAGGATCTTTCGGTCATATGTTTTTTGTGAGGCTTATGTCAATATTGCTGATAATGGTAGCATTTACATAACAGAAAAATATGTTAAAAATTTAAATTGTTATGTTTGCAATATATTAAAAAAAGATTGGATACAAGATTTAATTAATACAATTGAAGAGTGGCAAGCTGATGTACTAAATTGTACAGTACTTCACGGCTCGGCATTATCTATTAAAGGAAAGGGTATACTTGTTTTAGGAAATCGAAAAAAAGGTAAAACAACTTTAACCGGTTATTTATCTTTAATAGAGGGGCATCCGTATTTGGACGATGACTGTATATATTGTTATCACAATAAATATATAGGGTTTAATATGCCGATTTCTATTAGGAAAAATGTTGATGACTTACCTTCAGATTGTTTAATTGGAACAACTACAGATATTGATAATATAGAACGTAATTTATTTATATCTTCTTATATTAAAGAGATCAACAGGATTGATCTCATAATATTTCCTAATTATAATGAAACCGATGCCGGTGAGATGAAATTTATATCCGATCGTAAAATACTCACGAATTTACTGATAAAAAATACGCGTCATCATAATAATTTGAGAAATATGTGCATTGATATCTCAAATTTATCAAGATCCGCGATAGCCCTTGAGTTGAGTTATCCTAACAGTAAAACAGCATGTGAAATGATATATTCTGTCATAGATTCAATGTAATTTTTTATCATACGGAGAGTAATAGTTTATGAAAGACAAACTAAATAACCTGGTGAGCAGTATAAATAATACGATTAAAAATATAATATGGCTGTATAAACCGTATTTAAAGTATGGTAAAATATTTGTTATTTTATCGCTGTTGTTTTGGTGCGTTATTATTCCTTGTACACAGATAGTAGGAGTTTATCTTCCGAGTACAATAGTAAATATGTTGTCCTCAGGCTCGACTTTTATGCAAATTGTTATATGTGTAATTATAATGCAGTGTATTCTGATGTTTCAGCCTATGTTTGAGGATATTTTTAATTTGTTTTGCAAAAATAAAACGCTTTCAAGAATCGATGCAAAATTAAAGCAGGAAGTTTACGAAAAGGCAATAAAAACGGACTTGAGATATATTGACGATCCGGAATATTACGATAATTATACATGGGCCGTAAGTCAGTATGCAGGAAAAGCTTCAGAAGCACAGAATATGGTTAACAGAATAGCATCAACTGTTATTACTGTTATTTCTATGCTTGCTATAATCGGGATTCTTAGTCCTCTGGCTGTTATCGTTACAATTGCGGGAACTATAATAGAAAATCTTATGTACATCATTACAAATCATTATGATGTCGAACAGGAGAATGAACTGGTACCGTATGATCGTAAACTCGGATACTATCATAGGATATTTTATGAAAGCCGATATGCAATGGACATTAAGAGTACCGCAATAAAGGATTATCTATTTGATGGATTCGAGAATGCTCAGGAGAAGAAAATAAATATAATAAAAAAATTCGCGTGCAAAATGATACCCTGGTCATTAGCCGGTAATTTAACATTTTACATAGCACGAACCTTTGTAATACTGAACATTGCATATGGAATCTATGTAGGGAGCATAGAAACCGTGGGAGCGTATATTACAATGATGGCTTCTGTTGAAGCACTCAAAAGTGCGCTTAACGATTTGTTTTATTATGTAAAAGATGCTAATCGCTTGGGGTTGTATGCTAACAAAATCAGAGCATTTTTTAATGTTAAATCTGTGATAGAAGAAAGCAGTAACAAAATAAATGCTCCGGAAGGTTTATTTTCAGTGAAGCTCGAAAGTTTGGGTTTTAGTTACGATAATTCTGCATTTGCTATTGAAAATATTACTCTTGACATTAAACCCGGAGAAAAGATTGCGTTAGTCGGTGAAAATGGAGTTGGTAAATCAACACTGGTTAAGTTGCTTATGCGTTTTTACGATGTAAATAGCGGAGATATATATATTAATGGCGTCAATATTAAGGATTATAACTTAAAAAGCTTGAGATCACGTATAGGAGTTGCTTTTCAGAATACTAATATTTATGCAATGTCGTTGTATGACAATATAAACATTTACGATAGAAAAGAAAATGAAAAAGTTAATGATGCAATTTATAAGACACGACTTGATAAAGTAATCACAAAAAATGCTGCTGACAGCAATAGAGAATTGACACGTGAATTTGAAGAGGACGGAATCATGTTGTCCGGAGGAGAAATACAAAAAATTGGAATCGCAAGACTTCTCGCAGGTGATTTCGGGTTACTAATATTTGACGAACCTTCGTCTGCGCTCGATCCAATTGCAGAATATGAAATGTCTGAATTGATTCTTGACAGCAGTAACAGAGCAACAACCATAGTTATAGCACATCGTTTGTCGACAATACGGCATGCTGATCGAATTGTATTGATCGATAACGGAACGGTAAAAGAAATAGGGACACATGATGAATTAATGCAAGCCAAAGGTAAATATTACGAAATGTTTACGAAACAGGCGGAAAACTATATAAATTGACACCATTATATAACAGGAGCGTTTATATAAAGGAGTAGAAACTATATGTATGTACCGTATGAGTGGAAATTAAAAACTAATGAGATAACACAACTGAAACCAAATACGAAGTTTGCAGTTATGTATAGTGGCGGAAAGGATTCTGCGCTTGCACTTTCTTTAACTATAAATCAAGGTGAATTGTGTTCATTACTCCATTGTGTAGATGAAAATAGCTGTCGCTCACTATTTCATAATCAATCTTTAGATATAATTTGTGAACATGCCAAAAGATTAAATGTTCCAATATATTATTTAGACAATAAATGGTGGATCAAATGGGATAGGGTTGTATCCCAATACATTAAATTAAAAAATCAAGGTGTAGAAGCCATTGTTTTCGGTGATTTAGGATCTGAAGACAATATTGAAATACAATACAAAATATGTGTAGCATCTGGTCTGAAACCATGTTTTCCGCTTTATAGAAAAAAATATGATGATTTATTAGATTATATAGAAAAATATAATATTACATCAATAATTACAAAATTAAACGATGAGAAAATACCAATCGAATGGTTAGGTGAAAAATATGATAAAAAATCATATGAGTTTCTGAAAAAGCTTGAGATAGATGCTTTTGGTGAAAACGGAGAATTTCATACCACCGTTGTTGGTGCAGATTTTTTGGATGGAGATATAAAATATTCAGTATCAAAATATGCAAATAAATCAGCAATTATTAATATAAATGTTTAGTTAGAAGGAAGGCGAACAAAATTAAGCCAAGGTTAGGTACATTAGGAGATAATAGCGGTTATTTAACATGTTCTATGTTTGTTGCACACAAAAAAATGCCGTCATGTTCTATTATACCATACCCAACATTTGAAAATGCAATATATGCATTAAAATGTGGCGAAGTATCTTTGGTTTTAGTTCCATCGGCATATTCGTTAATAAACAGATTTATTATGGATGAAAAAATTCGCGTGATGAAAACATTTATAGAAATAATCCCGCCATTGGTTATTGTTAGTAAGAATCTTAAAAGAGAGGTAATAGTGAAAGATGTCACAAAAATATATTTACATGAAGCAACAATCAGCATTCTAAATGAATTAAAGTTCGAATCTGCTCCGTTAATTTGTAAAGTTGATTCAAATGTTGAAGCATGTAAGTTTTTATTAAATGATGACGATATCAATTCCTGCGCTATAACAAACTTACTTTGTGCTAAATATTTTGATTTAAATGTCATTAAAACGTTAAGAGCTGATGTAAAGATGCCATGGGTAATCTTTTCTAAGAATTAACACAAATTAGCGTTATTTTTAATGAGTGTATGTATGGATAAATATGGATAGTAAAATTTTGAGAATAATAGTTAGAGGATATAGCATGGAGCCATTATTAAAAAATGGCGATATTGTATATTCTGTAAAATCAGATGAGTATGTTTTAGGGGATATATTGATTTTTGCAAAAGATTCTAACGTTATAATTCATAGATTTATAGATGTTGATAATGAAAACAATTGTATTGTTTGTAAAGGTGACAACTCATTTGAAATTGAAGAAATCAATTTATCTGATGTGATTGGAAAAGCAGTATTATTTGAACATGATGAAATTAAGAGAAGAATTTTAAGACCGAGTAATTATTTCATTAAAACTGATATTATGGTTAACAAAATATATAAGCGTTTCAACAATAGCATAAGATATACAATAAAAAGTGATATATACAATGAATATTTGAAAGAACGGGATATTTTGTTTAAAAAACACATTTTATCTTTAGATTGAACGGCGCATTTCTATAATAGGGGGATGCTTAATATGCGCATTAACCATATAGGTGTTATAGTTAAAGATATCAATAAAAATATTTCTATATATCTTAATATGGGATACCATTTACAGGAGTCTATCAAATATGATTATATACAATGCAATCAAATTGCATTTATGGTGTCAGATTTTTCACCGAATATAGAATTAATTGAACCAATAGATGAGCATTCAAGCATATATAACTTTAAAGTGGGTTATCATCACATATGTTACGAATCTGAACCGGGAGAAGATATTATCCAAAAGTTCAAATCAATGCGGATAGGAAAAATATTTACCAAACCTATCATTGCGCCGGCATTAGATAACCGCGAGGTCGTGTTTGCTTGTTTGCAGAATGGCACATTTGTGGAATTTATACTGTAAGGGGGAATAGTGATGAATGCGGTTACAATAGAGAATGTGCTGGAGGTTGTCAACAGTACAGAAAAATTTGAAATAACTACAAAACAATTGGAAGAGAATTTGCCTGACTTAGGAATGGACTCGGTTACATTTATTCAAATAATCGTAGCTTTGGAAGAAAAATTTGAATGTGAAATCCCAGATGAAAAACTTTTAATTACAGAAATGGATACAGTTCAAAAGATGATAGATGTTCTTCAAACGCTGTATGATGAACAGGAAAATGGATAATAGATGTAATAAATGAAATGGTGATATTATGATAACAAAAAGCAGCAGTGTTGTTATTATCTCAAATATAACATTTGAACCGTATTTGCGAACATACATAACAAAAGCATTTTTACCATCTGCTGTTCAGGTGAACTATGTGCCATATGAGGAAATTTACGAAAATCAAATTGCTATTCAAGGATCGGATATTATAGTCATATATTTGAATTTTGATGTGTTGTATCCCAACGCGATAAACGATATTGTGTCAAGAAAAATATCTCATGATGATATTACACACGATTCAATTAAAAGATGCCAAGAACTATACTCTTCAATCAGGAGCCGCTCTAATGCGCAGATTATATGGTTTGGGTTTGAGGACTATTATGTCAACAGCGATATTGTATGCGGTTCTGTTTCGGTATCGGGCGGAGCAGTTGACGGAATCAATCAAGCTATAAGCGAGATGTTGACCGATGATGTGTATGTAGATCTAAAGCGTCTGATTGCAAAGATCGGTATATCGAATTCATACAGTGTGAAAGGTAAATACCGTTGGAATGCACCGTATTCAAAAGAGCTTATGGCGCTAATGGCGAATGAGATGTACAAGCAGTATTCAATACACATAGGTAAGACAAAGAAATGTATCATACTGGATTGTGATAATGTCCTGTGGGGAGGAATCCTCTCAGAAGACGGAATTGAAGGGATTCGTCTTGACGGCAGCGGGTTAGGCCGGGAATATCAGGAATTTCAGCGTTTTCTTTTGATGCTTTATTATCACGGCGTTATATTAACCGTTTGCAGTAAGAACGATGAATCAGATGTACTTCGTGTTTTCCGTGAGCATAGCGGAATGTTACTGAAGGAAGAACATGTTGCTTGCTTCAAAGTAAATTGGAATGATAAACCTACAAATATTCAGATGATTGCTGATGAATTGAACATAGGAACAGACAGTATGGTTTTTGTTGATGATTCACGGTTTGAATTAGAAGCGGTAAAAACGGTTCTCCCGGAGGTGACCGCAATTCGATATGATCGTGAGTTTATGTATAATGAATTCGCATGCTTTAATTTGAAAAAAAAGGTGGATTTACCGGAGATTGAACATCGAAATAATACTTACCGTACTAATTATTCTCGCATGGAATTGCAATCACAATGCGGAAGCTATGACGAGTATATTAAATCGCTTAATATGAAAGTCGATATTCATAAACTATTACCGGTGGAATATGACCGTGTTGCAGAACTTACGCAAAGAACAAATAAGTGTACCAACGGAAAACGTTATACCGTATCTGAAATAAGAGAACGAACAACTCTTCCCGGTGTTCATTTTTATTCTGTTTCAGTTTCTGACCGTTTTTGCGATTTAGGCATTGTAGGTGCAATAGAAATTGAAGAGCAAACTCTTTCCTTATTTAGTCTGTCGTGCCGGGCTTTGGGGAGAAGGATTGAGCAAGAAATGATTAAATATATAACTAAAAAGTATTGCATAAATGATTTATATTTTAAATCTACCGGAAAGAACGGAAATATTTATGAATTATTAGAACTATCATTTGGAAATAAAATGGAGAAATGGATATGATGAAGAATCTAAATATAAACATAAAGGATAGTTTTATTTCAGAATGTTGGACTTTCTACAAAAGCTGTATTTTAGGATCATATTCAGATGGACAGAAGTGGATGTCTACGCATATGGAGGTTAATTTAGACGGCGGATGCGGCTCATTTTGGGGAAACGGCGTCTATTATCCGCTCGATTATTACGACGGCATACTGAGAATTGCACCAGGTGATATTAATAAAATTACACCTGAAAAGCTTATAGATTATATAAAACGCAAGATTGATTCAAATGTATATATTCTTATTGACAGTGATTATTCGATTATTTATCACAATGAAGAATCGGGCGCACGGTTGCATGAGATTTTGATATTCGGATACGATGATGAGGAAGAAGTATTTCTTTGCCCAATGATAGACAGACAAATTGCAAAGGTTCCGTTTGCATTTATGAAATCATCATATGAAGAGATAAGAGAAATTTATTTGAATGATCCAAAACATCGGTATAATAGAAGAATTGCATATTTCTTCCCGATAACTGAAATCAAGAAACGTAAACTTAGCATGAACAAAGACGAATTTTTATTTTCATGTCTCAGAAAAATACAGGACGAGTTGAAAGGGGAGAAGAGTACAATTGAGAAAATAAATCCTGAAGAGCCGTCCGGAGATCCTCGGTATGTTTTCAAAGGGCTATCCATGTTAAGCAATCTGGATGAATTCCTTTCAACTCATATAAAGAACGAAACGGCGACGGATAAATTACCTATAGATTTAACACTTACTTTATTAAATCTATATGAGCATAGGATTAACCTTTCTAATTGTCTTAAATGTGTTGTAGAGACATTTGATACAAATTGTAAACTTAAAAATTTATATGATAATTATGTTTTGGAATTACAAAATATACAGAAAGCATATCTGATATCATACAAAAGTATTTTGAATAATATTCCGCATAAATTAACCGCAATTCGAGATGCAGTTAAGGATAATATGTTTACAGAACGCCATATTCTTGCGGATTTCCTTGCCGAATCTGAAAAACAAATAGAAGAAAAATATTTGAAACATTGTTGAGCTTGATCAATAATGTTTATTTACAAGAAGTATTTGTACCGATTTCTTAAAGATTAAAATATCCCTGTGGATAACAAATGCACCGAAAACGCAAGTTGTCCATTTGTCGTATAACGTAAAGATTGCCTGTTTGCGGGCAAGGACAAAGAAACCAAACAGTGCTGTTACCGACTCTCTTGTTGTCACAGTCACAGCTAACGGACTAAATGCGGAAGAATACTTTACACGGTTATGCTGAATGGAAAATGCGTTGCCGATGTAAACTGCACATGAATGAATTTTATTAAATGAACTAAAGCCAAGGAATGTATATTTTTTGGATTTTTTGGCGTTTACTGTCGAAACATAGGCAAGCCCGATTCTGCATGAAGGATTTAAATGGTAAAATTTTCTTATACCTGTGCTTGAATCGGAATTAACTATGCGAAAAGAACTCAACAATATTTTTGGTGAAGATCTGCGTATCCTCGCGATTCAAACAAGAGACCGTCTGCATATTACCCAAAAGGAAATGGGGGAAAAGCTGTATATGAGTGAAAGCTCGTACTCAGATATTGAGACCGGCAGAAGTCATTGCAGTATGCCTACTGCCATATTGCTCTTGGAAATGCAGGAGGATCCTAAGAGTTTTTTGCAAAGTTCTGTTAGAAAAGCAACAGGTCAAGAAGGAAAGGAGGTTCAGCTTGTGCGATGAATATTACGTATGTAATTACCGAAGAAATCTATTCTTTCGGGAATATGACGCGGGTCTCCTATGGCGTTGTTGCCTATGCAGACTCTGATGAAGACGGTACGGCTGCGATCGTTGTCTCTGTTCACGACATTACATCTGATAGGCAAGCGCTTGACGAGACTGTTTCTCGGTGTAACTACAAGAAACTTTCTACAATTCATTTAAATGATGTAATTGAGGATTTCCTTGCGAGTTAACAACCATTAAAAAAAGCAAGGCGAGAAAATTTAATAATTAAATAAAAGAAAGTATTTTTCAGGTGCAGATTTTTTGCTTCCCTCCGAGACATAGAAAGTCCCGGAGGTTTTTCTCGGATTTTAATGCACATTTATTTGGGGCTTGATAGTGGAAGGACTTATGACTACGGTTCATTCTACAACAAATACTCAAAAAACTGTTGATGCTCCTTCTGCAAATGACTTAAGAAATATTAAAAATCAAGTAACATGCTGACTTCGTTTTCCAAGCGGAGTCAGTTTTGTTGTATATATCGAAAACCATCGGCAGTGCGGTAGTTCCAAAAAGCTTTAGCTATGAGAGGAAAAAGAACATTCTTTTATTTGAAATAGAGAATGGCTGCCAACCAAAATAAAAATCAAAGGAGAAACAAGTTGTGAAACTTGATACAGATAGTTTAGCACATACGCAAATGAATATAGTATTGGAGATATAATCTCCGGAGTAGTTGACGCAGTAGGAAAAACATTCAGCAACCTCGGAAAGCAAATATCTAATTATTATATTGCAAACGAACTGATAAGTGTTTTCGAGAATATAGGTGCCTGCGGTGTACCCGTTACCCAAGATTTTTTTAAAGTATTGGATATTTTGAAAAAAAGACTCTGATGAGTAGCTCTTAATAACAGTACGAATAAAAATAATGTGATGGTTTAAATAATTTTTTCTTTCAAAATTATTATTTACTTCGACAAAATACAAAGAAAAAGTGTATAAATTGTAAAATTGTTGTATAATTGTTCTGTAGAGACATTATGTCTATATAAGATATTTTCAAAAGGATATTTTGTGCATACAATATAATTTAAATAGGAAGGTGCAAGATATGGAACTTGATTATATAGCTATAGGAAAAAGAATAAGAAAGAGAAGAATACAAAAGAGGTGGTCACAGAAAGATTTAATGGAGAAATTAAATATATCCGCAGCTCATATGAGTCATATTGAGACAGGTTCGACCAAACTGAGCTTACCTATGTTGATTGAAATTGCAAATGCTCTTGACACAACCACAGATCAGCTTTTAAGAGACAATATTCATTCATCGACTCCGGTCTTCAAAAAAGAAATTCAGGATATTTTAGAAGACTGTAATACATATGAACTTAACGTTATGATCGAAGCTATGAATCTTATTAAAAGTTCTATCAGAAATGCACCAAAATAATTTTAGGGGGAGATTACGCAAATGATATCTTTTTACTTATCGCTGGTAGAAACAGATGAGGATAGAGATAAAGTTATCTTACTCTACGAGAGTTTCTACTCATTTATGTGCTATACGGCCGGAGAAATTTTGCACCACAATAAATATGATGTTGAGGATATTGTCCACAACGCTATGATCAAGCTTATTCAAAATCTTGATTCGATTGATTTTTCAGATATGCAGAAAACAAAAAATTTATGTGGGATTGTTGCCAAAAATCTGGCAATAGATTATTGTAAACTAAAGGAAAATCAAAAGCTTTCTTTGGACGATGAAATTTGTGAATCCATAGTGACAGAAGATAATACAAGTGATATAATAATAACAAAGGATACATATGACATTGTATTGCGCGAACTGAAATCATTGGATGATAAATACAGAGACATATGTATTATGAAATACATACACGAATTAAAAGAACGAGAAATAGCATTGCTTTTGGATATACCGCCTAACACTGTGAGTACACGAATTTTCCGTGGAAAACAAATCTTGAGAGAGGCTCTCAGAAAGGAGAATGTTTATGTATCATAACGTAAAAGAAGAAGTTTTTGACGGTATATTAAAAGCAGCTTTATATGAATATATTTATGACCTTGACAAGTCTTTACCGTCGGATGAAGAAATTGCTCAGATGTATCCGATCTCCCGGAAAGAGGCGCGAAAATATAAACGAATCGCAAAAGTGAATAAGTATAGAGCGCCGTTAACGGTTGTGTATTTCAGAAGGGCGGCCGCTGCTGTTCTTGTTGCTGTTTCATTGTCATTCGGACTGTTAGCGACAAGTGCTAAGGTAAGAGCGGCGATTGTGGATACAGTTGTTGAATGGTATGATAAATATATAAAGATCGACTTCGGAAATGCTTCCGATGCAGACACTGATACGGAAATGCCCGATTTCAAATCCCTGAATATTGCTTATATCCCCGATGGCTTTGAGCAGGCAAGCAGTAATGAGAGTGAAAATACGAGGGAATATTTATATACTGCTGATAATGGGGATTATGTTTTTATAGGTATCTATTCATCTGAATCAACTTATGTCGCCAGTGATATAGAATATAGTGAGTATGAAAAAATCACAATAAACGGCAATGACGCGTATATCATGTATGACGAAGCCGAAAGAACGGGTGCGGTAGCCATCGGTAACAGTGAGTATACGGTATCTATAACATCAGTTTCGGAAAAATCAGACCTGATTAAAATTGCAGAAAATATAAAATAAAAAAATTAAAATAAATGAAAGAAAAGTTCCTCCTTGTTCGTAGTATTGATACTACGAACAAGGAGGACTTTAATTATGTTCAAAAAAACAAACAAAATCTTATCCGCAATAATTATCTTAACAATGATTTTTGGGGTGGCAGTTCAGCCGCTATATGCTGTTGGTTCGGCTGAAAGCAATGCTGTCGGTTCTGCTGAAATCAATGCTGTCGGTAATCCCGGAATTGAACCGTATTGGCTGCATGCTATGACAGTCAATATGACATTGAGTGTAAAGAATCCGCAAATAGAGATCAATATTTCAGCTACAGGACGTCTTGGAACTACTTATAAGAACGGAAAGGTCGTTTTGGAAAAAATCAGCGGATCAGACTGCGGACCGGTCAAGGAGTGGACAGGCATTTCTTCAAATACTGCGGTGCTGCAGTTCAAAGATACGTCTGTCACAAGAACCAAGGGTACATATAAACTGACCTTTACTGTTACTACGGTAAGAAACGGAGTGTCAGAGGACATTACTCTAACCAAAGAAGCAACTTATTAACACAGGAAATCAGCTTTTTAGCGAAGAGTTCTGTGTTAATGTAAATAAGACAACCGAAGGTAGTGATTTATAAAGCGCTGTGCAAATTAAGATGATAATGGACAACCATACATCATATTGGTTCACACGGCGCTTTTTCTCATGGTGGAACGAAGTCGCTCGAAGCGGAGTTACTGAGCTTGCCAAAGCAATCCGGTGTTGTCTGAACGAAATGAAGTAATTGTATCGATTACTTTAAGATGGAAATATCCCTGTGGATAACAACCGCGACGAAAATGTAACGCGTCCATTCGCGGTAGGACGCAAAAATTGGCTGTTTGCGGGCATGACCGACGGTGCAGAATGCAGAAGCCGGCGCCGTTATTTACTCTCTTGCTGCTGCAGCCATAGTCAACGGACTGAATACTGAAGAATATTTCACACGGCTATACAGAAAAGAAACCATATTGCTGCATAACGAATAACCTAACAACAATCTCAAGCCAGAAAACAGAAGTTTTTTGGCTTTTTTAACGATTTTTTGACGCTTTTTGTCGAAACATAGGTACGCCCGATTCCAGCCAATAAATTAAAATAGTAAAATTTTCTTTTACTGTGCTTGATTGGGCATTGATTATGCAAAATATGAGAGATGAATTAAACGATATTTTCGGAGAGGATCTGAGAGTCCTCTCAATTCAAACAAGAGACCGTCTGGATATTACACAATTTGTAATGGGCGAAAAGCTGTGTATGAGTGAAAGCTCTTACTCAGATATTGAGACCGGCAAAAGCCATTGCGGTATGACTACTGCAATATTGCTCTTGGAAATGCAGGATGATCCTAAGAGTTTTCTGAAAAACACTGTTAAAAAAGCAAAAGAACAAGAGGAAAAGGGACTTCAGGAGGGAAAGGATCTTCTGCCGGTATGATGAGTGTTACATATGGAATTACCGAAGAACGATATTCTCTCGGGAATATGATACGGCTCTCCTGCGGGGTTGCCTCCTACGCAGACACTGATGAAAACGGTATGGATGCAATCGTTGCCTCCGTTCACGACATTACGTCTGATAGACAAGCGCTTATCAAACTCGTTTCTCTGTGTAACAGTTTGGAGCTTTCCACAATTCATTTGATGGATGTGGTTGAGGATTTCCTCGCCAGATAACAGCTGTTCTGAAAAGCAAGGTGAGAAGATTTATAAATTTAATAAATGAAAGGATTTTTCAAGCACAGTTTTCCTTGCTTCCCTCCGGGATAGAGAATGTCTCGGAGGTTTTTCTTGGATTTTAATGCACACTTATTTGGGGCTTGATAATGTTGAATATAATGAAGTATTTTTGTATCCTTTGCAACCATATATGCTCACTTGGAATGTAACTCTAAGCTTACGTCTGCTCAGGCGATGCTAACCGGAATGAGCGGGGCATTGGTAGCTATAAAATAAAAAAGGAGCAAAACGCTCCGTTACATATCTTTGTGGTTGAAACTTAATAAAAACAACCGCAAACCAATTAAGATTTGCGGTTGTTCCTGCGGTATTTACCGCAACAGTGGCGGAGGGAAAGGGATTCGAACCCTTGTGGGCTTGCACCCAAACGGTTTTCAAGACCGCCTCGTTATGACCACTTCGATATCCCTCCGAATATATATTCGCGGATTAACATTGAATATAAATGCAAGCCGCAGAAATAATCGGTGAGTATATGATACCATATGAAAGAGGAAATGTCAAGGTGATATGGAAAAAAACTTATTTTTTTTGAATTTCCTATTGCAATAAAGCCGGTTTTATGATATCATATTAATACTGTCTGTACTGACAGACAATTTTATTATAGTATTAAAAGGCAAGTACCCCCTACATTTAATAAAATAACTTACAAAATGATAATATCGTTTTCAGGAGGATAATCTTAATGAACACTTTGAATATCGTACTCGGAATTATACTTTTAGTTTTTGCTGTTTTTCTCGTTGTAGCGGTTCTTATGCAGTCCGGTAAATCCCACAATCTGTCGGGAACTATTGCCGGCGGAGCAGATTCGTTTTTCGGAAAAAGCAAGGGAAAGACTGTTGACAGAGTTCTTTCAAAGCTTACGACCGTTGTCGCTGTAATTTTTGCGCTTCTTGTAGTTGTAATCTATGTTATTCAGAAAGATACTGTAGTAACAAAAGATAATTATATAGATGATTATCTTAACAATATGGCTTCCGGTACCTCTGCGGTTACCGATGCAAATACTTCGGCAGTAACCGATGCGGCAACTGAGGCTGAGACGATTGCAAACGAGACAGTTGCTTCTACAGCAAACTGACGGACAAACTCAAACAGGAAATAGTTATACACCGACGCGTATTTAAATGCGTCGGTGTTTTTGTCTGATAAAATCATGATGCGCCGGCGACGCTTACTCTTGATGAGGATATTCCGTACAGTGAACAAACAAGGTCTATGACCTTCATCTGTATATCAGCATTTCCTCCGCCCACACATACCACAGCGGCTCCGCTTACTTTCGGCGGATGTTCCTGAAGCAGAAGCGGAGTTCGTCCGGAATAATTAGAAGCTTCATAGACATATTCGCTTCCGGATTCGAAGGTCAGCATTACGCGTGCGCTTCTGACGCCGTCGATCGCATTCAAAAGAGCTGATACCCGGGATTCCTCTGCTTCCTTGTATTCTGCAAGAGTGCTTTCGGAGTGTTCCGATATATCCGTTTCTGTTGATTGCGGTCCGCTGCCGGAGCTTTCGGAAAGCACTATGCAAAGTATTCCGCAGATAAGTCCGACCGAAATAAAAGTGATTCCTTTTATATTTTTGATCTTTTTTATATTTTCAAGAAGCTTCATCAGCGTACACCGCCTGTACCGTTTCGCATCCCGTGATCTCCTTTACATATTCCGCTATCCTGTCGGCACCGTATATTCCGGACCGTTCGGACAATCTGACCTCTATTTCCGTTATTTTAATATCCGATTCATCTGAGGCGTCTATTTCTGTAATTACGGATACGCCGTTTTCAGAGAGTAAGAAACGCTCACATATATACTGTTTCAGCTTGCTTTCAATACCCTCTTTTCCTGCTTTTATCAGTGCATTAGCAGTATTGTCGTATGCCGCTGTATATACACTGTTTTTACCGCCGTCAGCGAGTGACTGAAGTCCGTCGAGCAGCTGCGGTATTCCGCTGAATGCACGCACTGCCGGCGTGATAATGACTATGAGTGTAACAAGAGATACAACATATTTTACGTATTTTTTCGTTGCTCCGACCGGAGCAAATATGTCGGCAATACCTGCGGCAAGCGAAATTGCAAACACCGAGTAGAGCCATCCGTTTAAAGCAGACATTCTTTATCATCCCGCCTTTTTTGTAACCTATAAAGTTATACCGCTACTGCACAAGAGCTTTTTACGAGAATCGTGACGCTGAAAATAAACATTATCGAGCATGCTGCTATTATCGCAAGAGCATACCCTATCATACCGTACATTTCGTCTATCATACCGCGTTCTTTATCACAACCGAGTATTTGTGCAGTTACCGAAGCAGTACGGAGAGCGAGTCTGTGCATAAGCAGTGAAATTATTATCGGGAGAACGATAAGGACTATCACGATCACGGACAAAAATCCCGCCGCACTTTTTACCGTTCCGATACCTCCTACGACTGCTCTCATAGCCTCTCCTGCCGCCCCTCCGACAACCGGTATCAGATTTGAAACGGCAAATTTGATCGTCCTTGATGCGGCGTTGTCTGCTGACAGTGCAAGTTTGTTCTGATACCCCATGACGAGTGTGAAAAGCACCATAAGAAAAGAAAGTCCTGTTGTAAAGATCCCGCGTATAAATGAGCTTATTCCACTGAGATTTATCCCGCTGCTTACGCAAGTCAGTATTGAAAGACCGAAGCATATGCGCAGAACGGGATACAGGCAGTATGAGCATACCGCTTCTATCAGTGTAAAAACTGTAGTCATAGCGGCATTGTTGGCTGCCGCCGCTGTATAATTCCCGCCGGCTGCGTAGAGCGAACCCATGACAGGCAAAAGAGCGCTCATAAACAGCGTTAGCCTGTCCAATGCTGCCGCCGCACCATCCCAAAGACGCATGACCGTATTTATCAGAGGAAGCGCGACGCAGATTGCTGAAATATATCCGCAGGAAGCTGATAGTGATTCGCTCGATATGCTGTCCGATATACGGTGAACGACCGATGCGAGTATCACCGTTCCGCAGAGAAGCGCAAGATCGGACAATACCGGGCCGACAGTTGACAGCAGTATTTTTGCAGCGCATCTGATCAGAAAAGGCGTATCTATTTTTTCTGCCGACAACTCGCCGTTTGCATATGAATCTTCCGGAAAATATTCAAGTACGTCATCCGGAATTTCCGAAAGCAGCGCGTCAAGTTCTTCACCGCTTTCGTATGCATAGCATCGGAATGTACCGGGTATTGTGAGCAACGCTGTGAAAATTACGGTTGCAAATATCATTATAACCCATTTCTTGTGCTTCTTTTTCTTTAAAATTTCCATTTCATGCCGTCCTGACTATTTTTATTACATCATAAGACCGCGTGTAATATCAAGCAGCTCAGTTATAAGCGGTATGCTCATTACAAATATTTCCGCTTTCCCGATAAGTTCTATCTTTGATGCGATCGAACTTTCTCCGCTGTCGCGGCATATATCGGCAGTGCTTTGTGCAAGCATGCCGACGCCCAGCGATTTTATCATTATGCCTATATGCGGAGAGAAATTCTCAAAGGCTTCTCCGGACATGCCGTCTGCAAATGTACCGAGCAGATCCGTTGCCGGAGAAAAACACGTCAGTGCGCACGAAAAAAGAATAATTCCCGTACCTATAGCCATAATAGATGAAAACTCAGGTCTGAGCTGCTTAAGCGTTACTATGAGCATTACCGAAATTATTGCAATTCCGCAAAGCTTTACCGTATTCATACACCAAACAGCGTCCGGATTTTTCCGACCAGTGAGGCGATTTCTCCGACCAGCATGAGAAGCACGATAACGATTCCGGTAACCGACACCAGCATAGCCATTTCGTCCCGGCCGGTCTTGTTCAGTACCTGATATAAGACACTTACTATAAGTCCGACTCCGGCAACCTTTAAAATAAGTCCTGTATCCATATACACAATTTCCTTTTGGTTTTATTTTAAATAAGAAGAATTACAAGCATCATTCCGAGTCCGGTCCCAAGTGAGGTATGAAGCCTGGTTTTTTTCGGAAGTTCTTCTCTCTGCAAAGCGCATGTCTCGGACAAAAGTTCCTCCAGAAAGCTGCATCTTGATATAAGCTCCTCGGAGCAGCAGCACCCGAGAGCGCTTCCGAATTCGATAAGTGCTGTATATATTCCGTCATTTAGTGACAGTTCTTTGCGCAGTTTACGTACGGCACAGCAGAATGAATTGTTTTTGCCGTATCCCCCGTCATCGCCGGGAATATCAGTCCTCAGTATCTGTGTGAATCCGCATTCATCAAGCTCACGGCACGAAAAGTTATTATAAATATCCGACAGAGGCGAAGAAAAGTATTCTATCTGCCTCTTTATGTGCCCTATAAGTGACAGAAGTCCCTCGAGACGCGCAAGCTTTGCTTTGTCTTCAGATGCGAGACGGAATCCTGCGCCTGCCGCACAGATGAATACAACACATATGAGGATCAGTTTAACAGCGCCTGTCATACCGTTTGAAGCACTGCTTTTGAGTGGTTGTTTATGTCGTTTATATTGAATTTGAGTCCGCCCTGAGCTGATTCGTCCCTGGTTATACCAATATATTTCATAAACACGCCGTTTTCATACAGCATTTTTATCGGTGTACGCCTGAGAAGCTCATTCATGTTTCCGGCGTGTGCGGAAGCAATCAGGGGAACACCGCTGTTCTGCGCCGCAAGGATTGCACTCGCTTCGTCTGCACCCCCGATTTCGTCACATACTATAAGCTCAGGAGATAGAGTCCGCGTTGCCTGTTCGATTCCTTCTGCTTTCGGATATCCGTCGAGAAGATCAATGAGTGTGCCGCTCATTGCCTCATCATCACGGAATTCTCCGCGGCTGTCGATAACGGCAACCCGCATCGGTGATGTGCCAGATGCAGCGCGTATCGCTATATCACGCAAAAGCGTTGTTTTTCCGGAGCATGGCGGACCGTAAAAAAGTGCGCCTCCGGCAAAATTTGTTCGCCTAAGCGTATCATATATTCCGTCAGAAGACCCCGAGATCCTGTAAGCGATACGTATGTTAAGCGATGTGATTTCTCCTATATTGGTAATGAGCATATCTCCGTCGCGCTCGCGTTCACATACCGCCTTGCCGCAAAGCCCCACCCGGCATCCCTCCGGAAGCTTTATGTATCCTTTTTTTATAGTTACAGTATGACTGTGCATAGAATTTTCGGTAAGCCTTGCAATTACGCAGGCAATCTCTGAACGTGAACATGCTACAGGCAGTGGAATATTTCTGCCGTTGCTGAGAGTTACCGATGCCTGCCTGTCGCGCCGAAGCCTCAGTTCGGTTATAAATTCTCCGGTTTGTAACGGGAAATTTTCAGATAATGAAATCTTTATTCTTTCCGTCAGTCTTGCAGGAAGATATCTGTATATTTCCTCAAATGACGTTATCATTTTTCTGCCGTCCTTTCCGCCGCGGTTATATGCTGCAGATCTTTTATATTCTCTGCTGCTGCGGCTTTCCGTACCGTTTTGTATGGAACGGAAATATATTTTTGTACCGTCGGATACTGTCTCCGTGTTTCAATTCTATGTGCCTGTCCTTTGTTATATTACTGTACGGCAGACTTTTAAGACTTTAAAACGTTATTTTTTCTTTTATTAAAAGACAGTGATTTTTACGTCAAAACACAAGATATAGTGTTTATTTTTAAAAATGACCACAATATATTGTGTTTTAGGTATTGACAAGTGTAATTTGGTATGCTATAATATCAATTGTCCGGAAGCGGTAAATATGAGAAATTCAGGAGCTTCGGTCACAAGAGAAGAATTAAAAAATTAAAATATATCTTGCAAAGGAGACCCATAGTAATGTATAAGGTTATAAAAAGAGACGGTAAAGAAGTTGATTTCGATCTCAGCAAAATCAGTGTTGCTATAAAGAAAGCATTTGATGCACTTCAGAAGCAGTATAACGATAACATTATAGATCTGCTCGCGCTCAAGGTTACCGCAGACTATGAGCCTAAGATCGAGAACGGAAAAATCGGTGTTGAGATGATTCAGGACAGCGTTGAGGATGTTCTGGTTCAGGCGGGATATGCCGATGTAGCGAAATGCTATATTCTTTATCGTAAGCAGCGTGAAAAGATCCGCAATATGAAGAATACCATGATCGACTATAAGGATACGGTAGATCAGTATATGCATGCACATGACTGGCGTGTAAAGGAGAATTCTACTGTAACGTATTCGGTAGGCGGACTTATTCTTTCCAACTCCGGCGCGATAACAGCGAACTACTGGCTCAGCGAGATCTACGATCAGGAAATAGCAGATGCTCACAGAAACGCTGATATGCACCTTCACGATCTTTCGATGCTCACAGGATACTGTGCAGGATGGTCTCTTAAACAGCTTATAAAGGAAGGACTCGGCGGAATTCCAGGAAAGATCACCTCATCTCCTGCAAAGCACCTTGCTACGCTCTGCAACCAGATGGTAAACTTTCTCGGTATAATGCAGAACGAGTGGGCAGGCGCTCAGGCGTTTTCGTCATTCGACACATACCTTGCGCCGTTCGTAAAGGCGGATAACCTTTCCTATGACCAGGTAAAGAAGTGCATCGAGTCCTTCATTTACGGTGTAAACACTCCGAGCCGTTGGGGTACACAGGCTCCGTTCTCTAACATCACACTCGACTGGACGGTACCGAACGACCTTGCAGAGCTTCCCGCAATCGTCGGCGGCAAGGAAATGCCTTTTAAATATAAGGATTGCAAGCCGGAAATGGATATGGTTAACAAGGCTTTCATCGAAATTATGATCGACGGAGACGCAAACGGCCGCGGATTCCAGTATCCGATTCCTACATATTCTATAACAAAGGACTTCGACTGGTCCGAAACCGAAAACAACCGTCTTCTCTTTGAGATGACATCAAAATACGGCACACCTTATTTCTCGAACTATGTAAACAGCGATATGGAGCCGAGTGATATCCGCAGCATGTGCTGCCGTCTGAGACTTGACCTTCGTGAGCTTCGTAAAAAATCCGGCGGATTTTTCGGAAGCGGTGAGTCCACAGGCTCAATCGGCGTTGTAACGCTCAATATGCCCCGTCTTGCATATCTTTCAAAGGATGAAGAAGACTTTTACAAACGCCTTGACCGTCTTATGGATATTGCGGCACGTTCGCTCAAGACAAAACGTACTGTAATTTCCAAGCTTCTTGAGCAGGGACTTTATCCTTATACAAAGCATTATCTCGGAACGCTTGATAACCACTTCTCAACGATCGGTCTCGTCGGAATGAACGAGGCATGCCTTAATGCAAACTGGATCCGTAAGGATATGACGGATAAGACCGCTCAGAAGTTTACAAAAGAAGTTTTGAACCATATGCGCGAGCGTCTCTCCGATTATCAGGAGATGTACAAGGATCTGTATAACCTTGAGGCTACTCCCGCAGAGTCTACTTCATACCGTCTTGCAAAGCATGACGTCGAGCGCTATCCCGATATAATCACAGCTACAGAGAACGGAAATACTCCTTACTATACAAACAGCTCTCATCTTCCTGTCGGATACACCGAAGATATTTTCGAAGCACTCGATATACAGGATGAGCTTCAGACGCTTTATACTTCGGGAACCGTATTCCATGCTTTCCTCGGAGAGAAGCTTCCTTCATGGAAAGCTGCTGCAAACCTTGTACGCAAGGTTGCTGAGAACTACAAACTTCCGTATTATACACTCAGCCCTACATATACAGTATGTAAGAATCACGGATATATCTCCGGTGAGCATTATACCTGCCCTGAGTGCGGTGAGAAAACAGAGGTATACAGCCGTATAACCGGTTATTACCGTCCTGTTCAGAACTGGAATGCAGGAAAGACTCAGGAATTCAAGGAGAGAAAGGTATACGATATCGAAAATTCTCACCTTACTCATACCGGACCTGTAAATGTTTCCGAATGTGAGGATCAGTGCTGCACAGGCTCAGAGAATGCTGAAATACTTCTTTTCGCTTCCAAGACATGCCCTAACTGCAAACGCGCAGCCGAATATCTTGAAAAGGCCGAGATTCCGTATAAAAAGATAATTTGCGAGGACGAACCCGATGAAGCAGTACGTTACGGCATTCGTCAGGCTCCGACTCTCGTTGTTAAGTACAGTGACGATACTATT
Organism: uncultured Eubacteriales bacterium; assembly: GCA_902491535.1. Taxonomy (GTDB): domain Bacteria; phylum Bacillota; class Clostridia; order Oscillospirales; family CAG-272; genus UMGS911. The sequence goes on from CABUHS010000003.1 coordinate 118,564, forward strand.
GAAAAGCATGCGAACGTTTCCAACATAATAAAATTTGTTGACAGCGTAAAGGTTAATGCTTAACCTGAATGTATAAATTACTTCGCTGTATTGCTAATGCAAAACAGACCGTTAATTAAGCGAAGTACGGTAACTGAACATTTATAAAAGAAAAGCGGTACAGCTAAAAGCTGTTCCGCTTTTGTGTATAGTGCGCTCGGCATGCGATAGAACTAGGCGGTGGAA
>CABUHS010000004.1 GCA_902491535.1 uncultured Eubacteriales bacterium
AAAAAGCACCAGAATAAGAACCCGACCCGCCGGGCGCAATCACAGATTGCGGGCGAGTACCCCGGCTTAAAAAGTCAAAAAGCCGCTCAGAATCTCTGAGCGGCTTTTTAAATTATGTATCAAATCAAAGCACCGGCTGATATGCTTCCTCGAGCGCCTTTTCTATAACAGCGCGTTCCGAAAACGGAAGCTTTTTTCCGTTTACAAGCTGATAATTCTCATGTCCTTTTCCTGCGAGAAGCACAACATCTCCCCGCTCGGCGCGGGCAACGGCGTAGCGTATCGCCTCACCGCGGTCTGAAATACGTATAAAGGGACGTTTTTTTATGTATAAACATATCTCGTCTATTATAGAGTCGGGATCTTCACGGTCGGGATTGTCACTTGTAACAATACAGAAATCCGCGAGCCTGTCGGCAACCTCCGCCATTTCCCTGCGTCTGAGCTGCGCGCGTCCGCCTATAGAGCCGAAAAGAACGATCAGCCTGCCTCCGGTATAGCTTCGCAGAACGCTCAGCGAGCTTTCAAGGCTGACTCCGTTGTGCGCGTAGTCGATTACAAACGTCCTTCCGTGAGCCTCGATAGTCTCAAAGCGGCCGGGAACCGATATTTCCGAAAGTGTTCTGCATATAGGATCAGGTAAGATCCCTATATCCCTGCAAACCGCTATCGCCGCAAGCGCATTACAGACGCTGAACATTCCGGGCATCTTTACTCTGTATGTATCGCCGCAGCATTCGAATTCCATTCCGTGCGCACCGGCTGCGCTGTATATTCTCGGAGACTCTGCGAGCCACCTGACCTCAGACAGCTGTTTAGTACCGGAAACTCCGGTACACTGCTCCGCGATGCCGTAAAAAGATATATCAGCGCTGCCCGCGCTGTCCGCCATGCGGCTTGCATACCGGCTTCCGGCATTTATCACACAGTGCTTTGCCTCACGAAACAGCTTTGCCTTATTTGAGACATAATCCTCAAAATCAGGATGTTCTGTCGGACCTATATGGTCGGGCGAAAGGTTTGTAAATACCGCATAGTCGAAATGAAGTCCGTACACACGGTCAAGCTTGAACGCCTGCGACGATACCTCCATAACGACATATTCAACGCCGCTGTCCCGCATCTGTGCGAAAAGCTCCGCCAGCGCAAGCGCATCCGGCGTGGTATTGTCGGTCTTTCCGGAAAAGCTTCCGAATCTTACTCCGCAGGTCCCGATAACCGCTGCGCTGTATCCGGCGTCCGAAAGAATACGGTATATAAACTCGGCAACGGTACTCTTCCCTTTTGTTCCCGTAATGCCTATAAGCTTCAGCTGCGAAGCGGGATAACCGTAAAAACGCTCTGCAAGATCGGCAACGGCGCGTCTGGCATTCGGAACGGTGATCACAAGCGCGTCGGAAGGAATATCGGGACGGTACTCACACACGAACACCCGGCATCCGCGGCGGTAAGCCGCAGGCGCATACTCATGTCCGTCCGCGGCAGCGCCCCTGATGCAGACAAATACACTTCCCTCTCCCGCCCTGCGCGAATCGGCGGTAAGCACCGATATGTCGCTGTCCGAGGCGGCCCCGGTGATATTGCCGTATATATCCGCAGGAAAAAGCTCACTGATTTTCATGAATTAAATACCTTTCTTGGCCTATGAATTATGTATACCGAAAATCCACAATAGCATACCGTGTCCGTTATTTTTGCTGATTTAAGTCTATGTAACGCTTGCTGTCGCAAGCTACACCTCATTCGTCGTGCTTCGCACGCCACTTTCCCCTCAAAGGGGAAAGCTTGGCGTTGCAAACTCGTCAGTTTCTCCCTCATTTTAAGGGGAAAGCTTACGGAGATTGCTGATCTCGTTACCCCTTTCCGGTAAAGATTTAAGCCTCGTAGGTGCATGGTATCACTTATTATAGTTTCCGACAGCCTCCGGCGGATAATATGTCTCAAACTTCTTTATCTGACCGCGCTCATGCATAGCTATGTAAAAGCTTCGCAGAGGATTCATAAACGTATCAACTTCGTAATGCATCGACGAAAAAGCGGTCTTTTCATTTTTGCAGGCAAGGATAGCATCCCGCTCCTCTTCGGTCGCATAGCGCATAACAAGCTTTTCGGGGAGATAGCTCCAGTATGCACGGCGGTCGCAGAAATAACAAGTCTCCGTTTTCCTGCCGAGAATATAGTCCTCTACGATATATTTCGCAATATTGCAGCCGGATGCGGTAACATAGTAGTTGCTGCGTCCCTGACGCACATTTATCTCAAAAAGCTTGTATTCGCCGTCGCGCGTGTCGAATTTGATGTCAAAGTTTGCATATCCCACATATCCGATCTCCTCAAGAAAAGCGCGGAGCTTTTCCATAAGAGGACGGTTGTACGCCGTAAGTATAGCTGCATGGTTACCCATTCCCTTCGGAGTATGCTCTTCAAGAAGCACATGCCCGAGACACATCATGCGTACCCGCGCATCGCTTCCGCAGTATGCGGTCATCGTATACATATACGAATCGCCGCCGGGAATCGTATCCTGAACAATAAGCTTGTCGGGATATCCCGACGCGTATATCGTATCTATGATAGAATTTGCCTCATCGAGACTGTGCGCTCGGTACACCTTTTTCATTCCATCAAACGGATACTTCCAGTAGAGGACACTGCTCGACGGCTTTATAATAACCGGAAGATCGAACGGTGCAACATCGAGATGCATTCCCTTTTCGATAACTGCAGTCGCGGGATACGGTATCCCATGCTTTTCGCAGTAACCGTAAAAACGGTCCTTCAGCGTTATATCCTCCATAAGCTCCGCATTTATGCACGGAGTTATAAACCGCCCGGACAGCTCCGCTTTGTGCCTTATTATCATTGAAGCATAGTCGTCGGTGCATCCCATAAGGATAAGCTTTTCTCCCGCATGTTCATCAGCAAACGCATTAAGCTCGGCGAGAAGCACGCTGTCATCGTCAAGTTTATCCACCTGCTTAAAGTTTATTATGCGAGTGTACTTTGTAGAACCGATTCTGTATCTTCCGAAAGCATATGATTTTGCGCCGCAGTATTCATGAAAAGCGCGCGCCACATTATAACAGTTAAGATCCGCGCCGAGAAGCACAGGAGTTACCGTTACGCCCGAAAGCTCAGGCAATATATTTTTCTTTTTCATCTTTATCTCCGCTTTTCCGTTTTGCATTGTAAAAATCCCGTCAGTTATTTAAAAAACTGTTCGTACCAGATAAGGAAAACAAGCGCAGTCCATATCTTACGGCCGTTATTCGCACGTCCGTCTTTGTGATCGTCAAGAAGCTTCATAAGAATATCGCGGTTAAAGAAAGCATCAGCCTCAGGCGATGTGAAATAATCGCGCGCAAGCCTGTAATACCTGTCCTCGCGAAACCAATATCTTATCGGGACCGGGAAGCCTATCTTCGGACGGTTTGCCCAGTCGTCGGGAATCGTTCTGTTCGCCGCCGCACGCAGGACATATTTTGTGATACCGTCCTTTATCTTGTATCCGGCGGGGATCCGCTCTGCAAGCTCCATTACCCGCCTGTCGAGAAAGGGTACGCGAAGTTCAAGCGAATGAGCCATGCTCATCTTATCAGCTTTCAGCAGGATATCTCCGGGAAGCCATAGCTTCATATCGAGATACTGCTTTTTTGTAAGCTCGTCCCTGTCTGCGACATTTTTATATATTCCGGCGGTTATGCTGCGCGGCGAAGGTCCCGAGCGATACTCCGGACGCAGGACTGAGAGCGCTTCATTTTCCGGATATACAAGAGCCTGACCGATGAAATAGTCCTCCGGTCTGCCGCTGTTTTTGATAATAAAATCATGCCCCTTGAAATACGGAAGCTTTTCCGCGGTCTTTGCCGCCAGGACGCGGAGCGGCGCGGGAATACGCTTGTAACGCTTCATCTGAGCCGTCTCATTGTACCATTCGTATCCTGCGAATATCTCGTCCGAGCCTTCGCCTGACAAAACTACGGTAACATGTTCCGCCGCAAGCTTCGCGAGAAAATAAAGCGGAACAGAGGACGGATTCGACTGCGGCTCATCCATATGATACTGTATAGTCGGAAGCGCGTCCATACATTCCTCCGCAGTCAGAGTCCGTCTGATATTTTTTATTCCGAGTATATCCGAAAGCTCTGCGGCATAACTTGTCTCGTCAAATTTATCGTAGTCGTATCCGACCGAAAAAGTCTTGTCAGGATGCATAGCCGCAGTTATATAGCTCGAATCGACTCCGCCCGACAGAAATGCGCCGACCTTAACGTCGGCGATCCTGTGTGCGGCGACAGATTCATTTATACACTGATCAAGAAGCTCAACCCACTCATCAAGACTCTTTGTTCTGTCCTCGCGGAAATCGGTCTCCCAATAACGTCCTATTTCCGTCTTTCCGTCATGCCATACAAGATAATGAGCCGGAGGCAGCTTGTACACACCCTCGAAAAATGTCTCATCGGCAGCAGAATACTGAAATGTGAGATACGGTCTGAGCGAATCATGATTAAGCCTTTTTGAAAACTGCGGATGCTCGAGAAAGCTTTTTATCTCCGAGCCGAACATTATTCCGCCGTCCGGAAGCGCCGTATAATAAAGCGGCTTTATTCCGAAGAAATCGCGCGCCATAAACAGAGTTTTCTCACGCTTGTCCCATATCGCGAAAGCAAACATACCGCGGATGCGGTCGAGCAGCGCTCTGCCGTATTCAAGCCACGCATGCAGAAGCACCTCCGTATCCGATTCCGAGCGGAAGGTATGCCCATTTCCGATAAGCTCTTTTTTTATCTCCATATAGTTGTATATCTCGCCGTTGAGTACGAGCGCGACGTTTCCGTCATCGCTCACCATTGGCTGACGGCCCGCCTCTGACAGATCAATTATACTGAGCCGTCTGAAGCCGAGCGTTATCTCCTCACCGAGATAATCGCCCGCCATATCGGGGCCGCGATGGATTATTCTGTCCATCATTCTGCCAATGATCTCACGCCTGTTTTGCGCCATGCCTGTAAAGCCTGCAAATCCGCACATTATAAAAATCTCCGTTCCGCCCGTCCGGCAAAAACTGCTCCGTCAGGGCGCCATATAGTTTTGAAATTCACCGCCGCCTGTAAGATGCGGCAAGCCCGCGCGGCGGCAGCCGTTCAAACGGCAGATAGGTCTTAGTCTGTCCGCGCATATTTTCTTTGTCATGTGTACGTATTACGGCGTCACATGGCAAAGTTCTATTTAACCGTACCTTAAAAATATCCCCTGCGGGTAGCTCACTGCTTTTGTGCGCCGTCAGTCTGACGCTTTTTGAGGGCCGCATTCCATATCGCATTTACAATGACGGTTCCGCAAATTCCGAAAACTATTCCGAGCAAAGCTCCGCAGATAACGTCAGTAGGATAGTGAACATAAAGATAAAGCCGCGACAGAGCCACAAGCACTGCGATCACTATCGCCGGAATCGCAAGCTTATTTTTTCTCACGGTAAGCACGGTTGCCGCTTCAAAGCAGACAAGCGTGTGGCCTGAGGGGAATGAAAAATCACTCAGCTTATTTATAAGAAGCTCGATACTTACGCCGGGCATATCATAAGGTCTTGTCCGTCCGATAAGATTCTTCATGATCCCGTTTCCGACGGCAAGTCCGAGCAGCATAGCCGCCCCCATCATAAGGCCTGTCTTGCGATGCTTCGGTATAAAAAGAAATATTACGGCAACGGCTATCCAGAAAATACCGCCCTCCCCGAACAAAGTCACAATACGCATAAAAACGTCAAGAAATCCGCATTTGAAATGCTCGGCTATATAATCAAGTACCGAAAGATCCCATGCTGTTATAAAATTCATAGGTCAATCCTTTCCTTTTCGTTGTCTGTAGTTTTTTATTTAAGATCAGGTCCTGCCGACATGCGCCGGTATATCCGCCGTCAGGCTGCGCCCGTCCTGCCGGAACGCTCCTGCGGCGCAGCCGCCGTCATTTGCCGGACATGACCGTCCGGTCATGAAAACTGCATCTTTACAAGCTTCCATTCTCCGCCGTCCTGTGTGAAATAAAGCTCAAGCCCAGTTATCGTATCTGTAACATCGCGGAAATTCCGCATTTTCGCGGTAAAGTCAGCGCTGCATGAGAAACAGTTTTCACCCCACCTGCGGTAATCGTACGAATCGACCGTAAGTGAATTTATCTTACACGGTATATTCTGAGTAAAACTGAACCGCGAGGACACTATACCGTTATACGCCGGAGAATCTGTGCGTGTACAGCCGAGTATCGCCGAATAACATTTGCCGTCGTTCAGATCTGTATAGCCTGCGGCGGTATACTCGACATATTTTGTTATAACGTCACGGACAAGCTCCGAATGCTCCTGCGCAAGCGTTCCGTCGGTCTGATTTTCGATTCTGTACGATCCGTCGGCTTCGCGCTCAGGCGAGATATTCTCTCCGCCGAGTGAAACAGTCACTTCGGGAATACGGTAAAGTCCGTCCACGCGGTATACACTTTCGGTCAGCGGAGCTTTTATGTATCCGACAATATCCGATATGCCGTCATACACCGACGAAGAAGAAACAAGCTGATCCCCGGTGAGCTTTACACCGTTTACGTAGCCTTCCGCAGACGACGGCATATGTATCTCCGCCGAATAAAGCGCAGCATCGGGATGCCCGTACTCTGCACGCACAGTGCCGTCCGCATCTGTCTCGGAATGCGGCTCTGCTGCCGTACCGTTTACTGTGACCGAGATATCGGGATATGTAAAAAGCCCTGTTACGGTATATACAACGCTTACGGGAAGCTCTCCGGCTGCCCGGTTAAACTCGCTGTCTTTATAGCTCTTATATGCTATTCCTCTTTCGGTGATCTCCTTTTCGGTAAGCGGTATACCGCCGAGAGTTACTTCCGCACATTCGGGCGCGGTAATAACAAGATCGTGACGGCCGGCCGAAATATCAAAAAGATATTCTGCCTTTCCCGCAGAAGCACTGCTGCGGCAGGAAAGCTCCGCGCCCGAAGCATGGGCGGCGACCTTCGGCGGCACTATAAATCCGTCTGCCGTATAAACATCTGTCTGCGGAAGTCCGGGCTGATCTTTTTCCCATACGGAAGCGCCGCGGTACGGAACAGTTTCACAGGTCAGAAAAGTTTCTGCGCTTATTCCGTTTATAGTTACAAACGCTCCGTGCGGAACCGTTATCCCGGCAGAGATCCTGCCGCCGTCCGGCATTCCGAGAGCAAATTCCGACACCTCATACGAGACAAAACCGAAAGATTTTCCGCCGCTCTTTTTCAGCGCGGCAGTCCCGATGATAGCTCCGTCCGAGTAAATACTGTAAACAGGCAGATCATCGCTGTAATCAGCCGATTTAATGCACGAGAATGCCGGACTTTCCGCCGCTTCCCGGAGCGTTTCGCAGATTCCCGAAAAACTCTCAAAAGCGCAAAGCGGCGTGTCTCCCGCCAAACATTCTATATCGGACTCACCGAGTGCGGAGATATATTCTCCGATTATGTGTTCGTGTCTCGTTTTCTCGTATGACGCGATAAACCCGTTAAATACAAACAGACCTGCCGCAATCAGTACCGCGAATACCGCGCAATATACTGCAAGGAACCGGCCGAAGCTGCCTGTCCTTTTCTTTTTTTCTTTATTATTCTTATCTATGTTCCGGCCGCTCTGCGTATCAGTCCTCGTATCCTTATATACCGCCTGTTCTCTGCTCCGCGCTCCTGCCTGCATACTGCTTTGCATGACATATTTATCGCCCGGCGTTTTTATCTGCGAAGCACTCGGCCGATTCATCCGCTCACCGTTTTGCGGTAGTCCGATCCCTCTGTCACACTGCGGCGGCGCATTCCCGCCGCTGCCCATGCGTATCTCCTGCTGTTTTGCAGGCTGAACATATTCTTCATCAAGCTGATTGAATCTGCGGAAATTTTCGCTGCGCCGTGCAGAGGCGTCCGGCGCAGCTCCGGAATTATTTTTTTCAGTCATAATATTATCCCCGATTGCCGATAATGAAGATTACTTAACAAGGATAGCGTTCGGAAGAACGCGCTCTCCGTATACATATGCGGAATTGTTCATAGTCTCTCCGCCGTACATCATCAGCGACGATGCTCCTCCGTCGAGATTCGCTGCGTTCACAGCTCCGAAAGATGTCATAACGTCTATCAGATCGTCGAGCGTCGCTCCGAGACTTCCGATAGAACGGCCGTTGACGACAAGCATCAGCACTGCGCCGTCCGCACGCTGACCGATCGCCGTTCTCGGATTGATACCTCCGCTGAGACTTCCGCCGGCATTGCAGGGAACACCGTTTATTATAAGAGCAGGTCCGAATGAGACCGCCTCGCGAACGCCCGCGGCAATAGCTGCTCTGCAGCTCATGGTTCCTACATGGAGAATCCCATCTGCATCAAAGCCGATCATGCTGTACTGCGCCGACTGATCTCCCCAGATAACCTCTCCGTCCTTTATAACAGGGCCGAGCGGCATGCCTCCGGTTCCCATTCCTCCGGGATCGATAAAGCCTCCGGCGTTGGTTCCTCCAACCGCACCGTATTTTTCAATAAGCGCTTTCAGCGAAAGTCCCGCACAGTCCTTGCCATATGCGTCGGGAACTCCGATAAATACGCGCCGCGGATCGTGAACTGTCATCATAACACCGTTGAATGTTCCGCGCTTTACCTCTGTGATCTCGATCCCGCTTTGCGGAATCTCCTGCGGATGCTCACCGTCCGGCTTATCTACGATATCAGGATCTTCAGGAATCTCCGGTGCAGATGTGCCGACCGATATAAGATCCTTGTCCATAACGCTGTCCTGAAGCTTTTCCGCCGCGCTTGCTTTCTCGCTCATTATCCTCTCGATCTCAGAGCGCGGCAGACAAATATCAGCGAGAAAACCTCCGGCGCTTGTCTCCTTTACAGACATGACAAACAACTTTTTCGCGGTCGGAGACGGACCTCTCGTAAGTATGAGAATCACTCCGTAAAATGCGATAAGCAGCATCAGAAGAGTCACCCCGATGACCGCCGCTATCCGTCCGATAATTCTGCGGACGCGTTTTTCAGCATTTTTCCTCATTCAGATCACTACCCTCTTCCAAAGCAAGCTCCGTATTTTTCTCGGCGAATACCCATCCGCGCTGTATACGGAAACTGATAAAGAACAGAAAAATATCTACAAATATTTTTATTATTCCGACGGCAATATTGCTGTCGCCGAAAAGCTGCGAAATATACGAAACCAGAACGCCCGACACGATGAGCTGAGGCACGCACACCGCATAATAGCGGAGAACCGTTGACAGTTTCGATTTTTCGCAGGAAAATACGACCTTCGAATTAAAAAAGAAGTTAAAAAGCGACGATATGATCCTCGCAGATGCAGTTGCCGCCATTATAAGAGCATGACGCGACGCTATAACAGTTACCGCATCCAATATGTTAAGTATGGTATTGAATGCAATATAATCTACAGCCGTCGCCGCCATAGAGCTGAACATAAATTTCAGCATAACACCGTATACGCGAAGCGAATCGCGAACAGGATGAAAATGAGAGCCGCGGTTATCGTCTATGTAAACCGTCGAGATCGGAACCTCTTCGATCGGTATTCCGAAGCGCTTGCACTCAAGCAGCATATTCGTTTCGTACTCATAGCGGTCTCCCCTGAAACGGAGAAAGGTTCTGAAATATTCAGCAGGGATAACACGAAGTCCGGTCTGTGTATCACTGATCCTGAGTCCGAAGATCAGTCTCATAATAAGAGCGGTCGTGCGGTTTCCGACCGCGCTGCGCCGCGGCACGCCGTCCACCGAGAAATCACGCACTCCGATGACAAGCGGCAGTCTTTCCTTTTTCATCCGGCGTGCTGAGAATATTTTTTTCTTATCCGTATCTCCGCCGCAGGAGCCGGCAGACGTTACCCTGCTCTCTGTGCCGCTGCTTACGCCACATTCGTCCGAAGAACGCATATCGGACTGACTTTTCACACTGTCAAGCAGCTTCATGCAGCACCGAAGCGCGTCAGCCGCGGTATGCTGACCGTCTCCGTCAACGGTCACCGCTCCGATAAGTCCCGTGCGGTTTTCCGAAAGATATGCAAAAGCCGTACGGAGCGCCGCACCCTTTCCGCGGTTTTGCGGATGGGTAAGAACCGTACAGTAAGGCAGCTTTCCGGCTTCCTCAAAAAAACGGACGTTTTCGGCGGCGCTTCCGTCGTTTACAAGCACGATATCGTCAAAGCCGGCGGCGTGCATGGAAAATACAGTCTGCAAAAGCTTTTCGTCGGGATCCAGAGACGGTATAATAACGGATATGCGAGACAATCCGGATACACTGTTGTTATATCCAGCCTGATTTACTGCTCCTTCTGCCATTTTCTACTTCCTTAAGTTAGAATATAATTATATATATTATATATTAAAATACGGGACATGTAAAGTACATATTTTCTAATATACAATAAGTTTACAAATAAATCGGCTCACAGAACGCGCATTATATCGTACAGTACATTAGTCACCGTCCAGTTCTGAACAAAAGGTCTCATAATATTCCACCATGCGCCTCCGGCTAGCCCTCTCGAACGTATAAGTCCGAGCTTCGCCTCTATGCTGCGGGCGTCCTCAAACCATACCTCATGACGCGCGCCGTCATTGTAATAAAAGAAGTACGGAGAAGCAGCTATTTCGTCAAACAGTATCTCCGCGCCGTTTTCAAACGCAATTTTCAGCGCCTCCTCATTGCCTATGCTCGGCGCAGCGGATTCGCCGCTCACGAACGGCAGTGTCCAGTCGTAACCGTAATTCGGGATCCCCATGAATATGCGCGACGGTTCGATCTGCGTAACCGCATAATCTATCACCTGTCTCACCTTATTGAGCGGAGCGACCGCCATCGGAGGACCGTACCTGTATCCCCATTCATAGGTCATTACGGTCGAAAAATCGGCGATCTCGCCAAGCTCTGCATAGTTGTGCGCTTCATAAAGAAGTCCCGGCTGAGTTGACGACGTCTTGGGCGCAAGCGATATCCATACCGGAATACCCTCCGGAGTCATGCGCGCGGTCAGCCTCTCCATAAACTCTGCAAACGCGTCGGCATCGGTCGGAAATACATATTCAAAATCGATATCCAGTCCGTAATATCCTTTGCTTTTTATAGTATCAAGCAGGTTATCTATCAGCAGCTGCTGTGCCTCCTCGCTTGAAAAAAGTGCGTTAGATAGCTGATTTGAAAAATTTCCTTCCGCTGTAAGCGTAGAAAGCATCATGATCGGTGCGGTACCGTAGCTTCGCGCAAGCGCTATAAGCTCCTCGTCACCCTCAGGCTCGATAAGAGATCCGTCTATCGCGAAACCGTATGTAAATATAGTAAGATATGTAAGATAAGGCAGCGTCTGAGCAAGCACATCGCGGTCTACGGAGGTATAAGCATATCCGTTTGTCGCAATACTTCCGAGCTTCGGCTCGGTAAATGACAGCGTAAGCACCTGTCCCGGCGTTATCACGCTGCTGCCCCGCAATGCAGGATTATTCCTGAGTATGCTGTTTTCAGTCACACCCTCCGCAGCCGCAATAGATGCAAGCGTGTCTCCCTCATTTACGGTTACGGTTCTCTCGGGATACAGTATAACAAGTGCCTGACCGGGTACAAGCTCCGATGCAGACGACAGTCCGTTATCGTCGATGATCTGCCGTGCAGTGGTCCCGTACTCTCCGGCAATCGAAAAAACGCTGTCCCCCGGTTTTACAATATAAGTTATCATATATGGCATTTCCTTTCCGCACGGTCCGTGGCGGACCCTGTCAGTCAATATTATGCCGGGAAAACCCGTCCCGCCACATCGGTACGGATAAAAAGGCATATTCCGGTTCAAAATTTACACATAATTCATATATATTTCTCCTGATCCTGCCTGTATTTCAGAATAAGCTCTGCTAAAATAATATAGAATATTAAATATAAACAACGCTATACCGCCGCGGAGGAGACAAGGCTATGACAGAAAATAAAATGAAAGTTCCGCGCATGCAGGATACGGAAAATAAAAATATCCAGCCGATGACAAAAATATCGGTTGCGGTCATGCTGACCGTCTCTGTTATATGCAGTTTCGGAATGAACTTTCTGTATACATACTATGCCGGAGACATAGAACATACCGTTCTTCCGTCGGTACTCAATATTGCAATACAGATCTCGGGCGCTCTTATCCCCCATATGTTTTCCGGCTTTCTGCTGTGGAAGATCTACCGTTTCGGAGTAAAAGCCTCCGCCCCGGTTATCGCGGCAGCACTTATCGGAGCCCTTATTCCGTATCTGTCGATGTTCATTATCGAAGCGCTGCTCGGCTCCATAGCGATCTATTACAAAATGTATCTCAGATATTCCCTGCTGTATCTGTTCGACGCCGCGCTGATAGCGATCACGGCAGCGCTTATCCCTGCGCTCAGGCATATCGGAAAGCATGACAGACGTTCAACTAAGCGGCACAGCGCAGGAAAATCTGCGCTACAGTCTCCGCGCACGGCAAAAAATTCAGAAGATAAAAAAAGACTGCCGGCTCTGCTGAAAAAAGCCGCTCTGTGCGCAGTCTCGCTCCGTCTGATCATAGGTCTGTCCTCTGAGATATATTATGCTGCCGTATTTTTCGACGCACTCGCAAACGAATACTACCGCTCAATATATCCGGGTGAGCTGCTCAGCATGATATGGCTGTTTGCCCTGCAATTCATATATGCGGCACTCGGACTGCTCATTATACACATAGAGATAAAATGGCTTGAAAAAGCTTCGGCGGCAAAAAAAGCACTGCCGCATGAAGAGAATCAAAAATATAAGGAGACATTAAAATGACGCCTACCGTTATAACAAAAGACAATTACGAAAGCGAAGTAACAAAATCGGAAAAGACCGTACTGCTTGATTTCTGGGCCGAATGGTGCGGCCCCTGCCGCATGCTCTCGCCGACAGTAGACGAGATCGCGCAGGAGCGCGAGGATATCAAAGTCGGAAAAATAAACGTCGATGACGAGCCTGAGCTTGCCGAGCGCTTCGGCATAATGAGCATACCCACGCTTGCCGTAATAAAAGCCGGCGAAGTCACAGGACAGTCGGTCGGCGTCCGTCCCAAAGAGGATATTATTGAAATGATCGAAAAAAGCTGAATCCGTCACAAGCAAAGGTAGCCGTACAGTCAAAGCGGCGAAAAGCTTGCGGATCTTCGGATCTTCAATGCAGAGCCTTGAATCACGCTCCGCAGAGCGCGAAAGCTCTTTTATGCGCTTCCTTAGAAGCGGCATTTCTGCTCTGAAACTGCAATAACACAAAAATCTCTGTCAGCACCAAAACACTGACAGAGATTTTTTTAAATTCATTCTGCGGAAAAGCTGCGTTTACGCACGCTTTTAATATTTTCAAAACCGAACGTTTTTTCGGATTACTCCTCGTCGCCGCTCCAGTTATGGTATACGTTGACAACGTCGTCGTTCTCTTCGAGATGCTCGAGCAGCAGATTCATCTTCTTTATGTCGTCCTCGTCGGTAAGCTCAACATATGTTGACGGGATCTTATCCTTCTCGCAGGAAGCGATAGTATATCCCTTACCTTCAAGCTCGTCTCTCACTGCGTCGAGATCTGACGGCTCGGTGATTATCTCGAAAACGTCTCCGTCGGCTGAAAAATCAGCAGCGCCTGCCTCGAGAGAATCCTCCATAAGCTTATCCTCTTCGACCTTGCCGTCCTCATTTTCGATAATTATAACGCCCTTTTCGGAGAAGAGATAGCTGACGCAGCCGTTCTGACCGAGATTTCCGTTATATTTATCGAAATAGTGGCGAACCTCAGCCGCAGTTCTGTTTCTGTTGTCGGTAGCCGCTTCAACAATAACCGCAACTCCGGACGGACCGTATCCCTCGTACGAGATCTCCTCATAGACAGCGCCGTCTGCTCCGCTCGCCTTTTTGATTATACGCTCGATATTATCGTTAGGTACGTTGAGCGATTTTGCCTTGGAGATAAGATCGCGGAGCTTAGAGTTTGATACGGGATCGGCGCCACCGGCTTTTACCGCTACCGATATCTCCTTGCCTATCTTGGTAAAGACGCTTGCCCTCTGAGCATCGGTCTTTTCCTTTTTATGCATTATATTTTTCCATTTGCTATGTCCTGACATTTTATATTACCGTTCCTTTCTGATTTAAGCGTGATTCACCGCACTGTCACGTCATATCTTCTCGGGAGTGCGCATGCATATGAGATGCAGCGCGTTTCCGAGTACATCGTTTACTGCCTCGGTTATGCGTGTGCGGAGCGCGCGGAGCGCCTTTGTTTCTGCGTTAGCGATCGGACATTCGTGATAGAATTTGTTGAAATCCGAGCAGACCTCATAAATATATCTTGTTACGATCGAAGGCTCGTACTCTCCGAGAGCGAGCGAAACCCTCTCAGGGAACATTGAAAGAGTGCGCAGAAGCGCTCTTTCCGGTTCCGAAAGAACCGCGCCGCAGCATTCCTCTGCGGACGCACCGCGTCCCGTTTTTTCAAGAATACTGCATGTGCGGGCATATGTATACTGAGCATACGGTCCTGTGTTTCCGTCAAACGACAGAGCGTCCTCGAGCATGAAGCTTATATCCTTTATGCGGCTGTTCGACAGATAGTAGTAAACGATCGCGCCGACGCCAACCGCCTCGGCTACCTCGTCCTTGTTTTCAAGATTCTGATTCTTCTGCTCGATAAGAGCCGTTACCTTTTCGATAGCCATCGAGAAAAGATCGCGCAGAAGAATTACGTTTCCGGTACGCGTAGCAAGCTTCTCGCCGTTTATGCTGACCGTTCCGTAGGGTACGTGGACAAGCTTGTCATACCAGTCGTAGCCCATAAGCTCAACGACCTTGAACCACTGCGCAAAATGCAGGCACTGACCTGCCGATGTGACATATATGCACTTGTCAAAGTCATACGTCTGCTTGCGGTATACCGCAGCGGCTATATCACGGGTAGGATACAGAGTCGATCCGTCCTTTTTGAGAATAAGACACGGCGGCATGCCGTACCCTTCGAGATCGACAATAGAAGCTCCGTCGTCAATTTTAAGCAGGTTCTTCTCACGCAGCTTTTCAACCTGTGCAGGCATTTTGTCAGTGTAGAAGCTCTCGCCCTTATAGGAATCAAATTCGATGTCAAGCTGTTTATATGTCTTTGAATATTCCTTAAGACTGATATCTATGAACCAGCGCCAGAGCGCAAGATTTTCTTCGTCGCCGTGTTCGAGTTTTGCAAACTCTTCTCTTGCGCGGTCTCCGAGAGCGGCGTCGCTTTCCGCTTCTTCATGGAAACGCACATAGAGCGAGACAAGCTCGTCGATACCGCCGTTTTCAACCGACTCGCGGCTTCCCCACATGCGGTACGCGGTTATGAGCTTTCCGAACTGTGTTCCCCAGTCGCCGAGATAGTTTATTCCGACGCACTTGTATCCCGCAAACTCATGGAGCTTCTTTATCGAATGTCCGATGACCGTCGTTCCGAGATGTCCGATATGAAAAGGCTTTGCGACGTTCGGTGAGGAATAGTCGAGGACCACCGTCTTACCCTTGCCGATATCCGACGAGCCGTAAGGCTTATCTGCCGGAGCCGAGAGAATATTTTCAAGAAGCTGCTCCGAGAGATATGAGTCCGCGACCGTAAAATTGAGGTATCCGCCTGCCGCTTCGGCTTTCGATATACCCTGTACTCCCGACTGCTCAAGCGCCTGAGCGAGCGCCCCGGCAATGACCGGCGGAGCTTTTCTCAGCGTTTTGCTGAGCTTGAAGCAGGGGAGCGCTATATCGCCCATCGAAGTATCCGGCGGATATTCAAGCATAGAATATACATCCTGCGTGGAAAGCTCCGCTGACAGCGAGTCTTTTACCGCCGTGCTTATCGCATCGGCGATATTCATTTTTATCTTCTGCATATAAACGATCCTTTATCTTAAACTTACATTTTGAATTTCACTCTTTTAAATATATCATATTCTACGCCGAAATTCAAGTGTCTTTCCCAACTTTTCACAATATTTCGGAAAAACACTTGACAAAGCGGCGGCATTGTGGTATACTCTGTAAAGTATTTTGCTTTACAGAGGTGTGATAAGTACGGAAAAGCAGCACATTCTGCCCGATTCCGCTGAGAGATCAGACGGAAAAAGCAATATAGATCTCGGTTTCCTGCTCGATTTTTACGGCGAGCTTCTGACCGAAAGGCAGCGCGAGCTTGCCGGCTTCTACTACAACGACGATCTTTCGCTCAGCGAGATCGCCGAGCTTACCGGTCTTACAAGACAGGGAGTGCGCGCGGCTGTAGAAAAAAGCCGTCTTGCGCTGACTGCGTATGAAGAAAAGCTCGGTCTTGCCGCCAAGTTCAGAGCGGCTCAGACTGAGATCGGTATTCTCTCCGCGGAGCTGAAAAAGCTGACGCTCGGAGGAAACGCGGATACAGAAGCTCTTCTCGCCTCTGCCGCGCGTCTCGAAAAGCTTTACGAATAGCGCACGTTTTATCATGTTCGATAAAAGTTTGTTTTATCATTCGGCGAGGCATCTTGCCCGCAGTTATAATACAGATGTTATAAAAGATCTTACGGAGGTTTGCAGTGTTTGATAATTTAGTCGATAAGATGAATGCGGCTTTTAAAAAATTCCGCAGCAAAGGCAAGCTTACCGAAGCGGACGTCAAGGAGGGCATGCGCGAGATAAAGCTCGCCCTGCTCGAAGCAGACGTTAACTTTAAGGTTGTACGCGATTTTATAAAGACGGTGACCGAACGCGCTGTCGGCTCCGATGTTCTCGAAAGCCTCATGCCCGGTCAGCAGATCGTCAAGATAGTCAACGAAGAGCTGACAAACACCATGGGCGGAACTCAGGCGAAGCTCACGATAGCGTCAAAACCGCCGACAGTCATTATGATGACCGGACTTCAGGGCGCCGGAAAAACGACGCACGCCGCAAAGCTCGCGGGAATGTACAAAAAGCAGGGCAAGCGTCCGCTTCTCGTCGCCTGCGATATCTACAGACCTGCCGCGATAAAACAGCTTCAGGTCGTCGGTTCGCAGCTTGATATCCCCGTATTTGCGATTGAAGATGAGAAAAACGCCGTAAAGATAGCGAAGGCAGGTATCGAGCATGCGGTAAAGCACGGCCATGACATGGTATTCATAGATACCGCAGGACGGCTTCATATCGACGAAAACATGATGCAGGAGCTTCAAGACATAAAGGCTGCGGTACAGCCGCATGAGATCCTGCTCGTTGTCGATTCAATGACCGGACAGGACGCGGTAAATGTCGCACAGTCGTTCAATGACCTGCTCGATATAACAGGAGTTATCCTGACAAAGCTCGACGGCGACACGCGCGGAGGCGCGGCGCTCAGTGTAAGATATGTAACAGGAAAGCCGATCAAATTCGTCGGAACGGGCGAAAAGCTCGATACTATCGAGCCGTTCTACCCCGACAGAATGGCGAGCCGCATTCTCGGAATGGGAGACGTTCTATCGCTTATCGAAAAGGCTGAGATAGCCTACGATCAGAAAAAGGCGGCGGAGCTTGAACAGAAAATGCGCAAGTCGCAGTTCACGCTTGAAGATTATCTCGAGCAGTTCGGTCAGATACGCAAGATGGGCTCGATGGATCAGATACTCTCGATGCTCCCCGGCGTAAATCAGTCCCAGATGAAGGACGTTAAGGTCGACGAAAAGGCGATCGACAGAATGGAAGCGATAATCCGTTCCATGACTCCCCGCGAACGCGAAAAGCCGGATATAATAAATCCGTCGCGCAAGCGCAGGATCGCAGCCGGAAGCGGTACTTCCGTCGAAGAGGTAAACCGCCTGCTCAAGCAGTTCGATCAGACAAACAAGCTGATGAAACAGCTTTCGGGAAATCTGCTCGGACGCAAGGCAAAAAAATTACTCGGTAAAAAGGGCAAACTGCCTTTTTAAATAAATTAAATTTGTGAAAATATACTTTCGGAGGAAAAGAAAAAATGGTTAAGATCAGACTTAGAAGAATGGGTTCAAAGAAGAATGCTTTTTACAGAATCGTAGTTGCAGATTCCAGAAGCCCCCGCGACGGACGCTTCATTGAGGAGATCGGTTACTACAATCCCCTTACAGATCCCGCTACCGTAAAGATCGACGGCGAGAAGGCAAAGCAGTGGATCGCTACAGGCGCACAGCCCACCGAAACAGTAAGAAGCATCTTCAAGAAGAACGGTATCATCGACTGATTCCGGCTACTTAATCTATACTATACGGAGAATTATCAATATGGCAGAGCTTAAAAAGGTCCTTACCGATATTTCCCGTGCCATAGTTGACGATCCCGACGGCGTAAATGTCACCGAAACGGTAAACGACGGCACAGTCTGCCTCGAACTTAACGTTTCCGAAGATGACGTCGGAAAGGTCATCGGCAGACACGGACGCATAGCAAAAGCGATACGTCTCATAATGAAGGCTGCTGCAAGCACAGACGGAAAAAAAGTCTCAGTAGATATTAAATGACTTCGTTTTTACGGTCTCCGAAGCGGAATTTCCGCTTCGGAGATTTGTGTTTAATGCCCCGGACAGACCGAAAAAAATAATAATCAGACAGTCTCCGGCTATGCAAACTTATATGTGCGGTAAAAGTTCATGTGATAAACGGTATTATCTCGACAGCATGCAAACCTATCAGGTTCTTTATCTTTCAGAAGTGCAGGATTTTCCCCGCCCGAGATCTGGTTATATGATTTTATTTTGTTTTGGATATTTCAATATACTCAAATGCGGTGTATACTGTCAGAAAAGAAAAAGGGGGAAAGCAGTTTTGTCCCACAATCATCAGAAAAAAATCGCTGTAATAAATGATTTCTGCGGCTTCGGAAAATGCTCGATATCTGTATCTCTTCCGATCATATCGGCTCTCGGAATACAGTGCTGCCCGCTGCCGACCTCGATATTTTCAAATCATACCGGCTTCGACAGCTTTTATTACACCGACTTCACAGAGCATATGAAAGCGTATATAAACGAATGGGAAAAGCTCGGTCTGCGCTTTGATGCTATTCTTACCGGATTCCTCGGCTCCGCATCTCAGATAGACATTGTAAAATATTTTTTCGAAGTCTTTAAAAAAGAAGGTACGATCGCCGTAATAGATCCTGTAATGGGCGATTACGGAAAGCTCTATCCTACGTATTCAGAGGAGCTTGCGTCACAGATGAGATCACTGTTGCCGTACGCCGATATCCTCACGCCGAACCTGACCGAAGCATGTATACTGACAGGATCCGAGTACGATCCCGATATGAGCGATTCAGAGCTTGAAACGCTTTGCGCAGAACTGTGCCGTATGGGCCCCGCAAAGATCGTAATATCAGGGCTTGAGCGCGGAGACAGCCTCACGAATTTTATTTTTGAAAACGGAGGGCGGTCAACCGTTACCGAGCATAAAGTCGGTCAGTGCCGCTCGGGGACAGGCGATGTTTTCTCGTCGATAATAGCCGCCGACGCGGCGGCAGGCATGAGCCTGAATGATTCGGTTCGTCATGCATCGTCGTTTATAGCAAAATCACTGAGGCGAACGGTCGAACTCGATATTCCGAAAACAGACGGCATATGCTTTGAAGAATTTCTGACCGAAATAGGAGAAGGAGCCGCAAAGACATGAATAACCGAAAAGTACGTCTTATGTGCATCGCGGGAATATTCGCAGCCGTCATACTGCTTTTTACGGGATTTTTCCATATACCAAGCCATACAGGCTATACTCATATAGGAGACGGCTTCATATATCTTGCCGCATGCATACTGCCGCTTCCATATGCGGCCGCCGCAGGAGCGATCGGCGCTATGCTCGCCGACTGTTTCACAGGCTTTGCAATATGGGCTCCGGGAACGGTAATTATCAAAAGCATCACGGTTCTGTTCTTTACAGGCAAATCCGCTAAGATCATTACGCGCAGAAATATGCTGGCGCTTATACCGTCGGCCGTTCTCTGCTCCGTCGGCTACTGCCTGTATGAAACGCTGATAACAAAAAGCTTCATAGCGTCTCTTGCCGGAATTCCCGGATATATAACCCAGTCGGTGCTGAGCAGTCTGCTTTTTATCCTGCTCGGTGCGGCGCTTGACAAGCTGAAAATAAAGGATCTTATACAAATCGGAGGAAATAACAAATGATGACCGTAACATATCCGGTGAAAAACGGAATATATGTAAATATGACAAACCGATGCCCGTGCGCATGTACTTTCTGTCTCCGTCATAACGGAGACGGGGTTTACGGCTCGGATTCGCTCTGGCTCGAAAGAGAACCTACTGTTCAGGAGGTATGCGACAGCATAGATTCATGGAAACTCGAGGATTACAGCGAGGTAGTATTCTGCGGCTACGGAGAACCGACCGAGCGTCTTGACGATCTGCTCAAGGTAGCGGAATACATAAAATCAAAGAGCGACATAAAGATAAGGATAAATACAAACGGTCTGTCCGATCTTATTAACGGCGAAAAAACGGCGCACCGTCTGAGCGGGCTTATAGATACCGTCTCGGTAAGCCTGAACGCGACCGACAGCAAGACATATCTTGACGTTGTCCGTCCGAAATTCGGTGAAGTCTCATATAAGGCTATGCTGGACTTTACGCATGACTGCACCCGATATGTTCCCGAAGTCATCATGACCGTTGTAGACGTTGTCACATCTCCGGAAGAACAGCAGCGCTGCCATAAGATATGCGAATCGATCGGAGCAAAGCTGCGCATACGTCCGTTTGAAGGTTGATACAGTGAAGATTTCCGAACGCAAAATAAGCAGATACGTTAAGTAAAAAGTTAATACTCTGCCTTGCTTTCGTGATATAATTTTCGTAAAAGCACGCTCCGAAAGCAACAACGTGTTGCTTGTCAGGATTTTAAGCATGTGCTATAATAAGCGCAGCAAGACTTTCTGCGCAAGACTTTGACGGCTATCGCCGTCCCGCACTTCGTGCGCCTGCGTGATTGACGGCTTCGCAAAAATGCCCTTGCAAGCAAACATTTTTGCTTCATGGTATAATAACCTCACGAAAAAATAAAAGAAATCAAAGATTTCAACTTTTTTCGGATAACATTGAAACATAAATTAAAGGCTATCGCCTTTGCGCGGCTCTGTCGCTCTATTGCGCTTTGCACAATCATTTATGTTAAAATGAATTTACCGGAATATATCACAAAACAAGGAGAAAAATAATGGAAATACGCGAAATACTGAAAAATTTACGCGAGAACAATCATCTTACTCAGGAACAGCTTGCAGATGCGGTATTGGTCACAAGACAAGCTGTAAGCCGATGGGAAAACGGAGAGACACAGCCGAACACAGACACTCTGAAGCTGCTGTCAGAAAAATTCAACATCTCGATAAACACCCTGCTCGGTTCTCCGAGACAGCTCGTTTGCCAGTGCTGCGGAATGCCGCTGAATGACGACGGCTTTATCAGCCGTGAAAAGGACGGCAGCTACAATGAGGACTACTGCAAATGGTGCTATTCCGACGGTGATTTCGTATATAAGTCAAAAGATTCTCTTCTCGATTTTCTTATAACTCATATGCCGAATCCCGAAAATTCTGATGAGACGGAACGCCGCAAGCAGTTCGATTCATATCTTTCAACGCTCAAGCATTGGAATTAATATATTTTTAATAACACGCTTTATACAAAAACCCACCTTGTCCTCCCATATAAAAGAGACACGGTGGGTTATTTTCAGGAATATCAGTCAGTCATAGTCATTTCACGTATGCACAGAGAAGATCGAACGTATTTCTGACTCCGTCAAGATGCGAACGCTCATATCCGTGTGACGCGTAAACGCCTGCGCCTATCAGAGCCTGACGCAGATCATAGCTTCCGACAGCCGCGGCGCAGTCCGAGAAATAATGCGGATATATGTCGACCGCATATCCGATACCGTTTTTCTTTGCAAGCTCGACAAGGCGGCAGGTTATATCATAGTCGTAAGGTCCGTTTGTGTCAGCCGCGCAGATCGAAACCGTTTTTTCGGTACACTCAAGTCCTTCTCCGACACATCCCATATCGACTGCAAGTATCTCATTTACTCCGTCAGGACACATTGCGGCTGCGCCGTGACCGACCTCCTCATAAACGGTGAGATGAATATACACAGGTCTGGAGAGCGCGATCTTCTCGTCGTGAACATATTTTGCAAAGCCGAGCAGTATCGCCGCGCTGAGCTTATCGTCAAGGAAACGGCTCTTTATATATCCCGACTGCGTTATAACGGTATTCGGAGCAAAGCAGATATAGCACCCGTTTTCGATCCCGAGCGCTTTTACGTCCTCCGCGCTCCTTACGTCCTCGTCTAGAACGATTTCGACACTGTCAAAATTCCGTTCGGTCTTAGCAGCCTCTCCGTTGACATGTATGGACGCGTTGATAAGCTGAGCCGTCGCATCATAAGTCCGCCCGTCTCTCGTGTAGACCTTTGCATACTCGGTCTCTATATTGCTCGCGGCAAGACCGCCTATCGGCTTTATCATAAGCCTGCCGTCAGGCTTTATTCTGCGGACCATAGCGCCGAGCGTATCAATATGAGCGTCGAGCAAAAGTCCGTTTTCGCTTCCCTCTCCGCCTATGCGGCAGAACACTCCGCCCTTTACGGTAAGCTCGGGAGAATATCCGAGAGCGCGGAGCTGCCCGGACGCGTACTCAGCGACCTCCGAGGTAAAACCGCTCGGACTGTCTATCGAAAGAAGTCCGAAAAGCATTTCCTTCACGTAATCAAGATACCTGTTATCCATGTTTTCACATCCTTAATATTGTTTTATATAAAAATAAATATCAAACTAACGTTATAGGCATTGTTTAAACGGCATCCCCGTCCGTCTGACTAAAAGCGAAAACGTCCGCCGAGGCAATAAGCAACAGCCTCAAAGCGCCTGCTTTAACTTATATTTCCGCCTTTATGCCTGAGCCGACTCCGCTTCTGAACATCTTGCACGCTCCTGCAGCCGTTTCTTCACCTTCGGTTTGACCGCAAACCAACATATAAGATGACAGATCACCGCCAAAAGCCATGAAACAGGGTAAGATATATACAGACATGTGAGGGTATGGAACGCCCGGAACGCCGTGTACAGCCATACTATACGCATGCCGCATATCACTCCGATACTGACTATCATCGGCATTGTAAAATACCCTTCTCCGCGAAGCGCTCCGACAAGTACGTCCATAACTCCGCAGAGCGCATATGTAGTAATTATTACACTCATACGGATAAGTCCGTATCCGATAACCTCCGGATCGCTGTTATACAGCGACAGCAGCTTATCGCCCAGAAAATAAGCAGCATATCCCATTACGGTCCCGATAACGATGACCGACGCAAGGCACTCTATAAGAATTTTATTTATACGGCGGTAATTGCCAGCTCCGTAGTTCTGGCTGCAAAATGTTGTTGCCGTCTGATATACCGCATTCATCGAGGTATAAACAAATCCCTCTATGTTTCCCGACGCGGCGTTGCCCGCCATAGCAACCGAACCGAATGAGTTGACCGAGGACTGAATAAGCACATTCGAAAATGCGAAAAGCACTCCCTGAAGTCCGGCAGGAAGACCTACGCGCGCGACAGCAGAAAGCTCACGGCGGTAGACAGCGGGACGGCGTATATCAAACCTGCAATTGCTGCTGCCTTTTACAAGTGCGCGGAGTACCAGTGCAGCAGATATCACCTGAGATATGACTGTCGCTACCGCAACTCCCGCGACGTCCATGTTCATGTACTTTACGGTTATAAAGTTCAGCACTATGTTGACAAGTCCCGAAACGGTGAGGAAGTAGAGCGGACGCTTTGTGTCTCCGTCTGCTCGGAGTATAGCCGCGCCGAAGTTATACAGCATATTGGCAGGCATTCCGGCAAAGTATATCCTCATATACAGCGACGACAGTCCGAGTACATCGTCGGGTGTGTCCATAAGACTCAGAAGCTGCGGAGATGCGATCACTCCGAAAATACCGACAGCGATACCCGCAATGACGCTCACCGTTACCGAAGTCTGCACTGTCCTGTATATCTTATCCCGGTCTGCAGCGCCTATCGACTGTGCGACGACAACTCCCGTTCCCACCGACAGCCCTATAAAAAGATTAACGATCAGATTGGTAAGAGAACCTGTAGATCCGACGGCCGCAAGCGAAGTCTTGCCAGCATATTTTCCCACGATAACGAGATCGGCTGCGTTATAAAGCAGCTGCAATATTCCGCTGAATATTATAGGGAGCGTATACCGCACTATCTTTGAAAATAGCGGCCCGCTGCACATATCCATACTGTTTTCTTTTTTTGCCCTCTCTGAAACAGATCGCTTTATTTTCATAAAATCAGTTATGCCTCCATGCCGCTTTCCGGTCAGCGTTCCGATAAACCGCCCTGCCTTGAAATTCCGTTAAAGTAAATCCACATACATCTGACAGCGTTACATACGCTCACGGTACAAGGCGCAAGCTTTTATTCAGACAATGTTATAACGTCGGTAAGTACCGCCTGAAGCAGCGTTCAGGTCCTCAGAATGGCGCTGCCGACTCACAGTATACCACATTTATTGTAATTTTTCAATATAAAATGCCGATATTTACCGCTCACTTTCATCTTAATGCCCCCCTTAAAACCTTGACTTTAAGCGGCAAATGTGGTATCATATTATACGTTAAAAATTTATAAAATATTATCATAAACGGCGCAGGCAGTACTCGGACGGAGAACGTCCGGCGCGCCGCCCCCTGTTTTGAAAGGAAAGAAAAATGGAGTACTATATTGACAGTGCAAACACCATAGCAATCGAAAAGCTTGTAAGAGATTTTCCGATTGCAGGCGTTACGACAAACCCTTCTATCGTGGGAAAAGCAAACACCGCTCTGTCCCCTCTGCTCAAAAAAATCCGTGAGATAATCGGAGAGGAGCGCCGCATATTCGTTCAGACGCTTTCATCACATCCCGAAGATGTTCTCGGAGACGCCGAAGCAGTAAAAAATCTTATCGGTGAAAATATTTCGATCAAAGTTCCCTGCACAGCAGACGGTCTCCATGCAATGACGCTTCTCAAGGAAAACGATTATACTGTAACTGCAACGGCTGTGTTCACACCTCAGCAGGCTATGCTTGCAGCGGTTGCCGGAGCAGACTATGTCGCTCCTTACGTAAACCGTCTTGACAGCATAACAAGCGACAGCGTAAAAGTAGTCGAAGATACTATAAGCCTTTTTAATCTCACAGGAATAAAGAGCGTTGTTCTTGCAGCAAGCTTCAAGAATGCAGAACAGATCCACCGTACAATGCTTGCCGGCTGCCAGACGGTAACAATTCCGCCGGAACTCTTCCCGTCGCTCATCAACCACCCGATGACAAAGAACGCTCTTGAACAGTTCGACAACGACTGGGCAAGAGTATACGGTGCAGAGTGCAGCTCCGTAAGAGAGCTTATCACAAGCGACAGATAATTCATAAAATAAAAAACCGATATACATTTGCTTTACAGGCGTTACGCAGCACGTAACGCCTGTATTTTTCATATAGACATAAGCAGGTTAATATATCTTTGCGTACAAAATAAAATCTGATAACTTCATCTGTACATATTTTAAGTTCTTCCGACAGACTCTGCTTTTACTGTAGCTGCATAAGTATTCCGGTTACAATTTCAGCAGACCGCTCAGAAGCGGCCTTACAGTTTAATTCAAAGTTTTTCGCTCCTTTACGGTCGGCAGTATCTGTAATTGTCCGGACACTCAGAAACGGAATGCTGTTTACATAACAGACATGAGCAACAGCTGCAGTTTCCATATCAACCGAAAGCGGAGAATATTTCCTGCTGATTTCCGCTCTCTTTTCATCCTCAATAAACTGTTCACCAGTAACCATTGTGCCGAATACTATAGGATAATCAGAGCTATAGCTGTATTTTTTTGCAGCCGAATACATCTCTCTGTCCGACCGAAAATAATTCTCTTTCAGCCACGGATGGAATTCCGTCAAAATATCCTCCGTCACATCATGATAAACCACCCTATCCGAAACCACTGTATCCAAAATCTGAATTTTTTCATCAATTCCTCCGGCAGTACCCGCATTGATAATGCCGTCTACATTAAAATAATCGATCAGCAGCTGAGCAGCAATAGCTGCATTAACCTTACAAACTCCGCTGTATAACGCAACAACCTCCATTTTCATAATATGTCCGACATAGAAATTAAGCATTGCTTTCTCAAAAATTTCAGGTGATTGCAGATACTTAAAAAACGGATCAAGCTCAGTATCGCTTGCACACAATATTCCGACTCTTTTCATATATCAGATTCCTTTTCTTGCTCAATAAGTGATTTACGGAAATCATTTTATCATGAATTCAGAATAATTACAATGATATTATTTATACTAAGATATAATAATCTCACGGCGTTTACAAATATCTTGCCGTCCCGCACCTTGCGCCGCTGCTGCGTTTCACGCAGCGATTTATGATATAAGATCACTTAAAAAGCGGAGTATATTATATATCCGACAATGCAAAATAATGTTTTATACGTAAAACTATGAATAATACAAATTAAAGATTCGCAGGCAATCACCAAATGTTGTCTGCGATTTTTATTTCTGCCGTATAATCCCTTTTTAACCGGCATATACTATCTGTGCATACATTTACCGTAAGGAAAGGAAGTAAGATACTATGCCGGATTTTATCCTGGAAGGAATCAAAGGAACTGAAACCGAAAAAAATCTTTATTACGCACTTGGCGGCGAAAGTCAGGCGCATCTGAAATACAAGATCTACGCCAAAAAAGCAAAAGAAGAAGGTCTTGTAGAAATTCAGAAATTATTTGATACGATCTCCGATAACGAAAAGGCACACGCGGAAATATGGTTCAGATATCTCGGCGGAGCAGGCTCCACCGCGCAGAATCTTGACGCCTCCGCCGGAGGAGAACATTTTGAATGGTCAAGCATGTATAAACAGTTTGCACAGACCGCAAGATCGGAGGGATTTCCCGCGCTTGCCGAGCTGTTTGACAAGGTCGGCGCTATTGAGAATGAACATGAACAGAAATTCCGCAGCTGCCTGCAAAAGCTTGAGGACGGAAGCATGTTCAGAGGAAGCGGTGCGGAAACAAAATGGATCTGCCTCAACTGCGGTCATATACACACCGGAGCCGAGCCGCCCCGTCTGTGTCCAGTATGCTCGCATCCCGAAGGATATTTTAAAGAACTTTCGTAACTTATTAACTTAAGCAAAAGCCTATCCGCAGGCAAAAATGCTTACGCACGTAAAATCACACAGCGGGAGCGATCCCGTTGTGTACATAATAAAATAACGCCTTGTGAAAAAGGGAGATCTGTACATATGCTGTTAAACGCCGTCGAATGGATCAACGGAAATGTGTTTTCACTGCTTCTTCCGATACTTGTTTTCGGAGCTGGAATATACTTCGCAGTAAAACTTCGTTTTTTCAATATTCTGCATCCTTTGCAGATACTCCGTGTATTCTTTCCGAAAAGAAGCTCTGAGAAAGAGCGCGGAACTGATAAGAAGATATCTCCTTTCAAAGCACTCATGCTCGCGCTTGCGGGTACACTTGGAGTCGGAAATATAACCGGTGTTGCGGCGGCGATAATGACGGGCGGGTGCGGAGCAATATTCTGGATGTGGTGTAGCGCTATAGCCGCGATGCTCGTAAAATACGCGGAGATCGTGCTTGCGGTCCGATCAAGGGTGAAGCTATGCGATACACCCGGAACACCTCCGAAATACCACGGCGGAGCAATGTATTACATAAAAAACAAGCACGTAGCCCTGATATTCGCATTCCTGTGTGTATTCGGCTCATTTGCTCTCGGAAACATTATACAGATAAAAGCGGCGGCAGACTCGCTCTCAGGTGCGTTCGGAATCCCTGCTTTTGCAGTCGGTATCGTCGCGGCAATTGCGTGTGCCGTCATAATCGGCGGAGGTGTGGACGGAATAGCTGATTTTACAGCTAAACTGATACCGGTACTTTCTCTCCTGTACATAGTCGCTTCGGGGTACATAATAGCAATAAACCATGCACGTGTTCCGCAGATAGTTATGAATATAATATCAGATGCGTTTACTCCGCGTGCAGCGGCAGGCGGTGCGTTCGGATTCACCCTGAACAGAGCCATGCGATTCGGAATCGCAAGAGGACTGTTTTCAAACGAAGCCGGCTGCGGGACTGCGCCTATAGCACATGCGGAAGCGGATACAAAATCCCCTGCGGCGCAAGGATGTTTCGGGCTTTTCGAAGTGTTCGTAGATACAGTCGTGCTTTGCAGCATGACCGCATTTGTTGTTCTTCTCGCATTTGATACGGTAGGAGAAGCCTGCATGTCGGACGCAAGCGGAATGCTGCTCGTAATAAGATCGTACTCACTTTATCTCGGCAAACCCGCCGAAATATTCCTTGCACTTTCAATAGCGTTTTTTGCGCTTGCAACCGTCGTATGCTGGGCGCATTACGGACTTGAGGGAATATTCTATATCGTAAACAGAAAAAACGGCGGCGCACCGCAAAGCTGCGGTACGCCGAACAGAATCTATATAGCTGCATACAGTCTCTGCGCCGCAGCAGGTGTGTTCTTCACCGGTGATATGATCTGGGCGCTCACCGATCTCGCGGTCGGAATAATGACAACGGTAAATACCGTATCCGTCTGCGCTCAAAGCGATGCTGTTGTTCTCGAAACAAGGCTGTATTTCGCGAAAAGCAAGAAAGGTCAACTCTCTCTTACAAAAACACCGTGCTGCGTAAGCAGCCGCAGTCATGCACAAACCTCATGATATATGACTTACATTTTACAGTCATATAACGAAATATCGCCGCTTTTCACACGGGATAAAACAGCAGTTTAAAAATACTACTGTAAAGAGTTAAAATATATAGATCTATTTATATTCTTACGGAACCAAAATCTAAAACAACCTGTAAACAAGTATATATCAATATCAAGCGATTCATACCATCGTAAAATCCATTTCAAACAACGAATCAACATCCCGAACCTTCTTCATCATCAGACTCACGCATGGCGATATCATTCCATTTGGGGATCGGATCATCATTATCGCAGAATAGCTCGGCTGCCCGGTCGTAAAAGTAGTTGTCATCTACCCGTCCCGGCGGAGCAGCACTTCCGATACGGTATACACCCGTCTGACCGATCTGCTCCGGAAATTTTTTGCGCTCATCTGTATCAGAACTGTTATTTTCGGGATCACAGACAGATCGATACCGACCGAAACACACAATAATATGATCTATGAAACGGATACCGACATTTTCACATGCGTTCTTCAATCTTTCTGTAATTTTAACATCCGACACCGACGGACGAAGATCTCCGTCAGGATGATTATGAGCAACAAGAATTCCTTTGGCACCCCTTGCAATCGCAGCCCGGAAAAATGAATTAAAATCAAGATATACTTCTCCGAAATCTCCTCTTGCGATATCGTCATACCATATCATCCTGTTGTTGCCGTCAAGAAACATCGCACGGAATACCTCGGCAGAACAATCGTAATTCATAACTGCGAGCTGTCTGCAAAGCGACTTTATATGTTCTTCGGAATCTTTTCTGCAATATTCCGATAATCTATGATAAAAGTCCGTTTCTTCAATACTGTGATCCCATGCTCCGACGCTAATAAGCTTCGCCGTTTCGGTTATCAGCTTACAAAGACCGGAAAGTATAACATTATCTCCGATACAGCCGCCGCTTGCCATTCCAGTAATAAAATCGGTATACATTCTGTACCTCGAAATATATTTTTCGCATGTAAATGCATCGGTTCCTCTGTCACAAAACAGGAGTACAATTTCAAACAACTCACGCTGAGTCATAGAACTTATACCTTCGAGCAACAGCTTTTCGCAAAGCTCGGCAAGTCTTTTGTCCTGCTTTTTCAAAAAAATTCCCTCCGTAAATACTAAAGCAGCGTACATAAAACAGATATAAACTAAAAAGCACTAATGAAGCCGAACCCTATCGAATGCATTATTAAAGAAAGTTATAATATACGAAAAGATCAATCGGCTATACGCATACAATACAGATCTTAAAGTGCGTATAACAAAGTTGAAAAAAACTAATCCGTTCCGTTTTTTGAATCTGAAGTGAAACAGCGGTAGAAAACGTTATCCGGCATACGGCACGGGAGTACATTCAAAAACCCGACAGCCTGCATTTCCGAGAGCCTGCACGGCGGCAGACGTATCCGCGTTTTCGCGAAACAGCCCGAATACAGACGGCCCACTTCCGCTGAGCAGCGCTCCGGATGCTCCGCTTTCAATCATAAGCCGCTTAAGCTTTTGCGCCTCCGGATTCACCGTCTCAAATACGTTGTACAAATTGGCGCAAACCGCTCCGAGATCTCCGGTCCGAAGCGCCTCTGCCATGCCGTTTGTCCGAACCGTTCTTCCCTCCACTGAGTCTATCGCCGCGTATGCAGCCCCGGTAGACTTTTTTTCATATTGTCCTGTCGCGGCAATTATCCTGCACGGAGGTAGAGCGCCGCACGGCTGCATAATATCGCCGATTCCGCGGCAAAGCATAGGTATGTCAGACATACAAAACGGCACATCTGCACCGAGCGTGCCGCCGAGCGAAATAAGCTCGGCCTCCGAAAGCGGACTGCCGCATATACAGTTCATCGCGCAAAGCACCGCGGCACCGTCGGCGCTGCCGCCCGCCATTCCGGCAGTGACCGGTATACATTTTTCGATTCTCACATCTGCATCTACTCGGATACCCGAAGCAGCTATAAACGCAGCGGCCGCACGGTAAGCAAGGTTTTTCTCCCCTGCCGGAAGATACGGATCGCTGCAGTTCAGTTCTATCTTACCGTTTCCCATGCGGCAGCTAACAGTAACTGTATCGTGCAGAGAGATCTTATGCATAATACTGTCTATATCGTGATATCCGTCGGCGCGGCGCGCCGACACCTCTAAAAACAGATTTATTTTTGCGTGCGCCTTTATGCACACCGAACCTTCATAATTCATTTGCGGTCTCCCGTCAGCGTACAAGCTTAAAAAGGAAGTTCTTTTTTATCTCAACTGCGTGAATAGGACAAAGCTCCTGGCAGCAAAAACATTTGATGCACTGCTTTCTGTCTATTACCGCCTTACCGTTTTTTACGGAAATTGTATGAACAGGGCAGCTATCAGCACAGTTTCCGCATCCGACACACTTTGCACTCACAATAACCGGACGCGGCTGAAGAAACGGAGGCAGACTCGATAAGATACGTCCGCGCTTCGCATCGGAATGTTTGTAATCAGATATTTTAAACTCATCTATAGAATCACCGCGCAGTTCGATTTCGCCTGACTGCGGACAAAGACCGCGTCGCTTTGCCTCTTCGACCATAGGTATCTCGCCGGTATGTCCTATAATATCAGCTGCAACGGAATCGAGCGCATACGGACTTTCCGAAACAATAAGACAGCCTATGTTCCTCGGCAAACCGCCCGACGGTCCGTTCCCTTCCATACCGACTACCGCGTCGCAGACACAAACAACTTTTTTCGTGCTGCAAAGCATATCGCAAAGATCTATAAGCACGCTTCCGAACTTCTGCTGATTTGAAAATCTGGCGTGCATCTCCACCTTCTGAGTTCCGGGAATAACGCCGAAAAGATTTTTAACGGCACATGTCATACCTGTAAGGGTATGTGTCTTGAGTTTGCATACGTCGACAATAACATCCGCATCTGCAATAGCATTTATAATATTGAAATTCATCGA
The DNA here is from genome assembly GCA_902491535.1 of uncultured Eubacteriales bacterium. Lineage (GTDB taxonomy): Bacteria > Bacillota > Clostridia > Oscillospirales > CAG-272 > UMGS911. The sequence continues at coordinate 31,857 of CABUHS010000004.1, forward strand.
ATTTTGGGCATTGGGTGCAGATACTGTACGGAATCCCATATCGTAATTCAACTCCGCACCGGAATTTTCCGACGCTTCTATAAGACCGTTTACTTTATAGTTGTGCTTCATTACGGGAACAGTAAAAGGTCCTCCTGGACTTTCGGCGATCACAACGTCTCCGCCCGCCTCGACCGCTATACGCGCAACAGCCTCGGTAACAGCGGGATTTGTACAGGCGGCAGGATTGTTTTTCTGTGCTACAACAAGATTCGGTTTTATTGCGACTCTCTTGCCGTTAAATATATTCGTATCGATTCCTGCCTCCTCAAACTGCTGTCTGAGGATCTTTTCTATGCGCCGGATATCATATTCATCACAGCGTCTTACTGAAACTATAGGTTTCATAATTATTTCCTTTATTATTTTATAAGTATTAAGCACCGATTCATACGGATTAAAAATTCCGCGGAAACTCCGCGGAATTTTTTGTTTCCGACTATCTGTAAAATTCCTTACGGGAAGCTCAGTCAGACATAAGCCTGCCCAAGCATATTCGCTTTGAATCGCGCATCAGCTTTCCGGCAATTCTGTCCGCATCGATTTTCGAAATAACATTCTCTTTCATCAGTTCGCGTATGTATCCCGCAGATGACTCGGCAGTAACCACCTGTCTGAACCTGTTCTTGAATCTTACATCGCCCTCGCTGAACACGATCACGCCTCTTACCGGAGGAATCGGATAACCGTGCGATGCAAGACGCTTTCTGAGCGCCTGCCCATGAAACAGATTGATCTCGATCGGATTCTGAAACTGAACTATTCTGTCTCCGTGAAACTGCCTCCAGTCTCCGCGCATGGGATTTTCGATAAATCCGCTCATGCGCTTTTCTTCGACAAGAACTATTCCCGCACGCCCGACAAGCATAAGAGGAATACGGTATATTTTTCCGTCCTGCTTGCCGGACGGCAGATAGATGTTTTCAAGGATACGGTAACGCTTTCCGAACGCCGCGGAATACAGTTCGGGAAGAAAACGGCCTCCCCCAAGCCTGTACTTCAGTATTCTGCCGACCTTACAGTCGGCTGCAAGCCGTCTTACCGCAGCAAAGCAAAGCAGAGAGGCAGCCGCGATGAATATTACAGCAAGAAACATCATAACATCCGTCCCCCACGTTATCCTTTATATTTTACTACATTCTTTACTACACTCTTATAGATAAGAACCCGTCCCTCCGGGCGCAATCACAAATTACGGGCGGATACCCCGGAACCTTGCTGTTTCAGAGTAAAAAACAGCGGACACCGAAAAAAGGCGTCCGCTCTGTATTATACGGCAGCCGATTTTTCCTCAACGTATTTTACTACGTCACCTACCGTAACAAAACCACGGATATCATCGTCGCCTACCTCAATTCCGAAATCATCTTCGCAATGCATAACAAGGTCCGCAAGCTCAAGAGAGTTAACGCCTATCTCGGAAAGCACCGAAGATTCGGTAATATCAGCATCGAGCTGAAGCTCTTCTGTCATTATTGTTTTGATTTTCTCAAACATATCGTTTCCTCCGAATAATATTCTGTTTCTTTTATAAGATAATTATAAGTATAAGCATGCGGAAAAATTTCGCAAGAAAAAAGTCCGCAGACGAAAAGGTGATCCACATAAATAATATTAAAAATGCAGTATTCTTTTCATTGCCTTAAATCGAACTGTCTTATAATTATACAATATATATTTTTCTTTGTCAAGTTTTTTATTTATGTGACAAAAGGACATATTTTACTTGCAAAACCGCATAATATAAAAAATTTATCCTGAAATCTTGACACGTTAATACTGTCTGTGTAAAATATGACATTGAAAGCGTATTTATTCCTGAAATACGGCATTTCCGGATATATTACCGGAAAAAGCACCCTCGAAAATACCGAAAGGACTTTTTAATGAAAAAAACTCGATTGACCGAATTTGCCTGTGCCGCCGTTCTACTGTCGGCTCTACTGTCCGGATGCACCGGAAAAACGTCCGGTAAGCCGACCGAAAGCAATTACGGTTTTGAATCTGATAAAAAGGAACCTGTAGAAACGGAAATGACAGATAACAATGAAGACAAAAAGGAGCTGTACGATATAAAGGATAAAGAGGATCTTGTATCTATATGCTATTCTACATGGTTCGATCCGGTAATAAAAAAATACGGTGACAATCCTTATAATATCGCAGAGGTACTTAACGGAAAAAGAAACTGGGGACCGCTCTATGAGTTCCACTACTGGGGTAAACCCGCTCTCGGTTATTACAGCAGCTCCGATAAGGACGTCATACGTACTCACATGACACAGCTCTATGCTGCAGGCATCGATTTCATAATTGTCGACAACACAAATGTAAGCATGGACTGGAAAAAAGATTCCACGTGGAAAAACATGGTATCGAATCCGTGTACGGCACTGCTTGACACGATCGTCGAAATGCGTGCAGAAGGACTTAAAACACCGTATGTTTCAATGTGGTGCAAAACAAATAACGAGGACTGGAACATTGTCAACGCTATATACGACGAATTCATTACCAACAAAAAATATGAAGAATGTTGGGTATATTGGAGCGAAAAACCGTTTGTCCTTGTAACGCAAAGCCCCGCCCTTGACAATACAAAGATAACATGGAGACACATGTGGGGACTCAATTATAATACGAAAAAATGCGAGTGGTCATTCCTTCAGCAGAAAAATACTCCGAACTACGACCGGCGCGGCAGAGCGGAACAGATTTGCGTATGCGTAGCAGCTCAGGCAGGTTATATGAGCGATCCGTCAAATGCTCTCGGCAGAGAAGGAGGATGCACCTTCTGGCATCAGTGGCAAAACGCTTTTGAGTCAAGACCTAAGGTAGTTACCGTAACATGGTGGAACGAATGGATAGCTCAGCGCTTTGAGGACAACAAATTTGTCGATAACTACTCTGAAGAATACAGCCGTGATATCGAGCCTATGGAAGGCGGTCACGGAAGCAAGTACTACGACTGGATGAAAGAGTACATCGCCGCATATAAATCTCATTCCGAATGTCCCGAACTGCACGACTGATACGCTCAGATATGTAATAAATATAAATTTTGTCTGCCTTTTCTATACAAACCGTATACGGATAAGGCGGTCAAAAATGAGAACCCGACCTGCAGAGCGCAAACAAAGATTGCAGGCAAGTACTCTGAAACCTTGTTGTTTCAGGGTGATAAAAAAGCATCTGCGGCAGCAGATGCTTTTTTATCTGATTCAGTTTTTTGCGTAATTTCTTTTTATCTTTTTGGAGGTCGTTTTTTCAAACTCGGTATCGCGCAGTATTATCTTGGCAATCCGCTTATATGACGGCAGCGGCGAGAGAGCATTTTTGATATCGCTGCGCAATGTTTCGATAGGATCGCCGTCTCCCGATTCGGCAAGAAGCTCCCTGTCAAGGTAAACTTCCGCACAGAGCGCGACCTCAGATCCGCTCTCATCCTTAATGCCGCTGACAACTACCTCAAGTACATAAGGAACAGTCATTATATATCCCTCAATCTCTTCGGGATATATATTTTTTCCGTTATCAAGAACAATAAGATTCTTTTTCCGTCCCGTAACCGTAATCTGTCCGTTTTTATTTATATTTCCATAATCACCCGTCCTGAACATTCCGTTTTCCAAAACCTGTGCAGTCTGTTCGGGATCCTTATAATATCCAAGCATTACCGTGTCTCCGCGAACACATATCTCACCGTTTCCGTCGCTGTCAGGATCGTCTACCGTCACGCGCTCGCATGCGAGAGGAACTCCCGCAGTGGTCCAGTCGTTAAAATCGTCATGGCTGACCGAAACAAGCGGAGAACACTCTGTTATACCGTAACCGTTGATCGGTTTGATTCCGATAGAATCAAAGAAATCTCCTATTTCGGGGCGCATCGGCGCACCTCCGCATACTATCTTACGGAGATTTCCGCCGAACTGCGAATGTATCTTCCTGAAGATAACGCGCCTCATGTCAATTCCTGCCTTACGAAGCGAATTGCTGCGTTTTACAGCGCGTCTGAGAGTTTCGGCACTTCCGTTTTTCTCTGCAGTCTGCCATATCCGTTTGTAAAACACTTCGGCAAATGCAGGCACAAGATACATATATGTCGGCTTAAAAAACTGAATGTTTTTCATAACATTGCGGAGCTTGTCGTTTATGCATATAGTGACATGGGAATGAAGCGCGGCAAGAATTCCGACTGCCTCATATGTGTGGTGCCACGGAAGCACCGACAGGCACTTTCCGTGGGCCTCACAAAGCTGCAGACCATAATAAACACAGCATACAATACCGTGTTCCGACAGCATAACGCCTTTAGGCATACCGGTAGTACCGGATGTATATACAAGCATTCCGAGTCCATACGGGTCGCGGTGAAGCTCCGGTGCCTTCCCGTCAGCTTCTTCAAGCAGCCTTCTTCCCTCGTCAATAAAACTTTTATAAGGTACGAAACGTCCATCGGCACTCGCTTCCTCCCTGTCAAAGCAGATAAAATATTTTACCGAGCCAAGTTTATCAAGATTTTCGGACACGATCTTTTCGACTGCTTCGGAACAGAAAAGAACGCTGCTGTCACTGTGTACAAGTACGTTTACCATATCAGCGGGAGGAAGCTCGCGGTCTACCGGAACAAATACGCAGTCGCTGCAAAGCACTCCGAGGTAAACCGTCGCCCATTCATATCTGCTCTCTCCGCAGCACGCCGCATGCGCTCCGTCTTTAATTCCGTAAGCTGCAAGCGCATGTTTCAGCGCATAAGTATCCGCCGTAAAGCTTTCGTACGAAACACTGACTTCCGCGCCTGCCGATTTATAGCTGAACGCCGCCTTTTCACCGGCCTCGGCGCACGCAAGATTTAGCATTTCGTTTATTGTATTAAATCTGCCTACACTGTGCAAAGTATATCTACGCTTATTCATTGTTTACCGTCTCCTGTAATCAGTTTTCAAAAAACGTAACATCTGGTTTTCAAAACTATTATATCTCTTATCTATATGTCTGTCAACCGTTTCTATATTTCTTTACAAAAAATACACTTTTTAAAACAGTATTCAGCACATTCGCTGCGGATCAAAAAGTTTCGCCGCATGCTTGACGCAATCGACATTTTATGGTAGTATTATATACAGATAAAATGTTTTTTATTTTAATGCAAAACCTAAAAAATTTTAAAAGGTGATATACATGTGTTCTCCAGAAGAAATAGTAAGTTATCGCTGTCCGCGCTGGAATGATCTTCCGGATATCGGACTTTATATCGATCAGGTTATCAGCATTCTCGAAAAAAATCTGAATATATTTTCCCCCGGCGGAGATCAGAAACTGATCACACCGACAATGATAAACAATTATGTAAAACAGAAGATGATTCCCGCTCCGATAAATAAACGCTATGACCGGCGCCATGTCGCAAATCTTACAGTAATATGTATGTTCAAGCGGTTCATCTCTTTGGCGGATATACGCGCAATAAGAGAGCGCATGCTCGAAAGTTTCAGCATGGAGGACTGCTACGACTTGTTCTGCAGCGAATTCGAGCGATCGCTTCTGAGTGTATTCGGCATCAGCGGAGAATATGACATGTCCGGCGTTTCAGAAAGGATTATTGCGGAGGATTCCGATCTTCCCGTCCGCATACTTAAGCACGCCGAAAAAAACAGTGAAAATTCCGACGGAGATTCGGCGCTTGAAAGCGCTGTAAGCACTATAAAAACTCTGACCTTTGTGTGCGCAAGCCTCATATATTCTGACTACCTGATAAAATCGCTCATCGGACCGTATGAAAGCGAAAACGGTAAAAAATAGCTCGGCACAAGGCTATCTGTACACGAATATACCATATATGTTCAGGGCATACTTACCCCAAAGAAACAAAATGGCACGGAAAGGAATTTTTAAAAATGAATTTAATGCAGCAGACAACACGCGCATTTGAAAAATATACACGTATGTTCAAAAAATACAAGCACTCCTGCCCGATCGAGATAACGGCAAAATATGACAATCACTTTGGTATAAGGCGCAGAGGTAAAGGTGGCGAGCTTTCAGGTATAAGTATGCACGGAAACTTCGGAATAACACTGATAGAGCTTGCCATGTTCGGTATTCTGACCGCAGCGATATGTATGATCATGAGTACAGCCGCAAAGTTTTCTTTTATGATGAAATATAAGAAAAGATAAAATGCATACTGACCGCTCTGATCGTATGAAATGAAAACACACTACCATTAAACTTATGCAGATCGGTACTGTAACCGTCTGTAGCGAAAACGGATATAGAGCAGCACGGCAAAGCAGTACACATAAAATAATGGTACTGCTTTTATTATAATAAAACAAGAACCACCGCCGGACGCAATCATAGATTGTATCCGGGTGCCCCGGAACCTTGTTGTTTTAGGGTAAACTTTCGGAATACCCGCACCCGTTTGTTTTTTAACATCGCCTGTCAAATCAATTCCTCCTTTCAGCTCACACTGAAAATATTTCCCGCCTTATTTTTCCTTTTGACAAGAAAAATCATTTTATTTTTTTCTTAAAAAATACTGTATTTCCCTAAGCGTTTGGATTTGATTGTATATTTTCCACTATTTACCATAAAAAACCATCTTTAACTTTTACGTTTTTGCCTATTGAATTATTTTCCAGTTTATGGTAAAATATTTCCACAGTAAAGAAACATTACCGGACGGCAATCGCCGTACGTTCATATCAAAAAATAAAATATACAGGAGTATAAACGCATGGAACAGAAAATAAGCATTTTAATTGCAGACGCAAACGAAGAATTCAGATTCACCTGCCGCGACCGCCTTAAAGCGCTCGGTTATATGAACATCACCGATTCAAGAGACGGCGAAGAAGCTCTTAGCAAAATAAATAATTTGCATCCCGATATCGTAATTCTTGACACATGGCTTCCCAAGCTTGACGGAATCAAGCTTATAAAAGGCTGCCGCATAATGAATTTCGGCAGTGATTCAGTTCCTGCGTTTATTATTGTCTCCGAAGCGATAACTCCGTCTGTACTTTCGGAAATCACACAATGCGGAGCTGACTTCATAATGACGAAACCGGTAGATTACAAAAGTCTTTCCGAAAGAATCGCATACATAGCTGCATCGCGCAAAACCAGCACATCCCGTTCCTCAGATGTTCTTGGCGGAAGCGATCTTGAAACACAAGTCACCAAGGTCATTCATCAGATAGGCGTTCCGGCACATATCAAAGGTTATCAGTATCTCAGAACAGCCATTCTTATGACTATCGAGAACAGCGATATAATAAATTCAGTTACAAAAATACTCTATCCGACTGTAGCCAAGCAGTATGCAACTACATCGTCAAGAGTTGAACGTGCGATAAGACATGCGATCGAGGTCGCATGGGACCGCGGAGATATAGATACCCTGAATTCCTACTTCGGATTCACGGTGCAGAACAACAGAGGAAAACCTACAAACAGCGAATTTATCGCTATGATAGCCGACAATCTCCGTCTTTCCAACAAATATTCCTGATCGCTTATCGCGCTTGTTTCTCCCTAATATTTTCACATAAATGATTCCGCACAGTCCTGCACAAAACATCAGGACTGCGCGGAATTTTTTACTGTAAATAAAAAAACGCCGCGTCGGCTGACACAAACGGTTGATCTCACTGTCGGCGGTTATTTTTATTTACTGATTTCGGAATAAATTTCATTAGGAATAAAAACAAGATAATTCTTCCCGAAAAACAACATGATTTTTCACACTGTGCTTGACACTGATATATAAGTATGTTAAAATTAATTTAAACAAATGATTTTTTAGTTACAAATAACAAAAGGAGCATGACATGACAAGAAAACGCACTACCCGTTCCGTACTCAGAAAAACAGTAGTCTCTGGTTTAGCTATAGCCATGCTTATACCGCCTTTCTCAGGCATATCCGCGTCTGCCGCCGAAGGTGTCGGTACAGCTCTGGCGTATTACGTATCCCCGGCAGGAACAGAAGGAAACGCCGACGGAACTGAAGCGCTGCCGTATACGCTTGAAGAAGTCCGTGCCAAAATTCGGGAACTGAAAAGATCCGAGTCCGGTCTTCCCGACGGAGGTATTACCGTGTATCTCAAGGAAGGCACATACTATTTTACCGAATCTTTTAAATTTACCGAGGAGGACAGCGGAACAAAAGAATGTCCTATTACATATAAAAATGCCGAGGGCGAGACCGCTGTTATCGAGGGCGGATATGTTCTCGACCCTGAGCTTTATCAGACTCCATCCGACGAAATACTTTCGCGGAATCTCACCGAGGATGCAAAGAAGCATCTTGTAGCATATGATCTCAGAGCGGCAGGAGTAGATTACGACAGCTACGATATCGACAATATCATTGACTCCCGTCTTTATATAGACGGCGTACGCGGATGGGCGGGACGTTACCCAAATGACGACCGCGCGATATATTCATATATTGATATGGTAAACGCCGATTTCAGAGACACGGACGGATATAGTTTTATCGACAAAGAAAACCGTATCATGAATTGGTCAGAGTCATCTATAAAAAATGCACGTCTGTACGGAAACTTTGAGATAGATTATGAATCATCGTACGGAAAAGTTCTTTCATATAACGCCGAGACAAACCGTGTTACCGTTAAATCGAGCAGATTTATGAACAGAAACGCGAGGTATTTCTACTACAATGTTCTTGAAGAGATAGATGTTCCCGGCGAATATTACGTAGATACAGATACCGGAATGCTCTACTTCTATGCTCCCGACGGATATAAGGACATGACGGTCACATTCGCACAGTGTCAGGGAAACCTTATAGAAGCCGATGTTGACTATTACACATTCGACGGTCTCACTGTCGAAGGCGGACTTGGTACGCTGATAAAGCTAAACGGCGATTTCAATACCGTACAGAACTGTATCCTCCGCGACTGCGGTGATCAGGCAATAAACTTCAACGGAAGAAAGGTTCTCATCTTCAACAACGAGATCTATCACATAGGCTCAACCGGAATTTACGGAGAGTATACAAATAACTTAAATACCGTTCCCTCAGACTCGGTAGTCGATAACAACCTCATTCACGATTTCGGAGACATTGCCAGAGTGTATAACGGCGCTGTCAGCTTCGGTACCGTAACGCCAGGGCATGACGGCGGATACGGTTTTACGGTATCTCACAATGAAATATACAACTGTCCCCATACGGCAATGAACTATCTTGCACGCGATGTGATTGTCGAATACAATTATATACACGATGTCTGCTACGAGGGCGGTGACGCAGGTGCTGTATACGACGGAACATGGCTTGCAAACGGCTTTGTATTCAGACATAATATACTTTCAGGCGTTGAAAATAAATTCAATGATTGGATGGCTCCGCTCGGATATTACAACGATAACGCAGGAGGCGGAAAACAGGTATACTCCAATCTGTTTATGAATATCGACGGCAACGGCATCGGTCTTGCAGGTCAGGATAATGATATACATGATAACATTCTTATCAATTGCGGAAAGAAATCTCTGAGTACAGCAGCTATATATGCGGACTCGCGCGCATACTACTATATTCCGAATACCGTATCCGGCTGGACTACAAGCGCTAAGTTCGACATCTCAGCCGCAAGCTCCGGATACGGAGGACTTTGGTCGTGGATGATGGGCAATGCTTTCAATCCGGTATACGGAAACCGCTACTGGGCATACCGCTATCCGTGGACGATGCTTCTCAAAACCACAAATGTATATGATCTTGAGGACAAATTCGTATCATATGCATACGGCGACGCGAAAATCCGCCAGAATGTAATGTTTCCTACTTATTCGGTATATACAACTCAGGAGGTTCAGCGCCTCATGCTTCTCCGTGACAATATCGGAATAAGCGATGCGAGCAGGATATTTTCCGATTATAATGGCGGCGATTACACGGTTCCCGAAAACTCGGTAATATATCACTCGCTCCCTGGATTTAAAGCATGCGATGTTGCAAATGTCGGCAGATACAGCAATGACTGACCGTATCATTTAATGTCGGTGGCGTTTTTCACCTATATAAGTAAAAGTCTCTCTGTATTGTACAAGAATAAATATCTTTAATTTATTTCTTCGTATAATACGTAAGCAGAAAAGCAAAATACCGTATAAAACAGAAGTCTTCATTAATAAAAACACAAACAGAATAACGTTTTTGAATTTATAACCCTCATGCAGATGCCGCCCTCCTCCCAGACGGCGGATTACATATCGGATTTTCCTCTGCAGTCCCGCTGAGCAAAGCTCCCTGAGTGAGTTGCAATCCTCACAGCCTGACCGGCGAGTTTATTTAGACTCAGTCCCGATTTTAATTTATGTGATTACACTAAATAAGTACATTATAAATTCAGTAAAAGGAATACAATAACTATGAAAAAGGGAATGTCTTTCATACGTTTTTACTCTAAAAAAATATCAGTGCTTGTATTGGCAGCCTTTCTGATCATATCATCGGGAAAAATACCGGCCATATATGCACTCTCAGACAGCAGTTCCGGACAGCTTGTGTTCTACACCTCTCCGGAAGGAAGCACAAATCCGGACGGAACCGAAAATTCACCGTATACTCTGACAGAAGTACGTGCCAAAATCCGGGAGCTTAAAAAATCGGGACTGCCTGACGGCGGTATTACCGTATATCTTTGCGGCGGTATATATTATCAGCCGGAAACACTGATTTTCGGAAAAGAGGACAGCGGGACGAAAGAATGTCCCATTACATATAAAAATGTCACAGGAGAAACCGCCGTTATCGAGGGAGGATACGTCCTTGATCCTGAACTTTATCAGATTCCCTCCGACGAAATCCTTTCACGCAACCTCACAGAAGACGCAAGAAATCATCTTGTAGCATACGATCTGAAAAAAGTAGGCGTGAATTATGCTCCCCAGGACATAGATGTACGTATCGACAGCCGGCTTTACATTAACGGAAAACGCTGTTGGACAGGACGGTATCCTAACGATGACAGAAGTATATCCGCCTATACGTCCGCAGCCGATCCTGTAGGCGGCGATTCGTATGTTGATATATCGGGACGCGTAAAAAACTGGGATAAGTCTTCTCTGAAAAGCGCTTTAATATACGGTACATATGACTATACACCGTTTTACGGTAAAATATCTTCATACGATCCGGCAGAAAACCGGGTAAAAGTAGATATAAATACGTCTGTTAATAACATGATGCGCATGTTCTACTTCAATGTTCTTGAAGAAATTGATGCTCCGGGAGAATATTACATAGAAGAAGACACAGGTATGCTGTATATGTATGCTCCGGACGGATATAAAAATATGACTGCAGCCTTTGCTCAATGCACAGGAAGCGTTATTGAAGCCAATGTAGATTACTATACTTTTGACGGTCTGACTGTAGAAGGCGGAGTAGAAGATCTTATAAATATAAGCGGAAATCACAACACGGTTCAGAACTGCAAAATACGCGGATGCGGTGAAAACGGTATAAGCTTCAGCGGTTCAAATATTAACATATTCAATAATGAAATATATTACGTCGGGGCTGACGGAGTATACGGCGAGAGTCCGAACACTCCTGAAACTATCGTGTCCGATTCTGTCATTGACAACAATTTAATTCATGAATTCGGAGAACTTCGCAGAACATATTACGGTGCAATTGAGATCGGAACTGTATCTCCCGAACACAGCGGAGGATACGGTTTCACCGTTTCTCATAATGAAATGTACAACGGACCGCATCTTGCGGTTTCATCTATGGCGCGCGATCTTATTATAGAATACAACTATATACACGATGTGTGCTATGAAGCAAGTGACGCCGGCGCTGTTTATGACGGTACATGGTTTGCAAACGGATATGTTCTGAGACATAACGTAATAGCAAATATAAAAAACAAATTTAATCCGGCGATGGTTCCCATAGGATACTATTGTGATAATGCAGGCGGCGGAAAGCAAATATACTCAAACTATTTTATTAATATCGCCGGTGATGCAATAGCTATATCCGGTCAGGATAATGACGTACATGACAATCTTTTTATCAATTCCTCCATGCATACGGATTCACGTGCATACTATTATATTCCGGGAAGCAGTCTGTGCGGATTTATTCAGAGCGCAAAGTTTGATATCGCCGAGGCAGAGCGGGGATACGGCGGACTCTGGTCATGGATGATGTGGGATGTATGCAACTCTGCATACGGAAACCGCTATTGGGCATACCGTTATCCGTGGACAATGCTTCTCAAGACTACGAATGTATATGATCTGAACGATCGGTTTGTAAGTTATGCTTTCGGAGACGCAAAAATCCGTCAGAACGTTTTTGTTAACGGGCAGTTGACATTCAGCATGAACCTTGAAAAAATATTAAATATAAGGGATAACCTGACACTTAATCAGACACAAACAATATTTACCGATTACAGCAGCGGCGATTATTCCATTCCAGAAAATTCGTCCGTTTATCACTCGCTTCCCGGATTCAAAGCATGCGATTACGCAAATGTCGGAAGATATATTACTGAATAATTTCATTTTATAAATTAACTGTACTGCTCTGTACTTTATAAAATAGGCTGAACACTGAATATCTTAAAACTGCAAAGCGATCAAGACATCAGCCAAAGCCAGATAATGCGCGCAGCCGGACTTATTTTTCAGGCTGCGCGCGTTTTTTTACAAACGGTGAAAGGAAAAGCTACACATGATCTACGAAAATAAAGAATGCGAAAAAACAATAAAACCGATAGCGCATATACTTACAGATTTTCCTTCAAAATTCGGAATACCGCGGCAAAGCTCGGTAAAGGAAAAGCTTTACGGAACCGTAGTATTTGAGCCGGAGTACCGGCGCACAGAGGCGCTTCGGGAGCTTGACGGATTCTCCCATCTATGGCTGATATGGCACTTTTCCGAGACTGACGGCGCAAAATGGAGTCCTACAGTACGGCCCCCGCGGCTCGGAGGAAACAAACGGGTAGGAGTTTTTGCGTCACGTTCACCTTTTCGTCCGAATTCGCTCGGACTGTCGTGCGTAAAGCTTGAAAAAATATGTTTGGGCGAAGATCAGAACTGCCGGCACTGCAGTTTTAAAGCTTCCGGGTGCAGAAAAGAACTCGCTCCCGTGCTGATAGTTTCGGGAATAGACATGCTTAGCGGAACACCGATATTCGACATAAAGCCGTATATTCCGGTTGCGGACTGCCATCCGGAAGCGTCGGATGGCTATACCGCGAAAACAAAAGTATATAAGCTTAAAGTATCCGTCCCCGACAGCGTTAAAAATATCATGTCGGGGGAAAAACTCGATTCTCTGATATCCGCGCTTGAAGACGATCCGAGACCGGGGTACAGACATTCCGACGGTGATGAGGAAAAGGTTTACAGAATGGAATTTGCAAATATGGATATTCCGTTTTCGGTGAGCGGAGATAAAGTCACTGTACTCGATGATATACGTAAAATAGATAAAAATGCTCAAACCGAAGTATAGAATTCCGCACGGTTCCGTAACATGCAAAACACTTCAATTCATAAAATCAAAAACAAGATATCCATAAAACCCATAATTTAAAAATCCCTCAAAAAATTGAAAGAAAAACGAAAACGGAGGCCTCTGCTTTGATATAAGCAGACCTCCGTTTTATTGTGAAATAAAAAGGCTCCGGGATACCCGCCCGCAATCAAAGATTGCGGGCGGGACGGGTTCTTCTTTTTAAGTCTTACATATTCAAATCAGTGTCATGGCGTTCCGTATCTGACGGCACTCCGTTTGCCCCTTCGGGCGGCATTCCGCGTCCCGGCATCCCTGTGTCGTCCTTATCCTCACAAACAGACAGTTCGGATGATGAATCATCTGTAATATAGCGTTTAGCCTGAGTTGAAAACAGCTCATAATAATGTCCGCCGAGCGCCATAAGCTCGCTGTGATTTCCCTGCTCAATTATTCTGCCGTTCTCCAGCACAACTATTTTATTTGCTACCGTTGCGCTTGACAGTCTGTGCGACACGAATATCGTTGTCTTATCGTGTCGCAGCGAATCAAACTGATTGTATATCTCCTGCTCTGCGATAGCGTCGAGCGATGCAGTTGGCTCATCGAGTATCACAATATCCGATTCACGGTAAAACGCACGCGCGATCGACAGCTTCTGCCACTGCCCTATCGACAGCTCAACGCCATCACGCTCGAAATATCTCATAAGCGGAGTGTCATACCCGTGCGGAAGTCCGTCAATAAATGCGTCGGCACTGCTCTGCTCCGCCGCCCGTTCGATAAGCTCCTGATCCGTCTCGCGGTCTATCTGCCCGAAAGCTATATTCTCCGAAACATTAACCGCGTATTTACCGAAATCCTGAAATATGATTCCGTATATCCTGTAAAGATCCTCAGTGTCATATTCACGTATATCGCGGCCGTCTAAAAGCACAGTTCCCTCTGTCGGATCGTAAAGACGGGTAAGAAGCTTGATAAGCGTCGTTTTACCTGCGCCGTTAAGTCCGACAAGAACCACCGTATCTCCGGGTTCGATAACAAGATTCATATTCTTTATGACGTCATACGACGCATTCGGATAGCGGAACGAAACATTTCTCAGTTCGATCCTGTGCCCCGTACCGTGAGCCACCTTTACAGGTGCGGCAATACTCGGAACGACCGTGACTTTCTCATTCATGAATGAGATCATATTGTCGATGAACAACGTTCCCTCATAAACCGACGCTGTAGTAGTGATAAGCGTAGCGATTCCGCCGGATATCGACATAAGCGCGCCTGTGAAAAGCGAATAATCACCAACCTGATATTTTCCGTTGCATACGCCGGAGGCAATGAACAGAAACAGACCGCAGTTTACGGCAGTATTTACAAGCGTTATAAGTATATGAAGCATTCCTTCATTGACGAAGAGCTTCTTCAGTCCTGCAAAATATCCGGAAAACACCTTTTTATAGCGACCGATGAAGGTATCGGAAAGTCCGAAAATACGAAGCTCTTTCGCCATATCTTTATCTGTAAGCAAAGACGAATAATAGCTCATCTGACGGCGGTCCTTAGAACGGTGACGCATATACATGAAGTTTTTGCGCCTGTATGTAAAATTGATAACCGCCGACGGAATACTCAGCACGGTAATAATTATCGGGGCAAACGGACTGACCGCCCAAAGTACAGCAATAAACGAAACTATACTTATAAGAGTACTTACGATCGTAAAATTCGAATTGAGTATCTGAATCGGTCTGTGACCCGCCTCACGGCTCGCATTTTCAAGCTTTTCGTAAAAATCGGGGCGGTCAAAGCTCGCTATGTCAACGTTCTTTGCCTTCTCCATTATCTTGACATTGACATTGTTTACTACAAGCTCACCTGCAATATTGGTCACTATACCGTTGATTCTACCCGCGATAGCATTGACAAATGTTATCACAAAAGAAAGGACGAGCCACAGAGTAACGGACGAAAACAGGTTCTCACCGGCCCTTGTAAACGCATTGTAGGCGTCGGCAAGCGAGTTCAGCAGTTCAGCACCGACATATGCGCTGACTATCGGCATTACACCGTTAAATATCGCCATAAATACCATTACGAAAAGTATCCACGGACGGGTATCCCACACTATACCGAAAATATAAAACAAACGCGAAAAAAACCTTCCGATAAGTCTTTTAAGATAAGACGGCACCTCGCCAAGAGATTTCGGCTTCTGTTCTCTCAGCTTATCTATAGCGTCATTATTAAGTGGCGGAGGTCCTCCGAACATAACATCACCCCTCTATTTCTATGAACTGTTTTAAATATTGCTCTTTTATTCTACCATAAATGCGTTAAATACACAAGAAAACATTTTGTTAACTAATTAACTTTTTTATTAAATTCTATACTGCCCTTCGCCTTACGCGGCAGAGCCGCATTCATCCTTCCTGATATGTACCTTAATGTTCACCGAAATATTTATATCATTATTCACACATAAAAAGTGCGGGCTGCACCCAAATACCGCAAGATATCTGAAATACAGTCCGTGCTTTTTATACATGCCATCTCCGAGCCATCATATATGCAAGACGCTCAAGCTCTTTATGCGTCTGCGGATAATCGGGCATAAAATTCTTTACGTGTCTCCAGAATCGGTCTCCGTGATTAGCATCTGCAATATGGCATAACTCATGCACAATGACAGAATCGACCGCGCGCGGTGAGGCAAGCATAACTCTCCATGAATAGCTTATACGTATCTCACCGCGCTTACGGTCGTGAGTACAGCTTCCCCACTGTTTTTTTGCACCGTTTATTCTTACCGAAGGACACTCGGTTCCGAGCTGGCCCGCAATCTCACGGGTACGGCCGGGTAGATACCGGCGCGCGGCAGCGGCATATATACCTGCAAGCGCACGCTCAACTTCGACAGGCTCAAGTCCTTTCCTTATATAAAATCCTTGTTCAAACCGGCCGCATCCACATTCGGCAATCATCAGATCTGGATCAATACCTTTACCGCCGTCATTCTGCTTAGCTTCGTCACAGCACCCAGAACCGTGAATATCGCTCTCATCGCCGTAATTATTTTTTCTGTTTACACCCGAATCACTGCCGCAAGAATCGGAAGCTGATTCCGCATCGCTTTCCGCAAAAACGGTATACTCTTTGCCGAGCATCGGAACAGTCGTGTCGTAATCAATCGTATAATAGCTCTTTGCCTCGGCAAATTTACCGTATTCTGCAAGCTTGCGCTCGATAAGCGTCCGGTTATGCTCGACGATACGGTCTGCGATCTCTTTGGAAAAGCCTACCGGAACGCGCACCTCCAGCTCCCCGTTTTTATCTATGCGCAGCGAAACACCCTTCACCGCTTTTTTTGACTCGACAAGACGGTATTTAATATCATTCATGATCTCATGCCACCTTTTGCGGAATAATCGCACATAAATAAAGCTTAACATTCATTAAGCATGAACTATCAATTCAACCAAATCAAAAACGTTCCCGGCAGCAAAACTGACGGGAACGCATATCCGGCAGTGCAGCCGAAACGTTATACAAATTCAATAAGGCGCAAATCGCCGCCTTTTAACATTTCAACGGCGGAGGAGCTGTCCGCCGCTGAAAAAAGCGAGTGAGATCCGCCGCCATGTAGGCGGCGGATCTGTTCTGCACTTATTGCGGAAACACAACAAGGTTTCGGGGTACCCGCCCGCAAGTTTTACTTGCGATGGCAGGCCGGGTTCTTATTGTGAAACAACAAGGTTCCGGGGTACCCGCCCGCAAGTTTTACTTGCGATGGCGGGTCGGGTTCTTATTTTTTCTTATTTTGCGTCAATCAGGCGCTTTTCAAGCGCATTAAGCTCGTCATAAAGCTCAGCGGGAACTCTGTCGCCGACTGTAGCATAGAACTCGCGGATATTCTTGATATCGTCAAGCCACGAATCAACATCGATATCGAGAAGCTCACGAATCGTATCAACAGTAACACCTTTAAGGCCTGTAATATCGATATCCTCAGCCTTCGGAACAAATCCGATAGGAGTCATAACAGCGTCTGCCTTATCCTCGCAGCGGGCAAGAATCCACATAAGAACGCGCATATTGTCTCCGAATCCGGGCCATATGAAGTGTCCCTCGTCATCGGTACGGAACCAGTTGACGTGGAAGATCTTCGGAGGATTGGGGATACGCTTGCCCATGTCAAGCCAGTGTGCAAAGTAGTCGCCCATGTCATATCCGACAAAGGGACGCATTGCCATAGGATCGCGGCGTACTACGCCGACAGCGCCTGCGGCTGCAGCAGTTGTCTCGGAAGCCATGATAGATCCGACGAAAGTACCGTTCTGCCAGCTTGTTGACTGATATACCAGCGGAGCAGTCTTTGCGCGGCGTCCGCCGAATACGATAGCAGAGATCGGAACGCCTGCGGGATCGTTGAAATGCTCGGAAACGCAGGGGCAGTTGATAGCCATAGAGGTAAAGCGGGAGTTCGGATGAGCGCCGCATGTGGACTTATCCTTCTTGTCATACTTGGTATAATCCCACTTGTTGCCTTTCCAGTCGACCGCATTCTTAGGCGGATTGTCGTTGAGACCTTCCCACCATACGGTATTATTGTCGAGATCGTGTACAACGTTTGTAAATATGGTATCACGCTTTGTTGTTGCAAGCGCGTTGGGGTTGGAGTGTTCGTTTGTACCGGGAGCAACACCAAAGAATCCGTTCTCGGGGTTAACAGCCCAAAGTCTGCCGTCAGAACCGATGCGGAGCCATGCGATATCGTCGCCTACGCACCATACCTTATAGCCCTTGTTACGGTAGATTTCCGGCGGAATGAGCATTGCGAGGTTGGTCTTTCCGCATGCAGACGGGAATGCAGCACAAACATATTTTACGCTGCCGTCGGGAGCTTCGATACCGAGAATGAGCATATGCTCAGCCATCCAGCCCTCTTTGCGTCCGAGATAGGAAGCGATACGGAGCGCGAAGCACTTCTTTCCGAGAAGAACGTTTCCGCCGTAACCTGAGTTAACCGACCAAATAGTGTTATCCTCCGGGAAGTGGCAGATATAGCGGTTATTTTCATCGAGGTCTGCACGTGCATGGAGTCCCTTGATAAATCCGTCGCCGACACTGTCCAGTGCGTCGATGACCTTCTGTCCTGCACGTGTCATTATAAGCATATTGAGAACGACATAGATAGAGTCGGTAAGCTCAATACCGATCTTTGCAAAGTCAGATCCTACAACACCCATGGAATAAGGGATAACATACATTGTCTGTCCCTTCATAGAACCGCGGAAAAGCTTTCCGAGCTTTTCATAGCACTCTGAAGGAGCCATCCAGTTATTGATGTTTCCTGCGTCTGCTTTATCTGTAGTACAGATGAAGGTTCTGTTCTCTACTCTTGCAACGTCGTTTACTGCGGTACGATGGAGATAGCAGTTAGGAAGAAGCTCGGGATTGAGTTCAAAAAGCGTACCCTCTTCTACAGCCTGCTTTTTAAGAGCTTCGGTCTGTGCCTCGCTGCCGTCTATCCATACAATATTATCGGGAGTGGTAAGAGCTACCATCTCGTCGATCCATTTGTTTATGTATTTATTGTTCGTCATCTGATGGACTCCCCTCTGAATTTCATATTGAGATTATGATACTACATATTAGAAAAAAAATCAAGTCTTTCCGTGAAAAATAAATGAAATTAACACCGCGTTAATAAATAAAAATGAATTTTTTCATTTTCGCACTTGCAAAATAAATTTCAGACCCAAACTCTGCAAAAACACAGTATAATAATACAAAACGCGCGTCACTGAACGCTTTCAGTCGCAATTTCTCCCAATTTATCGGAAATCCGCGCGAAGTCGGATATAGAGAGTCTCTCTCCTCGAACGGTCGGTTCAAAACCGCATTCGGTTATCACATTTGCAATTTTATCTTTAGAAATATGCGAAAAATCTGACGACAGTGCGTTGAGAAGCGTCTTCCGGCGCATGGCAAACGCCGCTGAAAGAGTTCTGAAAAGAAGTTGCTCATCATTTACCCGGACGGTGCTGCGCATACCATTCTCCGTATTTATCTGTATAACAGATGAATCCACCTTCGGACGGGGCATAAAGTTTCCAGCAGGAACGTCAAAAAGCTTTTTAGCACTGCCATACCACGACACTGCTGCCGTAACAGCACCATACTGAGCTGTACCGGGAGCCGCCGCAAGGCGCTGCGCGACCTCCTTCTGTACCATTACGGTTATACGATCGATAGGTGCGCCGGATTCAAGCAGAAGCATGATAACAGGAGTCGTTATATAATAAGGAAGATTTGCACATACCGTTATCCGCTCTCCTCCGAACTGCTCCTCTATAAAGCGGCACAGATCAAGCTTCATTACGTCCTCGCACGTAACCGTGACATTATCAAAATCGGCAAGTGTCTGCTCAAGCACAGGTATAAGACCGCGGTCGATCTCCACGGCAGCCACCTTTTTAGCTCTCGCGCAAAGCTCACGCGTAAGCGTACCTATTCCCGGACCTATCTCAAGGACATAGTCCCCGGCTTCCTCAGCTATCCTTGCAGGAACAGTCGGATTTATCAGAAAATTCTGACCGAACTGCTTCTGAAAAGCAATTCCGTGCTGCTCCATTATGCGCTTTACTTCGGATATGTTTGTTAAATTCATAATAGTTAAAAAACCTCTTGACAAATTCTGAAAAAATGATATAATATTATCGTTAGAATAAATGCTAGTGTGGCTCAGTGGTAGAGCAGCTGATTCGTAATCAGCAGGTCGTGGGTTCAATCCCCACCACTAGCTCCAGATGCTCTGTATGCTTTACGGCATACAGAGTTTTTTGTTTGCCGCCGCACCGGATTCCGAAAGGCTCAAAAATACGTAAATCTCCGCTTTTTGCGCATTTTCCCAAAACGCACTTTATGTGCCGGCTGCGCATAATGCGCGACCGGCACAAATCGGTAACTGTATTTAATTATTTTCCGCGTATCGCGTCGATAGGCCGCTTGGAAGCGATCTTACGTACAGGGATAAACGATGCGGCCGCAGCTACGATAACACTGACTGCAAGCAGCAGGACTATCTGTCTGATTCCGAAATTCAGAACAGTTATGAGAATACCGCAGTTCTTCCGTATCATATAGTTAATGAGTGCGACAGCTCCTCCGGTGACCGCAGAAGCGAGAATAAAATCTATCACCGCTATAATAAAGCTCTCGGAGAAGAATATCCTGAAAACATCGTTCGAGCGGGATCCGATCGCACGGAGTATTCCGATCTCCTGTCTTTTATATGAAATGCTTGTTGCGATAAAGTTCGCAAGCATTATCGCCGCAAATACGGCAAAACCGATACCGATGTACAGGAACACATCCGCAAGGACCTTCAGTACGTCATTTACCATATTTAATTCATATGTTACAGCGTTCTGAAGCTCATACCGGACGTCCGTATCGGAATACGCATACTCGACCGTTTTAAGAATATCTCCGCGTGAGGTCGGCATCGCGCCTGCAGCAAAGGTAAATACACCGTCCGAAGAGGTTACCAAACGCCCGAACATGCTGTCACAGCATACAACGGCGTTATTTACAGCGTCGTTTTCTATTACTCCGACTATCTTCCGTCCATTATAATTTTCAGTGGTTCCGTCCTCATACATATACATTTCCATATTTACCGTGTCTGTTGCGTCTTCGTACATATCGGCGCTCAGAACGATCTCATTTTCAGCAAGCTCTGTGCGATGAACACCGTCGAGCCATCTGATCGCTGCTTCGCCGATATCCGACATACGCGAGATATACTCCGGAGAAACGAAATAATACCGATCGGACTCATCAGGTGAGAAAATAGAAACATGTCCGTTATCTATATTTTTAAACACACTGTTTGCAGATATATACCTGTCAATAAATCCGTCTCCGACTATTGCCGTATTACAGAAGCTGTAGCCTGTTTCATAGTTAAATTCATTGTAGAGCGCATATCTGACAACAAGCTGAGCGGTAGTGACATGCTCGTCACGCACCGCAAGTCCGGAATAGCGGTCAAAATCAAGCTTTGTATCTACGATTCCGGTGATCGTATATTCCTGTCCGCCGAAACTGAGCTTACGTCCGACAAGTTCCTGCGCCGAGCCTATACTGTCATAGCTTACCGTTCCGTCGTCTCCGTAAACGGCAAAGCCTGCTTTCATATACGTGAGCGCAACATAGCTGCTAAGCGCGATTTCGTCTGCGTCTCCGCTCGGAAGCCTGCCTGCGGTAAGCGTATATCCCATCTCCGAAATATCCTTCTCGGTAAGCTCGGCAAATCCGTCAAGCGCAGTCGAATAAATCGGGTACTCATCGGAAAGCGTTACGGAAGCGTCATAACTTCCGTCAAGGTTGAAAGACATCATAGCGGGAACATACACGCCCTTTACATGTATTCCCGTATTCTCCTCTATTTTTCCGATGTCCGCCGCCGACATGCGCTCCGATTTGTAATAAAAATCATCATCGCCGTCTCCGTATGTAACCTTTGTATTCTTGACAAACGATGCATACTTTACGCCGGTATCCATTATAGACTCGGTACATGCGCGGACATTATCGTAAGCTCCGAAGGTATCGGCAAGTCCGAACAGAGTAAACGCAACTACCGAAAGAAATACGGTAAACACAAGCTTTATCTTTTTATGTTTAAGTCCGCTCGCTCCGATCTTGAACGCGTTTTTCATAGGCAGACGCGATTTTATCAGTTTAAATGTGTCACCGGTCTTTGTAGAGATCGCATCCTGATCGGTGGGATGAAAGTTCTTTCCGGCACGCGATACCGCAAGCTCTGTCTTTCCTGAAGAAAGCGAGCGTATATATCGGTTTATCGCCGCTCTGTCATCCTCGGTAAGCTCATAATCACCGGGAATAGTTATTGTACGGTCGGAAAATTCAAGTCCTGCCTTTTCCGGATCTCCCGGTTCAAGAGTAACATCCTCGACAACATGACCGTCGGCAAGCTCAATAATGCGGTCTGCATACTGTTCGGCAAACTCGCGGTCATGCGAAACAACTATGACAAGCTTGTTTTCCGACAGCTTTTTCAGAGTATCGAATATCTGTCTGCCCGTATTTGAGTCAAGAGCGCCGGTAGGCTCATCAGCCATGATTATATCGGGATTCTTTACAAGCGCGCGGGCTATCGCAACACGCTGCTTCTGTCCGCCCGAAAGCTCATTCGGCCGTCTGCCGCCGTACCCCTCAAGATCGACCTCCGCGAGAATGCGGTTTATTTCGTCATTTTCCGCCTTCCTGCCCTGAAGCTCGATTGCAAGGGCTATGTTTGCACCGACGGTAAATTCATCGAGAACATTGTACTCCTGAAAAATAAATCCGACATATGTATTTCTGTACGAATCAAAGTGCTGCTGGTTAAAATCCTTTGACGAAACGCCCTTTATGATGATCTCTCCGCTGTCGTATCGGTCGAGTCCTCCGAGAAGATTCAAAAGCGTTGACTTACCGCTTCCGGATTTTCCGAGCAGGAATATCATACCTTTGTCGGGAAATTTCAGAGAAACATTGTCGATCGCAGTTACAGGAACTCCTTTTTTCGGTTTATACTTCTTATATAAATTTCTTGTTTCAAGCATTTCCGATCATACCTCCGTAAAGTGTACTACTGTACTGACACAATAATACACTTTAAAAACCGTTTTGTCAAGTATTTTTCTGAAATTTCCGAGATTAAGTTTACATAAGAAAATTTTAAGCAAATCTTAAACAGATACTTAAAGCAGAGGAAGAAAAATTTAAAATCCGAAAAAGTTCTTTGCATTGTTATAGCAAACATCCATAACAAGCTCGGCGAGCGCTTCGGTATCGACGGGATACTCTCCGCTGTCCACCCATTCTCCGATAAGATTGCAGAATATTCGTCTGAAATATTCATGACGCGTATATGAAAGAAAACTTCTGCTGTCTGTGAGCATTCCGAGGAAACAGCCGAGAGACGAAAGATTTGCAAGCGATATCATCTGATCGCGCATACCGCTCTTGTTATCGTTAAACCACCATGCGCTTCCCTGCATTATTCGCGGCATGCCGCTGCCGTCGGAAAGCTGAAAACCGCCGAGCAGCGCGCCTATCGCCGCATTGTCGGCAGGATTTATCGAATAAAGAACGATTCTCGGAAGTCCGTCGGAGGATGCAAAGAGATCGAGCAGGCGCGCAAGCTCAGTTACGCTGCTTCGGCCGCCTATAATATCAAATCCGCAGTCCGCTCCGAGCTTTTTATACATATCCGTGCATGCGTTGCGAAGCACTCCGAAATGTATCTGCATTACCCAGCCGTGCGCGGAGTATTCCGCCGCAAAAAAGCGGTGCATCTCGGTCTTGAATATCTTTATCTCCTGCGCGTCCGTGCATTTTCCGTTTTTCAGCGCAGCACAGAATATCTCGTTTATATGTACGCGGTTAGGCTCGTAAGCATACGGTATCTCGTCGTCTATACCGTGGTCTGCGGTAACGCATCCGTTTTCCGCAAAGAATGCGATCCGAGCGCGGTACGCCTCCTTAAGCGATTCAAGGTCGGTTATCTGCACTCCCGAAACCTGCGAAAGCGTGCGGATATATTCCGCCCAGCCGTCGCGCTCGATATTTATACCCTTGTCCGGACGGAATGCAGGAAGAACCTTTACATCAAAGCTGTCGTCCGCCGCGATCATTCTGTGCCACTCGAGGGTGTCGGCAGGATCGTCTGTCGTACAGAGCGCGTCGACGCGTGACGCTTTTATTATGCCGCGCACGCTCATATCAGGCTCGGCGAGTTTTTCCGCGGTCAGCTTCCAGACCTCTTCGCATGTCTTTTCGGAAAGTATACCGCTATATCCGAAATATCTCTGAAGCTCAAGATGTGACCAGTGATACAGCGGATTGCCTATCAGCTTCGGCATACACTGCGCGAATGCACGGAACTTTTCATAATCCGACGCGTCTCCCGTTATATACTTCTCGTCAACACCGCATGAGCGCATAGCACGCCACTTGTAGTGGTCTCCGCCGAGCCATATCTCGGTTATATTGCTGTAGCGCTTGTCCTGCGCGATCTCCTGCGGAGACACATGGCAGTGGTAATCAATTATCGGGAGCTTCTCGGCATATGTATGATAGAGCTGCTTTGCCGCATCTCCCGAAAGCAGAAAATCGTTATCCATAAATTTTTTTGACATATTATACTTCCTTTCGCGCGGTCATGAATCTGCCGCAGCCGTATGTTTTCTTATATATTCCAGCGATTCATTCAGCTGTCCGACATCAACTCTGCCGCCGTCATACAGCGACGGGGATTCGAGAGTTACCGTTCCGCCGTACAGCGGAGCTACAGTTTTGAAAAAACTTTCGAAATCTATGATACCGCCGCCGGGATGAGGAATCGGGCGGAGCTTTTTGAAATCGTGCGGAGGTCCGACGAAATCACTCACATGCATGTGTACGATACGCGGAGCAAGCAGCGGATCGGTAAATATCCCGTATACCTGTCCAAGCTGTCCGGCAAACGCCCCGAATCTTGTGTCGAAGATAAACCGCACCTCAGGATAGCTCCGCGCGAGCTTTCTCCAGTGATCGATCGGATCGCCTGCGCTGCACGGAACGTTTTCCACGCATAGCGTTATTCCCTCTCTGCAGCAAGCTTCAAGCATATATCCGACCGCAGATATATTATAATCTATATCCGAATCGGAAGCAAAACCGCCCCACAGATGAAGCACCATCTTTTCTGCCGAAAGTATCACCGCCGCCCTGAGGCTTTCGCGAAAAAGCTCAAGAGCTTTTTCACTGTCGTGATCGGAAAGATACATTCCTATAAATTTGTCAGAATGGAGCGTGCGGAAACGCATGTCTCCGCCGCAGAGACGCTCCGCGATTGCGGTAGGCTTTTCATCCCATGTACTGACCACCATAAATTCGAAAGCATCGCACAGGATATCCTTTCCGTAAACCGGTATAAGCATGGGATCATAGCCGTTCTCATATCCTATATATGCACCGGTGGAACATAATATTTCATTATTCATTGCCGAAAATCACCTCTGTATACAGTGAAAAGTATATCATATCCGGCATTATAATTCAATATTTTTTTGAACTTTTATCATTATCTCAGGCAGAACGCGAATGTTTTTATGACTTGACATGCACCCAAAACAGTGGTAAACTATAATTTACCGATGAAAATGATAATGCAGGAACGCCGGTTTGCTGTATGACGCTCTCTTTAGCTTTCGGAAGTTTTAATAAAAGGCTTGCCACGTTATGGAGCTATGGCAGGAATACTGCCTTTTGCAATGAAACCCGCCGATTATAGAGACAGGAGGCAACTTGCCTGAAGCTATATGATTCATCAAAAAACAGGAAATAACAGTTAAACAAAAAGACAGTTTCAAGCCTACTTTCCTCTTCCGCCGCGGATTCTGTTCATAATAAATACCGAAACGGTAAACAGCGCAGGAAACAGCGCGGCAGTCAGGAATCCCCCGCCCATATCAAGCCGTGAGGATACAGCTCCGATAAGCCACGGTCCGAGCGTACATCCTATATCACCGAACAGTGCAAGCCGTCCCGAAACAGAAGCGCCTCCGTGCGGATACAACTCAGCGGCAAGCGCAAACGATCCGGGCCACATAAGCCCCGCCGCAAAACCGGTCAGGCTGCATGCTGCGAGACTGACGGCAGGAATCGGCGAAAGCGCCGCGGCAATATAACATACCGTGCAGGCAAAACCGCTGCACAGCATCGCGCTTCCGAGCGGTATACGGTCGCTGAATATTCCGTAAAGAGTTCTCGAAATACCCATAAAAAGCGCGTAAAGACACGGTCCGAGCATATCTCCGGCGAGCTTGGATATTCCGAGTCCCGTTTCGGCATACGCCGATATCCACTGCGTCATGCCCTGCTCGGCAGCTCCTCCGGTGGCGATAATAATAAGGAGAAGCACGAAATATCCGCGCGAGAGTTTGCGATCTGTAATGCGAGTTTCGGATTCACCGTCCGAAAATCCCGAATCGGGAAGCGGTACGGTACAGAAAAGAACAAGATTCAGTGCGGGAACGGCTGCCCACACTATCGGTATGAGCATCCACAGCGCTTCGTGTGTCAGGAAAAGCACCGCCTCGGTAAGTATTACAACCGAAACATGGCCTACGCAGGAAAATGAATGAAGAAAGCTCAGCTTCGCACGTACCGATCTGCCCTTTTGCGGTATTGCATCTATGAGGGGATTGACAAAAACCTCTATCATTCCTCCGCCAATCTGCGCTACTATGACCGCCGCCATAATTCCATAACAAATACAGCTTTGAGGAAGGATAATCGGAAGCACGCCAAGAAGAATAAGTCCGCAAAGTACAAATGCGTGTGAAATTATTCCCGCCGCACGGCAGCCGAGCCTGTCAAAAAAATGTCCGGCAAAAATATCCGCGCACATCTGAGCCGCGAATCCGCAGAATATCACTGCCGCTATCATGCTGTATGACATTCCGTACTGTTTTGAAAAGATAACAAAGAAAAGCGGGGTAAGATCTACGGAGATCGCCTGAACGACATATCCGATAAAGCAGGCACGCACCGCAGGTCCGTACATCCTATCTTTTTCCATATGTATTTTCTGCCTTTCGCTGAATTTACAGATCAATAACCGAAAAACAATGCAAAGGAAAATAAAATGAACGTATTCCTGGAAAACGCAAAAATACTGCTCGGCTTCCCGTTTGTGGTACGCGCACTTATCGCAGGTCCGCTGACCGCTCTCAGCTCCGCGCTCCTCGGAGTCGGACTTGTGACCGGAAGAAAAGCAATGCTCGGAGACGGACTGTCTCACGTGAGCTTCTGCGCAGCGGCAATAGCGCTCGCTATAGGGGTCTCACCGACTGTGATATCTGTTCCCGCCGTAATAATTGCAGCGCTGCTTTTACTGCGGAGCGGCAGCGGCGACGGCTCCTCTGTCGCGCTTATATCAGGCGGCGCTCTCGCTGTCGGAACGTTCGTTTTATCGGTTGTAAGCGGGATGAATATGGATGTGAGCGACTACATGTTCGGAAGCATCTTTACACTTTCTTTCGGAGATACCGTGCTGTGCATAATATGCGTCATATGCGTTCTCGCAGCATATTCGCTGCTCTACAGACGCGTATTCGCAGTAAGCTTCGACGAAGCTTTCGCGTCAGCTTCCGGAATACATGTAAAAAGATACAACAGCATTATGGCTGCTCTCACCGCAATCACCGTTGTGACCGGCATGAAGATAATGGGTGTCATGCTCGTCACCGCACTGACCGTTTTTCCGGCACTTACGGCGCTTCAGCTTTGTAAAAGCTTCCGCTCAGTCGTTATATTCGCATCAGTATCATCTCTTTGCTGCTTCACGCTGGGAATAATTATTGCACTTTCACTGTCCCTTCCCGCCGGAGCAACCGTGGTTATGATCTATCTTGCACTTTTAATTATATGCTTCGCAGTCAAAACGGTTCGCACAGCAGTCCAAAACAGCCGAACCAAAGGCAGTCGCGTTATTAAAAGCGAATAAAATAAATAGAAAGCCGGCAGATTTGCCGCAGAAAAATAAATATGAAATATGAGTCCGGACGAATACGATCACAGATTACGGGCGGATACCCCGGAACCTTGTTGCTTCAGGGTAAATCATGACAACCGGCAAAGTGCCATAGTAAAATAAAGGTAGACACATGGAAAATCACCATGTATCTACCTTTTTGTTATAATAAAAATACACAGAGGGATAAAGATAAACAGATAGAAAATGAACTAAAAAAATGTTACCCGGTAAAAGGAGCCTGCAAGCAAAGAATTTGTTGCTTTAAATTTATACAAAAATCAGGGACAGGGCATACGCCCCGTCCCTTCACTGACCGGAAAGTTTTTACGCCAACGGAACAAGATTATCAAAATTGTTACTCTCACGAAGTTTCTTGGCATTTCCGAGAGTACATCTGTAATTCTGCGCGCATACAGCATCTATAATATCAGCTGCTTCGCGGAGCTGTTCCGCCGTAGTATCAATAATTTCGCTGCGCTCGCGCTGAATATCTTCATAACTGATACCCGAAAGATACGCAGACATAGAGCGGTCAGCATTTTCTCGTGCAGAAAGCGGACGGTCAAAGCCGCTGAATGTTCCTATTATATATCTTGTAAGAGCTTCCTCATCAGGATCAAGCTTTCTTATCCATTCTCCTGCATTCATGTAAACCTCTTCGGTAGTTTTAAGATGAGGATCACGGAATGAAGTAAAAAATGCATTTCCGGAAACTCCGCCGAACCGGCAGCCGCATCCATAAGCTCCTCCCTTTACGCGAACAGCTCCGTACAGATACTCACAGTTGAGGACATTTTCAAGCACCTTCAGACTTCCGCTGTACTTATATCCGGCGTCTATGAGATTACCTCCCATACCTACAAACTGTACCTGGGAGGACATCATAAAGCCCTCATTCTTTCTTACCGGAGTCAGAATATCTCCGTCAATACCTTCGAAAAAGCCGTTACAGCCGTCGAGAGTTTCGCTTTCCGATGCATGATCTCCGAGTTTTGAAATAAACCCGGGAAGTGCTGTCTCAAGCGCATGCATTCCGTCATCTCCGCTGCTCACACTTATCAACATGCGTGACGGCGAAAAAATATATGAAGCAAGCGCAGCAAAGCTGTCCGAGATACTGCCTTCGGAACTGCTGAAGCCGGACTGAAGCGTTTTAAGGAAATCGTATGCCGATATACCGCCGAGCCATTCGTTTATCATTGCATGACGCGAAAAATATGAAAGAAGACGGGATGCAGCAACCGAATTACCGCGGCTGTTTATCCGGCTCTGAATATCCGATCTGCTCTCCGCGATAAGCTCGCGCAGACGCTTTGCGTCTTCAAATTTTGTAGACGTCATAATCTCCGCGGCAAGTCTCAGCGCATCTCCGACCTTGTTTTCAAAACAGCTGAGCGACAGAGAAAACATAAGTCTGCTCTCGTCTCGCGCCCCGCTTTTCATCATATTTACCGGAGCAAAACTCATTTTACCGACATTAAGCCTTACCTCATTAGAGAGATCAAGGTACCCATGTTCTGCGGTATCCATCCTTCCGAGAAGTCCGCCGAGCTGGCCGACATACGGGATCCATTTTTCAGGAATCTCAGATATATCAAAATAGAACGTGATATATGCAATTCCTCCGGTAAAACCGTCGTGAACCACCGTTTTTATTCCGCAAACATCGGTTTCGTTATTTGACAGCGGAAGAGCTTCTCTCTCAAGATCGGATCGTTTAAGAGACGGAATGCAGCTCTGTTCCTCTGCTGTTGACGGAGCGCTCTGATATCTGCGGAGATTCTCTGTTGCAGTAATGATACCGGATATATCTTCCGGACTGAGTCCTGCTTTATACTCGGCAAGCTGCGAAGCGAGTTTTTCCTCAAGCATATCCGTCATACCGGGTTTCGGCTCATATGAAAGAAGAACCGAATGCACCGAATCAAGCACATATTTTTCTATAAGCTCCTCATAGAAACGTGTACTCAGTTTTTTACGGAGCTGTGCGTAAACATCTCCTCCGCGCATATACGTAAAAGCGGCTCTGTCGTCATATATCCAGCTCTGAAGCATGTCAAGACCGCAGGAAAGTCCCCTCGGCGTACTTCCGTAATCAGCTTCGCGGTAGGAAAATTCCCTCGAATTTATCGCCGCTTCGAGCGACTTACGGTCGATTCCCTTTGCCGCCTCCCGGAATCCGTTTAATATTATGTCGTAGAAACGGTGTTTATCACGGGCATCGGCATTCTTTGCCATAATAAAAATACCGCTCTGGCGCAAATGCTCCATTATTCCGCCGAAGACGTCCTGACCGATTCCCGCGTCGAGAAGTGCCTGTCTGATCGGCGCACCCGGAGTATTTATCAAAGCATCGGCAATTATATCCCATGCAACACAGCTGACAA
This sequence comes from uncultured Eubacteriales bacterium, assembly GCA_902491535.1. Taxonomy (GTDB): domain Bacteria; phylum Bacillota; class Clostridia; order Oscillospirales; family CAG-272; genus UMGS911. The sequence goes on from CABUHS010000004.1 coordinate 62,409, forward strand.
CATCAGAGGACTCGCAGGTAAGAGCTGAATACGAGAGATACGTTCGCTCATCTCTGCCGTCACTGTTATCCACGTCAACACTCTCCGCATCAGCCTCTACCGAATAATACGATGTAGCCTCTCTGAGCCCTCCGAACGGCTTCTGAAATCCGACCTCTGTTTCACTGACGTCTATACGGTCATAATCTGAAAGATAGTTTTCATCGAGCCATCCGAGCCGTTCCTCAATGTCAATATCACCCCATAGGAAGATATAACTGTTAGACGGATGATAGTGTGTGCGGTGAAAATCGAGATACTGCTCGTACGTAAGCTCAGGGATATGCTCAGGATCTCCTCCGGAATTTCTTCCGTAGGTAGTATCGGGATACATTACCTTGCATACCTCATCGAATATCGAGCTGTCAGGAGATGACAGCACACCCTTCATTTCGTTATATACAATACCGTTTATCTTCAGCTCGTCATCTGCATTCTCCAGCTCGTAATGCCAGCCCTCCTGCATGAAGATCTCTTTATACTTGTAGATATTCGGATGAAAAACCGCGTCCGCATAAACGCTCATAAGATTTTTAAAATCATGATCGTTGCAGCTCGCAACGGGATAAACAGTTTTATCCGGATACGTCATAGCATTGAGAAAGGTATTAAGCGAGCCTTTTGCAAGCAGCATAAAAGGATCGCGCGAAGGATATTTATCCGAGCCGCACAGAACGGTATGTTCAATAATATGCGGTACACCTGTATCATCCGAAACGGGAGTACGGAATCCGATATAGAAAACCTTATTTTTGTCATCGGTGGATATCACACATACACGCGCTCCGGACTTTTTGTGACGGAAAACAAGGCCGCATCCGCTCACATCCGTGAGATATTCCTCGTATTCAAGCTCATATGCCGGAAGCGGTGAAAGCTCACCGCTCCCCTTTATGTTTTTTGACATAATAAACGTTATTCCTTTCCTGATGTGACCGGATAGTTTCTGCTACGCAATATTTGCATTTTAACACAGAACACTGCCATATTATTTATTATTTTATACCGAAACAGCGGTTTAATAACATATTTTCATACAAAAATCAAATTCAGTTTTTTCTGATGAAAAATTCTTTTTAAAGCGGTATATACCCATTTCATTATGAATATTTTTACATATTCTCAAAAAGACGCTTAAATCCTATTGCGGTCGACGCTACCGGATCCTTTGCGAGCGATGCCGGAACTTCCGTAACTGCTTCAATGAAGTCTCTGAAACCGTACAAAAGACTTCCCCCTCCGCTCAGCATTATACCGTTTTTTTCAATATCTGAATACTCAGCGTCGCTGAGTTCATCTATGAAATCACATATACCGACAGCGATACGCTTTACAGACGAGCTGATCGCACCGAATATCTCTTTCGAGTCCACAACAGCGGAATTAGGCAAGCCATCTGAAATATTTGTCCCGGACACCCGATCGGTAATAACACTGTCGCGCTTCCATACTCCGCCCAGAGAATTTTTTATGCGTTCAGCTTCGCTGAAATTGATTCGGATACCGTATTTTTCTGCAATATATCCGGCAATAGATGCATCAAGAGAATCTCCTCCGACCTTTATTCTGTTAGTACGGATACAGCTTCCGTCCTTTATCAGAAGTATGCAGGTCTCTGCGCCTCCAACGTCCGCAAGCATATAAAATTCGTCAGGTTCCATATCGGCACATACTCCGGACATAATAGCAGTCATCTTATTTATAACCATAATGTCGCGTATGCCGCAGCGGTGAACTGTTTCAAATATAGCATCTTCCTGCGCTTCAGACACCTCTCCGTCGATACAGAGAAGAAGATCAGGATGCGATATGCCGCGCAGCCCAGCCTTTTTTATCATATAGCGGATAAAATATGAGAAATATTCGTGTTCAGGATCTGTACCTGATCTGAACGGATAAATAATCTTTGCTGCTCCGGGAATGCGTCCGCAAAGTGCATTTGCCTGACTTCCGGCCGCAAGAATATCATCTCCGTCTTCGGAAACCGCAAGTATTGCAGGTTCTTCAATTATTCTGCCGTTTTTCGACAAATACATAAGCGCTGTTGACGCGCCAAGGTCAATTCCGATATTTTTTGCCATATTATATCACACCTTTCCCGCAAATATGCGAGTACAAATCATTATTTTATAACACATGACGAGCATGAAAACATCAGTAAAAACAGATCATACATATAGTTCTGCTGTACAAAATCAAGGATACATCACATAACCGTACCGGCAAAACTAATACCGAATACTCTTCCCGCGCCTTCTTTCATAAGTACATTTGCACACGATATAAGAGTTGCGCCTGTAGTCGAAACGTCATCAATAAGTATAACATCGGCGCCGCGAATTCTCTCCGAATATTTTTCGCGAAATCTGTATGAACGTGCTGCATTGCGAAACCTGCTGCGATAAGCAAGTTCTTTCTGACGCACATTTCCGACATGAGTCAGTAACGGAATATATTCAGCGTCAATGCGTCCGGCAAAACATTTTGATATCAGTTTCACCTGATCGAATCCGTTTTCACGAATACCCGATCTGCTTCTCGGCGTGCCTGTTACAATACAATTATTCAAAGGAAGCGGAAGCCATGAAAGTATTCCTGCAAGCTCTGCCGCAATAAAATCGGCTGCGTAATGCAATGGCTCGCTTTTCAATCCGAGTAAAACAGCTTTTCCAATACTCGGACTGTTCTTCAATATATCATAGTCACATACAGTCAGCACTCTCAGCACATCGTTTTTCGGTGATATTACCTCTTTTACCCGAAAACGGCGTTCGCTTTCCCATTTGATACGGCATTTAAGACAAAGATAAGGTTCCCCGCCGCGAGGAAGTATTTTTCCGCAAGCCACGCATACAGGAGGAAAGAGCAGATCGAGAAAACGTCCGACCATTCTGTTAGTAATCTTCAACATTATAAATTATGCCATCGCGTCTATCTCGAGCAAAGCCTCGCAAAGTCCGGTGTATCTGTGAGAAAGACGGTTATTCTGCACCATCTGCGCAACCGTTTCCTTTTCTCCCACAATAATAACCATTTCGCGCGCACGCGTCACTGCTGTATAAAGCAAGTTTCGCGTCATCAAGCGCGGAGAGCTTTGATAAAGCGGAATTATAACAACCGGATATTCGCTTCCCTGACTCTTGTGTACAGTGATTGCATATGCATGTTCAAGCTCTTCAAGTTGAGTATAATCATAGACTGCGATTCTGCCCTCAAAATTTACAACTACAGACTCTTCCCCCGGTCTTATCTGCTCTATTATACCTATATCTCCGTTAAAAATGCCAGTTCCCTCTGTAACATCACCGGTTATTTCAACACGTTCCCAATCAATCTCATAATTATTACGGATCTGCATGATTTTATCTCCCTCGCGGAAAATAACATCACGGTACTTCTTCTCACGTTTTTTCTGATCGGGCGGATTCAAACTGCTCTGCAATACGGCATTGAGGTATTGCGTTCCTACCTGACCTTTTCTTGATGGAACAATAACCTGAATTTTTCCCCTGATCTGTTCTCCGTAAGCTCTCGGAAGTCTTGTGCGGCAGAGTGAGGAGACAGTATCTGCAATATCTGTTCCGCTACTGCGTCCCAAGAAAAAGAAATCGTTATCCTTTATATCAAGGTCGGGATAATCGCCGTTATTGATCGCGTGTGCATTTGTTATTATGAGGCTTGAACTTACCTGACGGAAAATTTCGCGCAGACGTACAGTATTAAAGCGGTCGCTGCGTATAATATCATTCAGCACGTTTCCCGCTCCGACAGACGGCAACTGATCAGAATCGCCTATAAGCAGCAATCTCGCGGCAGGCTTTATCGCCTTGCAGAGTGCAGCCATAAGAACAATATCTATCATTGACGCTTCGTCAATGATAATAACATCTGCGTCAAGAAGATCATTTTCATTCTTTTTATATATAGGTTCCCTGCCGTCGCTGTATTCCATTTCAAGCATACGGTGTATCGTCGATGCCTCATGACCGGTAGATTCGGACATACGCTTGGCGGCACGCCCGGTAGGAGCGGCAAGCAATACTTTCATACGCATATTCTCAAAAAGTGAGATTACAGCACGAATTACCGTAGTTTTACCGGTACCGGGACCTCCGGTAAGAATCATAACGCCGCTGGTAAGAACATTTACGATCGCTTTTTTCTGAGCCTTAGCATAAGAAATACCGTTCGTTGACTCTACCATTCCTATAAACCGATCTATATCGTCGATATCCAATTTAGGGCAAACTCTGTCCAAAAGATCTAGCTTTTCAGCCGTGTATCTCTCAGCATCATAGTAAGACTTCAGATATGTGAGATCCCGTCCTTCCCGTCTTACGATTTTGATATCTCCGGAAGTTTCGAGTGTTTTGAATGCACTTCGGACCTCAGCTTCATCTACGGAAAGCAGGCGCATCGAAGCCTCTATAAGGCGCTCCGCAGGAATGTAAGTATGACCGTTCGAACCGGCATTATAGTTCAACAGATATTTCATTCCCGCCATTATGCGGTGTTCGGAATTATTTTCAAGTCCAAGCGAGGCAGCCATACGGTCTACACGTTCAAAGCCGAGGCCGTATATTTCATCGCAAAGTATGTACGGATTGTCCTTTATAGTATCAACTGCAGCTCCGCCCCAACGCTTATATATACGCACAGCGGTAGCCGGTCCGACAAAATCACGGCAGAACATCATTACCGAACGGACACCGAACTGCTGTTTGAAGCTCTCACTGATCTTTTCAGCTTTTTCAGGTGATATACCGGGAATCTCCTCAAGCCACTGAGGATGGTTTTCAAGAACGTCGAACGTATCCTGCCCGAAACGTTCGACGATCTTCTTAGCCGAACTCGGTCCGATCCCTTTTACCGTACGTGAAGAAAGATAACGCAGGATCGCGGTCTCATTTGCAGGAAGCTCTTTTTCGTAAAATTCTACGGAAAACTGCTTTCCGAATGACGGATGAACCACCCATTTACCGCATGCTTTAATGGTCTCACTGACAGCAATAAACGGCATAGTTCCCACAAGAGTAACAAGTATATCCTCTCCGTCACTTCCGACCGATGCGACCTCACATACTGTATATCCGTTTTCTTCGTTTGAATAGACAACTCTTTCTACAACACCGGAAACTGTCTCCGGTCCTGCATGTTCAATATCGCCCCCGGCAACGGTATTTTCATTTTTTTTGCCGTTTTCTCTGTCCATGTTAATATTTTTCCTGTTCTTTTGCAGAATATCAATAATCGTAATATTATCTGTTTTTACAAAAATCAACTATGCTGCCGCTTATGCAGCACCGTATTATCCGTAAAGTTTCAGAAGTATACCGCATTTCACACAATATATCTTCGACTGAAAAATAAGTAAATTATGTATCTCAGAATATATATTATGAAAAAGCGGTGCAAAGCAAAAGTTAATGCATTGCACCGCTTTGCAAAAAGCAATGTTATAAATTACGGAAATACAGTTTATGCAAGGACCGATGCGAGATCAAGGTTCTCCCACGGAGCGCGGAGATCCTCACGTCCCATATGACCGTAAGCCGCCAGATCCTTATATATAGGACGGCGCATGTCAAAGCGTTCGATAATAGCCGCCGGACGAAGATCAATATTGGCACTTACGCGCTCATAAAGAAGCTCTTCGCTTACCTTTCCGGTTCCGAAAGTATCAAACATGACAGATACAGGCTTTGCAACGCCGATAGCATATGCAAGCTGAACCTCACACTTTTCAGCGAGACCTGCGGCAACAACATTCTTTGCGATATAACGGGCTGCATACGCCGCTGTTCTGTCAACCTTTGTCGGATCCTTCCCTGAAAAGGCTCCGCCGCCGTGGCGCGAATATCCGCCGTATGTATCAACGATTATCTTGCGTCCGGTAAGACCGCTGTCTCCGACAGGTCCTCCGACAACAAAACGTCCGGTCGGATTAACATATATAACCGTATCCGCATCGATAAAATCAGCGGGAACGATAGGTGTTATTACATTTTTTATAAGATCTTCGCGTATCTGCTCGATAGATACCTCAGCTGCATGCTGAGTGGATACAACTATAGTATCTACTCTGACAGGCTTTGCACCGTCATACTCAACAGTAACCTGAGTTTTTCCGTCAGGACGAAGATAAGGAAGAGTTCCGTTTTTGCGTACCTGAGTGAGACGCTTTGCGAGTGAATGAGCCATCTGTATAGGCATAGGCATAAGTTCGGGCGTTTCATTGCACGCAAATCCAAACATCATACCCTGGTCACCTGCACCGGTGTCAAAACCGTCGGTAAGGGTACCTGCCTTAGCCTCAAATGCCTTGTCAACTCCGAGCGCGATATCGGGAGACTGCTTGTGAACCTGATTTATGATCGCACAGGTATTACAGTCAAAGCCGTATGCTGCATTGTCATATCCGATCTCGCGTACTGTCTCACGGATAACATTCTGAAAATCAACATGAGCATCCGCAGTTATCTCTCCCATAACAGAGATGATTCCCGTGGTAGTCGTTGTCTCGCAAGCCACACGGGACATTTTATCCTGACGAAGAAATTCATCAAGAATAGCGTCTGAAATTTTATCACAAATTTTGTCGGGATGTCCTTCGGTAACCGACTCCGATGTAAAAAGCTTTTTCATTTTATGATCATACCCTTTCCGCAGAGCAAAATTTTCGTAATTATTATATTTCAAATGACATAATAAGCCTTTAGCGACAGCATATGACAGAAATACACATTAAGTATATCACAGCGTGTCCGGCTAACAAAGCGTCATAGCATTAACAAATTGTAAACAATTATTCAATCTTCTATAAAAGTTACTGCATATTATATGAACTATATGTCATATAAGGAATCTGAGAAAGTCAACAAATCCATAGCAGATAAGTGACATGATCAGTCCCGCAGCGATAACTCCGGCAGTTATCGATATCATTGCACGGCTGCGCTTCATGTCGAGTAATGAAGCTACAAGCGCTCCGGTCCATGCACCGGTTCCGGGAAGAGGAATCGCAACAAAAAGAAACAATCCCCACGTCGCATACTTTGTTATTTTGCCTTTATTTTTATCTGCTTTTTTCAAAACAAAATTTGCGGTTTTATTAAAAAATCCGATTTTAGAGGAACTCATAAAATTAAGCAGCCATTTAATGAAAAAAAGTATGAAAGGCACCGGTATCAAATTTCCGATACAACAAATGATATAATTAATGAAAAACGGGAGACCCAGTCCGTATCCTACCGGTATCGCACCCCTAAGTTCAATAATCGGAACCATCGAGATCACAAAAACATATAAATAATTCAACATAGGAAATCACCTTCAACAGTCTGTCATTTATCATACAAATTTACCGGAGTTTGTTTCCGAGATTAAAAGTATGCAGGAATATAGTTAAGACACTATCCGTAAAAAATCAAACTGAAAAGTAAGAAATAACGGCATCTGAAATGCAAAATCTTTGTAAAGCCCAATTAAAATACGTGTAAAAATATGCTATACACTCAGCAAAGCCCCTCCGCCTTGCGCGAAAGGGCTTTGTAAGTGAAATTACCTGATTATAGCTGAAATTACAGAGAATTAATTACTCAATGATCTCTGTAACGACACCGGAACCAACTGTTCTACCACCCTCACGGATAGCGAAACGAAGTCCCTTTTCCATAGCGATAGGAGTGATAAGCTCAACATTAAGGTTGACGTTATCGCCAGGACGGCACATATCAACATCTTCGGGAAGGTCGATAACACCGGTAACGTCTGTTGTTCTGAAGTAGAACTGAGGACGGTAACCCTTGAAGAACGGCTTAGAACGTCCGCCTTCCTTCTCGGTAAGAACGTAAACCTGACCTACAAATTTGGTGTGAGGATGAACTGAACCGGGCTGGCAGATAACCTGTCCGCGCTCGATCTCGTTCTTCTGAACACCGCGGAGAAGAACACCTATGTTGTCTCCTGCCTCAGCCTGGTCAAGAAGCTTACGGAACATCTCAACGCCTGTAACGACAGACTTCTTCTTCTCGTCGGAAAGACCAACGATCTCGATCTCGTCTCCAACCTTAATTGTACCGCGCTCAACACGACCTGTAGCAACAGTTCCGCGTCCTGTGATGGAGAATACGTCCTCGACAGGCATAAGGAACGGCATGTCAGCCTTACGGTCGGGAGTAGGAATGTACTCGTCAACAGCCTTCATGAGTTCGTGGATAGAAGCGTATACGGGATCGTTCGGGTCCTTGCTCTCAGAGAGGAGAGCCTCACGGGCAGAACCGCGGATGATCGGAATATCGTCACCCGGGAAGCCGTAAGAGCTGAGAAGCTCACGAACTTCCATCTCAACGAGGTCGAGAAGCTCGTCATCATCAACGAGGTCGGTCTTGTTGAGGTAAACAACGATTGCAGGAACTTCAACCTGACGAGCAAGAAGAACATGCTCACGAGTCTGCTGAAGAGGTCCGTCTGTACCTGCAACAACGAGGATAGCACCATCCATCTGAGCAGCACCGGTAATCATGTTCTTGATATAGTCAGCATGACCGGGGCAGTCAACGTGAGCGTAGTGACGAGACTCTGTCTCATACTCAACGTGACGGGTGTTGATTGTGATACCTCTTGCCTTTTCCTCAGGCGCGTTATCGATCTGGTCATATGCCAGGAATTCGATCTTATCGTCGCCGAGAGAAAGTGTCTTTGTAATAGCCGCAGTAAGAGTTGTCTTACCGTGGTCAACGTGACCGATAGTACCAATGTTAACATGGGGTTTGGTACGTTCGAATTTTTCCTTTGCCATAACATTAGCCTCCTAAATATAATTAGTTATTATTTGCACGCTTGGATACAAGCGTTTCCTGTATGGATTTCGGCACTTCTGCGAAGTGACTCGGCTCCATTGTGTACTGAGCGCGTCCCTGTGAACGTGAACGAAGCTCTGTAGAGTAACCGAACATTTCGGACAGCGGAACAAATGCGAGGATCTGCTCTGCGCCGGAAACTTCTTCCATACCCTGGATCTGACCGCGTCTTGAGTTGAGGTCGCCGATGATATCACCCATATATTCAGTAGGTGTAATTACATTGACTCTCATGATCGGCTCGGTGAGAACCGGGTCTGCCTTACGCATAGCATCCTTGAACGCCATTGAACCGGCAATCTTAAATGCCATTTCAGACGAGTCGACTTCATGGTAAGAACCGTCATAAAGTGTTACCTTTACGTCAACAACGTTATAACCGGCAACTACACCGGCCTGCATTGCGCTCTGAATACCTGCATCGACTGCGGGAATGTATTCCTTCGGAATAGCACCGCCGACAACTTTGTTGATAAACTCATATCCTTTTCCGGGTTCGTTAGGCTCAATAGTGATCTTACAGTGACCGTACTGACCCTTACCGCCGGACTGACGTACATACTTGGTATCCTGATCTGCGCTCTTGCGGATAGTTTCCTTGTATGCAACCTGAGGTTTACCTATATTAGCCTCGACCTTGAACTCGCGCAGAAGTCTGTCGACGATAATTTCAAGGTGAAGCTCACCCATACCTGCAATAATTGTTTGTCCGGTATCGTCATCCGTATAAGTACGGAATGTAGGATCCTCTTCAGCCAATTTTGCAAGCGCAATACCCATCTTTTCCTGTCCTGCTTTTGTCTTAGGCTCGATAGCAACACGAATAACAGGCTCAGGGAATTCCATAGACTCAAGGATAATAGGATGCTTCTCATCGCAGAGTGTATCACCGGTAGTAGTTCCCTTAAGACCTACGGCAGCAGCGATATCACCGGCATAAGCGCAGTCAATATCCTTACGGTTGTTGGAGTGCATCTGAAGCAGTCTGCCCAGACGCTCCTTGGAATCCTTGTTTGAGTTATAGACAGCCGAACCGGTCTCAACGCTTCCTGAGTAAACACGCATGAAGCAGAGTTTACCTACGAACGGGTCTGTCATAATCTTGAACGCGAGAGCCGCAAAAGGCTCTTCATCGCTCGAATGACGCTCTTCCTCTTCTTCGGTATCGGGGTTTACACCCTTGATATCCGGAACATCGAGAGGAGAAGGCATAAAGTCGACGATAGCATCGAGCAGCTTCTGAACGCCCTTGTTTCTGTAAGAAGTACCGCAAACAACAGGGACTATCTTATTAGCGATCGTGCCCTTTCTGATTGCGTCTTTTATCATGTCTGTAGAGATCGGCTCATCAGCGCAGTAAAGCTCAAAAAGCTCCTCATCACACTCGGCGATCGCCTCGATCATGTTTCTGTGGTATTCCTCGGCCATTTCCTTCATGTCCTCAGGAATTTCCTCGACACGCATGTCCTTTCCGAGATCGTCATAATATACATCAGCTTTCATCTCGACCAAATCAATAATACCGCGGAATGTATCCTCAGCTCCGATAGGAAGCTGAATCGGTACGGGATTGGTCTTAAGACGAGTCTTCATCATATCAACAACGTTGAAGAAATTCGCACCGCTTATATCCATCTTGTTGACATAAGCCATACGCGGAACACCATATTTGTCCGCCTGTCTCCAGACAGTTTCGGACTGCGGTTCAACACCGCCCTTGGCACAGAAAACCGTCACAGAGCCGTCAAGAACTCTAAGAGAACGCTCAACCTCGACAGTAAAGTCAACGTGACCGGGAGTATCAATGATATTGATACGGTTGTTTTTCCAGAAGCACGTCGTAGCAGCCGAGGTAATTGTAATACCGCGCTCCTGCTCCTGCTCCATCCAGTCCATGGTTGCAGCGCCGTCATGAGTCTCACCGAGCTTGTGCGTACGGCCTGTATAGAACAGGATACGCTCTGTCGTGGTAGTCTTTCCGGCGTCTATATGTGCCATAATGCCGATATTTCTTGTTTTTTCAAGTGTATATTCTCTTGGCATTAACTTGCTCCTTGAAGTTTAAACTTTAAAATACAGATCGCATTTCCGGATAATTGCAAAAAGGCAGGATATATTTCTTTACATGCCTTATGCATACACCCGATGCAAAAATTAATATCTGTAATGTGCGAAAGCCTTGTTGGCTTCTGCCATACGGTGTGTCTCGTCCTTTTTCTTGACTGCTCCACCCATATTGTTGAGAGCATCCATTATCTCTCCGGCGAGTCTCTCAGCCATCGTTCTCTCGTTACGCTGTCTTGAATATGCTGTTATCCAACGCAGACCGAGTGTCTGACGACGTTCAGGACGCACTTCAAGCGGAACCTGATATGTGGAACCGCCGACACGCTTAGCCTTAACTTCAAGGCTAGGCATGATGTTATTGAGCGCTTCTACAAATGCGTCAAGGGGATTCTTTCCGAGCTTCTCCTCAACTATGCTGAAAGCGTCATAAACAATTTTCTGTGCAACGCCTTTTTTTCCGTCATACATGATGTTATTGATAAGCTTTGTTACAAGCTTGGAATTGTACAGCGGATCCGGCAGCACATCTCTTTTAGATATCTGACCTCTTCTTGGCACTGTTCTTCCCTCCTTCATAAGAATATGATATCATAGGTACTCGAAATCATACCTTCCGATGTTTCGTTAATGCTGAGGCCGCAGTTTTACTTCGTGAAATGTAATGGAAAAGTACACCTTCCCACAGCTTTTCATCCGACCGTATTGCTGCGTCCACACTGCGCGGCAGTGTTTTTACAACATAACCGAAATCCGGATTATGACTTCGGTCTCTTAACGCCGTATTTGGAACGGCTCTGACGGCGGTTCGCAACGCCCTGAGCGTCGAGCGTACCGCGGATGATGTGGTAACGCACACCAGGCAGGTCACGTACTCTTCCTCCTCTGATCAAAACGACAGAGTGTTCCTGAAGATTGTGTCCGATACCGGGAATGTAGGTTGTAGCTTCCATTCCGTTTGTAAGTCTTACTCTGGCGATCTTACGAAGGGCAGAGTTAGGCTTCTTCGGTGTTACTGTTGTTACCTTTGTGCAAACACCGCGCTTTTGAGGTGAGCTTTGGTCTGTACGTGAGTTAGTCAGAGAGTTGAAACCCTTCTGAAGAACCTGCGACTTAGACTTGTACACTTTATCACTGCGGCCCTGCTTAACAAGCTGGTTAAAGGTTGGCATACTATTCCTCCTTCTTCAAAAATTTATATGCGGACATTTCAAGAGGGTATAGAACCCCCTCTCAAAAAATCACACAGCTTATTATAACACTTTATTCCCTGAATTGTCAAGTATTATATTTGCAATAAAAAACTTTCGGCTTTTTGCACAATTATACCTTTTATAAATACAGCATAATATTTCCCGCGCCGCGAATAAGCGCAGTAAAAAGTACATTCCGAAATATTTTGTAAACAGCACGCCGGTCATTTTACATCGCTTTATTCCTTCAAAGCAATAATTACGATGATACGATAACAAAAAATATGACACGTTAATCAAAAACATATTGCATTTAATACTAAAATATGATATAATAACAAAACAGGATCGAATTACAGTGGCTGACTGTTCTTTGCTTAAGCGATCCAAAATTTATTTTTCCCGGAGGGCATTAAAATGGCTTTAACAACCAATGAAATGGCGAATTTTGATGAACTTACCGTCGATAAACGCGTGGAAGGTTCTTATAAATTCAAACGTACTCTTATGATACTGGCATATATATTTGTGCCGCTTGCATTCATGGTGTTCTTATTTGCAATAGGTTGGGGTGCGATCGCACTTATTGTTTTTATTCCGATTTTTTACTGTTGGGCATTCGGAAAATTTGTAATTCCGTATACATGGCGTTATGTTAATTTATCGTATACATATATGATAAAGTCAGGTAAGTTTTCCATGCTTACCGTTTACAACGGAAAAGGCACCAAGAAATCTGTAGATACATTTACTCCCGTATCGATCTCCGACATGACAGCCATAGCTCCTTACAACGGCGAATACAAAGCTGCCGCAGATTCGGCTGACATCGTAAACCGATACGAAACATGCGCTTTCCTCGACCATCCGGATAACTACTACTGCATTTGGACAAACGAGGAAGGCCAGAAATGTGTTTGTATCTTCCAGGCTACAAACAACACCGTAAAAATTATGAAGTTCCATAACCGCGACACCGTTGTTACAGAAGTTCAGAAGGTTTCGGCACTCGGAAAATAATTTGTACGGCAAACACATACAAAACTCATATTCAGAATCACTCCCGCATACATTTGTCGGGGGTGATTTTTTATGTTTACTTTAAAAAAAGGAAAAATTGCGGTCGTTATTGTAACAGCAATAATTATTTTGACAGGCTGCATGAGGCAAAGCAGTGCCGATCTCGGATGGCAGAAATTTCCGATGCGTTTCTCCGCCTCCGTAGAGGCATTCGGACGCTTAACCGACAGCTCCGAAACGCATATAGAAGTAACGGTAACAGAACCGTATTGCGGCAGTATTTCATTCATATCCGAAGGTTCGCTGAGCGGATACACCTTCACTCTCAGGAAAAATGAAGGTGACATTTCATACGGAGACATACACATCCCTATGAGTGAACATATTATTACAGACATGAGATATTTCTTTTCACTTTTCACTCTCGATACCGAACATCTGACCGAGCTTTCGGTCGAACAGCGCGGCGAAGAATCTATTAACGTAGCAGTATTCTCACTTTTCTGCGAAGATATTGCATCACAGGAAAATTCAACCGATATCGATACCGACATTTCTGAAACAGAAATCAGAGATATATCTAATGACGCCGATGAAGCCGAGCCCGCTCAGATAGGAACGGTAACCGTACATCTTTCCGACGGAATACCGATGCTAATGGATGCGGAATATTCATCGGGAGAACATGTAGTTTTGAAAATAAGCAATTTTGAAACTCAGTATGAATAATTTATTTTCCGTTTTTGACCTTATAACACTATACAGGAATCCGCAGACGCTTTGAGCATCTTTTTTCAGGCACATCAGACAGAATACAGATCCGGATATACGGCAAATCATCCGAGCCAAAAAAGCAAAAGCCGGATAAACACAAAGTGCTTATCCGGCAAGTATGTTTTTATCAGAAACGGGGGCCTTTGGATTTCTTAAGGATATTTATGATATCATCAAAATCCTCATCAGGCATGCCCTCGGCCTTTACCCCGTCGGCAACTGCCTCATCAGCGGATGCAGTTTCAGATACAGCATCTTCCGCAGGCTTTTTGACAACCGTTGCAGTCTTTGCTGACGAAGAATCAGAAACCGCGTTATCATTAGAATCAAACCCCGTAGCAATAACGGTAAGGCTCATAGAGTCTTCAAGTGTTTCATCAAACGTAGTACCCCAAATTACAGTTGCATCGGGAGCAGCCTCTTCCTCAACCATAGCAGATGCAATTTCACATTCGTCAAGTCCGATGTCCGGCGATGCGGTAACATTTATAAGAATACCTCTTGCACCTTTTATAGACGTTTCGAGCAAAGGACTGGAGATAGCCATTTTAGCCGCCTCGTTAGCCTTGTCCTTACCGGATGCAAATCCGACGCCCATATGAGCGCAGCCTGCATTCTGCATAACCGCGGTAACATCTGCAAAATCAAGATTGACAAAACCGGGATTATTTATAAGATCGCTTATCGCCTGCGCACCGCGGCGGAGAACATCGTCCGCCTCCGCAAACGCATTTGCAAGCGTAATACGGGTTTCCGAAATCTGCTTAAGTCTTTCATTAGGTATAATAACGAGAGAGTCAACATTCTCACGCATAGCGGCAATTCCGCGCTCCGCAGACTCCATGCGGCGGCGTCCTTCAAAAGAGAACGGCTTCGTTACGATACCGATAGTAAGGATTCCAAGCTCTTTTGCAATCTTTGCAACAACAGGAGCCGCTCCGGTTCCGGTACCTCCGCCCATTCCGGCAGTGATAAACACCATGTCGGCACCTTTAATAGCGTTGGTTATCTCTTCAGCGTTTTCCTCTGCAGCACGTTCGCCGACAGAAGGATCTGCGCCTGCGCCGTGCCCTCTTGTAATTTTTTCTCCGATCGGTATTTTAATTTCAGCGCTTGACTGAAGAAGAGCTTGCTTGTCCGTATTTATAACAATAAATTCCACTCCGCGGATATTTGTAGCTATCATTCTGTTGACGGCATTGTTTCCGCCTCCGCCGACTCCGACGATTTTAATAACCACGCCGCTTTCGTAGTTGTCTTCAAGTTCAAATGGCATTTTTACGAATCCTCCCTATTATGCAAATCATTTATTCCATGTAATCGATACAAAAAACACTTGTAATGTTCTGCTGCCGTCGCACATGCAGCATCAAGTTATTCAAACTGCAAATTATGTACAGTCCGTTTCAGCTTCAAAGTGACGATAAATATAAGTGCGGTCAGCCAAATCAGATATTCATCCCCGATAAGGCATCTCCCAACTGTGTACTTTTTATATACAATCAGTTGCAAAAGATACAGCACTTTCAACATATACAACTATTTATATATATAATATATTTTTTTTCATTATTTTTCAATGCCTTTGATGAGAATTTATACTTTTTTAACATCCGTGTAATATATAAGACAAATATATGCACAAATAGGATCAAAAAAATCCGATTTGTGCATATATTTTTAATGGTGTTTTTCTGAATTATCAGCCAGTTAAACGAACAGTATCGTATAAAAACAAATTTACCGTTTCTTTATCATAACAAAGTTTGTAAGAAAAATTCCCTGCCGCTCCACCTGCTGTTCCTTTACAACTTTATACCCTCTTTTTTCAAAAAACGGTCTTGCAGTAACAGACGCATGAGTAACGATATCTCCTTGAACTGCCTGCTCCAACCGATCGCAAATGTCGGTAGCAATCCTTTTCCCCTGATAATCCGCATGAACATATAGTCGGTCAAGATAACCGGTCCTATCTATATCTCCAAATCCCACAATAATTTTATCGTCAATCGCAACAATACTGTAATGTTCTTTAAATGACCGACTCCATTTTCTTAAGTCCGCATGCTCCGGCGCCCATACATCCAACTGTTCTTTTGTATAGTCTTTTGCATTTATTTTGTGAACCGTATCATAAAAAAGATTTGTCAATTCCTCGAGGTCCGATGGCTGATATTCCCTGATAAACATTTTATTTTTACTCTATTGTACTCTGCGCAATAAAAAACGCATTCTGGTTTTCAACATTTATTATACCGGTTGCACCGTCTGACAAATCTTTTATTACAGCATCTGCAAAAGTCAGTTTCATCTGAAGATCATCCGTATCCCCGACCTCTATTCTGAATCTGCCGTCATATATAAAATATACATCGAATTTACTGCAACAATTCACAAGCGTTATGTGCGGAGCCATTGAGCATTCAGCAAATATGCGGAGAGTTCTTACCGCATAATCGTAATATATACTGCTCACGAATTCAAGTCGGCTGCCTACGACAGCTTTCGAAACTCCGCTTACACTTATCTCGAGAAGGTCTGCGTGGCGCGTCTGCATTATATCACTGTCAGATATTATCTCAAGTACCCTGAGCGAATCTGATAATATGAAATATTCCCCGTCGATCACAAAAAAATATTCTGCGGAATCCTCTGTTATTGACAGCTGCAGTGTAGACGGAGACGGATGCGAAAGAGATACGGATCTGACATAAGGAAATTTTTCAGTTATCCGCTTTTCCGCAGCAGATCTGCTCACCGCATACGCATTGTTTCCGGCAGTTATCCCGGATGCCTCAATTATCCTCCAGTCATCGTAAATAGTAGAGCCGGAAACCGTAATATGCTTAATTTTGAAAAATACCGAAAAAAGCACCGCAGCCAGGCACGCACAAAATATCACAAGAATAGTTATGTAAAAAAACATCTTGCGATGGAGTTTCTGTTTTGATTTTTGCTGTATTTTAGAAAAGATATTGCGCGAGAGCATTTCAAGCTCAGCGGTTTCATCTGCAGCAGCCGATTGCTGCGTGATATTTTCTTTTTCTGCCATATTTATGACCGTACCCCAAATTCGTGTTCAAAAGCCTGCGGCGCTTCAATATCCGTTATTAATATGCCGCCAAGCAGTACATTTGCATTATATACGCTTATAAATCATCATAGAATTTCAATTACGTATGCATCAGCATTATGATCGGTGCAATCTCAGGACGTTATTACAAGCTTATACCCGAACGCACCGAGAAGCATTCAAAATATTTGATTTTGTCAGTATTTCGTGAGGTTATTTTACCATGAAGCAAAAATGTTTGCTTGCAAAGACATTTTTGCAAGGCCGTCAATTGCGCAGATCGTGCAAGGCACAAGGCGGTGCAGCCGTAAAGGCTTACGCAGTAAGACTTTCTGCGCTTATTATACCACAATTTCATTGTGCCTCAGGCACAATATGCGGCAAAGCCGCAGAGCGATAGCTCAAATTGATGATTCAATGTTCTCTCAGACGTCCGAAAGCCAGCGAAGCAGTCTTTCGGCTTACGTCGTGAGGTTATTTTACCATAAATTCAAGGCGAAGCCTTGCAAGCGGCGCAGCCGCTTGGACGCAAGTCCCGATTTATGTTTCAATGTTCTCTCAGATGTCCGAAGGTTTGCTCAGCAAAGCTTCAGTATACATCGTGAGGTTATTATAACACAGTTTTACTCTTTAAGCAATAGATTTATTCCGTACGTCAGCCATATAACCGAAAATTTACATTTCATTGCATACGCTCGCAAACAATCATCTTTTTACAAAAAAATATTGATTTTTTCTTATAAACATTATATAATAAAGTGTTATTATTACGTATCTTACCGTTGCCGTAGCATAAGCTTACGGTATATTATTTTCGGTTTGGACAGAAAGGCATGGTTATCCCATATGAGTGACCATCGTAAATATATACGGAATTTTTCAATAATTGCGCATATAGATCACGGAAAATCGACGCTCGCAGACCGACTGCTCGAGGCAACAGGAGCCGTCAGCACCCGCGACATGGAAGCACAGATACTTGACAATATGGATCTTGAACGCGAGCGCGGAATAACAATAAAGGCACGGGCAGTCAATCTTACATATAAGGCTCCGGACGGAGAGGAATATCAGTTCAACCTTATCGACACCCCCGGTCATGTCGATTTCGGATATGAGGTGTCACGCTCGCTAAATGCGTGCGAAGGCGCACTTCTTGTCATAGACGCAACTCAGGGCATTGAAGCTCAGACGCTGGCAAACGCATATCTTGCCGTAGACAGTGATCTTGAAATAGTTCCCGTAATAAATAAAATAGATCTGCCGTCAGCCGACATAGAAGGTGTGCGTGCAGAAATCGAAGATGTGATCGGAATTCCTGCGGATGACTGTCCTGCGGTATCCGCCAAAAGCGGTCTTAACATAGAGCAGGTACTTGAAAAGATAGTCACAGACATAAATCCGCCGGAGGGAGATCCCGAAAAGCCGCTCGAAGCGCTCATTTTCGACTCATATTATGACTCATATCTCGGTGTCGTTGTTTATGTCAGATTATATGACGGAACAGTAAAATCCGGAGATACCATAAAGCTTATGAGTACCGGCGCGACATTCGAGGTCGTTTCGGTCGGCGTAATGTCTCCGTTCGGACTTATTCAGCGTGACAGCCTCGAAGCAGGAGACGTCGGATATATAACTGCATCTATAAAGACCGTTTCCGAAACACGCGTAGGAGATACAATAACTCTTGCCGAAGGCGGAGTTGAAACTCCCCTGCCCGGTTTTAAAAAGGCTCTTCCGATGGTCTATTCCGGCATCTATCCTGCGGACGGAGCGCGCTACGGAGATCTCCGCGAAGCAATAGAAAAACTTCAGCTCAACGACGCCGCGCTTTCATTTGAGCCGGAGACATCAGCCGCACTCGGATTCGGATTCCGCTGCGGATTCCTCGGACTGCTCCATATGGAGATAATACAGCAGCGGCTTGAGCGGGAATTCAATCTCGACCTTATCACGACAGCGCCGAGCGTTATCTACAAGATAACCAAGCGCGGAGGAGAGACGGTATATATCGATAATCCCTCAAACTATCCGTCTGCAGATGAGATCGAAGAAGCATGCGAACCGATAGTACGAGCAAGCATAATTACACCGACCGAATACGTCGGCGGTATTATGGAGCTGTGTCAGGACAGACGCGGAATATATAAAGATATGAAGTATATAGATCAGAAGCGTGCCGAGCTTCACTATGAACTTCCGCTCAATGAGATCGTATACGATTTCTTCGATGCGCTTAAGAGCCGCAGCAAAGGGTACGCCTCACTTGATTACGAGTTCGACGGATACAAGCCGAGCAAGCTTGTTAAACTCGACATAATGCTCAACGGCGATATAGTAGATGCTCTGTCATTCATCGTTCATGAGGAAAAGGCATACGGAAGAGCGCGGAAGATCGCCGAAAAGCTTAAGGAAAACATCTCGCGACAGCTCTTTGAAATACCTATACAGGCAGCTATAGGCGGAAAAATAATTGCAAGAGAGACCGTCAAAGCACTCCGCAAGGATGTACTTGCAAAATGCTACGGCGGAGATATAACGCGTAAGAAGAAGCTGCTTGAAAAGCAGAAGGAAGGCAAGAAGAAGATGCGCCAGCTCGGATCTGTTCAGGTAACGCCCGAGGCGTTCATGGCAGTTCTCAAGCTCGACGACGATTGATAAAATGATAAACTCGGACAAAGCATTGTGTCCGCAGTCCTGAAAGGATCGGCTTCATATGGCTAATAATGAAAAAAATATCGGGCTTTATCTGCATATACCGTTTTGCAAAAGTAAATGTTTGTACTGTGACTTTTATTCTCTTTCCGGAAGAGAGGACTACGAAAGATATACCGACGCACTGATAATGCATATGGAGGATTATTCGTATGCGCTCAAAGGATGTACGGTAGACAGTATCTATATTGGCGGCGGAACGCCTACTGCTATGCCTACATCAATGATATGCACTCTCATCGACGGAATATTCGACAATTTCAATGTTTCCGATAATGCGGAAATAACCATTGAATGTAATCCCGCAACAGTCGGTATCAAAGAACTCAAAAAGATACGTTCGGCAGGAGTAAACCGTCTGAGCATCGGAATCCAGTCAGCCTGCGACAGTGAGCTTTGCTCACTCGGCAGAATACATAACTTTTCCGATGCAGAAGAATGTTTTTATGCAGCAAGAAAAGCCGGATTTGATAATATAAATGTAGATATTATGTACGGAATCCCCGGACAAACACCCGAAAGTCTTTCAGACACTCTCGGAAAAGTTTGCGAGCTTGATCCCGAGCATATCTCATTTTACGGACTTAAAATTGAAGAAGGAACACCCTTTTACGACATGAGCGGTTCACTTGAGCTTCCGGACGAAGACACCGAATCCGCGATGTATTTCGATTCAATCGCCTTGCTCTCCGGACACGGCTACGATCAGTATGAGATCAGCAACTTTGCAAAAGAAGGATTTGCATGCCGTCACAAT
Organism: uncultured Eubacteriales bacterium; assembly: GCA_902491535.1. Taxonomy (GTDB): domain Bacteria; phylum Bacillota; class Clostridia; order Oscillospirales; family CAG-272; genus UMGS911. Next base: position 82,905 of record CABUHS010000004.1, read on the forward strand.
ATAAAATACTGGAGCTGCGGCGAATATCTCGGACTCGGTCCGGGCGCACATTCCTATCTCGGCGGATGCCGTTTCTCATTCAAAAAGGATATAGACCGGTATATAAGTTCAATGGAGCATCCCGAACATGATTACGGGATCATTGATGAAAAATACAATATACGTGATTTCGAGAGAATCGGAGAATATGTCATGCTTCGTCTTCGCACCGTATACGGTGTTGACGCAGAGGAATTCAAAAGGCGGTTTGACCGCGACTTTGATATAATGTATGGAGATAAGCTGTACAAATATATCGAAGGCGGCTTTGCAAAAAAGAGCGGAAACAGATATTTCCTGACGCCGCGCGGAATGTATGTAAGCAACTATATTCTTTCTGATCTGCTCGATTTTGACGGCTCCATGGCAGCCGGAGCCGCCGAGGGAATGGTACAGTAAACGGAGAACACTTATTTATGGTAAAAAAATTTCTGACTGCACTTGCAGTCATTTTGGCAGTATGTATTCCGATATGTATCTATGCCGGAGAAAATCCGGTTTACGGAGACGTTAACGGAGACGGCGCAGTCAATTCCAAAGACCTTACCCGGCTTATGAAATACGTTGCAGGAGAGAGCGTCGGGATCTATAACGGAGATATAAACGAAGACGGCACAGTCAACGCAAAAGATCTGACGAGACTTATGAAATATATTTCAGGAGATATTACAAAACCGGATTTGCCGGAGCTTGATGCAGATACGGTCAACGAAATTCTCGGCAGCTATAAACAAACGTATAAATTCATAGCGTTCCGGGAAGGCTCACTCTACGGATTCAGCGATATGACAGCATTCGGAGGCCGTGTCGCGCCGGAACGCAAAGACGGCAACTTGTATGTCGATTCGGCAGCTATTGCGCAGGCACTCGGTCTGGATCACAGTTTCTCCGCAGAAACCGAATCAGTAAAATTAAGTTATAACGGTACAGATCTTGTGTTCAATATTTCAGACGATACCGTTACAGCAGATGGTCGTACATATGCTGTTCCGCATATGTATATCTCATCCGGCAGAGCAATGCTGAGACTTGATTCCACAGCCGCTCTATTCGGATATACGTTTTCGGAAGATTCGTCAAACAATACCTCTTATATAGCGATATCTAAAAACCATATAAACAGCGTAACCAAAAAAACGGCAGATGAGCGCTTCGAACTGTACGATAACACTGTGTGCGATATTTCCGATGTGCAGGCATTCGGTAATTACAGCGGTGTAGGCAAATACGAAAAGACTCCGTCGGAAGAACGGCTTATCGGCATAGCATATACCACATGGCATAATAAAAACCAAAACTGGGGTTCAGGTACATGGGGAACGCCTCTGTACGGCACATACAGCTCTGACGACCGTGAAACGATATACAGACACGGAAAAATGTTTGCCGAAGCAGGTATTGATTTTGTATTCGTCGATTGGTCAAACAACACGACCTACCACGCGGAAGATTCTTACAACGCCGGAATGTCTATGATCGAAGACGCCACTGATCTGCTTTTCGAAGTCTGGTCAGAAATTCCCGGTGCGCCCAAGATATGCATTTTTGTAGGTCCGGGACACAGCGGATACAGCTCGGTCCTTGACGGAAATCATCAGAGAAAAGTCGATCAGGTCTACGACCGATATGTAAATAATCCCGAATACGCAGATATGTATTTTTACTATGAGGGAAAGCCGCTTCTTATGTGTTACGGATCCACTCCGGTCGACAAAGCTTATCTCAGCAGCGACAGATACTCTGCATCATGGGATGACAGCCGCTTTACGACCAGATGGCTTTCAGGATATGTAAATCAGCAAAATGCGCTTCTCAAATCATCTTCCGAGAAGCTTTCAAAATTCTACTGGAGCTGGGAAGAACGCGGAGAGCAGTCCTTCAGCGTAAAAGACGGGCGTGTCGAAGCGATAACAGTCAGCGCCGCCACGCGTCCCGGAGGAAATGTTCCTGCATATGAACGAAATAATGGAGAAACTCTGAAAAAACAATTTCAACGCGCAAATGACCTCGGAGCAGGAATCGTACTTCTTACAACCTGGAACGAGTGGATATACGGAGAACAGCCGTCTGCCGAAGGCTCGAGGGATCTTGAGCCTTCCAGACAGCACGGAACGTTCTATTACGATCTCATGTGTCAGCAAATATATAAATTCAAAGGATTAAAATAACATACAAATTTAACATGTAAAAAAACGACCGCGATGCGGTCGTTTTTTTATTATAATGCACTCCTGTACCGATGCCGTGAAACAAATACCAGTGTACAATCATCTTTCAATTATATATGTACACCGCATCACAGACAGATAAAAAGCTGATATTATAACTAATAGTGAGATTTAATACCCATTCCCGAGAATATACCGTCATAAAGCGGAAAAAGCAGTCCCCGGGTGAGTGACGGGAACTGCTTTTTTCTTTACTTGATCAAGTTCTTTAAAATTATGCGTTAAGGGCATTAAGAGCAAGTGTGAACTGGCTCTTTTTTCTTGCAGCCTTATTCTTATGAATAATTCCGTTTGCAACAGCCTTGTCGATAATCTTGACTGCTGCTTTATATGTTTCAGCGGCAGCGTCCTTATCTCCGGCGGCGAGAGCTGCCTCGTATTTCTTAATTGTACTCTTTGCAAGAGACTTGAACATCTTGTTCTGAAGTGTCTTGGACTTTGTTACGATAACGCGCTTTTTTGCGGATTTAATGTTCGGCACGTTTTTCACCTCCTTAAAGTAATTTATATCAGAATTATCTGATTAAAATATTTGCTTATGCAATCTGATTTATCTGCGGATCTCCGACGGCAACTCTCGCGGACGTGTGATAACTGCGCACTCGAAACCGCACAATATCATTTATGTATTTTATCACAAATCTTTTGTTTTTGCAAGGGTTTTTGCAAAATTTATTTCAGAATACAAAAAATGTATTTTATTAACATAATGTAAAAAAAAATATTTTAAAGTTTACAATTAAAAAGTCCGCATTTTGTTGACAAAAAAGGTGACATGTGATATATTAAATATAATTTCGCTTTTGCCTTTTCCAAGCAATTTTGGTATACAAAAAAGCTCGGAAAAACGGCAAAAATGATTGTATAAAGCTTATAATGAACGGTATTACGCCTGTTTTGACTGAAATATGGGAATGAAATACCGCCGCGTTAAACAAAGTCTGCTTATAATTCGGCTGTAACCAGCATGCCGTAGGGGTGGCTTTGCAGAATACGCGACGGGTTTTGTTCCCGTATTTTGCCGTAACGGAGTAGCGTTTATTCTCAAGAAATATTTTGAATGGAGTGGTTGTTCAAATGGTAAAGCCCCAGAAGCTCGGCAAAAACGTACGAATGAGCTTTTCCAAAATTGATGAGGCACTTGACCTGCCGAATCTTATTGACGTCCAGAAAAAGTCCTATGAGTGGTTCCGACGCGAAGGACTTATGGAAGTTCTTCGTGATGTTTCTCCGATCACCGACTATTCGGGAAATCTGGAGATAGAATTTATAGATTATTCTATAGATCCCGTACCGAAGTACTCTGTCGAAGAGTGCAAGGAGAGGGACGTAAACTATGCAGCTCCTCTGCGTGTTACCGTTCGTCTTTACAATAAAACAACGGGTACGCCTATAGTAAAACAGATATTTATGGGCGATTTCCCTCTTATGACCGAGAACGGCACATTTATTATCAACGGTGCGGAGCGCGTTATCGTTTCGCAGATCGTTCGTTCTCCGGGTATGTACTACGATTCGACTCTTGATAAGACCGGAAAGAAGATATACACTGCCCAGGTCATCCCGTACAGAGGCGCATGGATAGAATACGAGACCGACATGAACGACGTCATGTATGTACGTATAGATAAGAACCGTAAGATGCCTCTTACAATATTTATACGCGCACTCGGATTTGATACCGAACGCGAGCTTATCGAGCTGTTTGGAGACGATCATTATCTCCGTGAGACCTTTGCAAAAGACGAGATGGAGAACGAAGCTCAAAAATATTCTACGAGCGCATCTGATGAAGCGCTTAAGGAAATTTACAAGCGTCTCCGCCCCGGCGATCCGCCGCTTGTCGAAAGCGCACAACTTCTCATAAACAACATGTTTTTTGATCCGAAGCGCTATGATCTCGGAGCTGTCGGACGTTATAAATATGACAAGAAAATGGATCTTGAGGACCGCCTCCGCGGTCAGATGCTTTCGCGTCCGTGCGTAAGCCTGACAACCGGTGAGCTTATCGGCGCAGAAGGAGATATCATCGATGACGCTATGCTCGAAGAGCTTCGCCGCGGCGCTGTCAATGAAGCTTATATCACCACAAGTGACGGCTCTGAGCTTAAGCTCGTCTCTAACGGAATGGTATATCCCGAAGCTATACTCGGATATGATCTTACCGATATCGGAATCAAGCACAAAGTACGCTACAGTGTACTCTCCGATATCATCTCGGAAGTCGGAAATGAGCCGGAGGACGTAAAGTGCGAGGCTCAGAAGAGAATGCATGAGCTTTCTCCCAAAAACATAACCAGAGACGATATTATCGCTTCGGTAAGCTACATGATCGGTCTTTTCCATGACGTCGGAACCAACGACGACATAGACCATCTCGGGAACCGCCGCCTGCGCTGCGTAGGTGAGCTGCTTCAGAATCAGCTCCGTATAGGCTTCGCACGTATGGATAAGATCGTCAAAGAGCGTATGACCGTTCATGACAGTGAATCGATCACGCCTGAGGCACTTATCAATATCCGTCCTATAGTCACTGCAATCAGAGAATTTTTCGGTTCTTCCCCGCTCTCGCAGTTCATGGATCAGAACAATCCTCTTGCAGAGCTTACTCACAAGCGCCGTCTGTCGGCGCTCGGCCCCGGCGGTCTTTCGAGAGACAGAGCGTCATTTGAAGTCCGCGATGTTCACTATACTCATTACGGACGCATGTGTCCTATAGAAACGCCTGAAGGACCTAACATCGGACTTATATCATATCTTTCAACATATGCAAGCATAAACGAATACGGATTTATAGAAGCTCCCTACCGCAAGGTAGATAAAGCAACCGGCGTTGTTACGCGCGAGATCGAGCGTATGACCGCCGATGTTGAGGATAACTATATCGTTGCTCAGGCTAACGAGCCTCTCGACGAAAATAACCGTTTTGTAAACAAAAAGGTTACAGCGCGCCACCGCTCGGAGATCATTGAGATCGATGCATCTAAAGTAGATTACATGGATGTATCTCCTAAGATGGTCGTTTCCGTTGCAACATCAATGATCCCGTTCCTTGAAAACGACGACAACTCGCGTGCGCTCATGGGATCGAACATGCAGAAGCAGGCTGTACCGCTTATGGTGACCGAGTCTCCTATCGTCGGAACAGGTATGGAATACAAAGCCGCTGTAGACTCCGGCGTTGTTGTATGCGCAAAGAAAGCCGGTACTGTAGAACGCGTTACAGCCGACGATATCACGATACGCGCAACCGACGGAACCAAGGACGTTTACCATCTGATAAAGTTTAAACGTTCAAACCAGGGTACCTGCGTAAATCAGAGGCCTATCGTAAATGTCGGAGATCTTGTCGAAGAGGGCGAAGTTATTGCGGACGGTCCCGCTACTTCGAACGGAGAGATTTCTCTCGGAAAGAACGCTCTCATCGGCTTTATGACATGGGAAGGTTACAACTACGAGGACGCAGTTCTTCTTAACGAACGCCTTGTACGTGACGATGTTTATACATCTATTCATATAGAAAAATACGAGCATGAAGCGCGTGATACCAAACTCGGACCGGAAGAGATCACAAGAGAGATCCCGAACGTCGGAGACGATGCACTCAAAGACCTTACTGCCGAAGGCGTTATCCGCATCGGTACTGAAGTAAGAGCCGGAGATATACTTGTCGGTAAGGTAACTCCTAAGGGAGAGACCGAGCTTACAGCCGAGGAAAGACTGCTTCGCGCGATTTTCGGAGAGAAAGCCCGCGAAGTCCGCGACACCTCTCTCAGACTTCCGCACGGAGAGTCCGGAATCATCGTAGATGTACGTACATTTACCAAAGAAGCCGGAGATGAACTCCCGCCCGGAGTCAATAAAGTTGTCAGAGTTTATGTTGCTCAGAAGCGTAAGATCTCTGTCGGAGACAAGATGGCAGGACGCCACGGAAACAAAGGTGTCGTATCGAGAATTCTTCCGCCTGAGGACATGCCGTTCCTTGCAGACGGAACGCCGCTTGATATCGTACTTAACCCGCTCGGAGTTCCTTCGCGAATGAATATAGGTCAGGTTCTCGAGGTTCATCTCGGAATTGCAGCGCGCAAGCTCGGATGGAAGGTAATGACACCTGTATTCGACGGTGCGCACGAGGCTGATATCACCGAGTGCCTTAAAATGGCAGGTCTCCGTCCCGACGGAAAGACCACGCTTTACGACGGAAGAACCGGTGAACCGTTCGATAATCCCGTAACAGTCGGTATCATGTACTACCTCAAGCTGCATCATCTTGTCGACGATAAGATACATGCACGCTCAACAGGACCTTACTCGCTCGTTACTCAGCAGCCTCTCGGAGGTAAAGCTCAGTTCGGCGGTCAGCGTTTCGGAGAAATGGAGGTATGGGCGCTCGAAGCATACGGCGCAGCATACACGCTTCAGGAAATACTTACTTTCAAGAGCGACGATGTAAACGGACGTGTAAAAGCATTCGAGGCTATCGTAAAGGGACAGAATATACCTACTCCGGGTGTTCCGGAATCCTTCAAGGTTCTTGTAAAAGAGCTTCAGTCCCTTGCGCTTGATATCAAGGTTCTTGATAAAGAAGGAAACGAAATCGAACTTTCAACTCTCGGCGAAGATGAGCCGGATAACCGTACTTATTCCGCTGATTCTTACAGAGAAGATGAAAGCAACGAATATATGAACTCGTCCGTGGTCAATGATATCGGAGAGGACAGGGACGGAAACGATCTTGACGATGAAGAAGATCTTTTTGCTCCTGAGTCTGACGACGATGAATTCGGAGATGGCTTCGGCGTCGGTTTTGCTGACGAACTTTACTCCGATGATAATAATGATGAGAATAACTGACGGGAGGAATAGCTATGGCAAATAATACCTTTGATTCTATACAGATCGGGTTGGCATCTCCTGAGATGATACTGAAATGGTCTCACGGCGAGGTAACAAAGCCTGAGACAATAAACTACAGAACGCTTAAACCTGAGAGAGACGGACTTTTCTGCGAGCGTATCTTCGGTCCGACAAAAGACGGAGAATGTGCGTGCGGAAAATACAAGCGTGTGCGCAACAAGGAATTTCATGTGTGCGAAAAGTGCGGCGTTGAAGTAACTTCAAAGAAGGTTCGCCGCGAACGCATGGGACATATCCAGCTTGCAGCTCCGGTATCGCATATCTGGTACTTCAGAGCAGTACCGTCCCGTATGAGCCTGCTGCTCGATATTCCGCTCCGCTCACTTGAAAAGGTGCTGTATTTCGCATCCTATATAGTAATTGATCCCGGCGATACCCCGCTGGTAAGAAATCAGCTGCTTACCGAAACGGAATACAAATCATACTACGAAAAATACGAGACATCATTCCGCGTCGGAATGGGTGCAGAAGCTATCAAGGAACTGCTTTCAGAGCCGATTTTAAATATTGAGGAGCTTTCCGCTGAACTTCGCAGTCAGCTTGCTACAGCTTCCGGGCAGAAAAAGATCCGTCTGAGCAAGCGCCTTGAAGTAGTCGAGGCATTCCGCAAATCTGGAAATCGCCCCGAATGGATGATACTCGACGTTATTCCGGTAATTCCTCCGGAGATCCGTCCTATGGTTCAGCTTGACGGCGGACGCTTTGCTGCGAGCGATCTTAACGATCTTTACCGCCGCGTTATCGGACGTAACAACCGTCTGAAGAATCTTCTTCAGATGGGCGCTCCCGATATAATTATTCGCAACGAGAAGAGAATGCTTCAGGAAGCTGTCGATGCACTTATCGACAACGGCCGACGCGGCAAGCCGGTCACAGGACCGAGCAACCGTCCGCTTAAGTCTCTTTCCGAGATGCTTCGCGGTAAGCAAGGGCGCTTCCGTCAGAACCTGCTCGGCAAACGTGTTGACTATTCCGGACGTTCGGTTATCGTCGTCGGACCGGAACTCAAGATATATCAGTGCGGTCTGCCTAAAGAGATGGCGCTCGAACTGTTCAAGCCTTTTGTAATGAAGCGTCTTGTAGAGACTCAGAAGGCGTCCAATATCAAAGACGCAAAGAAAAAGGTCGAAAAGGTTGCTCCCGAAGTTTGGGACGCACTCGAAAATGTTATCAAAGAACACCCTGTTCTTCTTAACCGTGCGCCTACGCTTCACAGACTTTCCATCCAGGCTTTTGAACCTATACTTGTTGAAGGCCGCGCTATAAAGCTTCATCCTCTCGTTTGTACTGCGTTTAACGCAGACTTCGACGGCGACCAGATGCCGGTCCATGTTCCGCTGTCCTCCGAAGCTCAGGCAGAGGCAAGATTCCTCATGCTTTCGGCAGGAAACCTGCTTAAACCGGCAGACGGACGCGCTGTTACAGTACCGTCTCAGGATATGGTCCTCGGATGCTACTATCTTACAATGGATAAGCCCGGTGAAAAAGGCGAAGGTCATGTTTACCGTGATTTCGATGAGGCTGTAATGGCATATGAAAACGGACTTCTCGGTCTGCATGCGCCCATAAAAATCAGAGTAAGCAAGGAGATCGACGGCACTGTTCATACAGGGATTATCGACGCGACTCTCGGCCGTCTGATATTCAACCGCTCGCTTCCCCAGGATCTCGGTTATGTTGACCGCAGCGATCCATCCAAGCTTCTTGATCTCGAGATCACCTTCAAATGTGGAAAGAAGCAGCTCGGACAGCTTATCGACCGCTGCATCAGAACTCACGGTATACCCGAGACTGCACGCGTACTCGATGAGATCAAGTCTATGGGATATAAATATTCCACAAAGGCAGCCATGTCGATCTCTATCGCCGATATAACCATACCGAAAAAGAAATACGACCTCGTAAAACAGGCAGAAGCTGACGTTGATACGATCACACACAGCTTTAATCGCGGTGAGCTTACCGACGAAGAGCGTTATAACAACGTTATCGCTATCTGGGAACAGGCTACCAAGGACGTTGTCGCGGCTCTTCAGGACAGCTTTGATGACTACAACCCGATCAAAATGATGAGTGATTCGGGAGCCCGCGGTAATATTACACAGATGCGTCAGCTTGCCGGAATGCGCGGACTGATGTTTGCAACAAACGGACGCACAATGGAGATCCCGATCAAGTCTAACTTCCGTGAAGGTCTTAATATTCTCGAGTACTTTATCGCTGCGCGCGGCGCACGTAAGAGTCTTTCGGATACAGCACTTAAAACAGCTGACTCCGGTTACCTTACAAGACGTCTTGTTGACGTTTCTCAGGATGTTATCATACGCACCGGCGACTGCGGAGCGCATGAGGGTATCTGGGTAAGCGCTATCATGGACGGGAACGATGTTATCGAGCCGCTTGCAGAACGTCTTGCCGGAAGATATACAGTCGATGATGTTGTTAATCCTGCTACAGGCGAGATCATTGCGCCTGCTAATACAATGCTCGGCGACGCACAGATCAAGAAGATAACCGCCGCAGGTATTGAAAGAGTACAGATCAGAACCATACTCAAGTGCCGTGCCAAACATGGCGTATGCGCTCACTGCTACGGAGCCGACATGGCTTCCGGAAAGCCCGTCAGCGTAGGAGAATCGGTCGGTATTATAGCTGCACAGTCTATCGGAGAACCCGGTACACAGCTTACGATGAGAACCTTCCATACAGGAGGCGTTGCAGGCTCCAACATCACACAGGGTCTGCCCCGTGTCGAAGAACTTTTCGAGGCACGCAATCCGAAGAAGGCTGCTGTTATCGCAAAGTGCAGCGGTATATTCTCTATTCCGGAGGAAAAGCGCCGCAAGATAGCACGTATCACACCTACCGAAACAGACCCCGTTCCGCTTGACGAAAAGGATAAAGAGCATGTAATTCCGTACGGACTCAAGCTCCGCTTCAACGACGGAGATTATGTCCGCAAGGGCGATCAGCTCACGGAAGGTCAGCTTTCTCCCTCTGATATCACAACTGTTCTCGGACTTGACGCGGTATACGATTACATTATCCGCGAGGTACAGATGGTTTACCGTATGCAGAGCGTTGAAGTTAACGACAAACATATCGAGGTCATCGCACGTCAGATGACGAGAAAAGTGCGCGTTGATGACAGCGGAGATACATCTCTCCTCAATGCAAGCATGGTAGACGTTACAGAGTTTGAGAGCGAAAACGAAGCTATTCAGCAGCGTATCGACGCCGGCGAGACCGGACTGCGCAAGGCTACTATGACGCCTGTGCTTCTCGGAATCACAAAGGCTTCGCTCCAGACCGAATCGTGGATGAGTGCTGCGTCCTTCCAGGAAACCACAAAGGTTCTTACCGAGGCAGCTATCAAGGGTAAGGTCGACCACCTTCTCGGACTCAAGGAAAATGTTATTATCGGTAAGCTTATTCCTGCCGGAACAGGTATGGAATGTTACCGTAATGTTCAGGTCGAAGAGGTTGAACAGCCTGAAGACGACCTTGACGATGAGCTTGAAATAGCTGAATAATATTCAAATATTACTTTCTGTACTATCAGTGCAGAAAAAAATCACGGAGTTACAAAACTCCGTGATTTTTTATTATGAAACAACAAGGTTCCGAAGAACCCGTCCGCAATCTTAGATTGCGTCGGTGGGTCGATTCTTATTCCCTATTTTCGACAGCCTTTACGGCACGGTCAACATATTCAAGAAAACGTTCTTCTTTACGAACTCCGTTGAACCATTCCCAACCGTAAGCAGCAGTCAATCCATAGTGTACAAGACTGACATCATCAGAAAAGAGATCATCCCCGTAATTTACCTCGATTCTGCCATCAGGCAGTTTGATGATTCCTTTTCCCTTAATTACCTTTATTCCTCCGTATATCAGATCGTTTCCGACTTCAATAGCTTCTCCGTCCGATATACTGTCCCATTTTTTAAATAGATCAAAAGTACATTCGAGATATTCATACCCTTCTTCATTTATACCGCATCCGAACAAGGCACAGGCTGTCCTGAAGAATGTCGCGGCGTAGCATCCGAGCCATGCACGCGGTATTTCTCCGTTTTCTCCGAAGCCTTCTATAATTTGCATACGGTATTTGTTCCATGCAACTGCTTTTTCCGGATTTCCCCAATATCGGCTCGGCCTGCCGAGAAAATGAGTCATAATATTAAAATTGTTTATACCGTGGCGTAACCTGCTTTCATCATAATATCCGCCTTCCCAAAGTTGCTCTTCTATGATTTCTCCCTGTATTGAGCTGTACAAAGTGACAGGAGAAAGTTTTTCCTGAACTCCGGTTCTGTCAGAAAATATCGCGCTCTGTCCATCCTCATCTTCGACGTATATATACTCAGCCGATCCGACAAATCCGTCGGTAAGCCCTATAGCGTCATAACGCCGTTCCATTCCGTCCTCAAACGGCATGTATCCTTTTCCCGTACCTTTGTAAGACGTCAGTTCATAAACTGTATGTAAAGCTCCGCTGTTGTATTGATTGACCGTACGAACTATACCGACACCGTCTGCAAAATAATATTCCTTACTGTTTCCGCGGTATTCAAGTCCTTTAGCTAATCCGGTAGTATTCATAGAAAGCTTGAAGCAATTCTCGAATATTCCTGCCTTTGTAGCTACCGTTCCTCCGTCCTCACATATTATCTCTGTTTTGATATGACTATCTCCGTACATATATTCAATAATAGGTGCTGAGCCAATTCTCCATTCATCTGACCAAAGACAATTTACCGATGTATATAAAATCCCATAGATATCATTATATAGCAAAGATTCATAGGCCTTTGTCCATTTTTTGTATTCAAAACTCCAACGAAGATTACTCGAATACAGTACCGTATCATTTTTTCTGAAGATATAGTTCTTTGAAAAGAAATTCCAACATCCTGTAGATGTAAAATTCGGATTGAAATTCACATCAGTCTCCATTATACGGCGCGCCACAGATCCTGCCGTTTTAGCATGCGCTGTTTCAACAGGAGTACGTGCGAGACTTTCGGCACGTTTAATTGCAGAAGATACATCACAGATGATAAATTTACCGTTTTCTGTTTTACAGTATTCGCTTCTTATCTTCTCAATCATGTCTATCCACGAATTTTCATCATACTTTAATCTTTCAACACTATAAAAAGATGAGATAACAGCAGAAGCCTTATCCAAATGAGATACAGAAATCTCAAGAGAGGACTGCATTACATCAGGTGAATATCCGTCAGCATATTTCCACGTATTTCCGGCGGCGAGAGGAAGCATTCCCGAACCGCCCGCAATATTATAGTCTTTCAGTATTCTCACATCAGTGATTCCGTCGCACTTATGCTCGTGTTTCACGATTCCGACACCGTCTTTATAGTAACTCTTATACACAGATACACCACTATATTCATCAAAATGCTTTGTTATCCAAAGCCGGCATCCGTCGAACGTTCCGCACGGAGTTTCCACAGTTATATTATCTGAAGCATATGTAAGAGTAGTTCCGTCAGAACCTGTATATGATTCTCCGACCGATAGATTTTTATCGAAGAAAAGTCCGTCACAGAGCGAGGAATTGCGAAAAATATAATTTATATCTATGTCAGTTGAAATTAAATGACCTTCACCTATCTCTTCTATATTCCAATAGCAAATCATGTTATCGATATATCTCAGTTCCTCAGCCTTAATTCCTATACGATAAGTTTTATCATCTTTTTTCAGATAGGAGAAAAACTTTTCTTCTGTATCAATAGCGCGTAAAGCAAGTGCATAATACTTATTTGACGGATCTGCAATCTCCAAAACCTTTCTGTAAGCTTCCATAGCTTTTTCTGGCTGATTGTTTTTGTAATATGAATATCCAAGCCAAAACCACTCACGGGCAAGTGTACGAACAAATCCTGTCTTTTCAAGCATAGGGATCTGTTTGTCTCTTATAAATTCTATTCTCGCATCTCCATATACTTTGAAGTCTTCTCTTGTAACTATAAATTCCATGACCTCGTCATTCGTTCCGTACAGAGCAGCTTCCTTTATACGCGAAAACAGTGCCTCGCTCTTTTCTCCGGGAATCCACCACCATCCGCGCATAAGTACATCGGCAATCGCGCAGTACTTCTCTCTTGACTCAGGCAATTCCTCCGCTTCCTTAAGAACATCATTGTATACGATTTCAAAACCGCTCTTGCTGTTTTTTGTCTGCCATAGCATTAGTTCGTCAACCTTTTTCATTACTCTCCGCACAAGAGTGTCGCTGTATTTTTCATCCATTGCACAAAGATCCTTTCTTATTCTTTTTCTGCCGTCATGAAGCCGCCACTTCGCCGTCCCCTCCGGAATATTCATCCTTTCCGCGATCTCAGAAACAGACAGACCTTCAAAATAATGCATATAAATAATCTTTTTTACAGTCTCCGGCAGCTTTCCGATACTTTGATAAAGCCCATTCTTTTCCTCGGATAATGTATACAATTCTTCCGGTCCTGAATACTGACCGTCATCAACAGTCAGATTGCTGACCGTATCTATAGGAAGAAAACTGCGAAACCTCGAAACCATATTCAACGCGCAATTTTTCGCAATTTTGCATACCCAATACGGAAATTTCTTCGGATCCTGTAAGGTATTCAGCTTCATCCATGCCGTTACAAAAGCATCCTGCGCCGCATCCTCTGCCATAAAATTATTGCGTGTTACCGACACTGCTGCCGAAATAACTCTTTTTTGATATTTTACAACCAAAGCTTCATACGCACGCTGTTCTCCGGCAAGCGTCAGCATAACAAGCGTTTCATCGGTTTGATTTCGGTAGTATAACATATATCCTCCGTTTGTATGAAAATTTCCATAATGTTTAAGCGCTTGTCTTATAGACAACGATAAACGAAAAAAGGTTTGAAAAAGCAAGAAATTTTTATTTTATTCTCTGACAAAAACTAATAATCTTTAGTAGCACAGTAATATTTTAACATATATTTCAAAATTAATCAATATTTCATTTTGGTTTTGTACATATTTTCATTATAAATTTCTCTTATCATACCTGTAATACTATCTGCAAAAAATGCGATGTTCAGGAAAACAGACTTGAAATTTCATATTCTTTATGCTAATATTAAAGTATAAATATCAAATCAACCTTAAACCGAAAGGACGAATATATAATGACCGTATCGGAGCCATCAGAAATTAAAACACTCGACGCGGAAAAACTTGATAAAAACATATCCGAAACAGCTCTGAAAGATATCAGTGCAGGAAAGATTCCCGGCTGTTCGGTAATAGTATATCAAAAAGGAAAAAAGCTTTTTGAGGACAGCTACGGATATACAAATATATATACTAAAAAACCGATTGAAAAAAATACTCTTTTCAGACTGGCATCAATGACGAAACCGGTAACTGCTGTCGCGGTTCTGCTTCAGTTACAGAAAAACAAGCTATCGCTTGAAGATAAAATTTCAAAATATTTTCCCGGCTTTCATAAAATGAAGATTGATATCAAATCAGCGGACGGTACCCACAGACTTGTCACGCCTTCACGCGAAGTAACCTTGCTTGACCTTCTCACGCACACGGGAGGCTTTGGCTCAGACGAAACAGGCATAAAAATAACCGATGAAATGCCGACAGAATCAAGAACAGATCTGCTTACCGCCGTAAAATATTATGAAAAAGAAATGATGTTATCATTTGATCCGGGAACAATGCGCTCATACAGCCCGGTAGCCGCTTTCGACGTTCTTGCTGCAATTGTATCCATGACATCGGACCGTGAAATCGGTGAGTTTATGCAGGAAAATATATTCTCTCCGCTTGGTATGACCGATACAGGATTTGATCTTAATGAGGATCAGCACAAGCGCCTTACAGATATGTTCTCGCTTTGCAGCAACAAACCTCACAGCGAAGAAATGAATGAAATATTTTCAGGTTTTCCTACAACATATCACGCAGGGGGAGCCGGTCTTGCAAGTACGGCAGACGATTATGCGGCATTTGCCGAAATGTTGTGTGACAGTGTCACAGGAAGGCGAACTGCTATACTAAAAAAGGAATCCGCAGATCTCATGCGCGCCGCGAAAATGGTGCCGAACGATATTCATGAAAGTCCGAGCGAGGTATTCGGTCTCGGTGTCAGAATAACACTGTGCGAGAAAACACTTCCGGAAGGGATTTTCGGTTGGAGCGGAGCTTACGGAACACATTTTTGGGTCGATCCGGTAAATGAAATCATCGCTGTATATATGAAAAATTCCTTTTATGACGGCGGCGCAGGTTGCATGACAGCCATACAGTTTGAAAAAGATGTAATGAATTCACTTAAACACAAATAAAAAATACAGAGGTACGAATAGTATATGCCGAACAAAAAAATCAAAATTTTATGGGCATTGTGCCTCATAGTTATCGCAGTAGGTACTCTGGCACTTTCAATGCCTGATATAATCGGTATTGAAAAACCTTTTCTCCTGAGAATGATCGTAGGAATATGCGACATCGCTGCAACTCCCATACTTGTTTTCACAAGTGTCAGACTTTATATGAAAAAATAAAAGTACTATTTGCCTACACATATTATCTGCAATACAATACAGATACACATTGCATCATTACTTTTTATAAATCACTTTAAAGCAAAAATTCCCGTGAAATTAAAACTTCACGGGAATTTTTATTGTAAAACAACAGGGTTCCGGGGTATCCGTCAGCAATCTTTGATTGCGTCGGTAGTCCGGGTTCGTATTATAAATCAACAAGATTCCATAGACTCCACTCGCAATCCTTGATTGCGCCCGACAGGGCGTTTTTATCTTAAGTATGATAAAAATAATAAGCTTCAGCAATTACGCAGAGTTATCACAAATTCAGGGTATATACGTCACAGAAATAGAAAAATCACACTCACTCACCGTATTACACCAAAAATATACCGATTTTTTTATTAAGCGGCATGTCTTATATGACAGTTTTTTCAAAGCATACGTGATAAAATATTCATACAGAAATTTAATGCTTGTTATCTGCCGAAAGGAATCGAGGTAATGGAACAAACAGTATACGGAGACATTCTGTTTATAATAAATTTCAGCATGGACTTTCTTTCATTATATATTACGTCAAGATTTCTGCATTATAAAGCCAAACTACTGCCGCTTTCGACAGCCTCAGCTATAGGTGCAGCCTATGCCGTTGCTGAACTTTTTTTATCAGGGAAAGGAATTCTCTCTATACTTGTCAATCTGGCGACCGCATTTCTTATGTGTTATATTGTATTCGGTAAAGTACGGCTGTACCGCTTTTTCCTGATGTTTTGCGCTGTAAGCTTCCTCCTCGGCGGATGTATGACAGCTCTGTATTCTCTTTTCGGACATATTTCCGTCGGAAACAGTACGTCTGCCGCATCTACGAAAATATCTGGTAAACTTCCGATCGGCATTATTCTGCCTATCGCAATCTGTTCCGTTTTATTTTCTTTCATATGGGAATGGACGATTTCATCCAAAAGAAATGCCTCACGCGGAGAAATTGAAATCATATGCGGAGAACGGTCTGTTAAATTATCAGCACTCTCTGACAGCGGGAACCTGCTTACAGAACCTATAAGCGGCGCACCTGTAATTCTAACAGGATGCAAAAAGCTACTCGAAATCCTTCCCGACAAGGCAGCTTCAATAATGGAAAGCGGCGATCTTTCTCCGATCGCATCGATGCAACATGATGACGCCGTAAGAATAAAATGCATTCCAAGTAAATCTGTCGGCGGAGAAAAACTATTGATCGGATTTATGCCGGATTACGTCATTATTGACGGCATAAGAAAAAAAGCATGTATAGCGTTTGAAAATACAAATTCAAACTATGACGGTGCAGAAGCATTGATTCCCGAAATTCTTGTATAAGCTACAGATGCTTACATAAAAACTAAGAAAGCTAAGCATTTCGTAAATTTATCTAAATAAAATAAGCTTCATATAAAATTTAAATATTATCAGGAGGTAACATCATGCATTCATTTTTTGCCATACTTCGCGGAGCGTGCAATCTCATATTCAGAAAAAAAGGAGAAATATACTATATAAACGGAGCTGATACCCTTCCTCCTCCGCTGTCCGCAGAAGAAGAAGCGGCTATCACTGCGCGGCTATCCTCCGAACCCGAGCTTAAAAGCTATCTGATCGAACATAATCTCAGATTGGTAGTATATATTGCAAAAAAATTCGAAAATACAGGCATCGGTATCGAAGATCTGATATCTATCGGCACAATCGGTTTGATAAAAGCAGTCGGAACATTCTGTACTGACCGCGGAATAAAACTTGCGACCTATGCTTCGAGATGTATTGAAAATGAAATACTAATGTACATAAGAAAAACCGGAAACCAACGCGTAGAGATGTCACTCGACGAACCTCTGAACATAGACTGGGACGGAAATGAACTTCTGCTTTCCGATATCCTTTCAGGAGACGAAGACAGTGTAAGCCGAAATATTGAGGAAACAGAGGAAAGGCGAATAGTTGATAATGCAATTTCTGAACTTCCCTCCCGTGAACGCTCCATAATAGAACTGAGATTCGGTCTTGCCGGAAAAAAAGAACATACACAAAAAGAGGTTGCCGAAATGTTAGGCATTTCACAGTCATATATATCAAGACTTGAAAAAAGAATAATTGACGAGCTTCACAGCAGCCTTGCGGCAAAACTTTGACATAATATAAGTCATTTTCTTCAAAAAAATCACAAATATGACAAAAAATATTAAATTAGTTCTTAAAAGCTATTGTAAATACAAAATCTTTATGTTATAATCATATTAGAAAAGATGTATAATTTGTGAAAAATCAAAACAAATACATATGTGTTTTTGGTATTTCATACTAAAATATTCTTTTCAAAGCAATATATTTCTAATGAAATAATGTTGCAAACTATGATACTCAGTAAAGGATTAATATTTATGGAACGGAAAAACAATATCGAAGAAAACGTCCGTAGCGGTCTTGTTGAATTTCTGATACTTCATCTTTTGTGCGAACGTGATATGTACGGATACGAAATAAAAAAGAAGCTTGCAGAAAGAACCAACAATGCATTTGATATGAAGCAGGCATCTCTTTACGGTCCTCTTTACAGAATGTCCTCGCTCGGACTTATTTCATCTCACAAGGAGATGGCAGGTGAAAAGAGATTTCGCATGTATTATCATATTGAAGATTCCGGCCTTAAATATTTGTCATACGGTGAAGAACAGATAGAGTATGTTTTCTCCGGAGTAACAAACCTTCTAAGCTGGGAAAAAAATCACAATAATGAATAAAACTTAAAGTGTCAGAGGATAATACTGTCTCCTCTGACACTTTATTGTGAAACAACAAGGTTACGGAGGGCTGAGTTCTTATTATCACATCGGACAGGCCTATTCATGCCAAACTCCATACGAAATCGTTATAAAATACTTACTTTTATTAAAAAGCGTCACCGCAGCCAAATATTATATTGAAAAATGGAAAATAATATGATATACTAAATATAAATGCAATTTCGGCAATAGCCGGAAACCTCATAAAAAGAAAGGAAAGCTGCGAGCATGACTCACGCAAATGAAAAGCCGTCATATAAATTTCTTGACGCTTCAAAAGAAATAAAGATAACAAAATATAATACAGCCACACCGTGGATGAACTACCTCAGTAACGGCGTATTTCACACAATGATATCACAGGCAGGAGGCGGAGTTGCCTTCTACCGTTCGCCTCAGATATGGCGTATAAACCATTACCGTTTCTTCCACCTGCCTACCGACAGAAGCGGATTCTACGTTTATATCAAGGACGGAGATCATATCTTCTGCCCGACCGCAGAGCCTGTATCTGAAAAGCCCGAAACATGGAGTGCAACGCACGGTATGGGATATACCGTATTTGAAAGTAAGCACCGCGGAATAAAAGCCGATCTCCGTTTCCATGTCGGATACAAAGAAAATGCACTCATATGGGAGCTTCATCTTACCTCCGATACCGACCGCAAAATCAAGGTATTTCCGTACGTCGAACTCGGAATGATGGAATTCATGCGCGAGCTTCAGTGGCAGTGCTACAACAAGCATCAGCTCTCGGTTTACAATCTTGACGACATTCTCGTATATAAATACGGTGTCGAAAATCAACCGCGTCCCGACGAAACTCCTCTGATATATTTTGCAGCCGATTGCCCGGTAACCGGCTTTGACGGTGACCGCGACGAGTTTGTCGGCACCTATCGCAGTGAGGAAAATCCTATCGGTCTTGAGCAGGGCTGCACAGGCTCTACCCTTGCAGGCGGAGATCCCTGCTTTGCGTTTGAAACCGATATCGAGCTTAAAGCCGGAGAGGAAAAACGCATCTGCTTCTTCCTCGGCGCTGCAATGACCGATGAGGACATAAAGAGATCGGTTACACACTGCCGCGAAAATAATTTTGTCGATTCCTCATTCGCCGAACTCAAAGAAAAATGGAATGAATATCTTTCCAAATACAGCTGCGAACTCCCCGATAAAAACGCAGAGCGTATGATCAACATCTGGAATCCTTATCAGGCAGAGCGTAACTTCCAGTTCTCACGAAACCTCTCATACTATGCGACCGGAACATTCCGCGGCGTAGGATTCAGAGACACCGCTCAGGATATTCTCTCAATGATTCCGTTCGATACGGCACGTTCAAGAGAAAAGATCGAGCTTCTGCTCACTCAGCAGTACGGCGACGGACATGTAAACCATTACTTCTTCCCGACGGAAGGATATGATCCGGTCACTACCGTACATTCCGACGACCATCTCTGGATCGTTCACACAGTATATCAGCAGCTCGTTGAAGAGGGCAGCACCGAATTTCTGAATAACAAGGTAAGCTACTATGACGGAGGAGAAGGAACTGTTCTTGAGCATATCAAAAAGTCGATCGACTTTACGCTCAGAAATATCGGTGCAAACGGATTCCCTCTCATGCTCCGCTCAGACTGGAATGACCAGCTCTTCCGCGTATGCCGTCAGGGCAAGGGCGAAAGCATCTGGACTGCAATGCAGTTTGCTCTCGTTCTTAAAGATATGGCTGCAATATGCGAGCTGATCGGCGAGGACGGATCAAAATACACCGAAATATACGAGCAGCAGAAAAAGAATATCAACGAAAAAGCATGGGACGGCGAATGGTTCTGCCGCGCCATTATGGATAACGGAAGATATCTCGGTTCAAAGAATGAGGAGCAGGCAAAGATCTGGCTCAATTCCCAGACATGGTCGGTAATATCCGGAACTGCAGAGGGCGAGCGCGGGAAAACAGCTATGGAAAGCGTTCACCGCATACTCAACACACCTATGGGAATCAAGAAGATCGATCCGTCGATCGACGGCTATCCGTCAAAGGAAGATCCGCTCACAAACTACAGCAAGGGCTGCGGTGAAAACGGCGCTATCTTCTGTCATGCGAACACATGGGCAATAATCGCCGAATGCATGCTCGGCAACGGAAACCGTGCATATGAATACTATAAGGAGCTTCTACCGATGGAAGCGCAGGAGCGCGTCGGCGAATGGAGATACAAGGCTGAACCTTATGTATATTCCTCAAATATAATGGGACCGGAATCGCTTCATTTCGGACTTGCAAACGTAAGCTGGCTTTCCGGAACCGCCGCATGGATGTACATTGCCGTAACGCAGTACATGCTCGGCGTAAGAGCGCAGTATGACGGACTTCTTATAGATCCCTGCATGCCCTCAGAGTGGAATGAGGTAACATTGAAGCGCAGCTTCCGCGGAACAGTATACAATATCACTCTTAAACCGACAGACGGAGAGGCATACTTCGAGGAAAACGGCGAGAAAACAGTTGCTTCTGTAATTCCCCACATCGCAGGTAAAGCAAGCCGCGACATCACATTCTATTATACTAAGAAATAATTTATATTTAATAATTACAAAAGCTGAAAGACCGCAGTTGCTCCGGTATGCCGGAGCAACTGCGGTCTTTGTGTTAAATCAAGCCTGCCGAATATCAGGCAAGTACGGTAACGCGGTCGATCTTACCGCTTCTTCCGAAGATCTCCGCACTTATATCCGACGGGAGAATGGCGGACTTTATCTCGGCCGTGCTTCCGTCACGGTATGATACGGTTATTGCAGAAGTATGAGAATCTGTGCTGCCGCTCTTTATATATATTACAGGCGTCTGGCAGAACGAGAAAGCAAGAGAGCCGCTGTCAAGTTCTATATACTCGGATTCGCCGCTTTCACGTATAAACTCAAATTTTGCCGGTGCGTCAAGGTATTCGTTTTCCCGGACTATCGAAGTATCGAACCTTATGCATCCGTTTTCGGGAATAACTCCAAGCTCTCCGAAACGAGTTATGATCTCCTCCTTGACCTGTCCGGTCATACCCGGCTGCTTCGCACCGCCGCCGAAAGGCGTGTGTGAATATGCATCCTGGGGGAATGCGCCCCAAACCGACGGAGATTTATAAAATCCGAGTCCGGCTCTTACAGAGTAATACTGCTCACCGAGACGTTCCGCAGCAGCTTTATCTCCGTGAGAAAGCGCATCGAAATAGCTTTCCTGCGCGCTGACAAGCAGCTTGGAATTCTGATGCCAGTATATGGAGCCTATACCCTCGTATTTATACATTATCTGAGAGCGTCCGGTAAATTCGAAATGTCTGAACATTTCCTCAAATATTTTTATAACATCCGATGCCTCAAGGCTTGCCTCAGTTTCAAATTCAGGATCGGCACAAAGCTTTTCAAGCGCCGCGCGCAGCTTTGGTTCAAAGGTAATTTCGGGAGCAAAACGAATATTGCCGAAAGCGTCCTTTACAAAAAGATCTCTGTTTCCGTGAGCTATAAGCTTTTTGACAAGTGCGGAACCTGATACAAAGCTCTCCGGAACAATATTTCTCTCCATGAAACGCGCCGTCATTCTGACCGGATACAGATAGAAAGAATCATCCCTCTTAGAATAAAGCTCACTGTTTTTCATATTTTCAAGAAGCTCAGCCGCTTCGCTTCCGTCAAGTATTCCGCATCCGAGTACAGCTACCTGTCCTTCGAGCATCAGAAACAGATTTTTTACGCCTATCCCGTCACCGCTGCGTTCGAGAAGGTTATATGAATGATAAAATCCGTCGCTGCGTCTGTTTGCTCTTACCGTATAATCGGTAAATACGAGCGCAAGCTCTATAAACTTACACAGATCGGCATACGAAAATGCTGTTTTTCCGGTAAATCCGTCTCCGTATACAACCGTTTTGTACCGATCAAATGCATATCCCATATCGCGGGCAAAATTCATGCGGAGCTTTCCGTCAACCTCTCCCGATTCGACCGAAGCACGGTATTTCTCCATAACCGAACGTATATCGCTGAGCCACGTTCCGACCTCATTCGAAATCTCAAACGTTTCGCTGCCGTACTGTTCAAACATACGCAAGCAGAGGGAAAGATGCCGTCTGAGATGGCAGGCGGTAACGACCGAAAGACCGTATCCGACGATCGCATTATTCGCGTCGTTCCATTCGGGACGTCGTGTGTTCATCCAGACTCCGCCGCCGACAATAAGATTGGATATTTTAGATGCGATCGGAATTATCAGTTTTTCCGCAAAAGCCGCAGTATAAATTTTTCCGTCTTTTATCAGCAAACGGTAATCTCCGCCGAATTTTGCTGAATTTTCACGCAGGACCCTGTTTTTCTCAGCATTCAGAGATATTGTATCCTTCGGATTTTCAAGCATTTTATCAAACCGTGCGATCTCGTAAGGTACATCCGCATACGAAAACGAATCACAGGCTATAAGACGTTTCAACGCTTCGGTATCATATTTTCCGAGCCACTGTATAAGCCTCGAAAGGTAGATGATCTGATGATCTCCCCAATACCCCTGAGAGCTGTTGGGATTGCCGGGCTCTGCAACCTCCCAGTCGATACCGTCACGCGTTATACGGTACGGGTTATAACCGTCTGCGGTAGACGCGTCAAGAAATGCTGCAATAACACTGTCTATATATCCGGGGAAGCTCAAACACATAGCCTCCCAGTTCTGGAAAATATCACGCCAGTTTCCTTCGTAATTTGTTCGGGGTGTTCCGTCCTCATTTTTCAGTACAATGCTGAATTTATTCCACGGTCTTGAAGGATCACCGTGTCTACGCGAAAAGCTTATCGGAAGATATTCGAGAGAAAAGCGTATAAGATCTTTGTTCCCGGTCTCGCGCGCTCTTTTCTTAAGCTGTCCGATAGTTTTCACACCGTCAGTCACGCGGTCAATAAGCTCAGTATTTTCATTATAAAATACCGAGTTTCTTGTTTTTACAAAGTCGATAAAATCCGCCGTGTCGATCCCGTATCCGTGCAGGAACAGTCCCCCACGCATATTGTTGAACATGACATTGCTCATGTGGTGTACCGACGCCATACGGTTTCCGGTACACTGAAGTCCGTCAGCTTTTGCAATTATGCTCCGCAGCTCATGCTCTGAAGAGGCAAGAGCCGCATCAAGATCGCTGCTCGGAATTCCGCGTGCTATAACGCTGACCTCCTCCTGAGACAGTCCGACGTCTGAAACTGTTCTCCACTGCTTTCTTTCACCTGATTTGAGCGAAAGTTTAAAGTTCAGAAGGAAACAGCCTCTGTCGCCGAGGTTTATATCGCTCTTTTCGATATTTCCGCGAACAAATCCGTCGAGCGCCTTTTCCGAAAGACAGATGTCACAGTCAAAATCGGCATCGTACCAGGCAATATTGCACTTAAGCATCTCCTCCGGCTCAGGCATATCGTTGATCGCGGAAGTCAGCGCAAACACGGCGGTATGATCGCCTACAATTTCCGATGACTTGTATGCATCGCCGAGACAAGGCCACTCAAGCTGAAACGCCGATCTTATACCGTAAGGCAGAATATTCAGAATTCCGTCTATAAGCTCAGCGTCGGTATCCTGCGTACCGCACCGGAGATAAGCAGTTCTGACAATACCGTATTTATCACAGCTCTGCCAATGATATCCGAAAGTAAGATCGAGAGTAATGTTATGCTCCTCGAAAATAACTTCGTCGCCGAGAACGCTTTTATATATACTTCTTTTTACTTCATAAGGGTTAATATGCGCCTCAGTAAAGGGCTGCCAAAGCTGCACAGATCCGTTACGGTTTACCTTTATCAAAGTCTTTGCGCCGGTATCTGTGCTGTGACACATACGGTCCTCTGTCAGATAAGGAAAATATGCGTACTCCGCGCTCTGCCTTCCTGCCGTAACTCCGCCGTTTGACGACAGATAAAACCATATATCGTTACTTGCTGCAATCGTAAAAAGAAACGGATCAAGACGGTCATAATTGTCTATCCTGTAAAAATCCTTTCCGCCGATGCTGACAAATTCTCCGTTTATATTATTCATTCGGATATAAACTCCTTTTTGTTTTTTATAAATATTTTATATTATTTGGACACGCTTGTCAAGAAGGCAGCATCGAATTATACTTTTCAAAAGGCGTTTTTCATTGACAAAGTTTTTTACGTATAGTATAATTACCTTGTAAACAGTTACCGCGAAATAAATGCAAAGGATATACCGATATGAATAAAACACGAACACAGCTTGACCTCTGCGGAACATGGGACTTTTACCCATTGTACGGCTCTGTCGGCAATACCGATCCTTTCGGTATCAGCTTTGAAGAAAATATAACCGTACCTTCAAATTTCCGAGGCGGCGGCATAGGCTACAAGAATTTTAAGCCATACGATCTTATGGAATATCCCGACAGCTGGAATAATGCTTCAGAGGCCGTATACAGACGTTTCTTTGAAATACATCCGGAAAAAGGAACGGCGGTATTCCTTCATTCGGAAAATACATCTCAGACCGCTTCATTCTATATAAACGGAACTCATGTTTGTAATTGGAACGAAATGTATCTTCCGCTCGATACCGATATAACTGAATTTCTTCACGACGGTGAAAATGAAATACGGGTCGTATGCGGATCGTTCGACAGAGTGCAGATCGCTTCCGGCGCATCCAAAATAACCGACCTCGGCGGATCATGGTTCGGAGAGGCAGCACGCGGAATATGGGGAAATATATCTCTTGAAGTAAGGCCGGAATTTCACATAGACGACGTTATTATACGTACCTCAGTAAGAGAAAAAAGAATCGATATAATAACATCTCTTTCCTGCGAATGCGAAGATGCAGAGATCAAAATAGATATACTTGACGGAAAAAATACGGTTATGACACTCTCCGGAAAAAGCGGAAAACTGTCTGCTGTATGGGACGATCCGATACTTTGGGATACCGAAAATCCGCATCTTTATACCGCGGTCATAGAACTCATAAAAGACGGAAATACCGTCGATGAGATAACACAGCGTTTCGGCTTCCGCGAAGTATGGACAGAAGGAACAAAGTTCATTCTGAACGGTACTCCGATAAATCTGCGCGGAGATTCATGGCATTTTCAGGGACCTGTTCAGATGACAAAAGAGTATGCGCTCAACTGGTACCGTCTTTGCAGAGAAAATGGCGTGAATTATATACGTCTGCATGCAGAACCGCATCCGGTATGCTATCTCGATGCGGCAGATGAATTCGGTATGCTGATAGTCGATGAAACAGCGATATACGGATCGGGAAAATCGATGGACGCATCCCACAGCAAATTTATCAAGAACTGTAAGGCGCACGCAGTAAGACTTGTAAAACGTGACAGGAATCATCCAAGTATAATTTTCTGGAGTCTTCAGAATGAAATGCGCTGGGTAGACGGGCGTGACGTTTATAAACTTCATATACCCGAGATGCAGGCGCTTATGAACCGCGAAGATCCGACAAGAAAAGTATCGGTAGACGGAGATAATAGGCTGATATCGTATAACGATACTCAGCTCGAAAGTCTGCACTATAACATAGACGGCACTCTCGCCCAGTGGCGCAGAGAAAAACCGCTGACAGTGGGCGAACACGGCGGAATGTGGTATGTCTGCCCGCAGAATGCAAGCGCATATTACGGTCTCGGAGCATACGACGATTTCGAACCGTGCGCGATCGGCTTTGCCATGAAAGAACGACTGTTTCTTGAGGATGCACGGCGCAAGGGTGTTTCGGGAATATCAACATTCAACTTTGCATACTACTTCACAAGAAGTATGCCTGATGAAGATGTATACCTGACAGACGCTCCGTTCAAAAAGATACCAAAATATTCACTCACGATAAACAACGGATATCTTAAGGATTATCCGATGTACCGCGAAAACCCTATCATGCCGTTCATGCGCGAGGCATTCAGACCTGTCACGGTTATAAACCGCGAATATAACAAAAATTTCTATGACCGCGCTGCTCTCGCACGCAGCTTTGACGTGTACAACGACACGCTCCATGCGCATGACTGTACCGTCAAATACACCTTTTCGGTAGGCAGAAATATACTGGTTTCATCAGAAAAACAATTCCGGCAGAAGCCTGCGGAGCATTATACTCTTGAACTCGAGCTTCCTCTCGGCAACGTAAGCAAAAAATGCGGAGCAGAACTTGAAATTACCCTTTATCATGAATCGGAAGAAAAATTCTCAGGCAGATGGAATTACAATATTTATCCGGAATCCATAAAATCCGAAAAGATAACAGGCTGCCGCAGCATATGCTTCTTCGGGAACGAAGGCTTTGAAAAGATTTCGGCACTTGCAGAGAACGTAAGAAAAATAAGCGATATCTCAGAGGCCGTCCCCGGTGATATACTCATTCTCGGAGCGCATCTTGATTGCTCATTCAATGATATTGCCGATATGCTCGACCGTTTTACAGTCGGCGGAGGCATACTTATCATACTCGAACAATCGGTAATGACTCCCGGAAATATGTGTCTGACAAATCAGAATTTCTTCAGTGCGCACGCCGGAGATCCGACACATCCGCTTCTCAATGAACTCAGCGACGGAGATATGATCTTCTGGGGTCCTCATGTAACCGAGGACCGTCCGCAGCCGATAATTCACCGCAATTATCTGAAACCGCAAAGCGGAGAATATACATTTGTACTCGAAAGTGCCGCTGGAGACTACGCCGACGGCGGCGACCTCTGGTCTCCACTCATGACAGCAAAGCACGGAAAAGGCACGGTCGTACTCTGTCAGTTTGAAATAAACGAAAACTATGAAAGCGTACCGCAGGCATGCGTTCTGCTTCGGAATATACTGCGTTTCGCACAGAATGCCGCATGCAGCACATATGTACCGGTAGGAGCTATAGGTAAAAAAGCCGAAGAATTTCTCTCTGCAACAAACGCTGCGTTCGGACTCTGCAATGAAAATTGCAGCGAATTCGGCATTATCGCAGCGGATATTACGGAAGCCGATCCTTTAAAGCTCAAAGAATTTGCCAAAAACGGCGGAACTGTACTTGTTCTTCCGTTCGACCGTTCAGGGGCTGAAAAACTCAATATACTGACGGACACGGAGATAACTGCCGCGCCGACCGAAGTGTCACACGCCAAATGCTGCACTAAAAGTTTTATTACAAGCGGTATCTCTCCTGTCGACCTGTTCAGATACGATAAAATACCGATGTCACCGCGTCAGGTCAAAAACAAGCGAATAGCGCTAAATACAGTTCATGCAGAAGGTATGACTCCGCTTGTATGCGATGTTCCGAACACTATATGGGAGGACTCGTTCTGGCACTCGATGCGCACAGAGCCGTGCATCATACCTATCGTAAGCATAAACCGCGAAAATATGAAAACTCCCGAACCGCTTCTCGGTGAGATAAAGCTCGGAGAGGGACGTGTGATACTGTCACAGCTTTCTGCGGATAATACGGACGAAAAGGATATACGCGTATATACAAGAATACTCGAAAATCTCGCAGCAGAGACTCATACCGAACTGTTTTCATACAGACGTACTCTTTCCGACGAAGCTGTAGACTATTTTATGACGCTTCCGATCGAGCCGTGGCAGGACATTGATGCGGCAAGAGAATATTACACCGATCCGGAATTCTCTCTGAATAATCTCGGAGAAGGGCTTTACGGATGGATGCTCAAGGTCGAAAAAAGCCACAGTGACGGATTTATAACCGTTCCGGACAGCGCCGGAAAAATGTACTTCCTTACCTGCTTTGCGGACAAGGAAAAGACCGAGCAGGTAAAGGTACATATCGACAGCAGTGTTCCGGTCGTATTCTATCTCGACGGAAAAGTTCAGTCCTCCTGTGATGTAACGCTAAAAGCAGGAGTAAACCGCATCGCAATCGAAGCGAATAACAGTTCAGAGGAAAACCTGAAATTCCGTGTTATAATAACGGATCTAAACGGGAAACCTCTGAGCGATATTCATACACACCTCACTATAGATGAGGTAGATCCCAAATAACCCCATACGGAAGAAGGAATTTAAATGTTTGATGCTGTAAAAGTCAAAAATGAATGTGTAGAATGGATACGCGATTTCTTCGCGGCCAACGGAAAGGACTGCAATGCTGTCGTTGGAATCTCCGGCGGAAAGGACAGCTCGGTAGCAGCTGCGCTCTGTGTCGAAGCACTCGGTACCGACAGAGTAATAGGAGTACTTATGCCGTGCGGCGAGCAGGCAGATATAAGCGCGTCCTACACACTTGTAAACCACCTCGGAATAAAGCACTATGTTGTAAACATAAAGGATGCTGTCGAGGGACTTAAAAAGAATATTCCTTTAGAGCTTTCGGTTCAGAGCGCTACAAATCTTCCTCCGCGTATACGCATGTCCACGCTCTACGCAATATCCCAGAGCCATAACGGACGCGTTGTCAATACCTGCAATCTCTCTGAGGATTGGGTAGGCTATTCGACACGGTACGGAGATGCGGCAGGAGATTTCAGTCCCCTCTCAAATCTGACAGTACAGGAAGTAAAAGCGATCGGCAGAGTTCTCGGACTTCCGGAGGAACTTGTGGATAAGACACCGACAGACGGGCTTTGCGGTAAGACAGACGAAGATAATCTCGGATTCACCTATGCGGAGCTTGACAGATATATCCGCACAGGCGAGATAGACAATAAAGCAACCAAGGAAAAAATCGACGGAATGCACAGCAGAAATCTTTTCAAGCTTCAGTTCATGCCCGCTTTCGATCCTAAGCTGTAATTAAAAATTTCATGCGAGGAACCTCACCGTGATAAAACACCCTATTGAGCCGGTATGGGATAAAAACTCAAAAGTATTGATACTCGGAAGCTTTCCGTCTGTAAAATCGCGTGAATACGGATTTTTCTACGGGCATCCCCAAAACCGATTCTGGCGTGTACTTGCGGAGATAACCGGGGATACTCTTCCTGAAACGGTACAGAATAAAAAGACTTTTCTGCTTTCGCACGGGATCGCACTTTGGGACGTTATAGCCGCATGCGATATAAGCGGCAGTGCAGACAGTACAATACGGAATGTTGTTCCGAATGATATCTCTCCGATACTTAAAGGAGCTGATATCGGCGCAATATTCGTAAACGGGCGAACCTCCGCTGCGCTTTATTCAAAATATACAGAGCCTTTAACAGGTCGCAGCGCGATATATCTTCCGTCCACAAGTCCGGCTAACGCGGCATGGACAATACAAAGGCTATGCACGGAATGGATAGCAATTATCCCATATCTGTGATCTAACTCTCCTGTAACACAGAATATTAAAGTAGAAGAAAGCAAAATATACACCGAAGAAATGGCGTCCGCAATAACGGACGCCATTTTTAATATCTTACTTATATATAATTATTTTGCTCTCGCATACACAGTTTTGTTATACGCCATAAGCTCATCCAGTGTTTGTGCATTTTGTATTTCGCTTGGCCAATCACTCCAATCCGATGATTTAAACATGTGAAATTCACCGTCTAAGTCACGGGCTTCTGATAAAGTTAATTTTTTCTCAGGATAATATACAAATTCGTTATTTTCAAAAATTGCATATCCTTCCTCACGATAAAGTTCATCACGGGAAACATATCGTAATATACAGCCTATATCCTGCATAGCGGTAAATTTATAAGGTATTCTTACATAACCTATCTTACCGTCATCACGATACGTAAAGGAGATTGCAGATCCAAATTCAATCAGATTAGTTTCCGGATTAGGATTAGATGCATCCATTCTATTCTCATCAGGAATTTCTGTTATACCGTCCTTCGTAAATACAATTTTTTTACCTCCCCCATAATAATTTTCGGCCATTATAAATACATCGTTAAATTGCAGTAAATCCCAATGAAAATAACTACGTAATCTCACAGATTCATCAAAAACTTTTTCATACCCGTATGCACTTACGCCAGTCATATAATATTTATCATCGACCTTAAGATCGATAACCGCCTGCCCGACAGATATTTTTGAAATGTCATTAAAAAATTCATTCTTGGTCTCCATTGCTTCAACTATTTCATTTAGTGTCCAAGCTTCTCCATTACATTTGGGTGGCTGATAATAAAGTACTCCGTTCTCCTTTTCGACAATTCCTAAATTTGCGAGATCATCGGGAATAGCATTATCATCGGTAACTGATTCATAAGAGTCTGTGGGATCAACACTGGTATCCGGATGATCAGACACCGATTCATAGGTTTGCACAGTTGTTTGTCTGGAAGTATCTTCAGGAGGTTGCACAGCATTGTCCGTACATGATGTTGCACCTGCAACGATTCCGATGCAGATAACGCCCCCTATTATTTTCTGTAATAAATTTCTGTTTTTCATCGGATGTCTCTTTTCCAAGTTATACATACCGTTTTTTGCATTAATCATTTTTTAGTCTCCTTCTTA
>CABUHS010000005.1 GCA_902491535.1 uncultured Eubacteriales bacterium
TCTTAACTCCGACGGTAAGGTTAACAGCAAGGATGCTATTGCCGTTATGAAGAAGCTTAGTAATTGAAAAAGCTGCTCCCTGTTAAATATGCGGGGAGCAGCTTTTGTGTTGTATTTCATGTTGCATTTCCATATCTAATACTACAATTTCAGGCGTTTTAGCTGAGGTCCAATTCCTTTAAAAGTATTAAGATATTTTATATTTTCTTTTCCGACAATTCTTCTTTCATCGTTTGTGTTTTAGAGAGCATCCATAGCAATACAGAATCAAACAAAAGTCCAGGTAATCTGTGTTTTTCGCTTTACTTGACAAGTTAATTTTGACAGGTGGATATTATTATATCATAAAAGCAAGGTGCAAGCCTTGATACGCAGCAAAGCTGCGACAAAACGACGCAAACGTTTTACTTTCAGACATTAAATTTTCTCTCAGATGTCCTAAGGTTTGCTTTGTAAAACTTAGGTTTACATCGTGGGATTATTATAGCATACACTCATGTACTTTGTGTGTCGGTACTCCGCTTATTACTAAATAATTACTTTCTCCACACCATTTTATTAACAACACCGGTGTAGCTTTGAATGATCTTCACAACTTTTGTAGATACATTTTCCTCCACATAGTTCGGCACCGGTATTCCGTAGTCACCGTTGTCGTTCATATCCACCGCTGTAGTCACCGCCTGAAGTAAGCTGTTTTCATCAATGCCGGCAAGAACAAAGCACGCCTTGTCCAGTGCTTCCGGCCGCTCGGTACTTGTACGGATACAGACCGCCGGGAACGGATGACCGACGCTTGTAAAGAAGCTCGACTCCTCCGGCAGCGTACCGCTGTCGGACACCACGGCAAACGCATTCATCTGGAGGCAGTTATAGTCATGAAAGCCGAGCGGCTCGTGCTGTATCACGCGACAATCAAGCTGAAATTTGCTGGAAGCGAGCCTCTTGCGACTTCTCGGATGGCAAGAATAGAGGATGGGCATATCGTACTTCTCTGCCATTTTATTGATAGCAGTAAACAGACTGGTAAAGTTCTTTTCCGTATCGATGTTCTCCTCACGATGAGCGGAAAGTAAAATATATTTACCCTTTTCAAGTCCGAGACGTGCGTGGATATCACTTGTCTCGATTTCTGAGAGGTTTTGATGAAGTACTTCTGCCATAGGAGAACCTGTAACATAAGTGCGCTCCTTAGGAAGTCCGCATTCATGGAGATAACGACGGGCATGTTCACTATATGCAAGGTTTACATCCGAAATAATATCCACAATACGGCGGTTCGTTTCCTCGGGCAGGCACTCATCTTTACAGCGGTTACCTGCTTCCATGTGGAAAATCGGAATGTGCAAACGCTTTGCAGCAATTGCAGAAAGACAGGAATTAGTGTCCCCAAGGATAAGAAGCGCATCCGGATTGATCTGACTCATCAGTTTGTATGAGCAATTGATAATATTGCCAACCGTTGCGCCGAGATCATCGCCTACTGCGTCCATATACACCTCAGGATCATCAAGCTTCAAATCCTTAAAAAATACATCGTTTAAATTGTAGTCATAGTTCTGTCCTGTGTGGGCAAGAATGGTATCAAAATACTGACGGCACTTGTTAATAACTGCCGCAAGGCGAATGATCTCGGGGCGTGTACCGACGATGATCAGCAGTTTCAGTTTGCCATTATCATTGAATTTTATGTCACTATAATTAAGTTTTATATCCATGTTATTCTACCACCTCAAAGAAAGTATCCGGGTACTTCGGATCAAACTGCTCGTTCGCCCACATCACTGTAATAAGGTTTTCTGTCTCGGAAAGATTAATAATATTGTGAGTGTAACCCGGCAACATATGAACCGCTTCGATTTTATCTCCCGAGACCTCAAAGTTCAACACCTCGTCGCTTCCGATCTTACGCTCCTGAATCAATCCGTGCCCGCTGACCACAATGAAGAATTCCCACTTGGTATGATGCCAGTGCTGTCCTTTTGTAATACCGGGCTTGGAAATGTTTACGCTGATCTGTCCGCACTTCTCGGTTTTCAGAATCTCAGTAAAACTGCCTCTGTCATCGCAATTCATCTTCAAAGGGAAAGAAACTTTTTCTTTAGGAAGATAGCTGAGATACGTGCTGTACAGTTTCTTTGCAAAGCTGTTATCCGGAATTTCAGGCATTACAAGCGTGCTTGTCTGTTCCTTGAAGTTGTCAAGCAGATCCACAATCTCGCCGAGCGTCACCTTGTACGTGATCGGAACGGCGCAATATTTGCCATCATTGCACAGTACGGTATTGATACCGTCAAATGTACAATGATGCGCCTTCCCTTCCAGTGCATCGAGCATTTCGGCTACAAGGTCATCAATATAAAGCAATTCAAGTTGTGCATTTCTATCGTTGACTTGGATTGGCATATCGTTCGCAATATTGTTGCAGAAGGTAGCAACGGCTGAGTTGTAATTCGGTCTGCACCACTTGCCGAACAAATTCGGGAAGCGGTAAACCAGTACCTTCGCACCTGTTTCTTCAGCATATGCAAAGGTCAATTCTTCTCCTGCTTTCTTGCTTCTGCCGTAGTCACTGTCATAACGTCCGATACAGGTCGCCTGAATAGAAGACGATATCATGACGGGGCATTTATTGCCTCGCTTTTTGAGTGTATCGAAAAGCTTGGATGCAAAGCCGAAATTACCCTGCATAAATTCTTCCGTATTCTGCGGACGGTTCACACCGGCAAGATTGAACACAAAGCCGCACTTTTCACAATATTCGTCAAGAAGTGCAGGATCAGTGTCGATATCGTATTCATAGATTTCATTTATTGCGAGGTTCGGACGTGTTCTGTCCTTGCCGTCACGGATGTTTTTCAAATATGCGCAAAGATTCTTTCCCACAAATCCTTTTGCACCGGTTACGAGAATGTTCATACTACATTTCATCCTTTGCAAGCTCGTCCCTTATGTACTCCAATGATAAGAGTTTTTGCTTTACTTGCTCAACAGATAACAGTTCGGTATTGTTTGAATCAAACTCAGAAAGAGGATTTCTTTCAACATCTCCGTCTTTGAAAAACTTATCATAGTTCAAACCGCGCTTGTCCGCAGGAACACGATAGAAATCCCCCATGTCAATGGCATGCGCGCACTCTTCGTTTGTCAGCAAAGTTTCATACATCTTTTCACCGTGACGAATACCGATCACTTTAATTTCAGTATCTGGATTGAACAACTCGGTTACGGCTTTTGCAAGAGTTTTTATAGTACAAGAGGGTGCTTTTTGAACAAGAATATCTCCGTTCACACCGTTTTCGAACGCAAAAAGAACGAGATCAACGGCTTCATCAAGTGACATAATAAAACGAGTCATGCTCGGCTCAGTGATTGTAATCGGATTACCTGATTTGATCTGATCAATCCAGAGTGGGATAACCGATCCACGAGAACACATAACATTTCCGTAACGAGTACAACAGATTTTTGTAGCAGTTGTATTTCGAGACTTTGCAACCGCAACTCTCTCTTCAAGAGCCTTTGTAATACCCATAGCATTGACAGGATATGCGGCCTTGTCAGTTGATAGACAAATAACCGACTTTACTCCCTCATCTATAGCAGCGGTAAGAACATTATCTGTCCCAATAACATTTGTGCGAACAGCTTCCATCGGAAAAAATTCACATGACGGTACTTGCTTGAGCGCTGCCGCATGAAATATGTAATCTACACCATGCATGGCGTTTTTTACTGACGCTATATCACGCACATCGCCGATAAAAAATTTAATCTTATCCGCAACCTCAGGCATCTTAGCCTGAAATTCATGACGCATATCATCCTGTTTCTTTTCATCACGGGAGAATATACGAATCTCTCCGATGTCGGTTGTCAAAAAACGGTTTAAAACAGCGTTACCGAATGATCCAGTGCCTCCGGTGATCATCAAAGTTTTATTTTTAAACATCTTAATACTCCTTTATATTTATCTATCACCGTTAAAAAGCAAATTTAACAGCTTATTTTTTCTCAACAACAATGCCAAAAAGCAAGTAATCACTGCACTAAATATAAAACCAATCACATAACACACTAATGAGTGTAAATTTAATATCCCCAATGTTTTTCCAACTATCAGTCCTATAAGCGGGTGTAATCCGTAAACAATCATTGTAGGTATCTTGGATATAAACAGTTCTTCATTCTGCATTTTTCGTGATATTTTCAGCAATAATATAAAAGTAAGCACGGCTATAATGGGTATGAATATCCGTTTATTAAATATACTCCAAACATCAAAAGCATATCCTTCTAATATACTGAAAACAATCAATAATCCTCCAATTAAACAAGTATGCAATTTACTTAAAAAATTTATAATATTCAGGAAAATTTTCTTATTTCTTGCAGCCAGACATCCAATAAAATAATAGGAAAAATAATTTGCTTGGAAAATCGCCCGATCCTTAGAGGCGATTGAAACTACAAAATCCCTTTCAGTTACGCCAAGTATCACCATAAAAATACATAAAATAATTGACAACTTTTTATTCTTCAAAACTGCAAAAATCACAGGTGTCAAAATTGTATATATGATTAATTGAAACATAAACCACATTGGAAATACATACTCATAAAAGAAAATTCCTTTTAATATACCTGTCAGACTGACGTCAACACTCGTATTCATTAATCCTGGTACTAGTCTGGTAGTAATTGCATAAAAAAGATAATAAAACGTCGACCACATTAAAAACGGAATCCCTATACTTTTAACTCTTCTTTTTTGCTTTTTTATGACATCCATTATACTTTCTGCGTTTCTAAAAAACAGATAACCTGACAGAAAGAAAAAGATCGGAACCGCCGCTGTAAATAAACCATGAGATAAACTTCCCTCTATTCTTGCTGTCCAACTCAACTGATTTAGATTTCCTGCATTATATGAATGAATTCCAACAACCATTAAGGCACAAATAAATGGGGTAATTTTAAGGAATTTGTCCAAGAATTTCTTATCTTCCATATTGGGGTTTCTCTGCTTTCAACTCTTTTTTTCTGAAATACTTTTCTCATATTGTTTATACTTACATTTATTCACAAATGAAAACATATAGTGTACAATTCAAAAACACCATGAAACAGGTAATAAACAAATCATTAGGCCTATTACTTTAGGCTTTGCAAATACTAATGTTTCTTTTCTGAAATCTTTTATGTACGGCTTTACATTATACACTGAAAGACATAAAGAGATATTTGCTAAAGATTGTAATTTTATATTTATTTTTCATAGACAT
The DNA here is from genome assembly GCA_902491535.1 of uncultured Eubacteriales bacterium. Taxonomy (GTDB): domain Bacteria; phylum Bacillota; class Clostridia; order Oscillospirales; family CAG-272; genus UMGS911. The sequence goes on from CABUHS010000005.1 coordinate 5,286, forward strand.
TCGCAAACATCATAAATGTTACAGTAAAAAACTATATTGCAAATTTTGTAAATATCAATCCTGGTCACTAAGAATTCTATTATAAGCTAATGGATATTCAGAAGCAAGCCTTTCCATTATTACCTTATTACGGTCTCCCATCACATTCTCCGTTGCCATTTGTACAACCTGCGAACCTTTAATAACTGAAAATGATTTATGATATTTTTTTGTTTTTATAGTACGAGTACCATTTTGAGCCGCCATAAACATATACCATAAGTCATCATTTTTATAAGCTAACTCTCTGATTTTTTTTTCATCTTTGGCATCTTTATAAAAACCGTTATAAGGAATTAAACAGCCGCCACCAGGTGAAGGATTCAGGCTGTATGAAGCTGTTTTGCAACCAATATCAGACACAGTCTTCCATCTTCCTGGATTTTTTAAGCTTCCATCATTCTCATAATCTATGGACTGCGCGCGTTCGCATACTATACAATTCGGAAACTCTTCGTGTTTTTTCATTAATCTCTTTATTGCATCAACCGGATAAATGATATCATCATCAAAAGTTATAACAACTTCATTTTCTTTTTGCTCTTTAATACAGTAATAATATTTTTTGTGACCGTAAAGGTCATCACACCAAATTATCTCAAGACCGTATTCTTGTAAATCGGTTAGTTCTTTGGGGAGCTTGTGGTCCGGAAATTGCTCATTAGCAAGCCACAGAATCAGACGATCAGGTTTATAGCTCTGTACAAGCAACGATTTTAACGCCAAATGTACACATTTTATACGTGCAGGAAATGATGTCATTGAAGCAATAACCGTTATATTTCTTTTTTCTTTATTAAGTGCATTTTTTCTGATCTTTTGCCCAACAATAATTTTATTATCAAGAGACATCAATAAATTATATGAGATTCCTCCGAGTAACGGTATCCGTATACTCTCCGGTATTTTTAAGTATTCAATTATTCTTCTCATAATTAATTCCTTTTAATTTTTGTAACAAATTTTCTAACCATCGATTTCTCATCCTGATTCATAGAAAAGAGCCAGACCGAAACTATATATATCAGAGAATAACAGGCGATAGCAAGCAAATATTGAGATAAATGACTATAGTTTAAGATACGCGGAAGTAACAAACCTGCGACCATGGGAATAATAAATCCTTTAGCTGCACTGAGTATGTTTTTCCAAAATATAAAAATATCTATATTGCATTTTTTATGATAATAGATATTCATAATAATTCCATCTACGACAAAAACTGAAAGTGCTGTTCCAAAAGCCGCTCCACCTGCGCCATAAATTTTACACAGGTAAATAGTTAAAAGTAGATTGAGTCCAGACATCACCAAATAGGCAATGCTTCTGAATTTATGTCTATCTAATGCTCTCTGAATATCAATGCCCACATTTTGTATCAATGCAATAGAAGCAGGAAGTACAAGCATTAAACATACATAATATGATTCAATATAGCCCTCTCCAGCCCAATATCTAACTATAAAATGCTCGCCGAAAAAAATCAGTCCTGTTGCTACAAGTCCCAAAATCAAAAATTGCAATCGACCGACTTTTGTAAATAACGCCGTTAATTTTTCTCGCTGTTCACTACTGTCTTTAGGTGTTGTATTCACTATCATATGTACTCGGGTTCTAAATACATTTGAAACCGATGTACTGAAATTCTCATAATATGTATGTAAAGTTGAAGCAACCGCATAGACTGCAACGACCGCAGTTCCCTGGTAACGTCCTAACAATACTTTATCTATATTCCAGTTTATTTGTTTGACTATTGTGTTAATCATAATAAATGATGTATAGACAAACATATTTAAAAATAATCCTTTTTCAAAATTTGAAAAATAGAATTTATCTTTTAATTTAAACAATACATAAACCGCGTTAATTATGTCGACAGCAACGGAAAGAACTACTGTAACGAGTACAACTGCTATTGATTTTTTACCTGCAAATAATAAGGGAAGGGTCAATAATGGAGCAAAGACCGTTTTCCCCATGTTTAAAATTTTTTGAAAAATAAATCTTTCATTTGCCGAAATTATTGTGTTAAATACACCGAACGGAAAAGAAAGCGATAAATTCACGGTAAGCAGTATCATGAGTATTTTTGCAACAGAATACTCATGCTCGGTCAGTCCTTTATCATATACTAAGTCAAGATTAAATGACAGAAAAAGTCCGATTATAAGTGCTATCGCACCTATCACAGAAAAAATAGTCAAGAACAGTCCGTTCAGACGGTAAATGGCATCAGTATCATTTCTTGATTTATACTTAGCATAATATTTTAAATAGCCGCTTCCAAATCCTAAGCTCAGTATGGAAAGCATGGAAATAACCGACGCTGCCGTATTGTATAATCCGTATTCACTTTGACCCAATGTTCTTATCATAATCGGTGTATATATAATTCCGATTATGATACTTAATGCCATCTGTAAATAAGAGAGAATTACACCTACTCTGAGTTGCTTACTTTTATCCAAAGATCCCATTCCAAATCCACCTCTGACTTCCCTTTATAACCTACACTGGATTATGGAAGTACAACATTCATATATTTCAGACTCCGGCGGAAACTTCATATAATCCCCATACCGCTTTGAAAGAAATTCATCATAGTTTCTTGGAATAAAAAATTTATTCCCCTCAAAATCATGCTCTATTAAATCTTCAAATGTATCTCTTTTTATTGGATAAATTCCATTATTGGGGTGAGCCACCTTATAAACATATTTTGTTTTAAACAGCTTGAACGCTTTCATTGACAATCCTCTGAAAGAATTGATCACACAATAAGGTAAAACGGCAAATATACCATAGATTCTTTTCTTTCTGACAGAACCGGTATATATTCCGCTCTTTACTTTGCCTACACACGACCAAAACATTGCCGATCGAACTTGAAAATTTAAAGTTTTCGGAAAAATATTATCAATTGGGTGCATATCAACAAATACACCGTTATGCAGTTCCTTTAATGACGCAAGCTCTTTCTCCAAAAACACTGTATCATTCAGTCTAACCTTACCCCAACTATTTGGATAACGTTTTTCTGATTTATAATTGCTGAAAAAAATCTTTTCGTTAGGGTGATTCAACATATATTTTACAAATTTATCGTAGTCTTTCCGCGGCATACACATATCAATATCATGATCCCACGGGATAAAGCCATTATGTCTAACCGCTCCTAATACAGAGCCTCCGTAAAGAGAACATTTTAATCCCTGTTCACGACAAATTTTATCCACCTCAAGAGCAATTTCCAACATTCTCTCATGAAGCACGTCCATATCATAACCGCATACTTTATACTTACTCATATTTACTCTACTCTTTCACTTTTCTGTCGGAGCAATTGCCATTCGTAACAATCGGTAATTCATCTGATTTTAGACTTTATTTTCTTCCACAACTCTCCATATCTCAAATATTGAAAACAATGATAGAGTGTTCTTCCTACCTTAATTAAAGGATAACCGTTACCAAAAAACAAATCCAACTGACGATAATATTCAAAATCTGGAACAACATATTTGGGATGTTTTATGGGAAAATCCATTTCATACAAAGGCAAATTAAATAATTGCTTTTCTGTCTTGGTTAAAAACTTTAACTGTGTGTTTGAATGTGTAGAATCTGAAGTCATACCTATGTTTTCAACCATATTTTTGCTTGCGATTATTGTAAGCCTGGAATTCAAAATACTATCGAAACATAAAATGCTTTCCCAATACGGAACCCCCGTCGATTCTCTCTGCTTTGCCGTGGAAAACCAACGTTCAAATTTCTTTCCATGCATTTTTCTGAGGTTGTCAATGCACTTTTCATCATGCAAAAAAGAATAACTTTCGTCCCATCCATCAATTACACGTTTCCAACTTGCCCATGCATTTGATCCTGTAAACCCAAACAAATAGTCATACGGATAGTCCTTGTACATTCCTAACATATTCATTCCGCATATATGGTTTATTCTTTCATCATGCTCATATTTATCCAAAAGTTCCTTACAAAATCTAAAAAAGCTCTGGTTTGCAACAAAATCATCTTCAAGTACTATGCACTTGTCAACAATAGAAAACGCCCACTTATGACTGTAAAATGTTGACGGATCGCATCCATAATTTTTTTCATTATAGAATTGATGAACTTCACAATCCCAATCAATATCAGACACAATTTCTCGGCATGCCATAATCCCTGCCATGTCTTCCTTGTTACGCGGTCCGTCCTGCCAAAGAAGTAATTTTCTCGGTTTAGCCCTTTTTACTGCTTCGAAAGTCCTTTTTAATTGTTCGTCTCTTTTGAAAAAAATGATTAATACTGCAACATCAATTTTCCATGATTCCATATATCTTCTCCTCCTCATATTCCCGATACATATAAATAGTCAACGGTGCTAAGAACCAAACAACATACATTAATGGAAGCGCAGTATGAATAGGGTTTGTTAATCCCATTAAAAATAGCATTACAAAAATAACTTTAAAACTTTCGCTACGATCATTAATAATTTTTTTAACTTTTTTTCTTGATGAAAAATACAAATAATAAAACGGTACTCCGCCAAGAACGCCAAGGTCTGACAAAACAGTTAAAAATGTTGCATGTCCATCAAAATCGAGTGATCTGTTTCCCAAAATTGGAGAGGTCAAAAAAGCTTTTACAGTATCAATATACAAAGTCATACGTCCCTGCATGTTATATCCCGTGGTATCTCCTCCAATAAGAAAATAATATATTTCATATAATCTTATAGACATCTGCTCAGAAGGAACACGGGATGCTGCAAATTTTACAATCCAAGGAGATGCAATTCCCAATATTACGAATCCTAAGCATAAAACGACTCTCTTCTGTCCGCGCTTTGAATTAACATAAACTTCCATACAAATTCCGACAATTGATATCAACACGGATAACGTATATTGAGCTAAAAGCAGAAAGTACATTTGCATTACAATTGCAGCAATCAGTAAAATTTTAATTCCAGTTTTCTTTGTTCTGCACGCAATCATCGTACACAAAGCTATTATAAACGGGATTGCATACACAAAGTAGTAATTTGCAACATTATTTGTACCGCTTTCTGCAAACTCAGCCCATGCTCTTGTTATATTGGGGTTGATTGTGAGCTGTTGCATAGTTGTATAAACAACATATATAATCAAGGAATATGATATGGCAATAATAGTCTTTTTTTCAATTTTCGATGCATATAATACTGCCCATTTTAAGAACAAGATCGGTAAAAACATCATTCCCATTTGATAGAGTTTACTCATGAATCTTTTCATTCCGCGATTTGTTACATCCGAAGCAATAGAACTTGAATCTGTCAAAATCATATAGAGGAATGCAATTACCACAATCAGAAATATATAGAAAAGCACCGTTTTGGATATTTTCATTTTATTTTGAAAAACAGTCATACAAACATATCCGAATCCCAAAGCTGTTGCAAACAAAAAACTATACTTTGCAGAAGCAGCGGGAAGAATATAGTAACATGCAAAAATCAAAATTATGAACGAATTAATCGATAAAAAATTATGTCTATTTACTCTACTCATATAAATCGCCTGTCTTATACAAATCAATATATTTTATGTAATTCATGTTTTTGTCGAAATTTTTTAAAACAAAACTTCTGCATCCGGAAGAATACGATTCTTTACCGGTAACATAAATCTTTTGAATGCATTCGATAAATTCCTTAATATTAGCCGTTTCCACACTAAAACTGTTAATATTATCCACCGTTTCTTTTGCCCCGGTATTAGCATAAGTTATAGTCGGAGTTCCGCATGATTGAGCTTCTACATTAACTAACGAAAACGATTCTTCTCTTGTACAATTCACAAACACATCGCAAGCAGAATAAATGTCTCGCATAATTTCTTTATTTGCAATAAAAGGTAATCCGATTATTTTTTTCGGAAGCTTATTCATATCTTCTTTTGAACACCCAATCATAACAAAAACCATATTAGGTTTTAAATAATCACTTACTGCATTAAGTAACTCCGAATTAATCGGTTTAAGCCATTTATTGGCAATGCCAAGTATTATAAATTTATCATTAAGATTATACTTATCCCTAAAATTTGAAACTGTTGGTTTATAAAAATCTGTATCGACTCCGTTATACACTGTAAAAATCTTTTTATTTCCCAAAAAAGTCTTTTTAGCTTCTTCAGAAATCCATTTTGATACTCCAACTACCGTTAATTTTTTAATTTGACTGAAATATTTTTTTCTATCTTCTAAAATTTTGCTTGAATAATCAAAAAAATACGCAGGTGTATCTTGCTTTTTTTTCGGGCATTCTCCACATCTTTTAAGCCATTTGTCGCAATTTACCGATGTATAATGAAAGCAGCCTCCGGTATAAAACCAACAATCATGTAGAGTGATTATCGTTCTTGTATTACTTTCTCCAAGATATTTTAACAACAAATTTAAATTTATATAATTGCTATGAAGGTTATGCAAATGAACCACATCAGGCTTAATTTTTTTTATTTGTTTTATTAATTTACGGGTAGATAATGATGAAAAATATGCTTGTCTGCCGTTTAAACGAGACAATAAAGCGTGTATCTTCTTTCCGAATATATTTCCAATGCGGATACCATTTACAATTTTATCATCTGAAATATTGGTATTAGAAAATGCTACAAAGGAATCAATACCTTTTGAAATAGCCAGGCTATGGATATCGGATACAATAAATCCGGTACTCCCATTCCCTAAAACAGCATTTACTTGAAGAATTTTCATTTTCCACCTCTGAATTAGCAGTTACTATTTGATGCTGACATAACTGTAAATTTAATTAATTAGAGCAAATTCCATATCTTACACAATGCATTCAAGCGTATTTATCACGAATCACTGTTTTGTTTTTTTGCTCTATTTTTTCTGTCACCAGGCAAAGAAATTTCACCGGTTCCCATTCGCTTGGAGTTTCTAATTGTTTTTACAAAATCATTAATACGATCGTCATAATCTTCTCCAATAACAGCATACGGATTTATTACAATACAACAAAAACCGACATTCATTCCATTTCCATCTTCAGAATAAAAACGTCCAACCTTATTCAAATAAGAAGCTCCAGATACTACACCGGATAATATATCTATAAGCAAAGCTATATTGTATCCTTTATATCCACCCATTGGTAAAACAAATCCTTGGATTCCCTCATCAGGATCATTAGTCGGCATCCCTTCCTTATTCAGCGCCCATCCATCAGGAAGCTTTTTTCCTGCTTGCTTATATTCTTTGAACTTAGACTTAGCAACAACACTTGTTGCCATATCGATAATAATAGGATCATATCCAGGAACAGGAATTACTGCTGAAAAAGGGTTTGTCCCAAGAATTTTTTCCTTACCGCCAGACGGAGGCATTTGTGCAGGACTATTGGAAAAAATTATACCTATCATACCTTGCAATGCTGCTTTTAACGGATAATAAAATGCCGGTCCAACTGTATTATTATTTTTGCTAAAGACTTGAAAAATTCCGGATTCTTTTGCTTTTTCAATAGCAAACTGCATACAATAGTCTGCACTTACAAACCCAAAAGCATTATCCCCGTCAATAACTGCAAACGCAGAAGTCTGACGTATAGTTCTAAACTCCGGGTGCAAATTGTAACTACCTCGTTTAACCCTTTCAATATGTGAACCAAGGATACTGGCCCCATGAGTCGTTACACCATACATATCTGCAGTAGCCATAACATCAGCTACTTTTTCCGCTTGATTGTCCGGGACACCGTACTCTTTCAACTCATCAAAGACTTCTTGTTTCTCTTTATCAAATGAAAATACCATCATTTCACCTTTTTGGCAGCCTTAGTTATAGTGTCAATAAATGTCTTCTTTATAGCTGATTCTTCGTGATTCCGTTTTCCGCATTCAAATGCTTTTCTTCCATATTCACTAATCATATTATGAGTAGTAAGCAATTTAAAAAGTTGTTCCTCAACCTCCGAATAATCCGTTGCAATAACTGCTGCATCGTTTTCACAAAGATACTGTACCGGAGCAATTCGTTTATCGCCAATTCCAAAAATACATTTTCCGCTTGCAAAGTAATCTGTCAGCTTTGTAGAAAATGAAAGCCTTGCATCAAAACGATGTTTAGGTTCTAATGATTCAACAAAAACTACAATATCTGCGTTCCTTTGAATTTCTGCCACCTGATCCTTAGGTACTGAACCTTTAAAATGACATCCATTTAAGTTGAGCCACTTCATGGTTTCGTCGTCAAGTATTGTAGGTGAATATATATCTAATGTGGCAATTTCTCTGTCTCCATTAATATTTTTAAGAGCCTTAGAAATAGCCACTAATGAAGATGCTCTGCCAATCAATAGATTTCCCGTGTAAACCATTTTCACAGGAGCATTTGGTGCTTTCTCTTCAAAGGATAATTTACTATAATCAATTCCTTTTGTAAGGACAACACTATGAGTGCCGAATAAACGATCAGTATCTTCTGCTTCTATCTTTGTTATAGTAAACATTTCATCACAGTTTTCAGCCAAATTCCTAACAACTTTTCTTAAGAAAAAACGGTGAATGTATGCAAATACATTTTTCCCGCAAGGTAAATATGAATAATTATCATCAGCCAAATAGCAAACATATGGTTTAGGAAATTTTTTTAATATATACTGCTGTATTTTAGCAGTATATATTACCGGATAGATCGGGATAAAATATACATCTGCATCAAAATCGCTTACAAACTTATCCAATTCCGCAGTTTTCCATCTGCCCATTTTCCAAACTATTTCACGCATTATAGTCATAAACCAAGACTTACCTTTATGCGCTTTTACATATAACTTCTGTTCTGCCGACAAAGCTTTCTTATCAACATCACCGCCGTTTTTTATTTCTTTGCCGACCGGTTTTCTGTTGAATACACTGTGGATGACTGCATTCTCAGATATCTGAAAGAATTTATTACATACAGGAGTATTGGGTACATCAGACTTCGTATATATTTGTGCAACCTTTTCAGGAACCCAAAATTTGAATAAATCTGTCTGAGTATGTATTCCGCTATCACTGCGCCACGTGCTTAGCGAAATAGCCATAACTTTAGGTAAGTTTCTGTCATTCATTTGTTTGCTCCTAACCTTTTATCTTATCCAACACCGAAAGCAAAATCACAGTCATCTTAAATCCTACAATACGATATATATTTGCAATCAGCCGAGGTCTTTTACTTAAACCGTATTTAAGTAATGACGCCAAGTCTTTAATTCGCCTGTCATAATCATGCTTTTTATTGTCTTTTACCCTCGTATACATTATCAAAAGATTGCTATAATACTTTGCCAAAGAAGCAAATATTATATTTTGCTCTAAATCAGAACAATTTCCTTCATTGGCAATTTTATACCATTTTTCGACAATCATGACATAATCTTTTAAATTTTTTAGCTTAATGGAAGATGTTACCGAGTTTTCTCTCTGCCTATACGCAATAAACGGTTCATCAATCGTCACTAAAGACTTTGAATTGAGAATAACATAATATATCCAATCCATGTCTTCGCCTGTAAGCCCTTCTTCAAAATGTATATGATTATCGGCAATTACTTTTCTGCGAATACATTTATTCCAAGGCATTCCAAAAAATGCGTCTACCGTAATCATTTTTTTAAGAGAATCCATATACGGAGCATTTTTATCTATACCAGCAAAACTATAAAGGCATTCCGAAAATTTCTTCGAAGCATCATTAAATTTTTTATGTTTATAAAAAACTATATCTTTTTCGTCAGCAATTTCTTTAACTTTTTCCAGGAAATTCCCAGACATTATAAAGTCATCACTATCAATATAAATAACATACTCTCCCTGTGCAATTTCGGTTCCTGCATTTCTGGCAGATGATTGTCCGCCATTAGGCTTGTGAATCACCTTAATTCTGTCATCTTTACAAGCATAATCATCACATATCGCAGAACTTTTGTCCAATGAACCATCATCAACCAGTATTACCTCAAAAGAATTAAAAGATTGTGCTAAAATGGAATCCACGCATTCGGCTAAATATCGTTCCACATTATATACAGGAATTATAATACTAAAAAACACCTTTTCCTCCACTATGAACCTATTAATTTTTCGTAATCTTGTCTTTGATTCTCTAACATTATAGGTCTATCATATCGTTCTTTTGTTCTGTTGTAAGCATTCTTACCTAATTGTATAGCTACATCCTTATTTATGCTAAGTTCATACATCGCAGTTTCCAACTGCTTCGTATCTTTTGCTGCCACAAGTATAGCTGAGACTTCATTCTCGAAAACTTCAGAAGCACCGGGAATCTTTGTTGTTATTGCCGGGACACCAAGCGCGCCTGCCTCCTGAAGAACCATTCCAAACCCTTCTCTGTATGTAGGATGAATCAGCACATCCATTGCAGAATAATATTTGCACATTTCGTTACCGTCTACCATGCCGGTCAATATAACATTTTCTGAATTCTTAGCCCAATTTACTAGATTTTTATCAATACCACAATCATCGTCCATAGGACCTACAATAAATAATTTTGCAGTTGCTTCCTTTTCTGCAAAATTCTTAAACGCAGAAAGAAGTTCTTTACACCCCTTATCTATTGTAATCCGACCAGAAAAACCAAACACAAATTCATCATCTGTCAAGCCATACTTCTCTCTTATCTCTTTCCTCCACATTATCTTTTTTTCTATATCGTACTTTTTTGTATCTACACCTATTGTCCCACCGTAACTAACAACACTAACCTTATCTGCTTTGCAAAGGCCTTCTGATACGGCAAATTGCATATTTAAAGGACTTTGGGCTCTGACAGTTGTGGAATTATGGCAAACCATTTTTTCAATAATCTTAAATACCTTACGAAAAATTCCGCTCATTCCAACATATCGTATACCCCACTGACAATAAAGTCTTATCGGAACCTTTGCAATCTTTGCTGCAATGCTGGCATAACAGGCGGCATTCGGGGTAGAATATTGAACCATATCGAATTTTTGCTCTCGAAAAATTCGTATAAACTGTTTAATTGAAGACAGAGCAGAAAAGTCGATCCCTCTAGACATATGAACAGGAATAAAATGAATATACTCCGGCAACGACTCCTCAAATGCTTTATCTTCATTGCAAATAAGAGTTATATCGTATCCGCAGTTCTCATATAAATATTTTGCAGTTTCGACCACAAACGTTTTCATAGTCAGTGAAACCGTTGTGCAAATACAAATTTTTTTCATCCTAATTTCCCTTATTTCTTTTGCTTTTTTGCAGCTACAATTGCATCTACTTTTTCCCTGATTATTTGAAGGTTCTTCTGATACTCTGCCTCTGAATATTTTGACACTTCTTCTTCTTTGATCCTAATATTCTTTACACCTTCAATAAATATGCTTTCAATCTCCAGTGGATCTTTAACAGTATTTGCATCGCAAAATCCTCTTGAAAGAATAGCCGCCGTTGAACCCAGATGATAATGTTCTGCTATAATATGTTCTGCTGGCAGCATGCCATATCCAACTCGAGCTATTCCGCCAAACCCATATTTAATTTTTTTCTCATTGAATTTCATGCAAAGTTTTTTAACAATGTCTCCGCAAATCAACTCAAACATAAAGTCCATGTGATATGCCAAATGAAGATCATTCAATCCAATGTGAATCTCATCAATTCCAGGAATCTCAAGAATTTCGTCTATATTTTCCACTGCTTCTGCAGTTTCAACCAAAAGTTGTGTCTTAGCTCTGCCGTCTACATATGTTACAAATTTTTGAATTTCTTCAGTAGATTTAAACATAGGAAGCATAATAACATCTGCACCTGCTTGAATTACATTTTCTATTTCTTCTTTAGAGTCTGAGTATTTTGATGTTTCTTTATGAATTGGATTAACCCTTACCAAAAGCTCGGCAGTTTTTACAATAGGTCTCAATTTCTCTATATCGAAAATTGTATGATGGTTCTTTACAGTGTCCATACCGCCTTGTCTCTCATCTTTACCGATATATTCCATATCAATCCAAATTCTGTCAACACCTGCTTTTTGAGCAATTCGAGCAGTTAACGGATTATTTGTTATATACATTAATGTTAAAGACATCGCTTTCCACCTTCATTTTATTTTCCTTGCCGGAACTCCAATATAAGTTCCATATTCACTTATATCCTTAATCACCACAGTACCTGCACCAACCATACAGCCACCACAAATATGCAGATTATTGCTTACCGTTGCACCCGCGCCAATCCATGTTTCATCATCTACTGTAACAGTACCGCAAAGATGGCTGCCAACTGAAACATGAACGAAATCTCCAACGTTGCAGTCGTGATCAACCGATGAACAAGTATTAATAATGCATCCCATTCCGATTACTGCACCAGGATTAATTACGGCACCCGCCATAACTGCTGTTCCCGCGCCAATTATTACATCAGGTGCGATAACAGCATTCGGATGAATAAGTGTAACGATATTTCGGTGTCTGAACAACTCAAATATTCGTTTTCGAATAATTGCATTACCTATTCCAATAAACAAATCAGCATCTATTTTCTCTGCTTCAACACATTTTCCAATCACAGGATAGCCGCCACATTCACGAATATTGTCATTATCGTCCAAGAAAACGATATCTGTATATCCACTTTTCATAGCAATATCTGCAAGCACTTTCCCGTGACCGCCGGCACCGATAATAGCTAATCTTTTCATCGTTATATCATACCTTTGCAGTATCTGTTTTTTCAGCTTTTTCTGTTCCCATAAATTCTTCCATAGTAGCAGAAGTTTCCGAAGAAATACCTTCTCGTTTCAATACTGAAACTACTGTTTTGAATATTATCTTAATGTCAAGCCAAAATGAAATATGATCTACATAATAAACGTCTTTATCGAATTTTTCTTCCCATGTTAAAGAATTACGGCCATATGCTTGAGCATAGCCTGTAAGGCCTGGGCGAACCTCATGTCTGCGTCGTTGTTCATCTGTGTACCGACTTAGATACTTGACAAGAAGGGGTCTTGGACCTACTATAGAAATATGAGCTAAGGCAATATTGGCAAGTTCCGGAAGCTCATCGAGCGACGTGGAACGAAGCCAAGCTCCATACCTGCCGAGTCTCTGATCATCTGGCAACAGATTGCCATCCATATCTCTATCATTGCTCATAGTGCGAAATTTGATCAATTTAAAAATCTTTTCTTTTCCGTCCTTACCCTTTTTGCCCGGTCTTGGCTGAAGGAAAAAGGGATTGCCTTTCATGGCGATTGTTCCAGCTATAGTCAGGATCAGCAGAATCGGAGACAACACAACAAGTGCAGTGACGGACAATATCAAATCAAACAATCTCTTCAAAAACCTTACGTACATTATGTATTCTCCAACGGCATTTAATTAAAACAGCTTTTGATAATTTCGATAACCTGAGCTTGTTCCTCCGCCGTCATCTTATTATCGCTCGGAAGGCAAAGCCCACGATTGAAAATATCCGCTCCGACGTCAGCCGCGCCGCCTGCGATATAGGCATTTGTCTTTGCACGTCCGGAGCCGCTGCGTGTAATAAACTCATGCATACGATACATCGGCTGCATATGCATAGGCTTCCAGATCGGTCTTCCTTCTGCATTATAGCTTGCAAGCGTTTCAAGAATTTCAGTCGGACAGGTCTTGCCTTTTTCCTTTATGTAGATAGCACTCGAATCGTCTCTGACCTGCTTGCACATAAAGTCTCTGTCGATGATCATCGCAGACAGCCAATAGTTCGGCTCAGTATCCTCCACAATCGGATTCATCTGAACAGGCAGGTCTTTGAAACCATCGAGGTATCTTTCATAGATCGCCTTTTTCTGCGCTATATGCTCCTCTAAATAAGGATACTGACCGCGAACAACACCGGCCACTACGTTGCTCATGCGATAGTTATAACCAACCTCCTCATGCTGATACCAAGGAGCATTTTCTCTCGCTTGTGTTGACCACTTACGGGCTTTATTGGCAACCTCAATATCGTTTGTCAAAAGGCAGCCGCCGGCCGAGCCGGTAATGATCTTGTTCCCGTTATAGCTGAGCGCAGAGTAATCGCCGAATGAGCCACACTGCTTACCATGTAAAGTTGCTCCCATCGCTTCAGCCGCATCCTCAATGAGAAGCGCACCGTGATGCTCACAGATCTCTTTGATAAGATCAACACGTCCGGGAAAGCCATATAATTCAGCGCATACTACAAGCTTTACATCCGGATAAAGCTCAAAAGCTTTTTCAAGAGCCACAGGATCCATATTCCAGCTTTCCATCTCTGTATCAATGAAGATTGGGATTCCGCCTTCATAAACAACAGGATTCAGCGTTGCGTCAAAAGTCATGTCTGAGCAAAAGACTCGCTTGCCCTCCAGTGTGCCGTGACTGATCGCAGGCTTGCCGTACAGAGTCTCACCCGCATGCTTCACAGCAAGATGAAGAGCAGCAGTACAGCAGGACAGAGCTACTGCATATTTCATCTCGGCTTTTTCGGCAGCAATCCGTTCCACCTCATTAATATTCTCTCCTACCGTGGACATCCAGTTAGTTTCGTACGCTTCCGTTATATATTTCAGCTCCTCGCCATGCATCGTCGGCGTCGCGAGCCAGACTTTTTTATCAAACCTTTTCATTTTGCTTTCTAATCTCCACACTCATTTTACTTTTATAACTATCTTAGATACAGCGAATAGCCGAGCGATGAGTTTTCACGCTCATCCTCGGCTAATTCAATTTCCTTATCAAATTTTGTACGCTTATCAGATTGAGTCAAAATAAGCAATCAAGAAGCCATTTTAACTTTTCAAAGGTTGATTAACGCCTTTACCAACCTAGCACAAAACCTCATAACGAAATTGAATTAACCGTTGCAATTTCTCTATTATACCTTTTTCCACCCTAGCAAGTTCGGAGCCAGGTATAAAGTTTATGTTGTCGTGACCGTTTTCCCCGGATTTTCAAAGCTATACAAAAAGTATGCACTCGCAGAACAATATTTGCACAGAAAAATTCAACATTACTAAAACATCTAAAATAATAGAGATTTTTTCAGTACGTCACTGAAAAAGATATCCAAACATATCTTGTATACTTACAAAAATTCGATTTATCAACACGTTCAAGCTTATGCATATTTCGTTTTATTATATCATATTTTTAAGTAAAAAGTCAATATTAATATTGTATCATAAAGTGGAAAAAAGTTCTATTTTGTTGGAACTTCAAATCTAATTCTCCACAGTTCTTAACCTTTTATGAGACCATATACATATTCCCAATTATTTATTATCAGTTTAAAACATTTTACCGACTGATATATTTCAAAACCAAAGACACTATAATTATAAGATCGATGCCATCATTTTAGGACGGATCGATCCATATTAATGTTTTAAGACATCATTAGACGCAAAGCGCAAAACAAAGAACCATCCGTTTAGCAGATGGTTCTGATTAACAATAAATTACGTTTTAAGTTTGCCGAATACCTTACCGATAAGCTTACAGAAAAAGCTGTCACGCAGTATAACAAGTGAAGCAACGTAAACAATACCGCCGATAATAATATCACATACCATGCGCAAAGCCATACTGCCAAGTTCTGCAAACAAATATCTGTTTACCACAAATATAACAACCGACATGAATATTGCTGAAATAAAGTTTTTTATGCTCATCAGAAATATTCGTGGAATATCAAATTCCTTGCGAATGCAGAAAAGCTGAACAGCTGCAACAGTTGCCTCTGCAGCCACTGTAGCCAATGCAGCACCTACCGACATAAAACGTGGTATGAGAATAAAATTCAGCACAAGATTTGCTAACGCACCGGATACTACAGATATAGTATATTGCTTCTGCTTCATAGTAGGAAGCAGATACTGTACTCCGATAACATTACTGAGTCCTATAAAAAGTATTATGGGACTGATGACCTGTGTTATCGCAATCGAACGTGCATACCCTTTTCCGAGAAACCATATTATCAGATCCGGTGAAACCGATATCATACCAAACACCATCGGAATCGCAAGGAAAAATATGAATCTGAACGATGCCGTTATACTGCTTTTGACCTCGTCCGTCTTTCCATTTGCAAACTTATTTGCCATTCTCGGAAGCATAACCGTTCCAAGTGATGTTACAACTGTAAGTATAGTCAAAACGATTTTCTGTGACTGCTCGTAATATCCAACCTCAGCTTTGTCGGCGATAAGAGAACCGATCATCGTCTTGTCAAGGACAGTGTATATTTGCGTCGCAATCTGAGGAATAAATAAGATTACAGTAGGCTTTATATGCTGGAAAAGGTTAAGCTTTCCGAATGAAATACCCGTAATATACTTCGGAAGGTCGATCCATAGAGATAAATTACCAATAAGATCTGACAGCGTGTAAATCAACAGATATTTATAAAGATCCTTCGGCGAGTGAATAAAAATAAAGACACACGAAACACTTATGATTTTTATTATAAGATTGCGTCTTATTATTTTTTTAAATTGCTCAAGTCCCTGAAAAAATGCCGTAATATCAAAAACAGCGGCAAAAATATGAAGAAGTAATATCTTATAGTAGAAGCTATATTCTCCGCTGCGTGCAAATACAAAATAGAATATTAAAGCGGCAACCGAAAGGGTTATGGCTCTGAGAAAAATGAATTCCCAAAACACCTTACTTCTTTTCTCAATATCATCCTGCAAATACGCGATCTCACGACGCACATAAAGCGCAATACCGAGAGATCCGAAAAGCGTAAAATAGGTAACAATGGATATTGTGTATCCGTATATTCCGACATTCTCTGCGCCGAGAACGCGCGAAATATACGGCGTTGTTATGAGCGGAAGAATAATTACAAGAATCTGATACAGCAGATTGTACACGTAATTTTTTACAACCGAATTTTTCTGCATGATTATTTATTTATGCTCCGTTCTGCAATTGATGTTATTTTTCTATTGATTCGAAGCATTAAGCTATCGAAAAACTTTATTCTTCCGGTATCCAAAAGCGGAATAAATGCAAGAATAAAGATATTTTTTCCTATGCTTATTATATAAGGTTCAACGAATAACCAAACTAAAACCCAGAGCATAGCAAATAAAAGATCATATTCACGTTTTTTGAATGCACAGTAAATACGCGAAGTATAGGCAGCAAGTATCACTGCTGACATCACAATACCATAGTCATAAAGCATTTTAAGGTATGAGATATCAACAAAGTTGTAGGAAATCTTACCCGTAGTGCTATAGCCGTATCCCCCCCAGCCTATCCATTCCACAGCGCTGCCAAACAGTTTTACAGGATAATTTTGAAGCGCCATATCCGCGTATTTGAATCTCCCGCTTAAAAGGCGATCTAAAAAGACAGAGACACCATTTCCCGAGCGGTAAGAAAATATAAATAAAAACGTCAGAACAAGCATCAAAGCAGGTAAGCACGTCAAAACAATACCTATAACCCGACTGCATACCGGGTGCTGCAAAAAGCTGCGTACCGAAGACAATCTGCGAATAACGCGAACCGCGATCAATGCTATCAATACAACCGTAATAAGATAAAATGCAAGTCTTGAATCGGTAAGAAAAAACAAGCCTATGTTTAGTCCTTCGGCAATAATAAGTTCAAAATACCGAAAGCTGTAAAATCTAAGGTATGCATACATTAATACTATTGAAAGATATACTCCGGATGCGTGAGCAGGATAAAAAAATCCGAGAGAATGACGAACCGTTCCATCCTTTCTCAGGTATGTCCAATCGGGAATAACGCCTGCAATCGAAAGAATGAAACATAAAACAAATATTACAGCCGATGACACAGCAGCAAATTTAACCAATTTTTTTAGCTCAGCACGGCGCAGTCCGTACATAACAATGAAAAGAAAGAATGGCTCAGTATTATGTCCGAACAGTACAACAAGTACCGTACACACTCCGACACCAATCGCAACAATAGAAAGACCGGCACCATAATACCAGTCTATGATCACTTTACCTATAAAATAAATATAACAAAGATATCTTACCGCTTTGTTAATTGCTGCAAACGGTCCTCCACTGTAATACAGAACCGTACTGTTTAGCAGAATCGTTACCATATACAGTGTAAAAATTCCATACATGATTCCACTGTATTTTTTTTCGAGTTTTGAGACAGAATCAAAAACCAAAACGTTCCTCCTATAAAGATAACAGTGCGTTTATATCAGCGAAAACACTTTTTCTATAGCTTTTTTGGTAAACACACCGTTTCTTACGCACGCCGAAAGCTCAAGTGCATTTTTTCGTTTAACATCATAATCCGAAAGATCAAGATTGTTTATATCATAAACGCTCGATACAGTATATCCTATCCCGTTTTCCGACACGAAATCAGCGACAGCAGCTTTTTCCCATACTATTACCGGAAACCCTGCTGCAATATAGCAGGAAAGCTTATGAGGATTATTATATTTTGTATAGTTTTTAAAACCCTCGTTTTCATCGGATTCGTCGAAATTTCCGTCCCAAACAAGTCCTAAATTTCCTTCGAGCTTACCCGGAAGCTCGTCCGGACGGTATTTACCTTTATAATTTATTTTGCCATTTATATCCTTATCTGTACCGACACCGTAGACATTCATGCGAAACCGCATTTTCTCCTCTTCAAGCTGATATAAAAACGGCGATTTGGCAAGATTTCCGGCATACACAACCACAGGATCTCCGGAAAGAGGCTGTGCGGTATGTTCCTCAGCATTTTTACTGAGAAGATAATCAAATACGCCGATATCAACCATCTTACATGACACCCCGTTTTCGCTGAGAAAACGTTCCATATGCTGATTATGCGCGATGACCGCCTTACAGGTTTTCAAAAAATCAATCTCTTTTTTCAGTTCTGCTGCATTACCTGTCCTAAGACCGTTTATATCATGAACGATCGCGATTTTATTTTTACACGCATCTGTTACAAAGTTTCTCGACGTAAACGGACTCTGAACGATGATAATATCATTCTTTTTGAAATTTCTCAACTCAAAAAAAACTTTTTGCACCTTTCTGCACATTTTCCGTACAAAACGGTCTTCGGCTTCCTTTGAGCCAAGTTTCAAAGCACATATCTCGCAGTTATACTCATTTTTCAGAATTTTTTCTATATCAACCTTTGCCTTAGGACCTGCGTCAAGGTTATCTACTCTGTACTTGGATATTATTTTCATATGCGAACGTTCTCCTCATATATTTTCAGCAACGCTTCCGAAGTATCCTTTATATCATAACCATGTTCGACCACTTGCAAACAATATTCATCACGCGGACGGCATTTATAACTTTGTAATATCGTTTCTGCCCAAAAATGAGTCCCTTTGTCAAGATCAAGGAAAAGAATATTATCCGTAATACCGAGTTCCGCTGTTATATTAGACGATACAACAGTAAAAACACCGGCGGTCTGCGATTCCACACCGACTATCGGATACCCTTCTGCAATACTCGGAAGAATAAAAATATCTGCCGCCTGAAGAATCTCATTTACGTCCATTCTCATTCCGAGAAAGAGAACATTATTTTCAAGACCTAATGCTTTAACCTTTGATTTAATAGCATTCTCAAGCTCTCCGGAACCGACAAGAACAAGCACTGTTTCAGGATTGAGTTCATGCATCTCCTTAAAACACTCGATCAAAAACAACTGATTTTTTTTAGGATCAAATCTGCCCACACTGCATATGACAAGTTTGTCATCTACGCCCAGTTCTTCTCTCATACGCGATCTGACAGCGCTGTTGAATGCAAATCGCTCTGTTTCAATTCCGTTCTTTACAGTAACAACTTTATCCCGCACAGTCTTAGCAGTAAACATATCCCGCGCCGCCTTATCTGAACATGTAAAGAAATCCGTAGCGAAAAGATTGAGAAGCGGTTTAGCCAATTTAACCGGAAGATTTTTCAGTTTCTTAGATTTATCGAGCGTACTGTGTGCATGAACAATAATTCTTTTTATACCGCAACGCTTCGCTATCGCCGCAACCTGTAAATTGTAAAGAAGCGCACCGGAATTTATATGAACTATATCATATTCATGCTCTCTTAAAAAAGCAGAAAGTCTTTTTGAAAGCAAAAATTTATTTAACAGCTTATTCCTGTGTATACCAAGTCCATATAAATGTCCGCCCATTGCTTCGATCTCATCGCGGCAAACTTCATATGTTGTTTTATCAGGCGACAGAAAATCAAACATAACACGGGACCGATCTATATGTTTATAAATGTTAAACAGAATAGCAGAAACTCCGCCGTAACCTTTAGTACTTGCATTGATCTGCAAAACACGCAGCTTATGATCCCGTGCCATCAAAGCTTACCTCTTTTTTCACAAAGCTGAGTAGTAGAAATACCGTCTGTGTGCGGAAGATATATCACGGGCACACCGAATTCTGAAAGCTCCTTTTCAGTATCGATCCATCTTGAATCGCCCTTCCAGTCATCTCCGATAAACAAAGCGTCAAAGCGGAATTTTTCAAAAGCATCCTTTTTATCAAGTGTATCACAGATAACAGCCTTGTCCACAACCCTGAGCGCTTCGACAATACGCACACGGTCTTCAGCCTTTATATTGACATTTTTATTTTTATATTGTAAAACAAGTTCATCGGAATTAACTCCGACAATCAGATAATCGCACTGTGCTTTAGCATTTTCAAGTAAATTTAAATGCCCTATATGAAACAGATCATAGGTACCCTGCGTGTATCCTACCCTGTATTTTTTACTGTTCACATCCATCCTCCAAAACTTCGGTATGATGCTTATTTTTATGCTCATCCTTCGGAGGCTTCATGTAATCTCCGTATATCTGTGTCAGATATTTATCGTATTCCTTCGGTGCGTTATAGAAATCGCCCTCAAATTCGTAAAGGGCGCCGTCCTTGTATATCTCGTCTTTGCGCATCACACTTCTGAATTTATATATTCCGAGAAAATTCATATAGTACACCGAATCCTCCGGCGATATACGCTGAAGCTCTCTGTCGATCTTATACATATATTTTCTCGTATTGAGTATCTTTTCAAACGGGATTATCTTACCGAGATTTATAAGCATCTTCTCATGAAAAGGTCTTCCCGGAAGATCCTGATTGACAAGTGTAGAAAATTGCGAATACTGAAACATAAGGCGCAGATACAGCAACCGATACTTACGAATAAAAAACTTTATACGGGATTCCGGCATTCCGTCCAACGGGAAAATATCGATCCACGCAGAACGTATATCTTCTTTTATTGCAGAAGTATCACGTACCCGCACCTTTTTATTCTCTACTCTCGAAAAGCATGTCTTTATTTCATCATCATCTTTAAAATTTCGGTACACTAACGGATAAGACAGTTCTTTCGGCGCTATCGTTCTGAACCTTTCATAGTCCTGACGAGGCATTGCAATATCAACATCGTCATCCCACGGAATAAATCCTTTATGTCTTACTGCACCCAAAAATGTTCCGCCACTGATATAATATGTGATTCCGTTTTTCTTACATATGTCAACAACAGCTTTAAGAATGTCAAGCTCAACGAGCTGCATCTTTCTGAGAGAGGTAAGTTCTTCCATCCTCAAAGTTCCCCTTTCGGAAGCTTAATAAAATAAATTCACAGAGATATTTTGTAAAACTCAAAATCCCGGTATCCGATCAACTAAAGCAATCAAAGTTTAATAGTACCACGCAACTACATGTATTGTGAAGTTAAGGCATCCGCCGATATACAGTCATGAAAATGTTAATATTACGTATAGAATTCAAACCGGAAAAAGACCGTATAGGTTTCAAATATTAAATATTATTTTATATTATAACACATACTGTTCAAAAAATAAATAGCTAATGTGTTTTTTTTACAAAATATTTGAAAAAGTATCTCCATATCAACTATAATCAGTCATTTTTCATTAAAAACGATGAAAAAAATATATAATATAAAAAATAAAATTCACAGTACAATATTACTTTTTTAATTCTATTCTCATTATTCGTCAATTACTAAGAGTTTTACAATTATATTTCGCATAATTCACAATAAATTAATAATTAGTTTATATAATAAAACTAATAATATAAATAGCTTATGTTCAAATATAATAATATTTTAAAGGTATACTATGAAAGAAAAGCTGTTACTTATATTAAATCCCAAATCGGGTACAATGCGCGGTCGTGATAATTTTTTTTCGATATGCAACATTTTTTGCGAAGCAGATTTGGATGTAAGTATACGAATAACAAAATATCCGGGACACGCAACAAAAATAACATATAACGAAGCGCCGTATTTCGACCGTATTGTATGCTGCGGCGGCGACGGAACTTTGCACGAAGTCGTTTGCGGACTAATGCGTCTTGAATCGGTTAAGCGCCCGCCGCTCGGATATATTCCTTCCGGCACAACAAATGATTTCGCAAAAAATTTCGGTCTTCCGACCGATCCTTCAAAAGCGGCAGCTCGAATAACCGAAAACGACATAACCGATATCGACATCGGAAAATTCGGAGACGATGATAACTATTTCACATATGTTGCATCTACCGGAGCTTTTACCGACACGTCCTACCGCACACCTCAAAATCTGAAAAATGCAATCGGTTATATGGCATATGTAATTGATGCCATAACTCATCTCGGAAATATAAAACCGATACACATGCGGGTAACAGCCGGCGAAAAGGTTTTCTGCGGCGATTACATTTTTGCATCTGTATCAAATTCAACGACTGTTGCTAAAATGATTAAAATAGACAAAATCGGCGTTGATATGTCAGACGGACTGTTCGAACTTATTCTGATAAAAAGTCCTCAGAATCTCAAGGACGCAGATGCAATCGCTAAAAGTCTGCTCATACCAAACGACCCCAAATGCGGTCTGGTCCGCGCTCAGGCCGATTCTATCCGTTTTGAACTGGATGGCGAAAGCATGTGGACACTTGACGGGGAATTTGCAAAAGCACCTGCGGATTTTACAATAACCAACATGTGCCGCACTCTGAAATTTATGAAATAAATGTACCCGTACCATTTCGCACAGTTACTCTGTTTTCGATTTTATCAAAATCCATTATAAACCGGATTTTATTTTGCAATATAATAAATTACTTCGGCAGTATCATTCCTTGCAAAAGGCAATGTATACTGCCGCTTCTTTTTAACAGCAAAAAGAAATCTGCTTGACTCCGATGCTATTTTAACAGTCCCAATCAGGTACCGACATTTTATTATGCCAAAAGCATCGGCGATAGAGTATTTTTAACACATATTATGCGAGCAGAATATTGAAAAAGCAAAGCTCCATCGCCGATAAATACATCGGTCTATATGAGAGAATATATATAAATGAACCGATGTATATTCATTATATCACGTATTGTTTAGTTTTGTCAACAATAAACGCTTAATATTTTCGTGTTTTGTGGATATAATTAAACAGTACAATGAGAGATCAGAGGTGATATGATGACTAATACCGACAAGTGGCTTTGTGAAATAGGCGTCCGAATTATGGAACGACGAAAAAAATTGGGTTTAACACAGGAATCACTTGCTGAAAAAGCCGAGGTCACCACGCAATTTGTTTCTTATGCAGAAGCAGGAAAAAGAGCTATGCGTCCCGAAAACCTTTTGAAAATGTCAGACGCCCTCGGTGTAAGCGCAGATTATCTTCTGACAGGAGAAATAATAGACAAGGATCTGCTTCTTTTATCTGATAAAATGAGCCGTCTCACGCCTTCTCAGTTGCGTATAGTCGAAAATATCATAGACGAATGCAGCAAATTATTTGATAAAAACTTTCAGAAATAATAATTCAAATAAAAAAATTGCATTATAATAAATTCTTCTCGCAAAAAAGACCTTGCAGAATTGCTTCCGCAAGGTCTTTTTTCTATTGATTGTTCATCACAAAAATTGTTTCGGGGCAATACCTTTTATCACGAAAAAGGCAAAGCCGTTTATCATTTCGGAAAAAGTTCAGAAAATAGAGATTTTCTATACTTTTCGGTCATAACACCAAAAAATCACTATTTTTTGGCTAAATTATCCCTGAAATCTATATTTCAACGCTATTTTACAAGGTTTAAAGCGTAAAAAAACGACCTCATAGAATTTCTTCTACAAGGTCGTAATTTTATTTTGTTTTGCCTATTGTGTTATAAGGCGGTTTGCCTTTTCACACAAAAATCAATTTAAATTACTTATTCTGAAGTGCAGCCTGTGCAGCGGAGAGACGCGCGATCGGTACACGGAAAGGTGAACACGATACATAGTCAAGTCCGATCTTGTGGCAGAACTCGATAGAGGACGGATCGCCGCCGTGTTCTCCGCAGATACCGCAAGAGAGTTCAGGACGAGCCTTGCGTCCGAGAGTTACAGCCATTTCCATAAGCTTGCCTACGCCGGTCTGGTCGAGCTTTGCAAAAGGATCGTTCTCATAGATCTTTCTGTCATAGTAAGCATCAAGGAATTTACCTGCGTCATCACGGGAGAATCCGAATGTCATCTGTGTGAGGTCATTTGTACCGAAGCAGAAGAACTCAGCTTCCTTAGCGATATCATCAGCAGTGAGAGCCGCACGCGGAATCTCGATCATTGTACCTACCTGATACTTCAGATCGCTTCCTGCTGCTGCGATCTCCTCATCAGCAACCTTAACAACAACATTCTTGACATACTTAAGCTCTTTGATCTCACCAACAAGAGGAATCATGATCTCAGGAACAACGTTCCAGTCGGGATGATTCTTCTTTGTGTTGATAGCAGCACGAATTACTGCTCTTGTCTGCATAGCAGCAATTTCGGGATATGTTACAGCAAGACGGCATCCGCGGTGACCCATCATCGGGTTGAACTCGTGGAGAGATGCGATAATGTTCTTGATAGTCTCAACGGATTTACCCTGAGTCTCTGCAAGAAGTTTGATCTCCTCTTCTGTTGTAGGAACAAACTCGTGAAGCGGGGGATCGAGGAAACGGATAACAACCGGGTAGCCTTCGAGAGCGTCGTAAAGAGCCTCGAAATCGCTCTGCTGCATCGGAAGGATCTTAGCAAGAGCTGCTTCTCTCTCCTCAACAGTATCAGAGCAGATCATTTCACGGAATGCAGCAATACGGTCAGCCTCGAAGAACATATGCTCTGTACGGCAGAGACCGATACCTTCAGCGCCGAGTTCGCGTGCTTTCTTAGCATCGCGGGGTGTATCTGCATTTGTACGAACCTTAAGCTTTCTGTACTTGTCAGCCCACTCCATGATTCTGCCGAATTCACCGCCGATAGTTGCATCAACAGTCGGAATGATTCCGTCATAGATATTACCTGTAGAACCGTCGATCGAGATGTAATCGCCTTCGCTGAAGATCTTACCGCCAAGTTCGAACTTCTTGTTTTCTTCGTCCATCTTGATATCTCCGCATCCGGAAACGCAGCATGTACCCATACCGCGGGCAACGACAGCAGCATGAGAAGTCATACCGCCGCGAACCGTCAGGATACCCTGAGAAGCCTTCATACCGGTGATATCCTCAGGAGAAGTCTCAAGTCTTACAAGAACGACCTTTTCGCCGTTTGCTTTCCAAGTTTCAGCGTCCTCTGCCGTAAATACGACTTTACCGCATGCAGCTCCGGGAGATGCCCCGAGACCCTTGCCGATAGGTGTTGCAGCCTTGAGCGCCTTAGCGTCGAACTGCGGGTGAAGAAGTGTATCGAGGTTTCTGGGATCTATCATAAGAACAGCTTCCTGCTCGGTTCTCATACCCTCATCAACGAGGTCGCATGCGATCTTAAGAGCAGCCTGTGCTGTACGCTTACCGTTTCTTGTCTGAAGCATGTAGAGCTTCTCGTTCTCAATGGTGAACTCCATATCCTGCATGTCGCGGTAGTGGTTCTCCAAAGTCTGGCAAACCTCCTTGAACTGTGCGAATGCTACGGGGAACTTCTGCTCCATTTCAGCGATCTTCATAGGTGTGCGGACACCTGCAACAACGTCCTCGCCCTGTGCGTTTACAAGGAACTCACCCATGAGCTTCTTTTCGCCGGTTGCGGGATCACGGGTAAATGCAACACCTGTACCGCAATCGTCACCCATGTTACCGAACGCCATCATCTGTACGTTAACTGCTGTACCCCAGCTGTAAGGAATATCGTTATCGCGGCGGTATACGTTTGCACGGGGGTTGTCCCAGCTGCGGAATACGGCCTTGATAGCGCCCATAAGCTGTTCCTTAGGATCGCTCGGGAAGTCTTCGCCGATCTTGGACTTGTACTCGGCCTTGAACTGATTTGCGAGATTCTTGAGATCGTCAGCATCAAGCTCAACGTCAAATGTAACGCCCTTTTCTTCCTTCATTTTGTCGATGAGCTGCTCGAAGTACTTCTTTCCGACTTCCATAACAACGTCGGAATACATCTGAATAAATCTTCTGTAGCAGTCCCAAGCCCAACGGGGATTTCCGGATTTCTTTGCAATTACTTCAACAACATCTTCATTAAGACCGAGGTTAAGGATAGTATCCATCATTCCGGGCATCGAAGCACGTGCGCCCGAACGAACGGAAACGAGAAGAGGATTCTCCAGATCGCCGAACTTCTTACCTGTGATCTGTTCCATTTTATCGATGTATTCCATGATCTGTGCCTGGATATCATCGTTAATCTGCTTGCCGTCCTCATAGTACTGTGTGCAGGCTTCGGTAGAAATCGTAAAGCCCTGCGGAACGGGAAGACCGATCTTTGTCATTTCTGCGAGGTTAGCACCCTTGCCTCCGAGCAGCTCACGCATATTAGCGTCGCCTTCGGAGAACAGATAGACATACTTCTTGTTACTCATTAATTTTTTGCCTCCGTATAAATTTGGTTTCATAACTTGAGTTATATTTTTGGTCTGCTTGCTATTTTAACACATAGCCGTGCAAAATACTATCCTAATTAAGAAATATTTACAATTTATTAAAAAAATTCCGGTCATTTCATGAATAATAAAACCTTGCATCTGTTTACAACACTGTTTAAACAGTTCAAGTTTGTAAATTTTTTCATAACTGACTTGATTATAAGACAAATATACAATAGAATATTGTAATATAAAAATGAAAAGGAAACTTCGCAGTGGAAAATATATTTGATATATTTAAAAAAATTGAAAAAGAAAGAGCTTCGAGCGTATCCGAGCCGATATCCTATATTATAGCAGGTCTCGGGAATCCCGGAGACAAATATCATTTCAATCATCACAACATGGGATTTCTCGCGCTCGACTGCATCGAGCAGAAACTCGGAATAAAGCTTGACAGGTCAAAGTTCAAGTCTCTGTGTACGGATACTGTAGTCGCGGGAAAACGCGTATTGTTTATACGTCCGCAAACATTCATGAATCTGTCGGGAGAAGCCGTTGCGGAAGCCGCACGTTTCTACAAGATCCCTGCCGAAAATATCATTATTATACACGATGACATCGCCCTGCCGGCAGGAAAAATGCGTATCCGTACAAAAGGAAGCGACGGCGGTCAGAAAGGAATACGCAGTATTATACAGCAGCTCGGTACCGAAGAATTCGTGAGGATAAGGATAGGTGCCGGTTCCCCTCCGCCGCAGATAAGCATAATAGACTGGGTGCTTATGGATATTGCAAAAGAGGACAGAGAGGCTGTTTTCTCATGTCTTATGAATGTTCTCCCTGCTCTGGAGCTTATAATATCGGACAGTCCGGAAAAAGCAATGAGCCGATTTAACTGATGCTCATCACCTTTTTTATTCACGGTTTAGCCTGCCTGTCATGCATAATCATACAACTTTTCACCGAAATTCGGTGCTTCCGTTGTGCATATATTCAAAAATCAGGCATTCGATGCATTTTTATTCAGAATTTCGCCGTGAACTATTGCATTTTATGCAATTATGTAGTATAATTATACAGTCAAGAATAATCGAAAAAATTACAAATCCAATATCCGGTCTGAGCATCAATTTTGCATCCGGGTATTCCGAAAGGAACCACCCTTAAATCATGATAAAAATATTTATAGACGGAAGCGCAGGAACTACAGGGCTTCGCATACGCGATCGGCTCTCAGAAAGAAGCGATGTATCGCTTCTTTCTCTTCCCGAGCAGTTGCGGAAGGATCCCGCTGCAAGAAAAGAAATTCTGAACAGCTGCGACGCTGCATTTTTATGTCTGCCCGATGACGCTGCTCGCGAAGCCGTCGGAATGATAGAAAACGATAATGTAACCGTATTTGATACATCTACGGCACACAGAACCGATCCGCGTTTTGCCTATGGCCTCCCGGAGCTTTCCGAAAGACACAGACAAAAAATAAAGGAAAGCCAGCGGATCGCCGTACCCGGCTGTCACGCCAGCGGATTTATCGCGCTTGTATATCCTCTTATAGAAGCAGGAGTTTTAGATCCTGACGCAAAACTTGGATGTTTTTCGCTGACAGGCTACAGCGGAGGCGGAAAAAACATGATAGCCGAATACGAGTCCGGAGACCGTTCGCCGCTGCTTTCAGCGCCGAGACAGTACGGACTTACGCAAAGCCATAAACACCTGAAAGAAATGACAACTGTAACAGGAGTTGCGCGTCCACCTGTATTCTGCCCGATCGTAGCCGATTTTTACAGCGGAATGGAGGTAACGGTTCCGCTTACGCAAGACGATATTTCTGCATCTCCTTCAGAAATAAAAGAAATATACCGAAATAAATACAGAGGAGGCATGATATTCTGCGATGACGGAACAGAGAACGGTTTCATTTCCGCAGCAGGAATGTCGGGGCGCGACTCTATGCAGATATCTGTATGCGGAAACGACGAACGTATACTTCTGATCGCAAGATACGACAATCTCGGAAAAGGCGCCAGCGGAGCTGCGATCCAGTGTATGAACATAAAATTCGGAATGAATGAAGATTCCGGACTCACGGTATAAAATCGGAAACAGATAATATCAATTCAAAAACAGAAACTTCGGAGATAAATATAAATGTTAAAACAGATAAACGGCGGCGTATGCGCCGCAACCGGATTTAAAGCAAACGGTATACACTGCGGTATACGCAAAAACAAGTCAAAAAAGGATCTTTCACTGATAGTAAGTTCCGTTCCGGCAGCAGCAGCGGCTGTATATACCAAGAACCTTGTAAAGGGCGCTCCGCTCACAGTTACAAAAGAACACCTCGGCAATAAAACCGCCCAGGCGATCATATGCAACAGCGGAAACGCCAACACATGCAACGCGGGCGGCGTCGGGGTCGCACGCGAAATGGCACGTCTCGCCGCAGATACGCTCGGAATAAATAATGAGGATGTGATCGTTGCCTCAACAGGAGTTATAGGACAACCTCTCGATCCTACTCCCATAGCCGCTGCAATGCCTGAACTTGCAGCAGGTCTCGGAGACAAGAGCGACGACGCGGCAGAAGGAATCATGACGACCGATACCGCAAAAAAGCAGATCGCTTTTTCATTCAATATAGGCGGAAAGGAATGCCATATCGGAGGAATCGCCAAAGGTTCCGGAATGATCCATCCCAACATGGCGACAATGCTCGTATTCCTTACTACCGACTGCGCCATATCCGGTGAAATGCTTCAGAAAGCGCTGTCAGCAGACACAGAGGATTCTTTCAATATGATAAGCATAGACGGTGATACCTCCACAAACGATATGGTAACCATACTCGCAAACGGACTCGCCGGAAATCCCGAAATAACAGCTGACGGAGCAGATTTCGATGCTTTTAAAGAAGCTCTGTCGGCGGTGACAACGTACCTCTGCCGCAGTATTGCAGCAGACGGAGAGGGTGCAACAAAACTTCTCGAATGCAAAGTAACAGGAGCAGCCGACAAGGCTGCGGCAAAGACGATTGCAAAGAGCGTCGTTTGCTCTTCCCTTACAAAGGCAGCAATGTTCGGGGCCGACGCCAACTGGGGCCGCGTTCTCTGTGCGATAGGATACAGCGGCGCGCAGACCGACGTCACAAAAGTAGGAGTCAGCTTCATATCTTCCGCAGGCTCTGTTGAGGTTTGCCGCGACGGCGCGGGCGTTGATTTTTCCGAAGGCCAGGCAAAAGAAATACTTTCTCAGAAAGAGATCGTAATATCAGTATCGCTCGGAGACGGAAATGCAGACGCTACAGCATGGGGATGCGATCTGACATACGATTATGTAAAAATTAACGGCGATTACCGCACATAATACGGAGAAAATAATGTTATCTGAAATTTCAAATGCACAAAGGGCGGAGATACTTACACAAGCTCTGCCGTACATACAAAAATATTACGGAAAAACCGTCGTAATAAAATACGGCGGAAATGCCATGATAAACGAAGAACTAAAGCAGCAAGTCATGGAAGATCTGGTACTTCTTTCGCTCGTAGGAGTAAAGGTCGTACTGGTACACGGCGGAGGTCCCGAGATCACAGAGATGCTCGACAGAGTCGGAAAAAAGACCGAATTTGTAGGAGGACTGCGTGTAACCGACAGAGAAACCGCAGAAATAGTTCAGATGGTACTTGCAGGCAAGATCGGAAAAAGCCTTGTCAACCTTCTTGAAATGAAGGGCGGACGCGCAATGGGAATATCCGGTACCGACGGCAGACTCATAGAAGCCGAACCAAAGGACGAACGTCTCGGATTTGTTGGCAAAATAACGGGAATAAATCCCGAGCCTATTACCGATCTTCTTGAAAAGAATTATATTCCGGTCGTATCAACGATCGGATGTGATAAAAACGGAAACATATACAATGTAAACGCCGACACCGCCGCCGCATATATAGCGGGAAGTCTCGGTGCATACCGACTTATAACAATGACAGACATACACGGAATTATGCGTGATAAGGATGATCCTTCCTCACTCATAAAAGCACTCAGCATCAAAGAGGCGGAGGAGCTGTTCGATCAAGGTATTATATCAGGCGGCATGATACCGAAGGTCGAATGCTGTATCGACGCTATACGCAAGGGTGTGCGAAAGGTCTTTGTTCTTGACGGACGCGTGCCTCATGCGCTGCTTCTCGAAACGCTCACCGACGAAGGCGCAGGAACAATGATCACACCGTAAATACACGGGATTCCCATACCGGTAAACGCGGCGGTATGATTTTCGGAATGCAGATATATTCTGCAAATACAAATTTAAAATCGTCTTTTAAATATTAAACCGTCGGTCTTGCACGGGTGATCTTCCCGGCAAGACCGATTCAGACATATACGTAAGTCTTATTCAATAAAAATGAAAGGAACTGCAACTATGAATACAGCAGAACTTGATAAAGAATATATAGCCGGGACATACGCCCGCTTTCCGCTTGAGATCGTCTCCGGAGAAGGAAGCATTCTGACCGGCAGTGACGGCAAAAAATATACAGATCTCGGAAGCGGAATAGCAGTCAATACTTTCGGCACCGCCGACCGCAAATGGGTAAGCGCGGTAACAGAACAGCTTTTTAAATTTTCACACACATCAAATCTGTTTTACTCGGCTCCTTGTGCAAAGCTCGCAGAACAGCTCTGCAAAAGAACAGGCATGAAAAAAGTATTTTTCAGCAACTCAGGTGCAGAAGCAAATGAATGTGCTGTAAAAGCTGCGCGTGCATATGCCGAAAAAACAAAAGGCTCCGGCCATCATACAGTAATAACACTTAAAAATTCTTTTCACGGACGCACGCTTACAACACTTGCAGCAACAGGCCAGGATATATTCCACAAATCTTTTCTGCCCCTTACGCCGGGATTCGTATACGCCGAGGCAAACAATATCGATTCCGTGCGCGAAGCTGCCGAAAATGTCCGGTGTGCCGCAATAATGTTCGAGGTCATACAGGGCGAGGGCGGCGTAATGCCGCTCACTCAGGAATTCTGCGACGAACTTAAACAGCTGGCATCCGAAAAAAATCTTTTGCTCATTGCAGACGAGGTACAGTGCGGAAACGGACGCACCGGAAAGCTCTACGGATATATGAATTTCGGAATAAATCCTGACATAGTAACTACAGCAAAAGGACTCGCCGGAGGTCTGCCGATAGGAGCAACTATGCTCGGAGAAAAACTCTCCGACATTTTCTCTCCCGGAGATAACGGTTCTACATTCGGAGGAAATGCCGCAGCATGCGCCGGAGCGCTCAATGTACTTGAACGCATAGACGACAATCTGCTCGGGGGAGTAAAAAAACGTTCTGAGCTGATCTTCAGCATGCTCGAGGGTAAACCAGGGATCAAAAGCGTATCAGGAATGGGTCTTATGATCGGAATTGAAACGGAAAAGGATGCCGGAGAAGTACTTGCGCTCTGCCGTGAGCGCGGAGTTATTGCACTTCGTGCGAAAAACAAAATACGCCTTCTTCCCCCTCTCAA
Organism: uncultured Eubacteriales bacterium; assembly: GCA_902491535.1. GTDB lineage: Bacteria > Bacillota > Clostridia > Oscillospirales > CAG-272 > UMGS911. The sequence goes on from CABUHS010000005.1 coordinate 37,783, forward strand.
CATCCCTGAAAATCTTCTTCGCGAAGCTATCAAGGTGATAATTGAGGTATGCGCATAAGCGTATAATCCTAATGGGTTAAATAATACAAAACTCTGCCGTTTAAAATGTAAAACCAATTCATTTTTTGCAATATCAAAAAAAGGCATCGGAAAGTTCTGATGCCTTAATTTTTATTTACTGACACACAACCGCAAAACAAAATAATACAAAGTCTCGGCATGAGTTACTTTCCGTAAACCGAACCAAGCCATGCTCTGTACTCACTCATTATCCGATCTCCGTATTTGATGAGACTGTGCAGACATTCTTTTTTTATTTCGGTATCTGTCATAACAGCAATAACATAAGCATGCTCTCCGCATACAACTCCCGCATCATGACAGCCGAGACCGCCCCATCCCGATTTATGCGCTATAGTTCCCCTATTCTTTCCGAGAACGGCTTTTATCTCGTTGAATCTATTGGTAGTAAGCAGCCTCCAAAGCTCCGCTCCCTCATCGCAGGTATCCTTGAATCTATATATCTCCTGCCAGATAAGTCCAAGCTCATGGGGAGACAATGTTCCCCATTTATTTGTTTCGTAGAGAGAACATTCGACACCCAGTGAATGTATCATTTCATTATAACCCGACATACCGAAATAATCAAGCAGCATATAATAAGCAATGTTATCACTGTCATCAAGCATAAGCTTCATAAGCTGCTCGACGGTATAAACAGTTCCGAACGGTTTACGCTGTATAACACCTGATCCTTTTACATGATGTTTTCTTTTATATACTACAGTATCAGACATACTGCCCCGGCCTTCCGCCATAGACTTAAAGCAATACAGACCGAAGCCGGCTTTTACCGTACTCGCCGTTTTAAACTGATCGTCGGCATTATACCCGCAAGACATTCCGGTCTCAAGATCTATAAGATAAAATCCGGATCTAAAGGGATATTCTGATATACATTCGCCGATCTCCCCCGCGAGCTGTCCGTCAACCGAAAAAGAGCTGTTGCAAACTTCAAGAACTCCGTCTGAAAACTCGTCGTTTCTGTTATCTATTATATATCTTCCGGCATCTATTTCGGAAATTCCGTATGTAGGTTGATCGCGGTAATCTCTCGCACCCGCTGATACATGCGGAACCGATGAAGCAGGAACATACTTTCCGATACAGGTGTCTGACGAGCAAGAACTTAAAATACAGGTGTTTACTGCAATACACACCGCCAAAAACCGCATAATATAAAACTTTATATGTACACATAAAGCATGTTTATATTTATTTAAAAATGTATCATTATCTGTCATTATCCGAAAAGGTGATTATTCACCCGATCTCCTGTATAGCTGTCAAACTTGTATAATAATTTGCAAATAATATGCCTATGTATGATATCACATCAAGGATAATTTTTCAAGCATTATTTACAGTGTTTTCGATATATTTTGTATATTTTATAAAAAATACAACTTATATGAAATTATATGCTGCCGATTTGACATTCTTTACTCCGGAATATTCAAAAAACAGCATAATTTTCTCAGTATGCTCTTGCATTAACGGGCGGAATGTATTATAATAAGTATGAATATCAGACAAAATGCACCGTACTTGCAAAAAGCATGTTTTACGCGTCATACATCCGTACCGCGCCGTCGACGGGCGGGATACGGGAAATCAATAAACTTATGGGAGCAAAGAAATGATCAATCTCGAAAAAGAAATACGCCAGCAACCCGATGTACTTGCAAACATATCAAAGGTAAATAAAAGTACAGTAGAAGCACTTGTTGCAAAAGCAAAGGCTGCCGGTGTAAACAATATTTGTTTCGCAGCAAGAGGCACCAGTGATCACGCATCAATATATGCGCAGTACCTCTTCGGAATATTCGCGTCCGTTCCCTGCGGACTCGCAACTCCCTCCGTAATTTCACAGTACGGAGCAAAAATCAACTATAAAGATACTCTCGTGATAGGCGTTTCCCAGTCCGGACAGGCGGCAGATGTTCTCTCCGTTATCCGTGACGCAAAAGAATGCGGAGCGATCACTGCATCTGTAACAAATAATGCAGACTCACCGCTCGCAAAGGAAGCGGACTATCACCTTTTCTGTGATGCAGGTCCCGAAATCTCAATTGCAGCAACCAAAACCTTTACTTCGCAGATGTACCTCCTTGCTATGATCTGCGCAGAATGGAGCGGAAGCGATGAGCTTCAGAAGATTCTTGATAAGGTCCCCGCAACTGTAGCAGAAGTTCTCGATAAGATCCCCGGACGCATAGAGCAGTTTATCGGAGATTACAAAGATCTCGAAAACGGCGTAGTACTCGGACGCGGAGTAGTTTATCCTATTGCACTTGAAGGTACTCTCAAAATTCTCGAGACCAACAGAGTAAGAATGAAGGGGTATCCTATCTCCGATTTCCATCACGGTCCTATGGCACAGATACATGAGGGAGACCTTGTTATACTTCTGGCTGCTGACGGTCCTGTCATCGGAGATGCAAAGGAGATTCTTGCCGATCTTGACAGAATCGGCGCCGATACTCTTGTCATTACCGACATGCCTGAATTTGCATCAGACCGTAAAAATACAATTGTTGTACCGTCTGTCGGAAGCGATATAGGCGCTCCGTTCGCAATGGCAGTAACGCTTCAGCTCCTCGCGCTTAAACTTACCGAAGTACGCGGAATTGATCCTGACGTATCCAATGTACTCAATAAAATAACCGTTACTATGTAACCCTTTAAAATATAGCAGCAAATACGCCGGATACCGGTTCTGAGTTACGGCGGTATCATATAAAGGAATCAGACAAACGTATTCAAAAAACGAGAAAAGGAAAGAACATTAAAATGAAAGACGAACTGTACGGAGATCTTAGTATTATCAGCACGAGAGGAAATGAAGAATTCGCGCTCCAGGTAGACGATTGGATCAGGCAGTGGAGATATGAAGAAGCTGTAAAAAAGGCTCAGGAAGAAAAGGGCGAAGCGGACGCTACACTCTTTGACACCGATATAACCGTAAACAGCTTTTTCGACCATGCCGAAACTATACGTTTTGCGGACGGTGAGGGTAAATGCATTCTGCACGAATCTCTCCGCGGACATGATGTATACATTCTTTGCGACCTTTTCAACTACGGAGTAACATACAAGATGTACGGGGTTGAGCAGAGAATGAGTCCTGATGACCACTATCAGGATCTCAAGAGGATAATCGGAGCTATCGGAGGAAAGGCGAGAAGAATATCGGTAATAATGCCGATGATCTACGAGGGCAGACAGGATAAGCGTTCTCAGCGTGAATCACTCGACTGCGCGATCTCCCTTCAGGAACTTGTCAACATGGGTGTAACAAATATCATCACCTTCGACGTACACAATCAGAGCGTTCAGAACGCTATACCGTATCATGGTTTTGAAAATGTTCATCCTACATATCAGATGCTCAAAGCACTCGTTGCAAAGGTTCCGGATATCTCAATAACACCGGATGAGCTTGTAATCTTCTCTCCCGACGAAGGCGGAATGTCCAGATGCGTTTATTACTCATCGATACTCGGTCTCGACCTGAGCATGTTCTATAAGCGCCGCGATTATACCAAGGTCGTTAACGGCAAAAATCCGATAGTTGCACACGAATATCTCGGAGGAGATATCGCCGGAAAGGACGTTATCGTTGTTGACGATATAATAGCTTCCGGCGAATCTATGATGGACGTAGCACACAAGCTGCGCGAAATGAATGCAAGACGTATATTCATGTTCGCATCTTTCGGTCTCTTCTGCGAAGGTCTTGATAAAATAGATGCCGCATACGAAAGAGGAGATTTTGACTACCTCTTCACAACTAATCTTGTATATCGCTCTGACGAACTCAAAAAGCGCAAATGGTATGTTGAGGTTAATCTCTGCAAATATGTAGCACTTCTGGTCGACACTCTCAACCATGACCGTTCAATAAGCGGTCTGCTCAGCAATGCAGAAAAAATAACCGCTCTCCAGAAAGCTCATCAGAACCGTACCGAAAACTCAAATAAATAAGGAGAAAACATAAAATGGCAAAAGTACTTAAGGCTGCTCTTGTCGGTCTCGGCGCTATGGGCCGCGGCCACCTCAGTAATTACATAAGACTCACAAACGAAGGCGATATCGTTGAGCTTATAGCAGTATGCGATGTTGATGAAAAAAGATTCGAGCAGAAGGATTCTACATTAAATATCGGCGGAATCGATACAGGAGAATATGATTTCAGCTCACTTCACTGCTATACCGATATCGATGAAATGCTCGCAAAAGAGACAGAGCTTGATTTTGCAGCGCTCATCGTCCCCACATATCTGCACCGCGAACTTACTGTCAAATGCCTTGATCGCGGTCTCCATGTATTCTGTGAAAAACCCATGGCTCTTACAAGCGATGACTGCCAGATAATGATCGACGCGGCAAAACGCAACGGAAAACAGCTTATGATAGGTCAGTGCCTGAGATTCTGGGGCGAATATAATGTTGTCAAGGACTATGTTGACAGCGGACGCTTCGGACGCTGCACCGGGGCTTACTTCTTCCGCGGAGGTGAACCGCCGAAAGGCTCTTACAAAAACTGGTACATGAAAAAAGAACTCTGCGGAGGAGCTATACGCGATCAGCATGTACATGATGTTGATATTATTCAATACATATTCGGAATGCCGAAAGCTGTACAGACCGTTGCACAGAATATTATCGAGGGCAGCGGATATGATAACGTAAGTACAAACTATATTTTCGACGATCTTAAGACCGTAAATGCGCAGAACGACTGGACAATAAGCGGCGTCGGATTTGATATGTCTTTCCGTGTGAATTTCGAACGCGGAACTATATATCTGAACGGCGGAAATTTCCTTGTCTGTCCGAAAGACGGCGAGCCGTTCACACCTGAATACAATCACGAAAGCGCATATTATGCGGAAGTAAGATACTTTGCCGATTGCATCAGAGAAGGAAAAGAAAACACCGTGAATCCGCCTGAAGCTTCTATGAATACCATAAAGCTTGTTGAAAGCGAAATCAGAAGCGCGGATAATCACGGAATTGTTGTAATGCTTTAAAAGCAGTTCATTATCCGATCCTGAATGTGTCAGGCAGAGTATCCTGCGGTCGTTACATGACAGAAAGGTACGGTATAAAATGCCTGATTTTGACAGAGCCTTAACGACTCTTGAATTTGATAAAATATGCGAAATGCTGGCTGACTGCGCCGCAACCGACGGGGCAAGAAGTATGGCAATACGTCTGCGTCCGTCCGATGATCCGGTGATCGTAAGACGCTCGCTTCGCGAAACAACCGATGCTAAACATTTTCTTGCGCTTAAAGGCGCGCCGTCTTTCGGCGATATCAAGGATATATCCGAAGCGTTGGAGCGTGCAGACCGCGGAGCAGTTCTCTCAATGAGAGAACTGCTCGAATGTGCGGGAGTATGGCACATAGCGAGAACGCTGAAGGACTATTACCGTGAGGGACACAGCGATCCTACTGCAATAGATGTGTATTTCGACCGTCTTTCAGAAAACAGGCCGGCGGAATCACGTATTCTTCGGGCTATAGTATCTGAAGAAATGATGGCAGACGAAGCAAGTCCGGCGCTTTCCGATATCCGCAGAAAAATGCGCTTGGCGTCCAATCGAATCAAAGATACGCTACAGCATTATATAACCGGAAGCTACAGCAAATATTTGCAGGAAAATATCGTAACAACGCGAGGCGGCCGCTTCGTTGTCCCTGTGAAGCTCGAACACAAAAACGAGATAAAAGGTCTTGTTCACGATACCTCAGCCTCCGGAGCTACGGTATTTATCGAACCGATGGCAGTAGTTGAGGCGAATAACGAGCTTCGCGAACTTGAAAGCAAGGAGAAACGCGAGATCGAAAGAATTCTCGCCGAACTGTCAGCACTGTGTTCCGATCATTCCGGCGAGCTTATGCTCAATTATTATAACATTACAGAGATCGCGTTTATCTTCGCAAAAGCCGAGCTTTCCTTCAGAATCGGAGGAGAAGAACCGAAGATCGCAGACCGGCCTAAAATTGTGTTAAACAAAGCGAGACATCCTCTTCTTGACAAACACACTGTTGTACCGATAAGTGTGAGTCTCGGGGACAGCTTTGATATGCTTGTTATCACAGGTCCGAATACAGGCGGCAAGACTGTAACTCTGAAAACACTCGGTCTGTTCGTACTCATGGCACAGGCAGGTCTGCATATATCTGCAACCGATTCATCTGAAATCGGAATTTTCAGCCGTGTACTTGCTAATATAGGCGACGAACAAAGCATCGAGCAGTCACTCTCGACATTTTCGTCTCATATGGTAAGCATCGTAGACATGCTTAAAAGAGCCGATGACCGAAGTCTTGTACTGTTCGATGAACTCGGAGCGGGTACCGATCCTGTAGAAGGTGCGGCACTTGCGGTCTCGATACTTGAAAATGTGCGCGAATGCGGTTCGCTCTGCGCGTCTACAACGCATTACGCAGAACTCAAAGAGTATGCACTCGACACCGAAGGCGTGTGCAATGCAAGCTGTGAATTTGATCTTGAAACACTTCAGCCGACATACCGCCTTATCATCGGCGCTCCCGGAAAGTCAAATGCATTCGCAATATCGCGCAAACTCGGTCTTGACGAAAGTATCGTCATGCGCGCCGAAAGCTATGTAAGCGGTGAAAACCGCCGTTTTGAATCTGTAATAGAACGGCTTGAGGAAAGTCGCTCCGCTATGGAGCGCGAACGTGCCGATGCAGAACGTCTCCGCACTGAGTACGAAGCATACAAGCGTGAGCAGGAAGAAAAACTAAAGGTATACATCGAGCGTACAGAACGCGAAACAGACCGTCAGCGTGCAATTGCCATGCGAATGGTTGAGAGTGCAAAAGCCGCAAGCGATTTTGTAATGGAACAGCTCGAACAGGTCAAAAAACAGAAAGACTCTGAAAATCTGTCCGAAGCGCTCAGCGCCGCAAGACAAAATATAAGAAAGAAGCTTAAAGAGGCTGATGACAGGATAAATCCTGTTGCAAAGCAGCAATCCGATGACGAGTACACACTGCCAAGACCGCTGAAAGTCGGCGACGAAGTGCTGATCGCTTCTATCGGAAAGACAGGGACCGTACTTGATCTTCCTGACAAAAACGGAAATGTGACCGTACAGGCAGGTGTTATCAAAACACGTGTTCCGGTTAAAGAGCTGAGGCTTGCAGAGAACGATACGGCGTTCTTTATCAGCAGTGATAAAAAGAAAAAAGCCGTAAGCGCGGCAACAAAAACGCTGTCCGACCGCAGTTTCAAGCCGGAAATAGATCTCCGCGGGCAAAACGGAGAGGACGGTTGGTTCATGCTTGACCGTTATCTGGACGATGCAAAAATGGCAGGAGTAAAATCCGTCACAGTCGTTCACGGCAAAGGAACCGGCGCTCTGAAAAAAGCGCTCTGGCAGTTCATGAAAAACGATAAACGCATAAGCTCTTTCCGTATCGGTATGTACGGAGAAGGCGACGGCGGTGTAACGATCGTCGAACTTAAATAATTAAAATCAAAAACGTTAACAACAATATAAGGAGAAGATACAATGGCAGAACTTAAAATGCTTGCGATCGACCTCGGAGCTTCAAGCGGAAGAGGAATTGTCGGTCATTTCGACGGCGAACGCCTCTCTCTCGAAGAAAATCACAGATTTCCGAATGAGCCTGTAATAAATGCAGGAAGCTTTAACTGGGATATCCTCAGAATATTCCATGAAATCAAAAATTCGATCCGCAAATGCGCGCTCAGCGAAGACAAAGATATTGCTTCCATAGCTATAGATACATGGGGAGTTGACTACGGTTTTCTTAACAAAAACGGAAAACTGATCAGCAATCCGTATCACTACCGTGACGAAAGAACTGCCGGTGTTCCCGAAGAAGCGTTCAAAACGATCAGTCAGGACGAGCTTTACGGTATCACCGGAACGCAGACCATGAACTTCAATACAGTATTTCAGCTTCTCGCCGAAAAACGCGACAATCCTGAAATATTCGATATTGCACGCGATATGCTTTTTGTTCCCGATCTCCTGAATTACTTCCTCACCGGAGTTAAAGAGAATGAATATACGATCGCATCGACCGGATCGCTTCTCGATGCAAAGAGCCGCGACTGGGCGTTTGACGTGATCGACCGTCTCGGAATTCCGAGACACATTTTCGGAAAGATCGCACAGCCCGGTACTGTAGTAGGACCGCTTCTCCCTCAGATACTCGAAGAAGTCGGAGCTATAAACGCGAAGGTCATCCATGCTGCATCTCACGATACGGCAAGCGCCGTCGTTGCTGTTCCTGCAAAGGGCGATGACTTTGTATATATTTCGAGCGGAACATGGTCGCTCATGGGAAGCGAGCTTAAAGAACCGCGTCTTGACGGCATTGCAAAGCAGTATGATTTCACAAACGAAGGCGGAATGAGCCGTACAATTCGTTTTCTCAAAAATATCATGGGACTTTGGCTCGAGCAGGAATCCCGCCGTCAGTGGGCGCGCGAGGGTAAGCAGCTTTCATTTGATGAACTTTCAAATGCAGCTATGGCTTCAAAGCCGCTTCGCAGCATAATCAACCCGAGCGACTATGTATTCAACGCTCCCGGAAACATGCCCGGACGTATAGCCGAATACTGCAAAAAAACAGGTCAGCCCGTCCCCGAAAGCTACGGCGAAATAGTCCGCTGCATCTTTGACAGCCTTGCACTCTGCTACCGTTGGACTGTAAGCAAGATCGACAGCGTAAAGGGTACTAAAACTCCGTTTATAAATATCGTCGGAGGCGGATGCAAGGAAGGTCCGCTCTGCCAGCTCACCGCAGACGCATGCGGAATCCCGGTATATGCAGGGCCCGTCGAGGCAACTGCGATCGGCAACATCTGTGTACAGGCAATGGCGCTCGGAGAAATCAAGGATATGTCAGAAGCACGTCATATAGTCCGCAATTCCTTTGAGATCAAGCAGTATGAGCCTCACACTGCGGATGCTGCAATGTGGGACGAAGGCTACGAAAGATTCTGCAAGCTTGTTGAAGACTGAGCTGAATAAGTTACTAATCCTACATAAACGCTGATAAAATCAACTTATCGGCACACGATAAAAACAACCTCAAATATTATATGCCGCATAGCGGCAGAATGGAGATAAACATGTCTGTTTCCGAAGCTTACAAACTTGCAAAAGAAATATATGCCGAATTCGGTGTTGACACCGACGCTGCAATTGCAAAGGCTGCGTCTATACCGGTATCAATGCACTGTTGGCAGGGAGATGATGTACGCGGATTTGAAAATCCGAACGGAGATCTTACCGGAGGTATCCAAACTACCGGTAACTATCCGGGACGTGCAACAACAATAGAGCAGCTTCGCGCTGACTTTGAAAAAGCAGCGTCATTTATTCCCGGAAAAAAGAATATAAACCTTCATGCTATCTACCTCGACAACTGCGGTGAGAAGGTTGAGCGCAATGAAATAGAGCCGAAGCATTTCGCTTCATGGGTAGAGTGGGCAAAAAAGAACGGTTTTGGTATCGACTTCAACCCCACATACTTCTCACATAAAAACAGCGAAGACGGTCTTACTCTTTCACATCCAGATAAGGGAATCCGCCGTTTCTGGATCGAGCATGGAATCGCATGCCGCCGCATTGCAGACTACATAGGAAAAGAACTCGGCAATGTAGTAATGGATAACCACTGGGTACCGGACGGATTTAAGGATATCCCTGTAGACCGTTACACAACGCGCAAGCGTCTCCTTGAATCTTACGATGAGATATTTGCTGAAAAATTCGACAAAAAGCATACAATAGATTCTGTCGAAGGAAAGGTATTCGGAATCGGAGCTGAAAGCTGCACGATCGGTTCTCACGAATTCTATCTTGCATACGCTCAAAAGAACAATATGTCCTTCACACTCGATACAGGACACTATCATCCGACTGAGTATGTATCCGATAAAATTTCTTCCGCGCTTCTCTTTCTTGATGACATTCTCCTTCACGTATCGCGCCCTGTAAGATGGGACAGCGACCATGTTGTTATCTTCGACGATGAGCTTAAATATATCGCGCAGGAGATCGTATGGGGCGGATTCGAAAACAGAGTACATATCGGACTCGATTTCTTCGATGCTTCGATCAACCGAATCGCTGCATGGGTAATCGGAACACGCAGCATGCAGAAAGCTCTTCTCTTCGCCGCACTCGCGCCTATCGACAAGCTCCGCGAGTATGAGCTGACCGGAGATTACACATCCCGTCTCGCAATGCTCGAAGAACTTAAAACACTTCCGTTTGCAGCAGTATGGGATGCTTACTGCGAAAAAGCAGGTGTTCCGGTTCGCAATCAATGGCTCGCTGATGTTAAAGCATATGAAAAGGATGTTCTCTCTAAGAGATAATATGCGTATCCCCATAAGCAAATTTTCAATTAAATTATAAAAGTAAGGCAGTGTGATTCTTTATATTCACACTGCCTTTTATTGCTCTAATACGTTATTTTTTATCATAAAACCATTATTAAAAAATTGCAGAATTTAATGTTCCTTGCATTAGGCATAAGATTACTCATCGTCAAGATGTCCGGCATGTATACTGATATGCCCTATTCCGAGAACGATATCCGCAATTATCAGAAATATATTTTCTTTATATATTCCAAGAAGCAAAAATGCAATCACGGGCAAAACAGCCCCTGCCAAAGGTATTCCCAAAATACTGCTATAAAAATCACTCATTTTATGTTCACTTCTGAAATATCTGATCCAATATATCTCATATAAGATCATCACTGCAATGGCAAGAGCAAGCAAAAACAGCCACGGAGACAGTTCTCCGATTTCGGGACCAGCAAAAATAAGCGCAAAGCATGTAACCAAAACCTCTCCTACCCGTTCAAATATCAAAAGTATTTTATTTTCATCAGAAGCATATTTATCATAATTTTTCGGTTTATTTCGTGTCCAAAACAGATTCGGAATAAGAAGCATAATCAGAAACACAGCACCGATAATTGAAAAACCGAAATGAACATTCATATTACAACCTATCTTTCATGAAAAATTCAAATGCTTCGACATTTATGACATAAATACCGCTTAAATTAATTGATCAACAATATATAATTTGATATCGGAATAATTTTTAAACACATCAATTCTCGTAAAAAGGAATTAACATCTTTAGCATTCCCCCATAAAGATCAAAAAATATTATATATTTCACAAGTTACCATTGTCATCTATTTTGCACCAAGTATGTCTTTTACATTCTGGACACTTCAACATTCTCATATCCCCCTCATGAAGACCTAGACTAGCCCCCCAAAACCATTTCACCTTAAAGCGATGACCGCATTCAGTGCATTTATATGAATGTCTTGCAATAATTACTTTACCGATAATGATAGATATTATTACACCTATCAATGTTATAATTAATTCCATAATACCCTTCTTTCCCGTTAGAGTTGGCATAAACCAACTAACGCCGATTTAATGTTAATAAATTATATACCTTTCCTGAACATAGATAACAGCTATACTTAAATTAAATATACTTATACCTTACTCTAATCTCAAATCGTAAAACATTCTGTCCGAAAATTTATATTTCAGACTTTCAAATCTCTTTATACTACTGATATTATAATACATAAATTCTGTATTTTCAATATTTATTCCTATTTTATTTGATTATAAGTATAAATCAGCCCGGGTGTTATACCCGGGCTGCTTTGTTTTGTCATATAATTTATTATAAATCAATAAAGCGGATATGCTTCGCAGAGCTGCTGAACTTCGCTCGAAATTCTATCCTTATTTGCGTCGAAGTCATTTATAGCATCGGTGATCCAGTTCGCAATGAGCTTCATCTCATTTTCTTTGAAGCCTCTTGTTGTAACTGCGGGAGTACCGATTCTCAAACCGCTTGTAACAAACGGACTCTGAGGATCGTTCGGAACTGTGTTTTTGTTAGCAGTAATATGAACCTCATCAAGACGGCGCTCAAGCTCTTTACCTGTAAGGTCATGCTTCATAAGCTTGAGAAGCATGAGATGATTGTCAGTACCGCCTGAAACGATGTCAATGCCGTTATCCATAAGAGAGCGGCAAAGAACAGAAGCATTCTTTACGATCTGACGCTGATAATCCTTGAACTCCTCGGTCAGCGCCTCTCCGAGTGCAACTGCCTTTGCTGCGATGATGTGCATAAGCGGACCGCCCTGCGTTCCGGGGAATACAGCCTTGTCGATCGCCTTTGCAAGCTCTTCACGGCAGAGGATCATACCGCCGCGGGGACCTCTGAGCGTCTTATGCGTAGTTGTAGTAACAACATCCGCATACGGAACAGGTGACGGATGAACACCGGCAGCGATAAGACCTGCAATGTGTGCCATATCCACCATGAGGTATGCTCCGACTTCATCTGCGATCTCACGGCAGCGTTTAAAGTCAATGATTCTCGAATATGCACTCGCACCGACAACGATCATTTTAGGCTTGCTTTCGAGTGCGATCTTTCTCATTTCATCATAATCGATCATTTCCGTAACCGGATCGACACCATAAGGCACTACATTGAAGTATTTTCCTGAGATGTTTACAGGAGAACCGTGCGACAGATGTCCGCCCTGCTGGAGATTCATTCCGAGTACGGTGTCTCCGGGCTGAAGAAGTGCAAAAAATGTTGCAAGGTTAGCATTAGCTCCGCTGTGGGGCTGAACATTTGCATGCTCTGCGCCAAAAAGCTTCTTAGCTCTCTCGCGTGCGATCTCTTCAACAATATCAACACACGCGCATCCGCCGTAATAACGCTTTCCCGGATAGCCCTCAGCATATTTGTTTGTAAGAACGCCGCCTGCCGCAAGCAGAACCGCTTCGGATACAATATTCTCAGAGGCGATCAGCTCAATATTATGGCGCTGACGGTCAAGCTCAAGCGAGCATGCGCCCGCTACTTCGGGATCAAAGTTTTTAAGTTCTTCAAAAAATTTCATAATATTAACTCCTGTATTACGCGTTTTTTATATCTTTATTTAAAATATTTTACCGCAGCCTCAAACATGCGTATATCATAATTACCCGGAACATTCTTGTAGAGTCCCTCACCGATACGCTCGCTGTGTCCCATCTTACCGAACACTCTTCCGTCAGGCGATGTAATACCCTCGATTGCAAACATCGAATCATTGGGATTGAAGTGAACATCTCCTGTTGCATTTCCTGCAAGATCGACATACTGTGTTGCGATCTGTCCGTTTTCCGCAAGCTGTTTTATCAGTTCATTATCGGCAATAAATCTTCCTTCTCCGTGAGAGATCGGAACACTGTAAACATCACCGACCTCGGTGAGCGCAAGCCACGGAGATTTATTCGACGCAATGCGTGTACGAACAATCTTTGACTGATGGCGCGCAATCGTATTAAATGTCAGCGTCGGACAATTTTCATCCGTGTCAATGATCTTTCCGTAAGGAACGAGTCCGAGCTTTATAAGAGCCTGGAATCCGTTACAGATACCGCACATAAGACCGTCGCGGTTATCAAGCAGATCGGATACACCGTCTTTTATCGCCGCATTACGGAAAAACGCCGTAATGAATTTTCCGCTTCCGTCCGGTTCGTCTCCTCCGGAGAATCCGCCGGGAATGAATATCATCTGCGAATCCTTGAGCTTGCGTGCGAAGCTGTCCACAGATCTCTGAATCCCTTCTGAGGTCAGGTTGTTTATAACCATTATCTCAGGCTCTGCGCCTGCGTCACGTACGGCCTTTGCGCTGTCATATTCGCAGTTTGTTCCCGGGAATGCGGGAATAAGAACCTTCGGCTTTGCATGCTTAACGGCAGGAGACGGATAAGAAGAAGCCTTGTATTCAAAGTTTCTCATCTCTCCGTTACCGTCTGCAATATTGCAGCTGTAAACGCTCTCGAGCTTATCTTCATACGTTCCGAGAAGTTCATCGCAGGAAAGTATCTCTCCGCACATCGACAGAATGCCGTCATCTGTTACCGTACCGACATCATAATCGCCCTGCGTATCATCGGTAACTTCAAGAATAAATGCACCGTAGCAGCTGTCGAATATAGCCTGAACACACATCGACGGATCATATCTGAAGCCAAAACCGTTTCCGAAAGACATTTTCATAACCGCCTCGGCAATACCGCCCATACACGGAGTATAGCAGGACACCGCTTTTCCGCTGCGCATAAGCTCTGTAGCGCGGTTCATGACCGCAATCAGGCTGTCAGTCTTCGGCAGTCCGTTTTCATCATATTCCGGTGCAATAAGAATTACTCTGTTGCCCGCTTTCTTAAATTCCGGAGATACTATATTCTTTACCTTTTCAGTAGTGACCGCAAAAGATACGAGCGTCGGCGGAACATCAAGATCCTCAAACGATCCGCTCATCGAGTCCTTTCCTCCGATAGAGCCGATGCCAAGCTCTTTCTGAGCTTCAAATGCACCGAGAAGTGCCGCAAGGGGTTTGCCCCAACGTCTTTCATCCTTTCCGGGATGTTCAAAATATTCCTGGAAGGTAAGGTAAACATCATTGAACGATGCGCCGGAAGCAATAAGCTTACATACCGATTCAACAACAGCAAGATATGCGCCGTGATACGGACTGTTCTCGGTTATAAAAGGATTGTAGCCCCATGACATGAGAGAGCAATCATCGGTATGCTTCTTTTCAACCGATATCTTCTGAACCATAGCCTGAACCGGAGTGAGCTGATATTTTCCTCCGAACGGCATGAGAACCGTTCCGGCGCCGATCGTTGAATCAAATCGTTCCGAAAGTCCGCGTTTCGAGCAAATATTCAGATCCGATGCAAGCTTTTTGTAATTCTCGGCAAATCCTCCGGATACCGTTTTTTTCGGAAGAACAGGCTTTGCAGGAGCTATTGTTATATGCTTATCCGCACCGTTTGAATTAAGAAATTCACGGCTGATATCAACGATCTTTTTGCCGTTCCAATTCATAGTGAGCCTCGGCTCAGCTTTTACAACAGCTACAGGACATGCCTGGAGATTCTCACTTTCTGCAAGTGCAAGAAACGCATCGACATTTTCAGCTTCAATTACAACTGCCATACGTTCCTGCGACTCACTTATCGCAAGCTCTGTTCCGTCAAGTCCCTCGTATTTTTTCGGAACTGCATTAAGATCTATTTCAAGTCCGTCTGCAAGCTCGCCGATAGCAACCGATACACCGCCTGCGCCGAAGTCATTGCAGCGCTTGATCATGCGGCACGCGTCGCCGTTCCGGAAAAGACGCTGAAGCTTTCTTTCCTCGGGGGCATTTCCCTTTTGAACCTCCGCTCCGCATGTTTCGACAGAATCAAGCTTATGAGCTTTTGATGAGCCTGTTGCACCGCCGATTCCGTCACGTCCTGTGCTTCCGCCGAGCAGAACAACAACATCGCCGGGTGCCGGAGTCTCTCTGCGAACATTTTCAGCAGGAGCGGCAGCGATGACCGCGCCTATCTCCATACGCTTTGCGGCATACCCGGGATGATATATTTCGTCAACGATACCTGTCGCAAGACCGATCTGATTTCCGTATGAAGAATATCCTGCAGCCGCAGTAGTTACAATTTTACGCTGCGGAAGCTTTCCCTTCATGGTTTCGCTGACAGGCTTCAGCGGATCGGCAGCTCCGGTAACACGCATCGCTCCGTAAACATACGATCTTCCGGAAAGCGGATCGCGGATCGCGCCTCCGATACACGTTGCCGCGCCTCCGAAAGGCTCGATCTCGGTCGGGTGATTATGCGTCTCATTCTTGAACAGGAGCAGCCACGGCTCGCTTACGCCGTCGACATCAACGTTAATCTTAACTGTGCAGGCGTTGATCTCCTCACTCTCGTCAAGCTTATCAAGCTTTCCGTGAGCTTTAAGATATCTCACCGCAAGCGTTGCAATATCCATAAGGCAGATCGGCTTCGTTCTGCCAAGCTCCGCCCTCACTGCAATATAGTCGTCATATGCTTTCTGAAGCAGCTCATCCTCAAACTTTACATCGTCAATAACGGTAAGAAATGTTGTATGACGGCAATGATCAGACCAATATGTATCTATCATGCGTATCTCTGTAATAGTAGGATCGCGCTTTTCTGAAATAAAATATTTCTGACAGAATTCGATATCGTCCGCATCCATAGCAAGTCCGTAATCGGAAACAAATTTTTCAAGTCCGGCTCTGTCAAGCTTAATGAATCCGTCGAGTGTTTTTACCGATGTGGGAATTTCATAATCCGTTTTGAGCGTTTCCGGCTTTTCGAGAGATGCCTCGCGCGCTTCAACGGGATTGATAACATACTTTTTGACCTCTTTTATGTTTTCTTCTGTCAGATCACCGTACAATGCATAGATTTTTGCGGTACGTACATCAGGGCGGCTTCCCTGCGATATGATCTGAATACACTGCGCCGCAGAATCGGCACGCTGATCAAACTGCCCGGGAAGGTATTCAACGGCAAATACAACAGCGCCCGTAAGGTCGGGATCATCTGAAACAATATCGAGCTGAGGCTCGGAAAAGACCGTTTTTTTCGCATATTCAAAAAGCTCTTCCGATATATTTTCCGCATCATAACGGTTAATGATCCTGACGTCACTCAGCGACTCTATACCGAGCAGCGTTCTTGCATCGCTGAGCAGCGCGGCTGCTTCGTGTGCAAGCTCTTTTTTCTTCTCTGCAAATACTCTGTATACCACTTTATTTTTCCTCTGCTTTCATGGCGCGCGCGCCTATATCATGACGCATATATGCGTTTTCAAAGCTTATCTGTTCTGTGAGACCGTATGCTGCATCTATCGCACCGCTGAGAGTATCGGCAATCGCAGTAACGCCGAGAACACGTCCTCCGCTTGTAAGCAACTCACCGTCTTTCATCTCTGCACCTGCAACGTATGTATGCTTTGCAGCTTCATCCGTCATTGTGATAGGAAATCCTTTTTTATATGAAACCGGATATCCGTCTGATGACATAATAACACAGCACGCATGCTTATCGCTGAAACGGACCTCCGTCTGTGCAAGCTTTCCGTTTGTGACAGCCTGCATGACCGTCAGCAGATCGCTTTCCAGAAGAGGAAGAACGACCTGGGTTTCAGGATCGCCGAAGCGGCAGTTATACTCAATAACCTTAGGACCGCCGGCAGTCAGCATAAGTCCGAAGTAAAGACAGCCTTTAAAGGTACGTCCCTCTGCATTCATCGCTTTTATTGTCGGAAGAAATATCTTATCCATGCATTCTTTCGCAACAGCATCTGTGTAATAAGGATTAGGCGCGACAGTTCCCATTCCGCCGGTATTAAGTCCTGTATCTCCGTCGCCCGCCCGCTTGTGATCCATAGAAGATACCATAGGAACAACGGTATTTCCGTCGGTAAATGAAAGCACAGAGACCTCAGGTCCCGTAAGGAACTCCTCTATGACAATATGATCGCCGCTCTTACCGAACATCTTGTCCTGCATCATACCCTTTACGGCATCTCTTGCCTGCTCACGTGTTTCGGCAATAATAACGCCCTTTCCGAGCGCGAGACCGTCTGCCTTGATAACTGTGGGAAGCGGCGCTGATTCCACATATTCAAGCGCTTTATCCATATCATCAAAAACCTCATATGCTGCGGTCGGGATACCGTATTTCTTCATAAGCTCTTTTGAAAATACCTTGCTTCCCTCTATGATCGCAGCGTTCGCGCGCGGTCCGAAGCACGGGATTCCCTCTGCCTCAAGCGCATCGACACATCCGAGTACAAGCGGATCATCGGGAGCTACGACTGCATAGTCTATCCCTTGTTTTTTCGCAAAATCAACTATACCGTCGATATCCTTAGCTCCGATATTGACACAAGTCGCATCTCTTGCAATTCCACCGTTTCCGGGAAGTGCAAATATCTGTGTCACATTTTTGTTTTCCTTTATTTTCTTGATGATGGCATGCTCTCGCCCGCCGCCGCCAACGACTAAAATTTTCATATTTATGTCCAAATCCTTCTGCTTTATTACAAGTTATTAACAGATCCGGCGCATCAGAAAGGAAAAAACTCTCTTTCCTTTGATACGCCTTTTCCTCCGCGGAGAAAACACTCTCGCGGAGGAAAAGCCACTGCTGCTAAAACGGTCTGTACGATCAATGATGGAACAGGCGCATTCCTGTAAATGCCATTGCCATTCCGTATTTATCACAGCATTCTATAACAAGATCATCACGGATAGATCCGCCCGGCTCGGCAATATATTTTACGCCGCTGCGCCTTGCGCGCTCAATGTTATCACTGAACGGGAAAAACGCATCTGAACCGAGTGAAACACCGTCGATAGACGAGAGATATTCACGTATCTCAGCATCTGTAAGCGGTTCCGGCTGCTCGGTAAAATATTTCTGCCAGTTACCGTCCGCGCATACATCTTCTTCATTTTTATTAATATATCCGTCAATAACGTTATCTCTGTCAGGTCTGCCGAGAGTATCCTTGAAAGGAAGTGCAAGTACCTTTTCGTGCTGACGGAGGAACCAAGTATCCGCCTTTGTGCCGGCAAGTCTTGTACAGTGAATACGTGACTGCTGTCCTGCGCCGACTCCGATAGCCTGTCCGTCCACTGCGTAGCATACCGAATTGGACTGAGTATATTTAAGAGTGATAAGCGCTATAATAAGATCGCGAACTGCGCTCTCCGGCATATCCTTATTTGCGGTAACGATATTTCCGAGAAGCTCTCTGTTGATTTCAAAATTGTTTCGTCCCTGCTCAAAGGTAATACCGAAAACCTGCTTACGCTCGATCGGTTCGGGAACATAAGACGGATCTATTTTTACAATATTATAGTTGCCTTTTCTCTTTGTCTTAAGGATCTCAAGCGCCTCAGGCTCATATCCGGGCGCAATTATGCCGTCAGAAACCTCACGCTTTATCATCTTAGCAGTTGTAACATCGCAAACATCGGAAAGTGCAACCCAGTCACCGAATGAACACATACGGTCTGTTCCGCGCGCACGCGCATACGCACATGCAAGCGGAGAATCGTCAAGTCCCTCGATATCGTCGACAAAGCATGCTTTTTTAAGCTTGTCCGAAAGCGGAATACCGACAGCTGCCGATGTAGGACTTACATGCTTGAAAGACGTTACAGCGGGAAGTCCGAGCGCTTCTTTAAGCTCCTTTACAAGCTGCCATGAATTAAATGCATCAAGAAAATTGATATATCCGGGCCTTCCGGAAAGTATCTCGATCGGCATTTCACTGCCGTCGTTCATAAATATTTTTGAAGGCTTCTGGTTAGGATTACATCCGTATTTAAGTTCAAATTCTTTCATCTGGCAGCTCCTTATTTGTTTTTATTTATCATGCGTGTATCCGCTTTTCCTGTCTCGAGATCGGTATAGCGGACGTAAAGCGATATTTTGTTATCCTTGTCGAGAGCGTTCCACAGAGAATCGGTGAAAGCGTCGATATCGTCGGGGATCGCAACGCGCTCGGGTTCTCCCTGAAACGTCGGGATCGGATCTCCGTCGCAAACATATGTATGAATAAAATGTCCGAGTCCCGGAAGCGCCTTATAAGCAAAGGTATATCTGTTGCATGCGCTGCCTTCGGCGTCTGCGCTTTTAAGAATGCTCATATCATATGCAAAGTCGCCGTCCTTAAAGGTCAGCATACCGCTTATGCGCGGAGTAAAATTAGGTCTGTCAGGCTCAAATTCTCTGGTTTCAAGAGCCTGCGCGAAGCTTTCGCCTTTTGCAAGTCCGTTATATACCGTATCAGTCTGATCTCCGTTAGTCACTATAAGCTTGTTTTCAAAGCTGCGGACTGCTGCATATATGATAAGCGACGGATCCTCAACCTTTGACGCATCGAACGGTTCGGTAAAAATATCACCGTCACGCTCAGTGAAAACACGGTTGCGGCTGTTAGCGCTTCTTCCCATGATAAAATATGCAGAGCAAGCTTTTTTGCCGTCGGCACTTTTGCCGATAACGATGCCGCGTCCGACATACGAATTCCCTTTTATAAGCTCGGCAATATCGTTTATTGCATAGATATTCATATCTTTATTCCTTTCATTTTGCGGGACCGCGACTTATGTCACTCATGTCCTTTTTCTGATAAGTTCTTTGCAGACCTTTTCGACTGCAGACGGAAGTATCTTCCACTCCGCGAGGCGCATTACTCTTTTCTGAAGCACCTCAGCGGTATCTTTCGGCCGCACTGCGACAGCTTTCTGCATAATGATCTCTCCGCCGTCAGGTATCTCATTTACATAGTGAACGGTCGCACCGGTTATTTTAACGCCCTTTTCAAGCGCCGCCTCATGAACTCTGAGACCGTAAAAACCTTTTCCGCAAAAAGACGGAATAAGTGACGGATGTATATTTATAATACGGTTCGGATATGCAGCTGTAAATTTCTCGCTGAGTATGCACATGAATCCGGCAAGAACAATAAGCTCTATTCCGTATTCTTTCAACACACTTATAATCTTATCCTCAAACTCTTCCTGACTTCCGCACTGTTTTTTAGATATCGCTACAGCCGGTATCTCTGCGGTCGCCGCGCGTGTTATCGCGTATGCATCAGGCGCACTGGATACAACAAGCTCTATACTTCCGTTTTTTATAATTCCGCTCTTTTCTGCGTCAATAAGAGCCTGAAGATTTGTACCTCCGCCGGATACGAAAACGGCGATCTTTATTTTGTGTTCAGTCATTTCTATTACCATGCCTTTCTTTGATCCCTGTACTTTGTACCTTAGCTGTACCACACATCAAGCATCATAATGTATTATGAAATTCTGCATTTCAGCAAGTTGCTCAGCAGATGGTAATTTTTTCATCAGATGAAATTATTTCTCCGATAACATAGGCATCCTCGCCGTTATCGCGGAGAATTTCAAGCGCAGTCTCTGCGTCTTCGGCAGATACTGTTATGCTCATGCCGACGCCCATATTAAAGGTATTGAACATATCATGTTCGCTTATATTTCCCGTTTTTGCGATAAGGTCGAAAATCGGAAGAACTCTTACCGATGAACGGTTGATCTTTGCACCGAGTCCGTCGGGAATACTTCTCGGAATATTTTCGTAAAAACCTCCGCCTGTGATATGTGAGATTCCCTTGACTTTTACCTTCTCGAGAAGGGCAAGCACAGGCTTTACATATATCTTTGTAGGAGTAAGGAGCGTCTCTCCGACAGACTTGCCGCCAAGTTCAGATACAGGAGTCTTTATGTCGGCATTTTCCACGTCAAACACCTTGCGTACAAGAGAAAATCCGTTTGAATGTACACCGCTGGACGGAAGCGCAATAACAACGTCGCCGGGCTTCATTGCTTTATTATCTATGATCTTTGTCTTATCGACAACACCGGTACAGTACCCGGCAAGGTCATACTCATCCACAGGATAAAATCCGGGCATCTCGGCAGTTTCTCCGCCTATCAGCGCGGCACCGGACTGAACGCACCCGTCGCAGACACCTTTAACAATGTCGGCAATGCGTTCGGGAATATTCTTTCCGCAGGCGATATAATCGAGGAAGAAGAGCGGCTTTGCTCCGCAGCAGATTATATCGTTTACACACATTGCAACGCAGTCAATACCGACAGTGTCATGCTTATCCATAAGAAATGCAATCTTAAGCTTGGTTCCGACTCCGTCAGTGCCGCTTACAAGCACGGGACGCTGTATGCCGGTAAGATCAAGTTCAAAAAGTCCGCCGAAGCCTCCGACGTCAGAACATACGCCGCTTGTCATAGTTTTGGCGATATGCTTCTTCATAAGCTCGACCGCCTTATAACCTGCGGTGATATCTACGCCTGCAGCAGCGTAGCTGTCAGATCTCGAATTTGTATTCATAATGGTTTATTCCTTTCCGTTCCAGCAGTATGTGCAAAGCTTGCACGGTTCGATACCTATAGCTTCTATGATTCCCTGAAGCGACTGAAATTCAAGCGATGCGAGATGAAGCTCTGAACATATCTCGTCTCTGAATTTCTTTCCGCGCTCGGTTGACGAATCACTGTATTCGTCGATATGATTAAATCCGTCCTCACCCTCAAGCTTCATTATCACGCGGCGCGCAATAAGATCCATATCACTGGTCGAGCGTGAGAAATTGAGATATTTACATCCAAACATTATAGGCGGACATGCGGATCGCATATGCACTTCCTTAGCCCCATTATTATAGAGAAACTCGACCGTTTCACGAAGCTGAGTACCCCTGACTATCGAGTCGTCGACAAACAGCAGACTTTTATTGGTTATAAGATCATGAACCGGTATCTGCTTCATTTTAGCAACTTTATTACGCTCTTTCTGAGAAGCAGGCATAAAGCTTCTTGACCATGTAGGGGTATATTTTATAAATGCTCTTGCAAACGGAATATTGCTCTCGTTCGCATATCCTATAGCATGAGGTGTTCCGGAATCCGGTACGCCGCCAACATAATCAACCCCGTCAGACTTTCCGGTCTTTGCGTCGTGCTGAGCCATGATATGTCCGTTGCGGTAACGCATCATCTCGACATTTACACCTTCATATGTAGACGTCGGATATCCGTAATACGACCACAAAAATGAGCATATTCTCATTTCCTTTCCGGGAGCGGAAAGGACCTTCATCTGCTCTGCAGTAAGTTCAACTATCTCACCGGGTCCGAGTTCGCGTATATCCTCATAGCCTGCTTTTTCGCAAGCAAACGACTCAAAGGATACACAGTACCCATCCTCTCCCTTTCCTATTATTACCGGAATACGTCCGAGCCTGTCTCTCGCTGCAATAATAGATCCGTCATCTTTAAGTATAAGGATAGAGGCTGTTCCGTCGATCTCCTTCTGTGCGAACTTTATTCCCTCGGTAAAATTGCTCTTTTGATTTATAAGTGCCGCAACAAGCTCGTTCGAATTGACATGACTTCCGGTCATTGCATTAAAATGACCGCCACTGAAAGAAAGATACTGAGATATCAGCGCCTCCGCATTATTTATCGCACCGATCATGCATATAGCATATGAACCGAGACTCGAACGGATAAGAAGCGGTTGGGGATCTCCGTCGCTGATACAGCCGATTGCTGCGCTTCCCTTCATTTTTTCAAATACATGCTCAAATCTCGTACGAAACGGAGAGTTTTCTATATTATGTATCTCACGCTGTAAACCTATCTCCTGATCAAATGCTGCGATTCCGCCGCAGCGCGTACCGAGGTGAGAATGATAGTCCGTCCCGAAAAAGACGTCGCCTATTACATCGCGGCTTGCAACCGCTCCGAAAAAGCCTCCCATGTTTTTATAAGTTCCTTTCTTTTAAACGCACAAGTCACGTGTTAAGACAGCACGTGACTCTGTTGCATTTAAAATCTGCGATTTATGGATTCTGTTTCTGTGCCGCATGTGCAACGGCAGGCAGTCTGCTTTAACAGACATATTTTTTACGGATGCCGGAGCATACCGCTGTCGGATTTACTCTCCGAGAATACGCTTCATCATTTCGTTGTAAGCGTCCTCAACATTTCCGAGATCTCTGCGGAAACGGTCCTTGTCGAGCTTTTCGTGTGTTTCGCTGTCCCAGAAGCGGCATGTATCCGGAGATATCTCGTCGGCGAGAACGATCGTACCGTCAGAAAGACGTCCGAACTCAAGCTTGAAGTCAACCAGATCAACCTTGAGATTCTTGAAGAACTTCTTCATAACAGCGTTTACCTTGAATGCCATAGCCTTTATTGTCTCGATCTCTTCCTTTGTTGCAAGTCCGAGCGCGAGCGCATGGTAATCGTTGATCAGCGGATCGCCGAGATCGTCGTTCTTATACGAGAATTCGATCGTAGGTTCAGCAAAAACAATTCCCTCTTCAACGCCGTAACGCTTTGCAAAAGATCCTGCGGATATATTACGTATAATTACCTCAAGCGGAACGATCGAAACCTTTTTTACGAGCGTTTCACGGGCAGAAAGTTCCTTTACAAGATGTGTCTTGACGCCCTCTTTTTCGAGTATCTGCATCATATAGTTGGTAACACGGTTGTTAATAGCGCCTTTTCCTGCTATAGTACCTTTTTTAAGTCCGTTGAATGCGGTTGCATCGTCCTTGTAATCAACAAGCAGTACTTCAGGATCGTCTGTTGCGTATACCTTTTTTGCCTTACCCTCATAAAGAAGTTCTTTCTTTTCCATTTTTATATCCTCCGTTTTATGTATCGTCTTTTTATATCTGTAAATTTATCCTATTATATCGGTAATACTCGAATCGGGCGTATTTTATGCTCAAAGTCTTTCAGCTATTCCGGCATCCTTTTCAAGAACCGCCTGTGCGTCTGAGCGGCGCTTTTCATCAAGTTTTGCAGCAAGATCTTTGTCCTCAACGGCAAGTATCTGTGCGGAAAGCAAAGCAGCATTGACGCCCCCGCCTATAGCAACAGTTGCAACCGGAATACCTGAGGGCATCTGTACAGTGGAAAGAAGTGCATCAATGCCGTCAAGATTACCGGATTTACACGGTATGCCTATAACAGGAAGAGTCGTATTTGCAGCAATAGCTCCCGCAAGATGCGCAGCCATTCCCGCAGCTGCAATAATAACACCGAAACCGTTTGCCCTCGCATTGACTGCAAAACTTCTTGCTTCTTCGGGTGTTCTGTGCGCAGAGTACACGTGTACCTCATAAGGAATATCAAATTTCTTAAGAGTATCAGTCGCTTTCTGTATTACAGGCAGATCACTGTCACTGCCCATTACGATTCCGACTTTTTTCATCATAGGTTAAACCGTTCCTTTCCGTTAAAGGCTTTTTGCAAGCCGATATGCCTTTTTACCCGACTCAAAATATCAAAAGGGCGCACTTCACTCACCGCGAGTAAAGTGCGCCCAGACGGTCGGCATTTTAAAGCGTTTTCTGTTCCTTTGTGGTGCTCCACATTAACTCCGTCAGTTGCAGAAAACATGTAACTCAGGTAATCTGCAAGCGTCATTCCGATACCCGCTGCGTACCTTCGGTACAACAATATAAGTATATCATTATTTTATACTTATGTCAAGGCACACATCAACAAAATTCAAATTATTTTTTCTTAATTCCCGATTATTTTCCCGCCTGTGTTTCGCAGTATATACAACGGTATATTTTGTTTTCAGAATCGGTCAGTCTGAAAACATGGTCAAGCTCATGTTCTACCGTAGTAATACATCTCGGATTTTTGCATTTTATAACTCCGACAAGCGTCTGAGGCATGGGAATACTGCGTTTTTCGACCAATTTTCCGTCACGGATAATGTTTACCGTAGCACCGGGATCGACGTATCCGATAACATCAAGATTAATCGGTATATCAGCGTCTATCTTGATAATATCTTTCTTGCCGAGCTTGCTGCTGCACACATTTTTTATTATCGCAACCGAGCAGTCGAGACTGTCAAGCGCGAGAAGCTCATAGAGCTTCATTCCGCGTCCTGCGGTTATATGGTCGATAACGATACCGTTGATTATAGAATCTATTTTCATATCGGTCTGCTTCCTTTCCTGCCGCGCTCAAAGTTTTCCTGCTTCGGCGAGCAGCATGAGTATAAGTGCCATTCTCATGTATTTTCCGTTCAGCACCTGCTTGAAATAACATGCTCTCGGGTCGTTGTCGATTGCAGCACTTATTTCATTAACTCTCGGCAGCGGATGCATTATGCAAAGATCGTTCTTTGCACTCTGAAGCTTTTTAGGTTCAAGTATGTAGCTGTCTTTAAGGCGAAGATAATCTTCTTCGTTAAAGAAACGCTCACGCTGAACACGTGTCATGTAAAGAATATCGAGTTCAGGCATAGCCTCTTCGAGACTTGCAGTCTGAACATAGGGTATGCCCTTCTTCTTAAGTACATCCTTTTTAACATAGCTCGGCAGCTTAAGTTCATCCGGAGATATCAGTACAATATTTATTCCGGTATACCTTGACAGTGCGTTTATAAGCGAATGAACCGTTCTTCCGAACTTAAGGTCGCCGCAAAAGCCGACGGTAAGATCGCTTATTCTTCCTTTTTCGCGATATATAGTGAGAAGATCGGCAAGTGTCTGCGTAGGGTGGTTATGACCTCCGTCTCCTGCATTAATGACCGGAACGGATGCATACTGCGAAGCTACAAGCGGAGCGCCCTCCTTAGGGTGACGCATCGCTATGATATCCGCATAGCAGCTTATTACTCTTGCCGTATCGGCAACGGTTTCGCCCTTCGAAGCCGATGAGCTTGAAGCCTCGGAAAATCCAATAACATTTCCGCCAAGCTCATACATTGCCGCCTCAAAGCTGAGCCTTGTGCGTGTCGACGGCTCAAAAAACAGTGTTGCAAGCTTCTTTCCGCGACATTTTTCGCTGTACGCCTGCGGATTTTCAATAATATCACACGCCGTAGCGAGCAGCGCCTCGATCTCTTCTACCGAAAGATCAAGTATATCTATAAGACTTCTCATAATTTCGCTCCATTCACGGCAAGATAATTACGTATCCGCTGCACGTTTTCCGCATTGGATTCATCCTCTTCCAGATACTCGATGATATCATAAACGTCAACAACAGAATAAACCGGAAAGCCAAACTCCTGTTCCACCTCCTGCATGGCGGACAGCTCCGTCTTTCCCTTTTCTCTGCGGTCTACCATTACAAATACGGCGGAAACCTTGACGCCGTCAAGTCCTCGAAGAAGCTCCATACTTTCGCGGATCGCTGTTCCTGCGGTGATAACGTCCTCTACTATGACGATCTCCTCGCCCGATGTCGGCTTATATCCGACAAATACGCCGCCCTCACCGTGATCCTTTGCTTCCTTGCGGTTGAAGAAAAACGGAACATCAAGTCCGCTCGCCGAGAGTGCCGACGCCACGGAAACCGCTATCGGTATTCCCTTGTATGCAGGTCCGAACAGTACCGTTTTTTTCTCGCCGATGTGTTCCTTGTACGCCTTTGCATAAAATTCTCCGAGCTTTCTTATCTGATCGCCCGTCTTTATTTCACCCGCATTGATGAAATACGGTATCTTCCGTCCGCTCTTCGCGGTAAAGTCACCGAACTTCAGAACGCCCGCGCTCTCGAGAAACCCTATAAATTCTCTTTTATAGCCTTCCATTTTTATATCCCCTCCCGTTTTCAGTCAACAAATTCATTTACACAACGTCTGTATGCAGCAACAGGATCGGCAGCAGCTGTGATCGGTCTTCCGACTACTATGTAATCCGATCCGATTTTTTTAGCTTCGGCAGGCGTCATAACACGCTTCTGATCTCCGACATCACCGTCGGCAAAACGAACTCCGGGGGTAACCGTAAGAAAGTCCGAGCCGCATACTCCGTGTACCTTTTCCGCCTCAAGCGGCGAGCATACAACTCCGTCAAGTCCTGCAAGCTTTGCGTTATGCGCATAGTGCATTACGACCTTGTCGATCGGTTCTTTTATAAGCAGATCCTTCTCCATACTATCCTGATCTGTCGATGTAAGCTGTGTCACCGCTATGAGAAGCGGTCTTGTTCCGTCGGGTCTTGTAAGTCCTTCGAGTGCAGCCTGCATCATACGAACCGTTCCTGCCGCATGAAGATTACATATATCCACATCAAGAGACGACAGCACTGCCATAGATTTTTTTACAGTATTAGGAATGTCATGAAGTTTCAAATCAAGAAATATTTTGTGTCCTCTTCGCTTGATCTCCCTCACGATATGCGGTCCCTCAGAATAGAACAGCTCCATTCCGATCTTAACAAACGGTTTTTCATCTGTAAAAAGATCAAGAAATCCGAAGACCTGATCAGCTGACGCAAAATCACATGCTACGATAACATCTTTTCCCATTGGTTGTTTCCTTTCTGCGACTGTTTTATATGCAACTGTCGCCGGCAAAACGGTAAGACGGTGCATCGCGCAGCTTATTCTGTGACAAAAACAAGCCGCGGACGCACGCATCACACTCTGTTTACACGGTCAGGCTCTTGCCTTTCCGATTATATCCGAAAGATTTTCAATACCGTACCGTTCCATAACGGCAGGAAGATCGTTTATTATATTTCGGCAGGCATACGGCTCTATGAGATTTGCCGCGCCGATCTCTACAGCCGAAGCTCCGGCAAGCATCATCTCAATAACTTCTTCGGCAGATGATACGCCGCCTATTCCTATGACCGGAATATCAACCGCTCCCGATACCTGATATACCATACGAAGTGCGACCGGGAATATGGCATGACCGGAAAAACCGCCCATCTTGTTGGCGATAACAGGCTTTTTTGTACGCAGATCGATCCGCATTCCAAAAAGCGTATTGATAAGGCTTATTCCGTCCGCTCCGGCTTCCTCGCACGCCTTTGCGATAGAAACTATATCGGTTACATTCGGTGAAAGCTTCATAAACACAGGCTTCGTAGTGACCTTTTTAACAGCCGCCGTAACCTCAGCTGCCGCCGTAGGCTCTGTACCGAAGCTCATTCCTCCGCCGTGTACATTCGGACAGCTTATATTGACTTCAAGCCAACCTACCTGCTCCTCGGCATCGAGCCTTTGACAGGTGTAGACATATTCATCAAGCGAAAAGCCGCTTACATTCGCTATGACTTTTTTTGAAAAGCATTTTTTCAGCTTCGGAAGTTCCTCTGATATTACCTTTTCAACGCCCGGATTCTGAAGTCCTACAGCATTTATAATTCCGTCTGGGCACTCTGCTATACGCGGAGTCGGATTTCCGAACCGCGGATCCTTCGTAGTACCCTTGAAAGAAAATGTTCCGAGAATATTTATGTCGTACAGTTCGGCAAATTCATATCCGTAGCCAAACGTGCCCGAAGCGGGAATAACCGGATTATCCAGCGTAATGCCGCAAAGATCAACATTCATTTTTCCCATAAGATCTCCTCCTTACGCAGCACCGGTCCTTCCTTGCAAATTCTCTTATAGCCTGTGACGGTCTTGCATGAGCAGCCCATACAAGCACCGAAGCCGCACCCCATACGCTCTTCAAAACTGAACTGACCGTCCGTTTTCGCAGTTTTGTACACCGATTTAAGCATCGGTTCCGGTCCGCATGTGTAAAAATAGGTATATCCGTCCGGAAGCGCATCGGTAACAAATCCGCGGGTACCGTAGGAACCGTCGGCAGTCGTTATGGTAACATTTACTCCGAGCGCGCGGAATTCGCTCTCGCCGAACACCTCGTCGGCAGTATTGAAACCGAGAACCGCAGATACCTTTTTACCCTCTCCGATAAGCTTTTTCGCAAGCATATAAAGAGGGGGGACGCCGACGCCGCCGCCGATAAGCAGTGGTTTGTCACCGGATACCGAAGTATTGTATCCGTTTCCGAGTCCTGTCAGTATATCGAGCGTATCTCCCTGTTTCATCCGGCTCATCATTCCGGTACCCCGTCCGACGACCTTGTATATTATCGTTACAGAATCGCCGCCTTTGTCGTAAACCGAGATGGGACGGCGGAGAAACGCGCCGTCAAGTTTAATGTTTATGAACTGTCCCGGCGCGGTTATCGCCCCGGTGTCCCCCGAAAGTCGCATTTTGTATACGGATTCGGTGAGAGGGATATTTTCCGTTATAGTGAATAATCCTTGCTTCATTATGTCTGCCCTTTCTTCCGACTTTTCACAGCGCAGAGATATCGCTCTGCGCTGTGAAAAGTATTTTCCGTATTCTTATTTTTTATGCGTCGATCGTCGATATCGTCAGAGTTGTCTCCTCAAGAACATCAAGAAGTACGCGCACGGTGTCAAGAGATGTAAACATAGTCACATTATTTTCGGTAGCACAGCGTCTGATCGCAACACCGTCGTCATAATGAACGCCCGAAAGTATCGCACGGGTATTTATAACATAGCTTACGTATCCGGAGCGGATCGAATCGAGAATCTCCTCGCTTCCCTCACTGATCTTTCCGCGCACTCTTGTGCGTATTCCGTTCTCTTTCAGGAAATTAGCCGTTCCGATGGTAGCCTCTACATTGAAGCCCATATCATAAAATCTCTTGACGAGCGGAAGCGCCTCTTCCTTGTCCTCGTCAGCGAGCGTAACAAGAATTGTTCCGTAATTCTGAAGATTCATGCCCGAAGCAGTGAGTGCCTTGAACATAGCGCGGTGAAGCTTATCGTCATAACCGATCGCCTCTCCGGTAGATTTCATCTCGGGAGAAAGATATGCGTCAAGTCCTTTTATCTTGTTGAAAGAGAATACCGGAACCTTTACATAATAGCGCTTCTTTTCCTCGGGATATATATCGAAGATTCCCTGCTCCTTAAGGCTCTTTCCGAGAATTACCTCTGTCGCAATATCAGCAAGGCTGTAGCCTGTGGATTTTGAAAGGAAAGGAACGGTTCTCGACGATCTCGGATTTACCTCGATTATATATACGTTGTCATTTTCATCTACAATAAACTGGATGTTGTAAAGACCTATGATTCCGATACCGAGTCCAAGCTTTTTAGCGTATGTAAGGATAGTTCCCTTCACCTTGTCCGATATACTGAATGTCGGGTAAACGCTGATAGAGTCTCCGGAGTGAATACCGGTGCGCTCTACAAGCTCCATAATTCCGGGAACGAATACGTTTCTTCCGTCACAGATCGCATCGACCTCGACCTCTTTACCCTGAATATACTTGTCGACAAGTACAGGCTTGTCCGTGTCGATCTCAACAGCGGTCTTAAGATAACGGCGGAGCTGGGGCTCGTTAGCAACGATCTCCATTGCTCTTCCTCCGAGGACGAAGCTCGGACGTACAAGAACGGGATATCCTATCTCCTCTGCAGCTTTTACGCCGTCCTCAATATTTGTAACCGCGCGTCCCTTAGGCTGCGGTATTCCGAGCGATACAAGCACTTTTTCAAAGCTGTCGCGGTTTTCGGCACGCTCGATAGCGTCGCAGTCGGTCCCGATGATCTTTACGCCGCGCTTCATAAGCGGTTCTGCAAGATTTATTGCAGTCTGTCCGCCGAGCGACGCGATAACTCCCTCAGGCTGCTCAAAGTCGAGAATTGCCATAACATCCTCAGGCGTGAGCGGCTCAAAATAGAGTTTATCAGCAGTTGTATAGTCTGTAGAAACCGTCTCAGGGTTATTATTTATAATTATTGCCTCATATCCGGAGCGCTTGATCGTCTGGACAGCGTGAACTGTCGAATAGTCAAATTCAACTCCCTGACCGATACGGATAGGACCTGCGCCGAGAACAACGATCTTCTTTTTGTCTGTAAGTCTCGATGCGTTCTCTCCGGTATATGATGAGTACAGATATGCGATATACTTTCCGGTATGAAGTGTATCGACCATTTTAAATATCGGCACGATACCGTTTTGTTTACGCAAAGAGTAAATGTTTATCTCATCATCGTTCCAAAGTCTTGCAATAAACTTATCCGAAAATCCCATTTTCTTTGCTCTTCCGAGTACATCGACCGAACCTTTGTTTGCCGAAAGCTCGCTTTCCATGTCTACGATGCTCTTTATGCACTCAAGGAAAAGCTCTGTGATCATTGTGACCTCATGAAGCTTTTCGATCGATACTCCGCGGCGTATAAGCTCGGTTACAGCATAGATATTGTCGTCCTTGAATTCACCGATATATGAAAGGATTTCATCATTGCTCATGGAATCAAACTTTGCAAGATGCAGGTGGCAGACTCCTGTTTCGAGCGAACGAACCGACTTAAGGAAGCATTCGGAAAGATTAGAACCGATACCCATGACCTCACCGGTAGCCTTCATCTGTGTTCCGAGCGTATTCGGGGCCGCAGCGAACTTATCGAACGGGAAGCGCGGGAATTTCGCAACAATATAGTCAAGGCTCGGCTCGATAGCAGCAGTTCCTCCGGCAACCGGAATATCCTCAAGAGGCATTCCGAGCGCGATCTTAGCAGTTACTCTTGCAATCGGATAGCCACTCGCTTTTGAAGCAAGCGCAGACGAACGGGAAACACGCGGGTTTACTTCGATAAGGAAGTATTCGCTTGAATTTGGATTGAGTGCGAACTGTACGTTACATCCGCCTTCGATCTTCAGTTCTCTGATTATCTTGATAGCACTGTCATTGAGCATCTTAAGGTCATGATCGTTCAGCGAAAGGATCGGAGCAACGACGATAGAGTCTCCTGTATGGACTCCGACCGGATCAACGTTTTCCATGCCGCATATCGTTATAGCGTGGTCATTGGAATCGCGCATTACCTCGAACTCGATCTCCTTGTATCCCTTTACGCTCTTCTCGATAAGGACCTGATGAACAGGAGAAAGCTTGAATGCGTTCATACCGATCTCGACAAGCTCGGCTTCATTATTTGCAAATCCGCCGCCTGTTCCGCCGAGTGTGAACGCAGGACGGAGAACGACAGGGTATCCTATCTTCTCAGCAGCCTTCTTTGCCTCTTCGATATCATATGTGATCTCAGACGGTATAACAGGCTCGCCTATAGACTCGCAAAGCTCTTTGAAAAGTTCACGGTCCTCGGCGCGCTCGATGCTGCGACTGCTCGTTCCGAGAAGCTCAACTCCGCACTCCTTGAGAATACCCTTCTTTTCAAGCTGCATAGCCATATTAAGACCGGTCTGTCCGCCGATACCCGGAACAATAGCATCCGGACGCTCATAGCGAAGGATCTTTGCTATGTATTCAAGAGTAAGCGGCTCCATATAGACCTTGTCGGCGATCGACGTATCCGTCATTATCGTTGCAGGATTTGAGTTAACGAGTACGACCTCGTAACCCTCCTCCTTGAGTGCAAGACATGCCTGAGTGCCGGCATAGTCAAATTCTGCTGCCTGTCCGATAACGATAGGGCCGGAGCCTATTATAAGTACCTTTTTAATATCTGTTCTTTTTGCCATTTTCCTGTTCTCCCATCTATTCTTATCTTCTTATTGCTTTATATATGAAATTCTGCCGTCCGAAACGGTCAGAACACATTCGCCTGTAATTTTTGCTCCGTCGAAAGGCGTTGAACGTCCCATCGAAAGAAAGCTGTCCGGATCGACCTTTGTAACACATCCGATATCCCATACGGTAAAATCACCGTCCAAAGGAATTCCGAAACGCTTACGGGGATTTACCGCAAGCAGCTCGATAAGCCTTTCAAGTGTCATCACACCCTTGCATACAAGTTCAGTATACAGCAGAGGAAATGCAGTTTCAATACCGACTATCCCGAACGCACTTTTCTCAAGTCCTCTTGCTTTTTCAGCAGCCGAGTGCGGAGCATGGTCGGTCGCGATCATATCAACGGTACCGTCTGCAATGCCTTCAAGCAGAGCCTCTCTGTCCCTGCGCGAACGCAGCGGCGGATTCATCTTAAACCGTCCGTCCTCCTGAAGGTCGTTTTCATCAAGGAGCAGATAATGAGGAGCAGTCTCGCAGCTTATATCAACGCCGTCTGCCTTTGCCTGTCTTATCAGTGCTACGCTTTCCGCACACGATATATGGCAGACATGATATGCACAGCCGGTCTCTTTCGCAAGCTCTATATCACGACCTATCGGTCCCCACTCACTCTCGCTGCATATTCCGCGGTGTCCGTGCAATCTCGCATAGCTTCCGTCGTGTATATATCCGCCGTGAAGCAGTGAATTATCCTCGCAGTGCGCAACTATCATACGGCCGAGCGGTTTTGCGCGGAGCATAGCTTCCCGCATAAGTTCACGCGACTGAACGCCTCTGCCGTCGTCCGAAAATGCGATCACATTTCCGCTCATATTTTCCATATCTGAAAGGATCTCGCCGCGCTGTCCTTTTGTTATTGCTCCGTATGGATATACGCGTATCAGCGCGTCACGGTCTATCAGTTCTGTCTGCACCGCAAGGCTCTGCACATCGTCAGGAACCGGATTTAAGTTAGGCATGGAGCATACCGCCGTATATCCACCGCGGGCAGCGGCCGCAGTTCCCGAACGCATCGTTTCTTTATAAGAAAATCCCGGCTCACGAAGATGCACATGCACATCGCAAAAACCGGGAAAAACAGTAAGCTGTGACGAATTATATTTTTTGGTAGCGGAAAAATAAGAGGAAAGCTCCTGCTCAGAGGGGCGGAACTCGGGAAATGATGAAACTTCAATTATTTTGAATTCAGCCATTTTTAATCCTCCCTTGTTTTATAAGGCTTTTCTCAAAAAAAGCCTGCCTGTACGGCAAGCAGAATACACAGAAAAATTGGCACAGATATACCGCACCGCTTCCGCTATTACTTAACCTTGCCGATCTCTCTGTATCGTCTTAAAGATCAATTTTCGTAATTGTATCATAAGTTCCGCAGTTTGTCAATAGCAGTTTCCGATTTTTTTTGACTCGTTCCAAGTTTCGACATTTACGACATCGAATCATATCAGCAACCGGTTTATTTAAGGCAAAATGACGGCGGAATCAAACGGTTATTTTCAATTTATATTATAACCGCCGTATTTATTGACTTGCCGTGCAAGTTGTGTTAAAATTATAAAAAATACTCCGAAAGAAAAGGATATGATGCATCATGAAGCAGGTAACACTCGGAAGCACCGGAATAACCGTTCCGCAGAATGCGTTCGGAGCGCTCCCGATACAGCGCGACGACAAAGATACGGCAGCCAAAATACTCCGCGGAGCATACGACGGCGGAATGACATTTTTCGACACGGCGCGCGCCTATTCCGACAGTGAAGAAAAGGTCGGATACGCCCTCTCAGACGTCCGGAAAAATATATTTATTGCCACCAAGACCGCTGCAGCTGATCCGGAGGAAATGAAAAGACAACTCGAAACGTCTCTGTTAATGCTGAAAACAGATTACATAGACATATATCAGTTTCATCAGTCGTCACGGTGCTATGCTCCCGGAGACGGAACCGGAATGTATGAGCAGATGGAAGATTTCAAACGTCAGGGCATGATTCGTCACATCGGAATAACCTCTCACAAAATCGGAGTTGCCGAAGAATGTATCGAATCCGGACTTTATGAAACACTGCAATTTCCCCTCAGCTATCTGTCCGGAGAACGTGAAACCGATCTCGTCCGCAAATGTATAGATAAAAATATGGGTTTTATCGCTATGAAAGCACTCGCAGGCGGACTCATAACCAACTCGCGGGCTGCGTTTGCATACATGTCTCAGTTTGAAAATACTGTTCCGATATGGGGAATACAGAAATATTCAGAGCTTGAGCAGTGGCTTTCCTATATGGATACACCTCCCGTACTTGACAGCACGCTTCTCGGGGTTATAGAACACGACAAAAAGGAACTCGGCCTCGATTTCTGCCGCGGCTGCGGATACTGTATGCCCTGCCCTCAGGGAATCATGATAAATCAGTGTGCAAGAATGTCTCTGATGCTCAGACGTGCGCCTTCCGAAGCATGGCTTTCCGATTACTGGCAGCAGGAAATGAAAAAAACAGAAAAATGCACCGGCTGCGGTGCATGCAAAAAGAAATGTCCGTACGAGCTTGATACTCCCGAACTGCTGAAGAAAAATTACAACGATTACAAAAACGTACTTTCAGGTAAAACGTGCGTCAGATAAAATATTTTATATTACAGTCATAAAAACTAAAAACGTATAAGTCAATACTTCTTGAAGCAAAAGCGTTGACTTATACGTTTTTTATTTAAGTACATTTCATTCCCTGCGCCCGAGCGAATCCCAATAAAGAATCCGGGCATTCATATCCTCTGCTTCCCTGATATCATGCGTTATTAAAAGTACGGTATCCGAGCGCTTGCATACCTCGGACACAATATGTTTTTTCAGCTCGGCATCAAGTCCGCGAAAAGGTTCGTCAAGCAGCAAAAACGCCCGGCGCGAAACAAGTGCCCTGGCGATAGCAGCCCGCTGACACATACCTCCCGATATCTCGGAAGGAAAAAGCAACTGTGCGGATTCATCTATTCCAAGCGCTGAAAGCACGTCATGAGCCTGAGAAAGTGCTTCTTTTCTGTCTGTGAGTCTGAACTCAGGAGATGCATACGCAACATTTTCGATAATGCTCGACCGCGGCAACAGCCTCGGCTCCTGAAATACGGGCGCACAATCCTTCGGCGAATATCCGGCGGCATGTCCGCCGTCAGGCTTTTCAAGTCCGCACAGTATCCTAAGCACGGTAGTCTTTCCGCATCCGGAAGGTCCGCTGATTGCCGTAATCCTATGCGCAGGAACAGTAAATGTCAGTCCACCCAGTATTTCACGTTCGCCGAACGATTTATAAAGTCCGGAAACGGTTATATCGCTTTGCATCATACATGATTCAACTTCGGGTTTCGGAGAAACATCAAATAAAAAATGTTTTTGTTTCTTTCGTCTTGATGAAATACCGAGCAGAATATATCCGAGCAATTTCTCTATAAACATGCTCAGAATAATAACCGTCACTGTCCACGCAAAAAGCTCGGAAGTTTCAAGATAAAGTTTCGATTCGTAAACATGACGTCCGATTGAACGTTTCGGAATACTGAGAACCTCTGAGGCAATTCCCGATTTCCATGCAAGTCCGAGCGATACAGCCATACCCGATGCGATCTGGGAAATGGACGACGGCAGGTACAGCAGAACCAATTTGCATGCAGAAGAAAATCCGTAAACTCTGCACATTTCACGAAGCGAAGGATCAACCGAACGTATTCCCGAACTTACATGCGACGTCATAACCGGAAATACAATAAGAAATGATATAAACGCAGGAACGCTTTCGCGTCCTATCCACACAAGCGCAAGAATTATAAAGGAAGCAACCGGAGTTGCCGTAATCACGTCGAGCAGCGGCGTAACTATCGCGGAAAGCACACGGCTGCGGCATATCATCAAGGCCGCAACAGCCCCAAAGACAACCGCACATATATATCCGAGCATTATCCTTTTCAGCGACGAAAGCGCAGAAAGCCAGAATTCCTCCGTCCGGACAAGCGCAGCAAGGCTGCGCAGAACGGAGTGCGGAGACGGGAGCAATACTTCCGAATCCACCGCCATACTTGCAGCCTGCCATACAGCTATCCAAAATATAAGCGCGCCGATCCGTACCGCAAACGTCGTAAAAACACTTCCTTTTCCGTTACGGCTTTCGCCTGCTTTTATTTTTCCGAGCATAATCCCAAACCTCGCGCGGAGCTATCCGCCGTTATACAAAATCAACCGGCTTCGGTTCCGTAGTAAAAATCATCTCCCGGAAGCGAACCTCCGACCGATTTCGGATCTGCGTCGTAAAGCACACGGAGAAATCCGGAAAGCTGCTGCTTCATATCGTTTCCGTCGATAAAACAAATATTGCAGTTAGGAAGCGCCTTTTTTGCTACTGCCGCAGACGGCACTATTCCCTGCGAGAAAATGATCTCCGGAACGTCTTCTGCGCCCGACGTAATATATCCCACCGACTTTCTGTAATCATTTAAAAAGTCTTCGACAACATCCGGATATTTCTCTGCGAATTCGCGTCTGACAGCAATACATCCCTGAAGCAGACTGCTTTCATCGACTGCAATTTTTCCCCATTCTTCGGTAAGATCAAGAGCTATACGCAATCCTTCGCCGCCTTTGCTCAGCGCCGCAGTAACATTCGGTTCGGGAAGCATGCCTATCGCCGCATCACCCGATGCGAGCTTTGCAGCAAGTTCGCTGTGTTCCGAGAGATATTCTATCTGAATATTCTGCCCCGGTTCGATTCCGTTTTTCCTGAGAATATGATTAAGAATATATTCGGGAGTTGACGCCTGTCCTGTTACATAAACAGTCTTTCCGCGCAGATCGGCAACAGAATTTATCTCAGAACCGTTTTCAAGTATATACAGTACCCCTCCGGTATTTACGGCAAGCACCTGTATCCCTCCGCCGGTTTTCTGATAAAGCGTCGCAGCCAGATTAGTCGGGATTGCGGCAATATCATACTCTCCGCTTATAAGCGACGGCGCGACCTGATCCGGAGCGGTAGCAACCGTAAAACTGTATTCTGTCTTTGCCTCATTCATAAGCGAAGCAGCGCCCATTCCCGTAGGTCCTGCAAGTACTGCTATATTGACAGCCCGTCCGGGTGTTTCCGGACCGTTCTGTGTTTCGGTCTCCGCAGTACCTGTCATACTGTCCTCCGGATTTATATCCCCGCTGCTATTCCCGCAGGACGAAAGTCCCGCAGCAAGGGATAAAGCAAGCATAACGGCAAAGCTCCGCCCTATTATATTTTTATAATTCTTTACTTTCATTTTATTACCTCCCGTATATTTGTCATCGTCCGCCGGAGACAAAATTATGCCTCCAGTAATACTGGATATTATTTACCTCATCGGCAAGTTTTTTAGTTTTATTATCAAGATCGTCATAGGATACACTGTAATCGCCGACTGTGTATCTGCCCGTCGTATGGATCACAGGCAGCGTTTTTTCCGCTTCACGCATGTACTGCATAAAGCTGTTGCCCTTCCATCCGAAAAGATCAAACATTCTGCTCATAAGATAGTACGGACCGATCTCTCCGCCGTCTCCCCGGAACACATCTCCGAAGATATCCCGCGCAGCGTCGTTTCCCCATATAATATACGGCGTTTCATAATAATTTCTGAAGCCTTCCTCATTTGAAAGGTTAATGTTTATTCCGAGCGTATCATATACCGAATTATTGTTCCCCATCCATGGCATATGATCCCCGAAAAGTACAAGAACGACAGGTTCTTCCGATTCTCTCAGTCCGTCAACAAGCTTTTCAAGTTCGTTATTCGTTTCTTTTATCGCCTGCAGATAATTATTTATTATAAAATAATCAGACATCGGATAGCCGTTGTTGGCGGCATATTCTTCCTCAAAGAACTGATAGCTGTCCGAATACGGACCGTGGCACTGATATGTCACATTAAACGAAAAATAGTGTTCTCCTCTGCCGACCGCCTCATTATACAGCTTAAGAATATTAGGCAAAAGATATTTATTGTCCGCCGCATGCGATCCCGAAAGCTCATAATAGGTATCTTCCTCGAAGTAATAATTTTCAAATCCGAGATATTCATTGACATTAGTACGGTTATAGAACCATCCGTGACTCGGATGGCTTCCCTCCGCGGTATATCCCTGCTCCGAAAAATATCTTACATACGAATTCGTAGCCCTGCGGAAAGAAGGAAGTTTGGTAAATCCGGTAAGAAAATTGCGTTCGGTCGTTACGGTTCCTCCGGCAAATATATCGGTAAGAAGATAACCGCTGTAAGACTCGTCCCGCAGCTCGTCAAGATACTCATAAACATTGTTTGTCATTTCAACGCTTTCAAACCGCGAAAAATCCGCATAAGCTTCAAGCATTATACCTATTATATTTACCTTCTCATCCTCGGGAATATCTTCATATGTGTATTTTCCGAGAATCTCCTCGCACTGAGCAGCGTCATATCCTTCAGGCGGATTATCAAGAGCTTCGTCAACGCTGTGAATAAACGGATAAAGAAATCCGCGGGATATATACTGATCGGTAGCCGCCCATATATTTATGACCTCCTCATTGCTTGTAGTATCCCAATAGAAGTCATCAAGATAGTACGCATAAAACGCATGAACGCTGAATGCGCCGACAAGCACAAGTGCGAGCGGTCTCACATATCTGACTTTTATTCTGAATTCCCCGAAAAGGCGCAGTAAAAGCGCACCGATAACAAGCACAGCTGCTAAAGTAAACATATCAGAAGTGAATTCAATAGTATACCTTGATGAAATATTCGACGCCTCTGATATATTATATACATCCTCGAACATGACCGGATCATTTCTCAGCTGAAGCTTGAAATAATTGACAAGCGACAGAACAAAGGTAGATCCTCCCGATAAAAAACAGGCGGCTGATATCCGGTTAGTAATCAGATACAGAGCAATACAAAGTACAAATACCGGAAGTATATTAAGGACTATTTTATGCGCATCTTTAAAATATGACCAAAACAGAGTGCCGTCGGAATCATAGCAGTATGATCCGAGATACAGACTTACAATTCCCCAGACAATGCAGAACAAAAGCATAAAGAAAACTTTGCAGAAATACGTAAGGCCGATATGCGTTATATAATCAGACTTACTGCGGTACTGCCGCGAGCGCTCGGTATATATACGTGTACCCGCCCGTTTCATGATCGGAGAAAGCAGTGTGCCGTATGCAGTATATCCCTCTTCCTTCACCATCTTCGCAGGTTTAATATAATCCTTAAAGCAGCAGCTTTCGGTATCGTACTCTTCGGCAAGCACGCGGCATCCCGTCATAGCTTCAACTATCTGCCGCGGATGTTCGCTGACCGCTGTTATATCAGGATCATGAATATATACCTTTCTCCGGGACTTTTCCGAAAATCCTTCAATCAGCTTATTATTGTCTTTTACGAAACGCAAAAACGACCAGCGTTTCTCAAGGTATTTTCTCTTGCTGAAAATATGAAAATAGAAAAGAATATCCCAAAGAAGATACGGCAGAAGATATTTATAGAGCTTCGGTACTCTTCTGCGGCAGTATCTGTAAAACGCTTTCTCAGGCTTTCCGAGATACATGCAATTTTCGAATATTGCGTATTTCATTAAATTCTCCCACGATTTGACATTATATATGCCGTTACTTTTTAATTATACGCCTGATAAAAATAAATGTGCAACTATATTAAATAATTAAATTTATAGCATAAAATCGAATAATTTTACCATACAACGCCGCTCCGTGTCAATGATTTTGTAAAAACATGATTCGAAAAAGCGCCAAAACAGACTGAAAAACATTAAAAATCTATCTTTAAAAGCAATTGGTCCGATCCGAAACAGCAAAAAAATCCAAAATAACGAATCAACAGATAGTTTATACGATTATTTGACAAAACGTATTGATTTTTTACAAAAAATATTTTATAATATTTTACAAATACTATATATAAAACAAAATTTATCGTTTGTCAAGTACCGCGCAGTGTCCCGAAAAGCCTTAACCCGCAATTCCCTCAGCGCGGTATTTTTCTCACTAAAGAAACCTGACGGTAATATTATTCCCCGTATCCGTAATAAAATCCTTTTTATTGTATTATCAGTAAAATATCCGGAGCAAAAAAACACAGGGAGGACATCATGGAAAACGAAAAAAAGAAAAAGAACACAAAAAAAGAAAAGAAAAAGCATCTTCCGCTGAAAAGAACGGCTGCAAACAATCTTTTCGCACTTAAAATGCTGTGGAAGGGATCTCCGCTATATCTGATCGTATATTTAGGCTCTTCTGTCGTATACGGACTTCTTCAGTTTTTTTCGGACAGCTATCTTCTCAGACGGACGATAAACGGAATTCAGTCCGGTGAAAATATACGAAATATACTTACATATGTAGTCGTACTGTCCGTTTTAACCATAATCCTTGACAGCACGCTCGCATGGTTCTGGAGAGTAATATCTCCTGCAAAATGGCAACACATATCTGCATATATAGAAAAAAGTCTGTTTGAAAAGGCGGCGCAGGTCGAGCTTTCATGCTATGAAAATCCTGATTTTTACGATAAATATGTAAAAGCTATGGATTCCGCATACAACCGCATGCAGAACGTTATGAATACTCTTGACAATCTTATATATACCGCCGTAAGCTTTTCGGCTAATTCACTGCTTTTGTTCATCATCGATCCCGTACTTATTCTGTTCGGTCTGTTTCCGCTGCTTCTCGGATTCATAAGAAGATATACAAACGTTATAAATCACGATCTTGAAGCATCAAAAAAGCCGATAAACCGCCGCACCGAATACGCGCGCAGAACTTTTTATCTCGGAGAATACGCAAAGGAAATGCGTATCGGCGGAATGTATGTAAACATGCTCCGGTATTTCAGAGAAAGCTATGACGATTACCGTCAGCTCATAAATAAATACGGCAGGCGGAATGCGATACTTCAATTCGTGCAAAGCACTGGGCTGGAAGTCGTAACAATACTCGGTGCAATGCTGTACGCCGTATGGAGTGCATTATGCGTAGGAGCTGACAGCGGCGGTATGCTTATAGGCGACTGCATCGTTGTCATCGGCAGTGTCGGAACGATATCATACGGACTGAATAATTTTGTTCAGAACATCGCCGCTTTCGGCGAACACGCTCTGTTTCTTGAGGACGTCAGATATTTTCTCGACTATGAACCTGCAATAAAGGACGGCGTGTTCGAAGCTCCGGAAAGCGGAGACATAGAGGTCAGAAATGTAAGCTTCAGCTACACGGGAAGCAATAAAAAGGCGCTTGACGGTATAAGCTTTACATGGCACAAAGGCGAACGGATCGCGCTTGTTGGAAGCAACGGATCGGGAAAATCAACTCTCGTAAAGCTTCTCCTCCGTCTTTACGATCCGTCTGACGGAGAAATAACAATGAACGGACGGAACATCACCGAATATAAAGTTCACTCATACAGAGACCGCTACAGCACCGTTCTTCAGGATTTTAAAATATTTTCAATGAGTGTCCGCGACAATGTCCTGCTCCGGCTGCCTATGGACGGAGACGAGAAAATTGTCGAAGCAGCACTTGGCGAGAGTGGAGCGGCAGAACGCATAGACCGGCTTGAAAAAGGAATCGACACCGTTCTCACACGTGAATTCGATGACAAAGGAGCCAATCTCTCGGTAGGAGAACAGCAGAAATTATCTCTTGCAAGGGTATTTGCGTCCGACTCCCCGTTTGTCATTCTCGATGAGCCTTCAAGTGCGCTCGATCCGATCGCCGAATATAAAATGTTTGAAAATATGATGCGTGCGACGGAGGGAAGAAACGTTATCTTCATATCTCACAGGTTATCCTCAGCGACTCTCGCCGACCGTGTAATTCTCATGGAAGGCGGAAAGATCGCAGAGATCGGAACTCATGAAGAGCTTCTTGATTCAGGCGGTAAATATGCCGAAATGTTCGGACGTCAGGCGGA
This sequence comes from uncultured Eubacteriales bacterium, assembly GCA_902491535.1. Classification (GTDB taxonomy): domain Bacteria; phylum Bacillota; class Clostridia; order Oscillospirales; family CAG-272; genus UMGS911. Next base: position 80,730 of record CABUHS010000005.1, read on the forward strand.
AAATTATCTTGGAAGCGAGGCGACAGAAAATGAGTAAAAGTAAAAAAGAAAAAACACCGAAACAGCGGCCGGATGCGATAGTAAAAAATATCGCCGCATTGCTCGGTAAGATCGCAAAATACACACCCGAATACATCGTATTTACAGTGCTTCGCACCGCGGTCAGCGCAGTCTCGATGTCCGCATCTACGATATTTTCCTATTTTCTTTTAAATTCGCTTGACGAAAACGCCGGATTCGGATATGTTGCAAAGATCATCATGCTTATGGCTGCTGTTGAGCTTTTGCAGTATCTGTTTTATAGTTGGAACGGTAATATAAGATTTCCGCTTTCCCGGCAAAAACTGCATCTGCGCATGCATGAGGAGCTGTTTAAAAAATCGCTTTCCCTAGATATATCCTGCTTCGATGATCCGGAATTTTACAACGATTTTGTATGGGCAATGGATCAGTCGGACGGTCAGGCTGCCGAACTTCTCGAAAATCTCACATCTATTATAGGCAGATTTGCAGCAGCAATTACGGTATTCGGTCTTCTGCTTCATATAGATCCTGTCGTTGCCGTCATAATTCTTGCTTCATCTCTCGCCAGCGTTATATGCAATCTTGCAGGAAATAAGCTGAACTATAAACACAGCAGAGAAACAAATCCACTCTGGAGGAAAAAAGCTTATATAAACAGAGTATACCATCTTTCAGACTACGCGAAAGAACTCCGCATCAGCCATGCTCATGAGCTTATCATGAAAGACTATGACGAAAATACGGAAAAACTTATAGAGACGAATGTAAGATACGGAAAAAAATACTTTTTCATCAACGGACTCGGTTGGGATCTTCTCAGCAACATCACAACTTTTTCAATTTTGATATATATGATACTGATGCTCGATAAAGGCAGTGTACAGCTCGGAGGATTCGCAGCAAGCATAAATTCAATATGGAGGATTCGATGGAACATACTCCGTATAATAGAAGATTTCGGTAAGCTTGCAAAACAGTCGCTGTATATTGAAAAATATCTTTCTTTTCTGAAATATGAACCGACTATAAAAAGCGGTACAAAAGCGCTTCCGGAATTTGAAAGTCTCGAGCTTCGAGACGTGAGCTTTTCATATGACTTTTCAGCTCACCCCAAATACAAGTTTCATGACAAGGATTATGTTCCTCCGGAGAAGAAAGCATGCACAGACGCGCTTAAACATATCAGTCTGACGCTCCGTGCAGGAGAAAAAATCGCTATAGTCGGATATAACGGAGCGGGCAAAACCACTCTGACCAAGCTTATTATGCGGCTGTACGATCCTACCGAAGGCGAGATTCTGTACAACGGCGTCAATATAAAAGAATTTGACGTCTACGAATATCGCAAAAAGATCGGCGCGGTATTCCAGGATTTTAAGATATTTGCCACGACGATCGCCGAAAACGTAATGAACGGAAGCTATGACGAATCAGACCGTGATACGGTCCTGAGCGCTCTTAAATCCGCAGATTTCACAGAAAAGCTGAGTACGCTTGAGGGCGGTATAGAAACGCAGCTTACACGCGAATTTGATGAAAACGGTACTAATCTTTCGGGCGGAGAATCGCAGAAAATCGCTATATCCCGTGTCTTCACAAAAGATTATCCTATCGTCATTATGGACGAACCGTCAAGCGCGCTTGATCCGACGGCAGAATACAATCTGAACAAGTCGATACTGCACAGTACCGAAGGAAAGACTGTTATATTCATCTCTCACCGTCTGTCAACTACAAGAATCGCCGACAGAATATTAATGTTTGATTCAGGAGAGCTGATAGAAGAAGGAAGCCATGATGAATTGATTTCAAAAAACGGAAAATATGCAGAAATGTTTAATCTGCAATCGCAGAAATATCATATCTGATTCGGTACTGAGACAAAAATGCCATACCAAAAGCAAAAAAACTCTTGCAATCATAAAAACAGTATGATATAATATATATCAAATCTTAAAAACAAAATAAAGTAAATGCAATGATGCGGTCAGCGGTATTGCGGATATGTCACACAGAGACAGCGGGTCATGGCTGAAAGCCCGCTCTGACATGCAATAATCTGCACTTCCCCGCGGAGCATATCCGGTCAGAGCCTTTCTGAGCATGTAGCCGGATACGGTCGGTCCCCGTCACAGGACTTTTGAGAGTCCGCCTCACGGCGGGAATTAAGGTGGTAACGCGAAGGCAGCAGCCTCCGTCCTTTATTTACGGGCGGAGGTTGTTTTTTTACTTTTAAAGAAACCCGCAACTCTATTTTTATTCAAATCAAAAAGCCGCCGTGACATGCCACGGCGCTACGAAAGGAATGGTCAACAAAATGAAAGAAAAGCTGAAACAGATCCGTGAGACAGCGCTCGAGCAGCTCCGCTCGGCGGAAAACACCGACGCGCTTGAGCAGCTCCGAGTTAAGCTTCTCGGGAAAAAAGGCGAGCTTACAGCGGTCCTCCGCGGAATGAGCGCACTCTCCGCAGAGGAAAGGCCTGCAATCGGTCAGATAGCAAACGAAGTCCGTGCAGCGATCGAAGAAATGATCGAAAGCAAAAAGACAAAACTTGCTGCCGAAGCACTCGAACGCCGTCTTGAAAGCGAAAAGATCGATGTAACAATGCCTGCAAAGAAATTCCGTCTCGGGCACCGCCATCCCCTCGCACAGGTCGAAGAGGAAATGTGCGATATATTCCGCTCTATGGGATTCGATATTGAGGAAGGCCCTGAGGTCGAGACCGACTACTATAACTTCCAGGCGCTCAATACTCCGGAAAACCATCCTGCACGCGATACTCAGGATACCTTTTATATTACAGATAACATCCTGCTTCGCTCTCAGACGTCGTCAGTTCAGGTACACGCAATGGAGCGTGCCGGCAAGCCACCTATCCGTGTTGTTTCGCCCGGACGCGTTTACCGTTCAGATGCTGTAGACGCAACTCACTCTCCCATGTTTCACCAGCTCGAAGGTCTTGTCGTTGATAAGGATATAACGATGGGAGACCTCAAAGGTACGCTTGAAACATTCGCACGCAGAATGTTCGGAGAAGAAACAAAGATACGCTTCCGTCCCCATCACTTCCCGTTTACGGAGCCGTCAGCAGAGATCGACATATCCTGTTTCATGTGCGGCGAAAAAGGCTGCAAAGTATGTAAAGGCGAAGGCTGGATCGAAATACTCGGAGCCGGAATGGTTCACCCGAACGTCCTGCGCTGCTCAGGTATCGATCCCGATGTATATTCAGGCTTTGCTTTCGGTATGGGTATTGAAAGAATCGCTATGAAGCGCTATGCGATCGACGATATGCGTCTGCTTTATGAGAACGACCTGCGCTTCCTGCGTCAGTTCTGATTGAAGGAGGAATGAATCATGAATCTGCCTATCTCATGGCTTAACGAATTTGTAGACGTTTCCGATATTGATATAAAAGATTACTGCGCGCGCATGACCGATACCGGATCAAAGGTTGAGGGATATGAAACACTCGGTTCGGATATCGAAAACATATGCGTCGGAAAAATTCTCTCTGTCGTACGTCACCCCGGCGCGGACAAGCTTGTGATCTGCTCGGTCGATGTAGGAGAAGCTGAGCCGCGTCAGATCGTAACAGCTGCCACCAATGTATACGAAGGAGCGTTTGTTCCCGTCGCCAAAGCACCTGCTAAGGTAGCAGGCGGAACGGCGATAAAAAAAGGTAAGCTTCGCGGAGAGGTATCCGACGGAATGTTCTGCTCTATCGAGGAACTCGGTCTGACACTTCACGATATGCCTTATGCCGTCGAGGACGGAATACTTATTCTCAATGACGATCCGACACTCGGCGAATACAAACCCGGCGACGATATAAAAGACGTTATAGGCTTTGCCGATGACGTTGTAGAATTTGAGATCACGCCCAACCGTCCCGACTGCCTCTCGGTAATCGGAATGGCACGTGAAACCGCCGCTTCATATGAAAGAAAAGCATCTTACCATACACCGGTACTCCGTAATCAGTGCGGCGGTGATGACATTTCAAAATATCTCTCGGTCACTGTTAAAAACAGCGAGCTTTGCCCGCGCTATACCGCAAAGATACTTAAAAATGTAAAAATCGCGCCCTCTCCGCTGTGGATGCGTATGCGTCTCCGTGCCGCAGGAGTAAGACCTATAAATAACATTGTCGATATAACAAACTATGTCATGCTCGAATACGGTCAGCCAATGCATGCATTTGATTACGCATGTCTCGGCGGAAGCAGCATTATAGTACGCGAAGCAGCAGATGGGGAAGAATTCCGTTCTCTCGACGATATCGACCATACGCTTAAAGCCGGAATGCTCGTCATAGCAGACGAAAAAAAGCCGGTAGCTCTTGCAGGCGTAATGGGCGGAGCAAACAGCGAGATAAAGGACACTACATCTGTAGTTGTATTTGAGTCCGCTAACTTCATGGGAAGCTCTGTACGCATTACATCGCGCGCACTCGGAATGAGAACCGAAAGCTCCGGCCGCTATGAAAAAGGACTTGACAGTGAAATGACCGTAGCCGCGATAGAAAGAGCGTGCGAGCTTGCGCAGATGCTCGGTGCAGGTGAGGTTGTAGACGGAATGATCGACGTCCGCGAATCGGAAAAGCCGGTTGCAACGGTAAAGTTCGAGCCTGAACGCATTAACCATTTTCTCGGAATGAATATTCCCGCAGAAAAAATGAAAAATATCCTTGAGAGCCTGCTCTTCAAAGTTGACGGAGATACCGTGACCGTTCCGTCATGGCGTGACGATGTACGCTGCATGAACGATATCGCGGAGGAAGTTATCCGTATCTGGGGATATAACGAGATCGAAGCCACAAGCTTCCGTTCAGGTGTAAAAACAGGAGAATATACACCGAGAAAAGCTTACTCGATACGGCTCAGCAAGCTCCTCTGCTCGCTCGGATGCTGGGAGACATGTACTTTCTCGTTCATCAGTCCCAAATATTACGATAAGATCCGTATGCCGGAGAACGATCCGAGAAGAGATTCGGTCGTAATACGCAATCCGCTCGGCGAAGACACAAGCGTTATGCGTACCGTACTGCTCCCTTCTGTACTTGAAGCGCTCGCCCGCAACAACAATAATCACACCGAGGATACGGCTCTCTACGAGACAGCACCCGTATATATCCCGAAAGAAGATAAATCCGTTCAACCGTCCGAGCCTCTTCAGACTGCGGTAGCATTCTACGGCGGAGACTTTTACTTCATGAAAGGTATTGTTGAAACTGTTTTATCCGACGCAGGCATAAATAATTATACCTGCCGTTCCAATACTTCCGATCCCACATATCATCCCGGACGCTGCGCAGATATGGTTCTCTCCGACGGAAGCGTTATCGCGACATTCGGCGAACTGCATCCCGCAGTTGCACAGAACTACAGCTTTGACAAAGCTGTATATGCAGCAGTGATAGACACAGAAAAGCTTGCTGCAATCGCAAACTTTGATCACAGCTACAAAGCTATCCCGAAATATCCGGCAGTTTCGCGTGACTTCGCATTCCTCTGCAATGCAGACACGGAAGCAGGATCTATAGAAGCTGTAATATCCCGCGCCGGAGGAAAGCTTGTCGAAAAGATCGATCTTTTCGATGTATACCGCGGAGAAAAACTCGGCGCAGGAAAAAAGAGTCTTGCATTCAGCGTATCTCTCCGCGCAGCCGATCATACTCTTACCGATGAGGAAGCCGACAAAACAGCGGCGAAAATACTTGAACTTGTAGAAAAAGAACTCGGCTTCAGGCTGAGAGAAATATGATGGATGTATAACTGCTCACACATACAGCAAGCCGCCTGCGGTTGATACCACCGCAGGCGGCTGTCTTTATATTTTCTGCTTTTTCACCGTGACCGATTCAAGACTCGAGCTGGCGTGAAAGAAATCCTGCAGCCGTCTGAATGAGCTTTGCCTCAAGGTCTCCGCCTATTTTCGATGACGTTTCGCCCTCCGGTATAAGAGAGACAACGCTTCCCGTTATGTCACCTTCGGTTATTATGGGCATTACAGCCGAAACATAATATCCGCTTTCCTGATCGTCGGTAACATAAACCCGCGCGCCCTTACCGTCGTAAGAATAAAAAGTCCTCGCATTTATAAGACTGTCAAGCTCACCGGAAAGAGACTTATCAGCAAAATCCCTCTTCGGAATACCTGACACTGCGATAACTGCGTCTCTGTCCGTAATAGCTACATACAGACCGCATGTTTTATGCAATGTTTCCGCATACTGAGCTGCAAATGCGTTCAGTTCTCCTATCGGTGAATATTTTTTAAATATGACCTCACCTTCGCGGTCGGTATATATTTCAAGAGGATCTCCCTCTCTTATACGCATAGTTCTTCTGATTTCTTTCGGAATAACTACTCTTCCGAGATCGTCTATTCTCCTTACAATACCTGTTGCCTTCATTGTATTTTGCTTCTCCTTTATTCTCCCGCCGCGACCGTCTCAAGCGATATCCGCGGCGAAAATATACTTTTATTTATTCCGCATATTCATTATTAGCATATTAATCAAATTTATACCTGAAATGAGTCTTTACATATCGAAATTTATAGTATATAATATTTATTTGAGAATTATATTTTAAATATCACGTCTTTATGTGATAAATCAAAGAGGAATATTTAAATGCGTAAGCCCAATAAAAAAACATATATTCCGGCCGCGTTGATTATTATTACAATCGCCGTCGGAAGTTATATTTTTTACAATTCATTTCAGTTAAGCGAATTTTCAAATGCGCGAAGCGATTATATAATAAAGATAATAAGTCCGATACTCGATCCTAACGGAAAAATAAGTGCGTCAGTATGGAATAATTCGGTCCGAAAAGCAGCACACATGTTCGAGTACGCCTTGCTCGGAATATGTCTGGGATCTTTTGCATCTTATCTTTCATCAAAAAAAGGAAGAAAATATATATGCATGCCTCTTTTCATTTCTCTTTTCGCAGCAACAACCGACGAATACATACAGAGCTTTCGCGGAAGAACAAGTCTTGTTAAAGATATTCTGATCGATTTTGCAGGCGCATGCATAGGTATAATTTTTATATTTTTGCTCACATCGCTGTACAGATATTTCAAGAATAAAAATTCAAATAAATGAGAGCCCTGACCGCTGCACCAGAACCTTGCCATTTTAGGGTAACACCCCGATCCGCCGGGCACAATCATAGATTGTTAGCGGATGCCCCCGAGACCTTATTGTTTCCTCTAAAAAATCAGCCGCAGATAATTTACTGCGGCTGATTTTTTATTTATACCGTTATATCAGTATCCCATTACAATGGTCGATTTCATGCTGAATAATCTGTGCCGTCCAACCTGTGAATGTTTTTATACGAATCTGCATTTCAGATGTCATATACTGCACCTTAACCGTTTTATACCGTTTAGTTTTTCTCGGTTTACCGAGCAGGGAAAGGCATCCCTCTTCGGCAGTAAACGGATCTGAAGCTTTTATAACCGACGGATTGAACATAGTCATATATTCCCCGCCGCTGTCAAAGCATATTATGCGTTTCTGTACGCCTATCATATTTGCAGCCATACCGACACACTCGTCTTTATGTGCTTTCAGCGTGTCAAGCAAGTCGAATGCAGTATCGAGATCGGATACATCTGCATCCGATGATTTTATTCCGAGTGATATCGGATCGTGAACCAATTCTCTTACCATATATGCCGCACAAGCTCCTTTACATAGATATATTCCTCTGAATCCTGTTCCGGAGGAAAAAATCCTCCGGTTTTCCGGTAACCGTATTTTTCGTAGAATCTCCACGCCGTCTCGCATGCCATAGTACTTGTCAATGTATATTTATACCCCATATCAAGCATATCACATTCCCACTTTCGCAACATAGCGGTTCCGTATCCTTTTCCTCTGTATTTCCCATCAATATACAACAGTTCAAGAAAAGGCAGCGTCTGCCAAAGCAGACCGTAACGCAATATTCCGATTACATCGGAGCCGTTCTTTTCGTAATCCCCGGATATATTTTTATCCGGACCGTCGCTTAAAAGATACACGTGTCCGTCACGAATACAGTCGGAAAGTCTCGTCAGCGGAATATGATCATCGAGCCCGGCAGCCGGCTGTATATCTTTTTCACCTGCAAGATAAACAGTCATATAAGCTTTTCAAGGATCTCAGCTGCATTTGTATCCGGCTTTACTTTAGGCATAACTTCAATGATACTTCCTTTTTCATCAATAATAAAAGTTGTACGTACAACTCCCATGCTCACCTTTCCGTAAAGCTTTTTTTCCTGCCATACACCGTATGCCTTGATGACCTCAAGCTCCGGATCAGAGAGCAATATAAACGGAAGTCCGTGTTTCTCTGCAAATTTCTGATGCGAAGCCTGACTGTCCTTGCTTATACCTATAATCTCGACGTTCCTTTGACGGAATTCGTCATATAAATTTGCAAATGCGCATGCCTGACGTGTACATCCGGGCGTATTATCTTTCGGATAAAAATAAATTACAACCTTTTTTCCGAGAAAATCCGACAGGGAAACTGCACACCCATCCTTATCATTCAAAGTAAAATCCGGTGCTTTCATACCCGACTCTAACATATTAAATCTCCTTTATATTTTACAAATATTATCTGACTCCGGAACGTACTCAGTTACAGTCCGGAAACTGTTTAATTATATTATGCCTGATTATCCCGCTTTTGTCAATATTCGACGGTCAAATCGGTAAATAAGAACAAATTCCGCACTGTTAAATGAGCATGAACAATTTAAAAGCCTTCTTCATATTTCCGTATTTTTCTCTCATATATTTTGTTAACACGCGAAAGAAGGAACCACATTATTATGCATACAAAAATCCGAATCCCTACCGCAACCGTAATATTTTTCGCCGTATGGATCGTCGCCGTACCCGATATAACCACTGTTCTGACCGTTTCGGCAGCCGCAGTTCATGAGATCGGCCACCTTGCGGCAGCACATGTACTCGGTGTAAGCGTCGTGTCATTCACCGCACTTCCTTTCGGTGCGGATATACGCTTCGGCAGAGTACAAAACTACCGCGAAGAGCTTATCACCGCTTCGGCAGGCGCAATAGCAAATCTGACAGTCGCAGCATTATTGCTTCCTATGAGAAAACAGCATCCGTGGATAAATTTTTTCATATGTGCAAATACCGCACTTGCTGTGATAAACATGCTTCCCGTAAAGACATTCGACGGAGGCGGAGTTCTCAAAAGTATTTTACTTATGATTACAGACAGTAACACAGCTGTAAAAATATTCAGAGCCGTATCATCGGTCTTTCTTTTTTCAATGTGGATAATATCCGTTTACATGCTTTTTTCGGAGTGTTCCGGTTTCTCTCTTTTCGCCTTATGCTGTGCCGTTTTTTTATCATGTTTTTCCGAAAATGACCGATGAAATTTTGTGCATAAATATTTATTTACAATCAATCCGTTTCAAAGAAAAACGAAGAATTAACGAAGATTCCGAAGCTTTCACGAATATTTCATAAAAAAACACCAAATTTCGCCTGAATATCGCAGTATATTCCGATTCTTCGCGTTTTTATAATGTTTTTTTCAAAATCTATTGCATTTTAATTCATTTTCTGCTACAATTCATCTGTAATATGAAAAAGCCGATACAATATCGGAAAAAGGCAGGAGGAAGATAGTTAAAAAAATGGAAAGTGAAAAGAAGAAAATTATTGAACTCAGGAACATCTGCATGGATTTCAACGGTGAAAGTGTTCTGAACGGTATAAATCTCGATATCCATGACAAAGAATTCGTTACGCTTCTCGGTCCCTCCGGCTGCGGAAAAACCACAACACTGCGGATCATAGGCGGATTTGTCACACCGAAATCCGGTGACGTTATGTTCGACGGCAAACGGATCAACGACGTACCTCCGTATAAACGTAATGTAAATACGGTATTCCAGAAATATGCCTTGTTCCCGCATCTTAATGTTTTCGAGAACGTTGCTTTCGGTCTCCGCCTGAAAAAAACTCCGGAAAAAGAAATTGCAAACCGTGTTCATGAGATGCTCGAGCTTGTCGATCTGTGTGATTTCGGAAAGCGCAACGTTGCAAATCTTTCCGGAGGACAACAGCAGCGTGTTGCGATCGCAAGAGCGCTTGTGAATAATCCTAAGGTACTTCTTCTCGACGAACCTCTCGGAGCCCTTGACCTTAAGCTCCGCAAGGACATGCAGATAGAACTCAAAAAGATACAGCAGCGTCTGTCGATCACATTTATATACGTAACACACGATCAGGAAGAAGCGCTTACAATGAGCGACACCGTAGTGGTCATGTCAAACGGAGAAATACAGCAAATCGGCACGCCGCAGGATATATATAACGAACCGTCAAACGCATTTGTCGCCGACTTTATCGGTGAATCAAACATAATCGACGGTATAATGCACCGCGACTACTTAGTAGAATTTGCAGGATACAATTTCGAATGCCTCGACAAAGGCTTTGCACCTATGGAATCTGTCGACGTCGTTATACGTCCGGAGGATATCACTCTTGTTGAAGCTTCCGACGATGTAATAAACGGAGTTGTTCAGACAGTAACCTTCAAGGGCGTACACTACGAAATTATAATAAAAGCATACTCCGATATATGGATCGTTCACTCAACACGCGCCCGCAATGTCGGAGATGTCGTCGGTATAAGTCTTACACCTGAGGACATTCATATAATGAAAAAGAGTGAAAGACCGAAGATGACACGCTTCACCGGCGAGACGGAGGTAACATGCGATGCAGAAGAAATCGATTAGGATCGCAGCAGCTCCGTATCTTGTATGGATGGTCGCTTTCATTGTTGTTCCGATGATCCTTATTATAGGCTTTGCATTCACTACCACGGTAAAGGTCGACGCAGACGGAAATACGCTTGCCGAAGAGGAGATAGCAGAGCTTGAAGAAGAATATGCAGAAGCCCTGCAAACCGATCCGGACGCGGAAAACCCGATATATGAAAAAACGGTATTTTCTATCGCAAATCTGCTCACCGTGTCAGATTATCTTCCTGTACTGATGCGCTCGATATGGCTCGCTCTTATTGCAACAGCCATATGCCTTATACTCGGATATCCGCTTGCTTTCATAATATCACGGATGCATTTTCTTAAGCAGCGCACCATGCTCATGCTGATAATGATTCCGATGTGGATGAACTTTCTGCTCCGCACCTATGCATGGATGACATTGCTCGAACGCAACGGATGGATAAACCGGTTCTTCGGTCTGTTCAACATCGGTCCGTTCGATATGATAAACACACAGGGCGCTGTAGTACTCGGAATGGTATATAACTATCTGCCGTTCATGATCCTGCCGCTTTACTCGGTTATGACAAAGATCAGCGACAACACAATCCACGCGGCTCAGGATCTCGGAGCAAACAGCCGCAAGGTATTCTCAAAGATCGTTCTTCCGCTCAGTTATCCGGGAATAACCTCCGGAATAACAATGGTATTCGTCCCCGCCGTCAGTACTTTTATAATTTCAAGAATGCTGGGCGGAGGAACCAATATGCTTATCGGAGACCTTATAGACCTGCAGTTTCTCGGAAACGCATACAATCCGAACCTCGGTGCGGCAATGAGCCTTGTTCTTATGGTCGTTGTTCTCCTCTGCATGAGTGTTACCAACCAGCTTGACAACGAGGATATGGAAGGAGTGCTGATGTAATGAAAAAGATATCAAAAAACATTTACATGGTAATCGTGTTCATATTCCTTTATGCACCGATAGGTGTACTGATCCTCAACAGCTTCAATGCGTCAAAATCAAGAACGGTATGGACAGGCTTTACTCTCGACTGGTATAAAAAGCTGTTCACAAACGATCTCATCATATCATCTCTGATAAACACTCTGATCATAGCTGTAATAGCTACCGTAATATCCACCGTTCTCGGAACAGCCGCAGCGATCGGTATTTCCGGAATGAAGCGTTTCACGCGTTCGCTGATAATAGATATCACATACATGCCGATACTGAATCCTGAAATTGTTACCGGTGTATCGCTTATGCTTCTTTTTGTAGCCATGAAACTGAACTTCGGATATGTTTCACTGGTACTGGCACATATCACCTTCTGCGTACCGTATGTAATACTGAATATACTTCCGAAGCTGCGCCAGATGGACAACAGCCTCTACGATGCGGCAATGGATCTCGGCTGCAATCCGGCAAAAGCAATGATAAAAGTCGTTATACCCGAGATCATGCCCGGAATTATAACCGGCGCTCTGATGTCGTTTACATATTCGATAGATGACTTTGTAGTAAGCTATTTCACACACGGAGCTTCGGCACAGCCGCTTTCCATAACCATATATTCTATGACAAGAAGAAAGGTCAGTCCTGAGATAAATGCCCTCTCTGCGATCATCTTCGTAGTCGTTCTTCTCGTTCTGCTTATCATGAATATTCATGATATCAATGCGGAAAAGAAAAGCAGAAAGGAGCAGCGGTTATGAAAAAGGTATTTTCTAAAAAGCTGATTCCGGCGTTTCTGCTATGCGCCGTGTTTGCATCGTTTCCCTTTGGGATAGCCGCAGCAGAGGATGACGAGAAGATCGAATACTCCGAAAGCGTTGACTGGAAAAAATTCGACGGTCAGGGCATGTCGGTAAACGTATACAACTGGGGCGAATACATATATGCCGACGAGGACTACGATGTAAATAAGGAATTTGAAAAGCTTACGGGAATACATGTAAACTACACTACCTATGCCTCAAACGAAGAAATGTATGCCAAGCTTAAAAGCGGCGGCGGTATGTACGATGTAATTATTCCGTCAGATTACATGATCGCAAGAATGATAAACGAGGGAATGCTTGAAAAGCTTAACCTTGAAAACATACCGAATATCGAATTTATCCGCGAAGATCTCCGCATACAGGATTACGATCCGACAGGAAGCTTCTCAGTACCCTACACGTGGGGATATGTCGGTATTATCTACAACACAACACTTGTTGATCCGGACGATGACCCAGCGTCGTGGGATATACTTTGGAATGAAAAATATGCCGGAGATATCCTCATGTTCTCCAACTCACGCGATGCGTTCGGCATAGCGCTGTGGAAGCTCGGATATTCGGCGAATACCACAGACGAAGCTGAACTCAGGGAAGCCGCACAGCTTCTGACAGATCAAAAAAATCTTGTTCAGGCCTACGTTATGGATGAGATCTTCGACAAAATGGGCGGCGGAGAAGCAGCTCTCGCACCATATTATGCAGGAGACGCAGTGACCATGATAAGGGACAATCCCGATCTCGCCTTTGCAATCCCAAAAGAAGGAACAAACATTTTCACCGATGCGGCATGTATTCCAAAGGGAGCAAAAAACAAGGAAGCAGCGGAAATGTATATCAATTTTCTCTGTGAGAGCGAAGTCGCATACAGAAACTGCGATTACATCGGATATTCAACGCCTCACACAGGCGCTTTCGAACTCCTTGACGAGGAAACACAAACCGGTATTTCATATCCGTCAAACGATCAAACGGAAAATATGGAAGTATATACCGCGCTTCCCGGAGCAATAACGCTTCTTATAGACCGTCTTTGGACAGATATACTCAGCACATCATCCGTAAACAAATGGATAACACCGATATTTCTTGTTGTTGCAACCGCACTGATAATTTATATCAATGTACATCGGCATCTGAAAAAAGCACGAAACAGACAATAAGTATGAAACAGCGGCGAGAAATCGCCGCTGTTTCATAACATATCTTGTTTAACAGCAAAAATTTACATTATCTTCAACTTTTTAACTGCAAATGAATATATAATAAAGAAAAGCATCTTCACGATAACTGCCGAAAGGATAAACGCCTGATGAAAAAGAAAAAAACACATAAAACCGGAAGCATTTATGCAGCGGTAGTACTGATAATGATCGGGATCGGACTGTTGCTCAAAGCGGCAGGAGTGCTTAAAAATTTCTCAATATTCAGCTTAGGCGCCCTTATATTCTGGTTCATGATACTTCCGCCCGTCGTAAAAATGTTTGCAGGAACGCCGAGAAAATCGGATCTGCTCGTCTTCCTTATCGGCGCGTGGCTTCTTTCCGGACGAATAAGCGGTCTGAGCGGTATACGCGGATATCTCATTCCGGTAATACTGATCGCCGCAGGACTTATCTTCTTTTCCAGAAGCCGTATATTCAAATACAGAAAAATAAATGACAGCGAAAGCGGCGATCAGCTCCTTATGCCCGTATACCGCTCGGTATTCATGCGTAAAAATGTCCAATCATACGATGAAAAATTTTCGGGCGCTATCGTATCCGCCATATGTTCAGAGCTTACTCTATCTCTTCAGAATACTGAATTTTCAGGAAGTCATATTCTTGACGTTACTGCGTTTCTGTCATCGGTAGATATATGTATTCCGGCAGACACTGAAATTTACATTACCGGAAAACGCGCTGCAAAAGGCAAGCGTATCAGAAACATCGCTGTAGACAGTTCAAATTCTTTCGTCCCGGGCAGTGCAAAACTGTTTTTGAATTACCATACCGTTTTAGGAAGCATAAACATACGCCATGCATAATTTGTATACAATACGAATTATAACAAAGAAATAATCATAAAATGAATAAACAGACCGACATAAAAACCCGTCCGGAGGGTACCTCGGAACCTTGCTGTTTTAGGATAAAAAAAGATCTCTGGCATTTTCTTTCTGAAGCTCAACGTCCTGTACTTCTTTACGGAACCGGAAACGGAGCGGATAAAATACTTGACATATGTCTCGAAAAGAAAATCGAGGTACTCGGCGTTTTTGCGAGCGACGGATTTGTAACAAAAGCAGACGGCAGACGCAGAGAGTTCCGCGAAATGCCTATACTGTCATACTCAGAGGCATGCGAGCGCTTTGCGCAGTATGATTTTATAATACTTCTATGCTTCGCGACAAGATTTGCGGACGTTATTGACCGCATATGTGAAATTGAAAA
Source organism: uncultured Eubacteriales bacterium (assembly GCA_902491535.1). GTDB lineage: Bacteria > Bacillota > Clostridia > Oscillospirales > CAG-272 > UMGS911. The sequence goes on from CABUHS010000005.1 coordinate 95,768, forward strand.
AAAGCATGAGCTGTACGTTCCTGACGTTCCGGTAGTATCCGGAAGCGAGCTGTTCACCGAAGAGCTTGTGGCAGAAAATCGAGAAAAAATCTCCGCCGCACGAAATCTTCTGGCAGACGATGAATCACGCCGTATTTTCGACGGTATAATAGAGGGAAAGCTGACAGGTTCGCTTCATACCCTACTTGATGCTTCATCATCGCCGGAAAGAGATCATGAAAAACTGTTTTCCGGAAAAAAATACAGTTCATATGCAGATCTCGGTGCATATAACGGGGACACGGTAAACGAGTTCCTCTCTTTATTTCCGGAAACAGAAGAGATCATTGCTGTAGAACCCGATAAAAAAACCTTTAAAAAACTGCAAACGGTATGCAACAAACTAAATTCGGAATCGCCGTCACTCTGTATCGAGACATATAATGCCGCTGCATGGGACGGGTGCGGAAACCTCAGCTTCTGCACACACGGCAACAGGGGAAGCAGCGGATTTCGCATTGCATCTGTCGGCGATGAGGGAGAAACATCTCTTATCCCAGCTCTCACACTTGACATCATACTCGGCGGAAGATCTGCCGATTTCATAAAATACGATGTGGAAGGAGCAGAAAAAAACGCTCTGCTCGGCTCTGCCGAAACGATACGGAGATTTATTCCGGATATATGCCTTTCACTTTACCACCGCTCGGAGGATCTTTATGAGCTTCCCCTCCTGCTTGAATCAATTTGTCCGGGATACAGGATGTTTCTGCGGCGTAAGCACTGTCTTCCCGCATGGGAAATAAACCTGTATGCGCTTTCCTGACGTCAGTATTGACAAACACGAAAAAAAGTGTATAATCAGTTACATAAAATCAGATAACATCTTCCGTCCGAGGCCGAAAGATGTTATCAATGCAAATATGCTATATATCAAACGGGAAACACCTCCCGCCGGCTTATCCGATCGGCTGTCCGTCGTCTCCGTCCACAGTCTCGCGGTATTTTCCGATCACTGCTTCTTCAAGTACACGACGGAACTCGGCGTTTATCGGATGAACAATATCGCGGTATGTATTATCAGGATTCTTTTTACATGGCATAACTATAAAATATCTTTCACGTGCATAAATCACCTTTACGTCATGCACCGCAAGAGCGCCGTCAAATGTCACCGATGCGATAGCTTTCATCGGTCCGTCGCCCTCAAAAACTTTTCTGATCTTGATGTCTGTGATCTTCACTGAACTGTACTCCTGTTCTGAATTTAATATCACGGTACGCGAACGTTAAAAATGTTGTATAAGGTTGTCCGCGCCGATACACGTATTATAAAACAACATTGTGAATAGGATTGAACATAATTAAAAGCTTTTTTTTAACTCAATCTCTGTTTTAATTCTGATTTTAACAATATATTTTAGCTTTCGACTTTAAAACGCAACATTTTCACAAATGTGCGAGAAAGGCATCCATTTTTTGTAATGATCAAAATGACAAAAACAAAAGCTGACAACTCATTTCTGATTGGCAAACATCTTCACTTTATAGGAATAGGCGGCATAAGCATGTCGTCACTAGCAATGATCGCTTCGTCGGACGGCTCATTTGTCACCGGAAGTGACAGAGTGCATTCCGGACTTACCGATAAAATGGAACAGGCGGGAATAAAAATATATTTCACACACTCCGCCGAAAATCTGCCCGAAAACTGTGACGCTGTTATCTACACAGCAGCTGTACATGATGACAATCCTGAGCTTGCCGAAGCCCGCCGCAGAAATATACCGTGCTATACAAGAGCGGAATTTTTAGGAAAGCTAATGCTCCCATACAGCATACGTATCGGTATTGCAGGAACTCACGGCAAAAGTACAACCACGTCAATGGCATCTATGATAGCTCTTCGTGCAAATATCGACCCTGCGATCGTATCGGGGGCTGAGCTGGCTGAGCTTGGCGGAGCATACCGGATAGGCAACGGCAACGCTATTATATTCGAAGCATGCGAGTACACAGATTCCTTTCTTTCGTTCTATCCTACGACCGCAGTCGTTCTTAACGTTGAGCTTGAACATGTCGATTATTTTCACAGTCTTAAGCAGATAACCGAAAGCTTTCATAAATATATGTCATCCGCAGAGATCGCCGTTGTATGCTCCGACAGCGAAGCTGCTATGAAAGCTGCAGACGGTATAAGCGCGAAGGTCGTCACATACAGTACTTTATCACACAAGCTTCCCGAAAATTCCGACGTCCATTATTTTGCTGAAAATATACGCTCGGACGGTGCCGAAACTGTATTTACCCTTATGAGACACGGGAAAGACGACATTGAAAAAAACGTGTGTACTGCCGGACTTCGCGTTCCGGGTATCCATAACATATCCGATGCAATCGCAGCAGCGGCAGCGTGCATAGAAAACGGCATGCCGGCAGAGGCCGTTCGGGACGGACTTCACGATTTTCGCGGTGCAAAACGACGCTTCGAATACCGTGGAAACAGCATAAATGGCGCACTTATATACGACGACTATGCGCATCATCCGACAGAAATAAAAGCTACCCTTGCAGCGGCAAAAAGTCTCGGACATAAAATCTGGTGTGTTTTTCAACCGCACACATACTCAAGAACTTACGGTCTTTTCGATGAACTTACAGAATCATTCGGCGACGCCGACCGGGTAATAATAACAGATATATACTCGGCAGGACGTGAATCTAATGAGAGCGGCGTTACGGCTCAGATGCTTGCAGATGCTATTCCGAGTGCAATCTACCTGCCGAAAGGTACTTGCTTCGAACAGCCGGCAGAGTATATCGCCGAAAATGCAGAAAAAGACGACCTCGTACTTGTTATGGGTGCCGGTGATATAACAGCCCTGAGTCTCAGGCTTATAGAAATGAATTAACAAATAAAATAAAAAGAAGGAAAATAAAATGCAATACCTTTTACACTTTCTTCTGTTAGCGGTATTCTCTGCAATAGCCGTATACTGTGCAGTGCATGACTGAATCCGCCAGAAACCGCCGTTCTTCATTTTTATCTGAAGAACGGTGGTTTTTTCATATATAATAGTATAGTAGCAGATTTGTGATTGAAACAAAATCATTCAGTTTTTCCCGTATCAATATACAATACTTAAATTTTTATAAAAGCATTAAGGAAGATAAATCATTTGTAAATAATTAATAAATTATGGTATAAAAAATTCTTTTTCTTATTGACACAGTATTCCGCAAATGATATAATAACAGAGTATTTGTGATTTTTAACATCATAGATGATTACAAAATCACAGCACAATCACACAAATAAGATGTCAGATATGAAAGGACAAAGATATGAATTTCGACCGCAGAGAAAAAATAAGAGATCTGCTTCGTAATAAGCCCTTTGTATCCCTGCGTGAGCTTGAGGAGCTTTTCCCCGATGTATCAAGCATGACTCTCAGACGTGATATTGATTATTTTGAAGAACAGAGCGAAGCCATAAAAGTTCGCGGAGGCGCCCGTTCGATGAAGTTCATAACGACCTGTATGGAGGGAAAATTTTCTCTGCGTATGAACGAAAACACGCAAGCGAAGCAGGAAATAGCCGCGCTTGCGCTGAAAATGATCGAAACGGAGCGTTCGGTATTTTTGGACTCGGGAACGACTGTGTTCCAACTTGCCGCCATGATGCCGGACGAACGTCTTATAATAACGACAACAGGTCCGAACATTGCACTTGAGCTTACAAAAAAGAAGCTTCCGATAGTAAATATCATCGGCGGCATGCTCAATCGCGACAGTATCTCTGTTTCGGGAAACATGGCGACAAAATATCTTTCGGAGATCAATATAGACGTTGCATTTATTGTTCCGTCCGGAATATCGGCGGAAAACGGATTTACGTGCGGCAACTATACAGAATGTGAATTCAAACGTCTCGTTATAGAAAAAGCACGGAGAACAGTTATTCTTGCCGACAGCTCAAAATTCGGAAAAATGCTTCCTTATACATTCGCGGATTTCGGAATGATCGACACGATCATCACCGAAAAAGCCGTCCCGTCCGAAATATCGGACAGAGCGCGGCGCAGCGGCGCGCGCATTATAGCTGCAGACCTCGGCGTCTGACAGTAATGTCGATACAAACGACAGATACTCGGGCAATGCCCGTTTAAATACTCTGTAACAACCAAAAATAAAATTTCAAACGGAGGAAAGAAAATATAATGGCAACATTAGTTATCATGCCGAGACAGGGTCAAAGCGTTGAAAGCTGCGTTATCACCGAATGGAAAAAGAAAAAAGGCGATACCGTTGCACTTCAGGACATCCTGTTCTCATATGAAACAGATAAGTCTTCTTTCGACGAAGAAGCCACTGTGGCAGGTACCCTTCTTGAGGTATTCGCCGAAGACGGTGACGATGTTCCCTGCCTCAATCCCGTGTGCATCATAGGTGAAGCAGGAGAAGATATCTCCGCACTTATCGCAGAAGCAAAAAAACAGCTTGGAGAAGATGAGGCTCCCGCAGCCGAAGCAGCTCCGGCTGCAGAAGCAGTAAAAGAAGAGACGCCTGCTGTCGAGATCCCGTCTACAAAATCCGACGACGGTTTTGTACGCATTTCGCCCAGAGCGCGTAACCTTGCTGCAAAGACAGACGCAGATATTTCAAAAGCAGTTCCTACCGGACCTATGGGACGCATCATCGAGAGAGACGTAAACGCTCTTCTCGACAAGGGACTCACAAATGCCGCGGCAGCAAAGGAAGCAGCCGCAGCTCCCGTCGCAGAATCCGCAAAAGCAGCCGCAGCTCCCGCAGCAGAATACGAAGACGTCAAGATCCCGAATATTCGCCGCGTAATCGCAAAGAGTATGCATGCATCGCTCTCGAATATGGCTCAGCTCACTCTCAATGCGTCGTTCGACGCTACAGAGATCATGGCTTACCGTGCAGCTCTTAAAGCAAACGGTGAAAAGCTCGGCATGAACAATATCACTCTCAACGATATGGTACTCTTCGGAGTTGCAAAAACACTGCTCGGTCACCGCGATCTTAACGCAAACTTCCTCGACGACAAGGATATCATGCGTTACTTCTCGCATGTAAATCTCGGCATTGCCGTTGACACTCCCCGCGGACTTCTTGTTCCCACGGTATTCGGTGCAGATACCCTCTCTCTCAATGAGCTTGCCGCACAGTCAAAGGCTGTAATAAACGATGCGAAAGCAGGTACAATAAATCCCGATCTGCTCAAAGGCGCATCATTTACTGTTACCAACCTCGGATCGTTCGGTATTGAGAGCTTCACTCCCGTTGTTAATCCTCCGCAGACAGGAATTCTCGGCGTCGGAACAATCACGCGCCGCGTAAAGACTGTCGGAGACAACGATGTATTCTACAGCGCAATGGGTCTCTCACTCACATTCGACCACCGCGCACTTGACGGCGCTCCCGCAGCAAAATTCCTTAAGGAACTTTGCGCTAACCTCGAGAACTTCAACCTTCTGCTTGCTAAATAAGCCTGTCTTGTAAGGAAAGGAAAGGTTTTAAATATGTACGATCTTATAATTCTCGGCGGAGGTCCGGCAGGATACAACGCTGCAGAGCGTGCCGCTCACGGCGGACTCAAAACGCTCGTGATTGAAAAAAGAGCGCTCGGCGGTGTTTGCCTCAACGAAGGTTGCATTCCTACCAAAACGCTTCTTTACTCCGCAAAAATATTTGATTATTCCAAGCACTGCAACGAATACGGCGTAAAACTCGAGGGTGCGTCCATCGACCACAGTTTCGTAGTTGAGCGCAAAAATAAGGTTGTCAAGATGCTTGTCGGCGGAATCGGCGCGACCCTCAAAAAGGCGGGCGTCGAAGTTGTTGACGCAGAAGGTGAGATACTTCGCCGCGATACAGACGGTTTTGTCGTAAAAGCAGCGGACAAGGAATATACCGGAAAGCAGCTTCTTATATGCACCGGATCAACCGCAGCAGTTCCTCCGATTCCCGGTCTGCGCGAATCGGTAGCTTCAGGATTCGGAATGACAAACCATGAGATCCTTGACCTTAAAGATGTCCCCGAAAAGCTCGTCGTTATTGGCGGCGGCGTTATCGGACTTGAAATGGCATCTTACTTCAACAGCATCGGATCAAAGGTAACCGTAATCGAAATGCTCGATCACATCGGCGGTCCTACAGACCGCGAGATCTCCTCGATGCTCCAGAAAGAATATACCAAGCGCGGAGTTGAATTCCTCCTCGGTGCAAAGGTAACATCTGTCGGAACAGACTGCGTAAACTATGAGCTTGACGGCAAACAGCTTTCTGCAAAAGCCGACCGCGTTCTCGTATCTATCGGCCGCCGTGCCATGACACAGGGCATCGGTCTTGAAAATATCGGCGTTCTCACCGAGCGCGGTGCGATCGTAACAAACGACCGCGGACAGACAAATGTCGCAGGCGTATGGGCCGCCGGAGACGTAAACGGTCGCTCAATGCTCGCACATACTGCATACCGCGAAGGTGAGGTTGCTATCAACAATATCCTCGGCAAGAAGGATTCCGTCAACTATGACGCTATCCCCTCAGTAATCTATACAAATCCTGAGGTTGCAGCTGTCGGTGAAACAGAAGAATCCGCAAAAGCAAAGGGACTCGATGTTATAACCAAAACAGTAACTCTGAAGCTCAGCGGACGCTATATCGCAGAGAATGAGGGCGGCAACGGTGTTGTCAAGCTCGTTATCGGCAAAGAACACAAGGATATACTCGGTGTTCATATGATCGGAACCTACGCTTCCGAGATAATCTTCGGCTGTGCAATGATGGTAGATAGACATATGCGCGTTTCAGACGTTCAGAAAACTGTTTTCCCGCATCCTACAGTCGGCGAAGTAATCCGCGAAGCAATGTTCATGATCTGATCCGATTCCGGATCATTCCGAAGCCTGAATATACTTTCGTTTTGCGAGTATGTGCAGTGAAACGATAAAGCATATCAAAAATAAAACATATTTATATAAAAGGAGTACAGTTATGCCTAAGTCACAATTTGTTGACCCGAAAAAAGCATTTGAGCCCGGTTTTATTCATTTTGAAGATATTCCGGTATGCCAGTACAATAAGTCACTCACTGAAGAAAAGAAGATCTACAGCAAGGAAGATTTCGTTCGTATCTACCGCGACATGCGTATGATCCGCGAATTTGAGACAATGCTCAACGAAGTAAAGACCAAGAGCGAGTACAACGGCGTTGCATACAACAACCCCGGACCTGCTCACCTCTCCATAGGTCAGGAAGCATCCGCTGTCGGTGAAGCATACAGTCTCGACATCAACGACCTTACATTCGGATCTCACCGCAGCCACGGAGAGATCCTCGCAAAAGGTCTGTCTTCGATCAACAAGCTTGATGAGACAGAGCTTTACGACATCATGAAGGAGTTCCTCGGCGGATCTGTCCTCAATGTTGTCGAAAAGCACATGAACGCAGACGGAAACATAAAGGAAATGGCAGTTAACTTCCTGCTCTACGGCGCACTTGCAGAAATATTCGCAAGAACCACAGGATTTAACCGCGGTCTCGGCGGATCCATGCACGCTTTCTTCATTCCTTTCGGTATCATGCCTAACAATGCTATCGTCGGAGCCAGCGCACCGATCGCACTCGGTGCCGCTCTGTATAAGCGCAGCAACCACAAGAAAGGTATCGTAGTTGCAAACTGCGGCGACGGAGCATGCGGACGCGGACCCGTTCTAGAATCCTTCAACTTTGCATCCATGGACCAGATCACAAAGCTCTGGAATGACGGCAACGGCGAAGGTATGCCTATCCTGTTCAACGTATTCAACAACCACTACGGAATGGGCGGTCAGACAAGAGGCGAGACCATGGGTTATGACATGGCTGCACGTCTCGGAGCAGGCTTTAATCCCGAAATGATGCACGCTGAACGTGTAAACGGATATGATCCGCTCGCAGTCATCGACGCTGTAACAAGAAAGAAAGAGCTTCTTGTAAACGGTAAAGGACCGGCTCTTCTTGACGTTGTAACATACCGTGTATCCGGTCACTCTCCTTCTGACAGCTCGACTTACAGAACACCTGAGGAGATCGAAGCTTGGAAGGCAGCAGATCCGATTGCAGCATACAAAGAAAAGCTTGTAAAGGGCAAGATCGCTACCGAAAATGAGCTTGCTTCTATCGAGCAGGATATAATCAGCCGCATGACAGAGGTCATGAAGCTCGCGATCAATGACGAGGTATCTCCCCGCATGGATCTCGACAAAACACCCGACGCTATCTCTTCTATCATGTTCTCGAACCAGAAAGTTCACAGCATGGATCCTTCCCGCGAAGCAGAAATGCTTACAACAAAGGAAGAGTGCGCTCGCGTAAAGGAGATTGCAGGCAAGATCCGTACCGCAAAGGACGAAAACGGCAAGCCCGTCTCCAAGATGAAGCTCTACAATATCCGTGACGGTCTGTGCGAGCCGATCATCGACAAGTTCTACGATGATCCCACACTCATCGCATACGGTGAAGATAACCGCGACTGGGGCGGCGCATTCGGCGTTTACAAGAAAATCACCGATTCTGTTCCCTATCACCGCTTCTTCAACTCCCCGATCTCCGAGTCCGCTATCGTCGGATCCGCAGTCGGCTACGCAATGTGCGGCGGACGTGCTATTGTTGAGCTTATGTACGCTGACTTCATCGGCTGTGCAGGAGACGAAATCTTCAACCAGATGGCTAAATGGCAGGCAATGAGCGCAGGTATCCTCAAGATGCCGATCATCCTCCGCGTATCCGTCGGATCAAAGTACGGCGCTCAGCACTCTCAGGACTGGACAGCCCTTACCGCTCATATCCCCGGTCTGAAGGTCGTATTCCCGTCAACACCTTACGACGCAAAGGGACTTATGTCCGCTGCACTCGAAGGCACCGACCCTGTAATATTCTTTGAATCTCAGAGAATATACGACAAGGGCGAGGAATTCCACGAAGGCGGCGTTCCGAAGGATTACTACGAGGTAGAATTTGGCGATCCCGATATCAAGCGTGCAGGTAAGGATGTAACAATTCTTACGATCGGTGCCGTTCTTTACAGAGCGCTCGAAGCTGCAAAAATCCTTGAAGAGAAATACGGTATATCCGCAGAGGTTATTGACTCCCGTTCTATCGTTCCGTTTGACTACTCCAAAGTAATCGAATCGGTAAAGAAGACAGGAAAGATTATTATCGTCGGAGATGCATGCGAGAGAGGATCTATCATGAAGGATATGGCTGCAAACATCAACGAGTTTGCATTTGATTACCTTGATGCGCCTGCTATTGCATACGGTTCGCGTAACTGGATTACTCCAGCATTTGAGCTTGAGAAGTACTTCTTCCCGCAAGCAGACGGCATTATCGACTGCATCCACGAGAAGATCATGCCCATACCGGGACACGTACCGACACACAGCTTCAGCGATGTTGAAAAGATGAACCGTTCCAAGGTCGGTCTCTGATATCGCAAATAACAGAATAAAGCTAAGTTAACAGCGGCCGCGCGCATTCCGATATATTAAAACGGTATATCGGGCTGCCGCGGCCGCCGCTTTTATAACCCCAAGTCAGATTTCCGCTGTCAGCGGATTGCTTCTTAGTGCGGAATGTACATGATCGGTTTTCAGCATATCCGATCCGATACTTAAACGCATATAACAAAGCATTGAGACTTATTATAATAACAGGAGATACAGATGATCGTATACCATAACGACTGCACAGAGCCCTACGAAAATATGGCAACCGAGGAATATCTGCTCGACAGTGCCGGAGATGAGGATATTTTCATGCTTTGGCGCAACGAGCCGGCAGTTATAATCGGGCAGAATCAGAATGCATATGCGGAGATCGACCGTGCATATGCGGAACTGCACGGAATTAAGATTGTAAGACGTCTTACAGGCGGCGGAGCGGTCTTTCACGATCTCGGCAATATAAATTACACATTTATAAGTAAAGACGTTCAGGGAGGCTCTCTCAACTTTGAGCGTTTCTGCAAGCCTATCATAGAAGCGCTTAAGGCGCTCGGGCTTGACGCTTCGCTATCAGGGCGCAATGATATAACCGTAGACGGATTCAAGGTGTCAGGTACGGCGCAGTGTGTCAGAAACGGTCATGTAATGCATCACGGGACACTTCTGTGGGATGCAGATTTCGGAAAAATGGCAGGCGTGCTGAAACCCGACGAGACAAAGCTCTCCAGCAAGGGAATCAAAAGCGTGCGCAGCCGTGTCGGAAATCTGAAGGATCTTCTAACAAGCGCAAAAAAAGAAGGGAAAGTACCGCATAACGCGCCCGAAATATCCGACGTACTCGAACTGAGAAATTATCTCGAAGAGCGTGCCGGAGAACCTACCCGCATTTTTTCCGAAGCTCAGCGCTGTGAAATAAAAAAACTTGCAGATGAAAAATATTCATCGTGGGAATGGATATACGGCAAATCCAAGGATTTTTCCGTCCTTCGCAAAAAACGCTTCTCTTACGGTCTTGTAGAGCTTCACATGACGCTTAGCGGCGGTATTATATCAGACATATCGGTACGCGGCGATTTCTTTGGCAGCGCGCCGATAAACGAGCTTGAGGGCAAGCTTTGCGGATGCAAATGCACTCTTGACGCAATATCAGACGCACTTTCGGATATAAGCAGCTATATTTTCGGTGCGACGGTAAGTGACATTGCAAAGCTTATAGCAGGCTGAAGCAGCCGTTGTAAATTCCGAGTAAATTATGCCACGCCGGCATTTTTTACCCTATCGGAAATTTGTGCTATCATTACGGCGCGAACAAAAGCCAAAATAATTTTTGAAATAAAGTAACATCCGGGAAAGGAATGTCATATATATGTCAAAGGAAGCGAAAAAACAAAACAGCGTACCTATGCCTCAGTATTCCGCATTGGCTCCGTATTATGAAGAGCTTAATTCTGAAGTCGATTATTCTGAATGGACGGATTTTTTAACCGGACTTTTTGAAAAATACTGCGCAAAAAAGCCTGAGCTTGTTCTCGAACTTGCATGCGGAACAGGAGCCTTCACAAGACAGCTTGCAGATCGCGGATACGATATGATAGGTATTGATATATCCGGTGAAATGCTCGCAGAAGCTGCCCGCATGGAATATGAGAATGATAACTGCGATGATAATTTATCGCAAAAAAGAGCGTCGCGGCACAGACCTAAGCCGCTCTATCTGTGTCAGGACATACGTTCATTTGAACTGTACGGCACTGTAAGCGCAGCCATATGCTGTCTTGACGGTATAAACTACCTTACAGGCAGGGACGATCTTGACAAATGCTTCTCTTCCCTTCATACCTACCTTGAACCCGGCGGTATCTTTATCTTCGATGTCAATACTCCGTATAAGTTTGAAAACGTTTTCGGAAACAGGGATTATATTCTTGAGTCGGATGATGTTTTCTGCGCATGGCAGAACAGTTACGATCCCGATTCGAAGTTATGCGATTTTTATCTGTCAATATTTACAAGGTGTGATGACGGAAGCTGGACCCGTTCCGACGAATATCAGAGCGAACGCTGTTACAGCCGCACCGTACTGACAAACGCTCTGAAAAGATGCGGATTTGAGCTTCTGACCGTACTCGGAGACCGCAGCGAAAAGACGGCTGACGACTCAGACGAACGGTGGTACTTTGTTGCACGCCGCATATAATACGGCAGCGGATTTAAGTCAGCTTTTCGCGGTCAAAATCCTTTTTTGAAAAAAATTTGATTTTTTTCAAAAAAACCTATTGACAAACGTTTTAGGATATGGTATAATTCTAAACGTCGCAGAGAGATGGCGACAAAACAAAATGCATGGGAGCATAGCTCAGCTGGGAGAGCATCTGCCTTACAAGCAGAGGGTCATAG